>NZ_JBIWNU010000010.1:0-347999 GCF_044767385.1 Streptomyces sp. NPDC101393 | reverse complement strand
CGCGCGTCCTCCTCCGGAGGAACGACGCACGGTGCTCCGCACCGTAAAGACGACAAACCCCTCCGGGGTTTGTAATCCGCTCCGCGGATTACTTCAATTCCTCCGGAATTGCTAATTGAATTCCTCCGGAATTCAATTCCTGCGTATGTCTGTGACCTGTGCTCAGCGGGCCTTCTCTTTGCGGGGATTGAGCTGACAGACATGCGGGCTATGGAGGGGCGCGTCGGTTTCTCGCTGGAATGCCGGCCGTTTGCGGGCCGTCGCTGTACCGATGAAGGCTCCGGACCTCGATCAGTCAGCCTCTCGAACGCCGCTCACGTGAGGCCTACTTGACTGGGCGTGAGATCTTGATTCAGTGTCATCTTTCCTCTGATGCGGTCGAGCTGCATCTCGCAGGGACAGTGAAGCTTGACCTTGCGCCTTGAGGTGACGTCCCGCCCTCTCAGATGCATCAAGCGGGTGCTTGGGGTAGAGACTGTGTTTTCCATTCACATACTCTAGCTTCAGAGAGTCGTGAATTACGGTCGAAAATTCAAATCTGCATTCCAGTCCACCAACGCCACACCGTCCGCAACGACACGACCAGCCGCACATGCGCAGTGGTCAACTCCCCACGTTCCTGCAGAGCCAGCAGCCTGCAGACCGCCTGCTCACGCCCCAGCGCCGTCATCTACGAAGTGCTCTGTCCCGGCCATACCCACCACCCCTGACAGTGACGGCCCGTGTCCCCACCTCAGGACACGATCCACCAACTCCCAAGCCAGACCAGCGAATTCAGATGAAGCGGACTCCCCCACCCATCACTGCCGCTACAGTGCCCCACCGCTCAGGGATCTGCACCAAACCGACCAGGGGAAACGCATCAGAATGTCACCGACATATCTGCACTGAGATGACACTCCCTCGCCACAACACCAGGCCAGGCACCGACAACCGCCCCAATGACGCCCATGCAGACCAGTGACAATCACCCGCAGATTTGCACCGCGTACCGGAACAACCGGCCACGAACACCACCCCGGACCCGACCGCGAAGGCCGGCACGGACCTCGCCGCCCGCCGCTGCCCGGTCAAGACCAAGGGCGCCCGGAGCAAGACCCGCCGGCGCGGGCAGGCCCGGGAGGACTTCGTGCTGGAGACCGTCTACTGGGACGCGGGCACCGCCCGGCTCCTGCCGCGCCTGCTCAAGGGCCGCACCCGGGGCCCGGTCTTCGTCACGCACCGCCGCCCGGGGCCGGGGAAGGTCGTCAGTCCGCGCGACGTGTGCCCGGACACCGGCCTGGCCCGCCTCTCCTACAATCAGGCACGCGCGCTGCTGGACGAGCACATCGCCGTACGCGGACCCGGGACGGGGTGGGATCTGCACGAGTACCGGCATTCCGGTCTGACCCGAAATCGGTGTGCAGGGTGCCTCTCTGCTGATGCTGATGGCGAATTCGCGGCACAAGAAACCGGAGAACGTCCGCCGCTACTTCAAGCCCTCCCACGAGGCGATCTCGGAGCTGACCATCCTCCTCGCGCCCGGCGACGCGCGCCGTTGATACCTGCGTGAAAGAGAGCCGTCAGCGGTTCTCTGCCGTGCGTGGCCTGAACGCGCTCCATCGAAGGAGTGAGCGCGGAAGCGGAAGGCTTGTTCCGTCGTCCTCATGGGCAGGCCGGGGACGGTCATGATCGTCCAGATGAGAGGAACCGTCGTGGGACGTTTGCGCACAAGGGAGTTCTCGCTCTACAACGGCTCGGACCCCAAAGCCGTCGAGATGGGCATGGTGCGCCTCAAAGACGGCTATGCAGTGGTGGGCCACTCGGCCAGCGGGGCGTCTCGGCTCTACGTGAAGGTCGTCGACAGCTGGCAGGAGGGTGGGAACTGGGGAGGCTACCTCCAGGTCACCAGGGGCGACTACAAGGACTACTACATCGACTCCAAGGACGGGTGGGTGGCCGCCTACTCCGGCAAGTACGACCCGGTCACCTTCGTCGACAAGGGCGACCACTACGAGATCCGGCAGAAGCGGGACCTGAACGGAAGCTCGCTGATCGTCCAGAACAACAAGTTGCGCTTCAGGCCCCAGACACCCGGCCAGTGGAGCATCTACGACGTCTCCGGCTGAAGGCGCCCGGGGCAAGCCCTCACTCGTCGGCCGCGGCGTCCTTGTCGCGCAGGAGCCGCAGCCCGCCGGGCAGGTCGGGGAGCTGGAAGGAGTACCGGCCCAGCACGTTGATGTGGTGGCGGACGAACAGGGAGAGGCGGCGACGTCCTCGTCGCGGACGTCGAAACCGTCCGCGCGGAGCTGGTTCACCGCGGCGTCCATTTAGCGGGTGTTGAACAGCACGAGGGCGTTGAGGACCAGGCGAGGGCGCCGATCTGGTCCTCCATGCCGTCCTGGTAGCCCTGGTAGAGCTGCCCGGCCCGCCCGTGGAAGATCTTCCGCGCGAGTGCGTGGCGCCCTTCCTGGAGGTTGGCCTGCACCTTGATCTGCCTTCGGTAGCCGGGTTCGTCGGCCAGGCGCAGGATGTGCAGGGTCTTCGCGATCCGCCCGTAGTGCGCGATCGCGTCCCCCAGTGGGGTGGGCCGTCCGTCGCGCGACAGCATCCGGGTGACGTCGTAGGCGCGGACGGCTCCAGTGTGGATGGAGCCGATGAGCCGCAGGATGTCCTCCCAGTGCCGCTCGATCCGGGCCAGGTCGACCCGGCCGCGGGCCGCGTCCTGGAGGGCCCCGTAGTCGGCCGTGCGGTCGATGCGCCACATCTTCTGGTCCGGCAGGTCAGCGAGCTGCGGCGCGTACGCGAACCCGGCCAGGGCGGGCGTCAGCCCTCAGTCGGCGGGGCGTGGTCGGCCGGCCGCGGGGGCACCTCGACGTCCGGCGTGCCGAGCCACTGTTCCCACAGGACGCGGGTCAGGGATGAACGGTCGCTGCCGGCCGCACGGGCGGCAGCGTCGAATCGCTCGACCAGGTCGTCAGGGATGCCGCGGATCACGCGCTGCTTGTGCCTGTGCTGGTTGGCCATGGGCGCCAAGCGGCGCATTCAGTTCACAATGGGCTCCTGGTCATTGAGGTGACGTCAGCTCCCCGCATCTACCCGCCCTGCCGGGTCCGTCAACCGCGACAGACACTGCCCGCCCTCTGAGTGTCGTGTTCCCCCGGGCCGAACTCCCCCGGCCTCGGCGGCGTCTGGGGCAACATAAAGATCCATGACGAGCACCTCAGCGAGGCCGGCCATGCCCTCGTCGACATCACCGCCTCCGACGAAGAAACCGCCACCCAGGCCGCAGCCGCACTCAGCAGCCTGCGGCGCTCAAGCGGCCCCTCCGCCCCCTGGGCGGCAAGCCCCAACAGGCCAGAGCCAGTGAAAGCCGGTAGCGGGGTAACTCGGACGATCGGCGCCGACGACGCCGCGAACGATCTTCGCGATCGATGCTCGCCGCAACGTCCGGTGCCTACTGCGGCCGTCAAAACCGACGCCCCCTGGCCCACCCTTCTCGCGGGACGAGACATACCGACAGCCGGTGCAAATCCCTCGCAGGGTCAATCGAGGTGAACCGCCGCAACCTTGTCGATCACTTCTCGTTGGACCGGACATGATGACATCACGCAGCCTTGTACCCGCTGCCGTTCTGGTGGCCGCCGTATGTGGTAGCACGGCACCGGCCCACGCAACCACCATCATCGGCTTCGGAAATGCGATCTTCAATAACACCTGCATTGACTCCTCTGGAGTCGGCGCCGCGGGGCACGTTGACAGGGACTCCGGAACTGTTGGGGGCAATGGCTTGAGGTTGCCCATCAGCGCGCCCGGCAACGGGTGTGGTGACGCGGGCCCGGAAGCAGTCCACAATTTCATGGGCAGCGATCACTGAACCTGGGATCTGGTGCCGCCCTCTGCCTGTACGCGGGTTGAGGGCGGTTCAGCCGAGTTCCCAGTTGGCTTCCCCGCCGTGCGTCTTCGACGACTTGAGCTTGAGGGTTTTCTTCGCGCGTTCGACGCTGCGAATCGAGATGTGAATCTTCTTCGACCAATAGTTGCACTCCGCCCGGGTCTTGGGCCCCTGGCCCAGGAACGCCCGCAGGAAGTCGAGGGCACCGACTGTGCCGCTGCCATCCGGGTAAGCAGGTTCTCTACCCGCCTGCGGCGCCACCCTGGGCACGAACCTGGCATCTACCTTTTCAGGAGCCGGTGCTCGCCAAGCCGCCGTGCGGGCGATGGCGGCCGCGGTCGGCACTCCCGACCTCCTCGGGGCAGCCCTGTCTCTCATGGAGCAGGTACTCCGAGGCCCGGTAGCCGAGCTCAAGGCGCTCCACGAGCAGGCTCGAACGTGGACCTAGATTCTATCTCTTTGGTCGGCGTCGGGTCCGAATGAGGATGGCGACGAGGTGGAGTGCGGCCTGGTGGACGATGGCACGTTTGTCTGTGCGCATGGCCAGGCGGCGCCACTGCTTGAGGCGGTTGATGCGGCGTTCGACGGTGTTGCGCCTCTTGTAAGGTCTCGGCGTCGAAGTGCCGTGGCCTACCGCCGAGTTGGACACGTTGTAGGCGGTGCCTGATCTGGTCGGTGGGCTGTGGGATGACGGAGCGGATGCGGCGGCGGCGAAGTGCGCGGCAACGCCATGGGCCACGTACGGGTCAGTGGCGAGGTGGCTCCCCGGCCGCGCGCGAGAAGCGGGCCCCCTCACATGCCGGGAGGCCACACGGGCGGCCACGTGTCGCTGTCCTCCTGGCAGAACGGCCTCCCGGACACGTGGACGGCCCCTTTCGGCCGCCGCTCCCGGCAATAGTCCGGGTCGTCGCGGAACACCAGCGCTAGGCGCCGGACATGCAGGCAGGGCCACCGCTCCACATTGATGTGGAAGTAACTGGCGAACTCCGAGCCCGGGTCGATCCGCGAGCACGTGACGCAGCCCGTGAACATCACCATCCTCGGCTCCACCCGCCCGCCGCCAGACTCGAAATACCAGGCCGGCACGCGCTTCGGCTCGTGGTCGACGAGGGAGGCGAACCCGGCCTCGTCGAACCGCGACAGCAGGAAGCCGAGCAGCGTCTCCGCGTATGGCTCGAAGCGGGGCACGGCAGAGTCCTCCGGGAGACGGGTAGGGTTCAGCAGCCCTCACGGTGTGAAGCGAGAGAGTGGGGGCGGCTGGACCGTGACGTGAAGAGAGCCGTTCGGGTTGGTCTTGTTGTGATGCAACCCTGGCCCGTACGGCTCTCTCGCATCGTATCTGCGCCGGCATCTTGCGGCGTCGACTCGGCGCGCTCATCGCAGAGTTGGCGCCCGAGTGGACTGCCCCAAATCACTCCCGGATGCGTCAACGCCGAGGTCGCGACCCGCACTCACCTCCACGTAAGACGCTGGAGAGTGAAGCCGTCGGCCCGCCTACATATCCATTAACTGGTGAGCGTGACAGACCGCCGAGCCCACCCACTCCGCGCTCCGGGGCCCCAAGGCCACCGGGGTAGAAAGCCGCCCGTCGCCCCTACTTCTCCATAGGCACGTAGAGAAAGAAATACCAATGGGCGGTTTTCTTACCCCCATTACCCCCATTACCCCCGCACTGTCACCCTCCGCTCAGCCGGCACTAGGGGCGTTGGGATCAACGTGCGGACCAGAGGAGGATGCCTGCGACGTGGAGTCCGCCCAGGTAGAGGGTCGAGGTCTTCTCGTAGCGGGTGGCGATGGCGCGGCACTGCTTCAAGCGGTTGATGCACCGCTCGATGGCGTTGCGCTGCTTGCCTCCCGGCCGAGCCGGCAGGAACGCCCTCTCAGGGGTGGAGGGCCTCGCGCAGGGTGCGTACCTGGTCGGTGAGGTTGTGTTCGCTGATGCGGGCCTGGGGGAAGAGGAGGTCGAAACCGTGGACGGCGCCGGGGACTTGGACGAGTTCGGTGGTGACGCCGGCGGCAGACAGGCGTGCGGCGTAGTCGCGGCCCTCGTCGCGCAGCGGGTCGATCTCGGCCACGGCGATGTAGGTGGGCGGTAGGCCGCTGAGATCGGTGGCGCGGATCGGGAAGGCGTACGGGTCGGCGTGGCCGTCCTTCGCGTAGTACTGCACGGCCAGTTCCATTGCGCCCCGGTTGAGGACCGGGGTATCGGTGAACTCCCGTGCCGAGGCGCTGGTGAGACTGCCGTCCACGCTGGGGTAGGTCAGGGACTGGAAGAGCAGGTGCGGGCCCGCCTGGTCGCGGGCGCGGAGCACGGTGGAGGCGGCGATGTTCCCGCCGGCGCTGCCGCCGACCACCGCGATGCGTGTTCGGTCTCCGCCGAGTTCGGCCGGGTTGTCGGCGATCCAGGTCAGGGCGGCGTAGGCGTCGTCGGCTGCGGCCGGGTAGGGGTGTTCGGGGGCGAGGCGGTAGTCGACGGAGACGACGACGGCGTGGGCGTCGCGGGCGTAGCGCAGGGAGCGTCCCTCTTCGGCCTCGGGGGATCCGTAGGTGTAGGCGCCGCCGTGCATGTAGAGGATCATCGGCAGGTCTTCGGTGGTGTCGGGGCGGTAGACGCGCAGTCGCAGTTGTCCTGCGGGGCCGGGGATGTACAGGTCACGCACCTTGACCTGGTCATCGACGGGGGTGTCGGGGCGTGCGCGCAGGAGTGCGTAGCGCTGGGGGTCGGCGAGGACGGCGTCCAGACCGTGGACGGGGAAGACGCCAGTGTCGGCGGTGTCGAGCAGGGTCTGGATCTCGGGATCGACAGCGGGGGCAGTCATGGCTGGATGGGCACCTTCCGGGTGTTCGACCGGGTGCTGCCCGGTCTGTCGTGCGGAACTGATCTCAGTCTCTGCCGATCACGAGCGGCACAGAAGTGGCCCGAGAGTCACTATGTGCAACTATTGGGCCATGACCGTTGCGACACCGCACCATGTGGCCGTCCTCGCTCTCGCACCGGTGGTGGCGTTCGACCTGAGCATCCCGGCCCAGATGCTTGCCGCGGTCGAAACCCGCGCCGGCACCGCGGCCTACGAGGTACGCACCCTCACCCCGGACGGCTCCCCGGTACCGACGGTGAACGGGTATGGCGTCACGCCGCAGGGCGACCTGTCCCTGCTGGACCACGCCGACACGGTGATCGTCGCCGGCACCCGCTGCCCGGAGGTACTGGAAGCCGGCGCGGTGGACGCCTCCGTCGCCGAACCGCTGCGCCGTGCGGCCCGGCGCAGCGCCCGGGTGGTGTCCCTGTGCACCGGTTCGTTCGTACTCGCGGCCGCCGGCTTGCTGGAAGGCCGCCGGGCCGCGACCCACTGGCGCTACGCGCAGCAGTTCAGGCGGCTCTTTCCCGCAGTCGACCTCGACACCGACCCGCTCTACATCGCCGATCGCGGGATCCTGACGTCAGCCGGCGGCGCGGCCGCCATCGACCTGTGCCTGCACCTGGTCCGGGAGGACCACGGCAGCTCCGTGGCGAATCGGGTGGCGCGGTACAACGTCGTCGCGCCCATGAGGGACGGAGGGCAGGCACAGTACATCGAGCACCCGGTCCGGGAGGACGCGGGTACCTCGACGGCCGGGGCGCGGACGCTGATGACGGAACACCTGGATCGACGGCTATCCCTCAAGGACCTCGCGGCCCACTGCCACATGAGCGTACGGACCTTCACCAGGCGCTTCCGGCAGGAGACTGGACTCTCCCCGGCCGAATGGCTCGCCTCGGCCCGCTTGGCACACGTACGCCATCTACTGGAGTCGACCGAACTGCCTGTTGACGACATCGCCGCCAGGGCCGGCCTGGGCAGCGGCACCAACCTGCGGAAGCATATGCGCACTGCCCTGGACACCACCCCGTCCGCCTACCGAAGCGCATTCCGCTCGGCCACCACTGCCTGCGCACCGCCCCTCTCCGAGGACCAGCGAGCCCGGTCCGCAGGCACGTGACGCCCTTCGGCGCGGGTTACCCCGGGAACACGACCGCTGTCGGTGCTGATCGGCTCGCTCAGCAAGACCCTGTGGGGCGGCCTGCGGGTCGGCTGGATCCGCGTGCCCCTGTCCCTGGTCGACGCGCTGCGCCGCACCCCGCTGTGTGCTCGACTGACCGCCGCACCGATGCAGCAGCTGACTGCCGTCGAACTTCCCACCGGCACAGCGGCGGTGCTGGGCTGCCGCCGAACCGAACTGCGCGAGCAGCGCGACCGCTTGAGCGCGCTCCTCGCCGGGGACGACCGCTGGTCCTTCACCGTGCCTGACGGCGGGCTGAGGCGGAGGCGCTACTTCGCGGCAGGTAGAGCCCCTACCTGCTCTCCAAGACGTGGTGTTGCAGCACCGCCCCCGCCACCTCCCGGCCCCATGTCGGCGTTCTGGGAGTCTGCTGTCTGCGTCCGCCCCAGTGATTGAGCTGTCGTCCCGCCGGCTGCTCGGGAAAGCGCCGCTGCAGCCCACACAGATGAACTGACTGGCGGCGTTCTTTTGCGGTTGCCTGAGCCAGGATGACTGCAGGATCCCCAAGCACAGGATCCCCAAGCATGGGCGGACAGAAGATGCCGTAGCGCCCTGAAGTCCGGTGCCTCGGGATTTTGACACCATCGCCTGCACCCTCATCTGCTACCGCAGACTGATGGAGTGGCGGCTCCTACGTGCATCGACGTAGGCGAGATGGGTCCTGCAGACGGTGCAGCGGAAGAGCATGGCGGTCGCCGACTCGCCCAACTGGCCCAGGAACTGCTCAAGCTGGGCTTCGTCCCGCCAGCCGGCGAGGCGCATGTCGGCCCGAAGTTGGGCGAGAGCATCAGGACACGCGGCCAGCTCGGCGTACCCGGCCTCGCCCACAAAGGCGGCCTCGGTCTGGCAGTGGACGAGCCAGTGGGGATCCTGCCAGGCGTGGAAGGCAGGGTGCGGCGGGTGACCTCATGCAGGACGTCGTCGCTGACACCGTCGAGCCCAATAGAGTCGGCAAACTCGCCCGTGAACTGTTCGGCCGCGCTTCCATCTGCGATACACCATGGGCAGAAACGTCCGTTGACCTCGCGAGCCGTAGAGAAGGTGGAGGTGTAGATCCAGCCCCTGTCGCGCTCGCAGCAGGCGCATGTCTCGGCGGCCTCGCGGATGGACCCACTTGCGACGGGATCCGGGTGATAGCGGAAAAACGGCAGGTTGACGCTCATCGCGGCCTGCCCATCCGAACCCTCGTATCCACACCCGCTGATCCCATGTGAGGCAGTCTCCCCGCGAGGACGATCCTCGATCAAGAGCCGAAAAACGCGCGGCTGCGGCCGCGCATGGCCCTGCCCTGAGCTGGACCGGGACACACGCGACATCAAGCCGGGACACACGCGACACGAAGAGGGTCACGATGCTGCTTGTCGACGACGTTTTCGCCAGCGGATCACAGCTCCATCACGTCGCGCTCCGACTCCGGGAGTCTGGAGCTGCAGACGTCCGCGAACTCGTCCTTGCGCGCGTTCCTTGGACCAGATGAGCCCGGAGACCGCCTTCAACGTCAAAGTGGAGCGCGTCCTCACCAAGGCCTGCGGGCGTCCGGGCATGTCGGCGGCGGTCTGCACTCGCAGCCGGGTGGCCTTCTTAGCGCGGGAGGCAGCTGGAGGGACTCGACATCATCCGTCCTCGATTTCGGAGCCGGGTGTCTGGCGGCGTAGATGGTGGCGGTCTTGTCGTACCGAGTGGCCAGGCCGCGGCGCGCCGGCGGCGAAGCGCCGCCGGTACGGGGCGCTGTCCCATTTGTTGAGGCGGCGCTTCCAGCGTCAGCGCCCGAGGCGGAACCGGGTGAGACGTGAGCGTACGGTCTGCTCCGGCAGCCCCAGCGCCTCCTCGACCGCGTCCGGCGAGATCTCGTCGGCCCCCACGTTGTATGCCGCCTCAAGGCCGATACGCCTCGCAGCGCGTTCCAGCACACCCACGGCCCTCAACGCGGCAAGCGGCGCCTGGTCGGCCAGGGTGTACAGCTGCCGATCCAACTGCTCCAACAGGTCGGTGAGACCCCCGGGCAGCGGCACCGCCCGTTGATCGACCTCGGTGATGTGCTCCTCCCAGTCCTCGCGCGGGCCACAGAGACCGAGCTCGACGGGACGGCCTTCCGCCACCACCTCATCCCAGTCGATCTCATAGCGGGAACTGCCCCGCCAGCCGCAGGAACACGACCCCCACACCTCGCTCGCCCGCGGCGCGCCCAGCGTCCCGTCGTACACCCACCACTCACTCGTCGATGGCACGTGGGAGCCACTACCAGCGTCCATGTACACGGGCTTGGTTCACTGCCATCTGCCAGGACACCTCCCGCCCTGCCCTCGTGCGCCGAACCGAACCCCTCGGTCTGCCACCCCATGGCCCCTCCTCATCGTTAACCAGATCCAGCGCAGACAGACCTGAGCCGTCCCTCACCCACGTCACCGAGGCCTTCCTTCACCCTCAGCCCGGCATCTTCCGCGGCCCGAAGATGCCCGATCCTGCGGGCCCGCGAACGGCGGAATACTCGTATGAGTCGAGAGCCTTCGCAGGCCCGCGGTTGTTGTGTGATGGGGCCCCTACGAGCGCTTCCTGCCGCGGCGCACGTCAGCGAGGGGTTCCAGCAGTTCACCTACGGCGTTCCCGGTAGGCCTTCTGGCGGCAGGCATTTGAGCAGTACTTGCGGCGTCTCCCAGGCCCTGCACGTTCACGCTCTGGGCTGGGCGACGGATAACGGTTGCCGCACTGGACGCAGACGGGGATGAACATTTCGTCCAGCTGCCACGCCCGGATCCGGGACCGTAGCCTCTCGTCGATCAGTCGCACCCCTCCGTCGTCTGCGCCGGGCCGGTACTCTTCCAGGCGCCCTTGCCTGAGGCCCCCTAGCGCCCAATTGGTCCGAGCAAGCTCCTGCCGCACCCGCCGCATCGGGAGGTCCAGTTTCTCGGCAATCTCTCGGGCAGAGGCGCCGTACAGGACGGTGGCGAGGAAGACCATGGCCCCGTCCTCGGTGAAGAAGTAGTCCAGGGCCTCGGCCAGCTCGTTCGTTGTCTCCACCCGGCGGCGGGGCCCAAGCCCGCCCCGCCCCGGCGCGCTCACGGCTCCACCCGCTGGGCCATGGTGCCGTCCGTCGTGCCCTCTCGGACCAAGAGTACGGTCGGCCCAGTCGCTGACTGCGTGTCCACGGTCGGCTGCTGCGGCAGCGCGGGCGGCGGCGTCGGCCGGCCCCACGGCAGGAGCCCGCACAGCGCGGAGATGATGTGGGCCAGCCCTAGCAGGGCGCTGGGCAGATCGCCCTGCTCGACCCGGCGCAGGGCAACCCAGGTCACGACCATGACCAGCAACAGGATGGCCACCAGTACGGCAACGGCGCAGAGCGCCAACGAGACCGGCACGCCGAACACGGTGCCGAAGACGGGAGAAGACAGCAAGGCGGAGCCTCCGGGAACGGAAAAGGCCCCCAGAGGATGACTCCAGGGGCCTGTGCGGAAACACGAAAGGCCCCCGCTTCTCAACGAGAAGGGGAGCCTCAACGGAATTATGACGCACTGGTGGCGTCCTGCGTTGATGTTCCCACACGCGTAAAGCTTCGTCAAATCCTTTTTTCCGCAGGTCATTGGCACAATGATTCAAAAAAAGTTTCCGGAAGCCTCGTCAATTTCGTAACGCAGGTACGCCTCGCCGGGCAGCGCGTGGACGGCGGCGTGTTCGAGGTTCGTGAGAAGTGATAGCGGCCGTCAGGCGGCCGGCCCAGCAGTCGCCTCCACCGGTCGAGGACTGAGCCACGATCACAACCTGGTGGCCAGCCAGACGGTCACGGCCGCTGTGGCGGTGAGTCCGACATTGAGTGTGATCCCGCGGTCTTCGCCGGTCAGGTGAACGGCGATCGCACCGGCCTGCAGGATTACGAAGCCGACGGCTGCGGCCGGCGCCAGCCAGGGAGCGGTGCCGGTCAGCGGCGGCAGGATCAGACCGGCCGCGCCGAGTATTTCGACCGCCCCCAGCGCCCTGAGGGCAGGCAAGGGCATGCGGTCGACCCAAGCCATCGTCGGTCGGAGATGATCGCGGCTGCGGATCACCTTCAGCGTGCCTGCGTAGAAGTAGAAGAGCGCGAGCAGTGCCGCGACGATCCAATAGGCGATGTTCATGATTCCCGTTCATGGAGCCCCGGTTCGCGGGGGCATGTCGATTGCGTCGAGTGTTTGGGAAGCCCCTGGAGAAGGCCGATCCGTCCTCCGAGGGGTTCGGAGGCGAAGGCAGAGCGCCACGCCCCACACATCGAAGGAGGGCGGCCGAGCCGTCCCGTCCGCTTCAGGCGAGGCCGGTGGCGGGCTGTGTCGCGTAGCGGCTCATCGCGTCGATGGTGGCCTGTGGCGTCAGCGGCCGGCCGCTGGCGAGCACCTCCTGAAGGTCTCGGAAGTACTGCAAGTACAGGTCGGGTGTGAATGTGCTGAGCATGACGGCGGGTTGGTCAGTCAGGTTGGCGAAGGTGTGCGGGGTACCGGGCGGAACCATGACGAGCGTCCCCGCGGTGGCCTCATAGTCCTCGTCCCCGACGGTGAACCGCACATTGCCGGAGAGGACGTAGAAGCCCTCGTCGTGTTGGCCATGGCGGTGCTGCGGGGGACCCTGCGTGTGCGGGGCGAGGACGGACTCGGTGATCGCGAGGCGGTGCCCGGTGTGGCTGCCGTCCTCCAGAACGCGCATGCGTGTGGTGCCCAGAACGATCGTCTCGCCGTCGCGGGGACCCACCACCGATACGGCGGGGTCGGCCTGCGGCTCGCTGGTCTTGGTTTCTTCGGTCATGTTCACAAGTGCACCGCCGGGACCTCCCGGGTGTCCAAGACCGATTCAGCAGCGCCGATACCTCATGGGTATCGTTGCAGCGTGGAGCTACGGACCTTGCGCTACTTCGTGGCGGTCGCCGAGGAACTCCACTTCGGCCGGGCTGCCACCCGACTGCATATGAGTCAGCCGGCGCTGAGCCGGGCGATCAAGCAGTTGGAAGCCGAGGCCGGGGCTCTGCTCTTCGCCCGCTCGACCACCGGCGTCACGCTCACTGCGTTGGGCACGGTGCTGCTCGACGAAGCGCGAGCCCTACTCGACCACGCCGACCGCGTCCAGGCACGCATGAGTGCAGCAGCCGACGTCGCGACCATCACCGTCGGCATCCTGGGCGACGCCACCGACCCCGGAGTGGCCAGGCTGGCCGCCGCCTACCGCCGAAACCACCCCGGCATCGACATCCGCATCCGCGACACCGATCTGACTGACCCGACGTGCGGACTGCGCGCCGGACTGGTCGACGTCGCCCTCACCCGGGCGCCGTTCGACGAGACCGCCCTGACGGTGCGTACGCTGCGGACCGATCCGGTCGGCGTGGTCCTGCGCGCCGACGATCCGCTGGCCCACCGTGACGGGCTGCCGCTGGCCGAGCTCCGCGACCGCCGCTGGTTCCAGTTTCCGCAGGGCACCGACCCCATCTGGCAGTCGTACTGGAACGGCGGCAGGCCGCGCGAGGGACCAGTGGTGCGCGCCGTCCAGGAGTGTCTGCAGGCGGTGCTGTGGAACGGCACGGTCGGCCTGGCCCCGCTCGGACACGACCTGCCCCCGGAGTTCACCGTGGTACCACTGATCGACATGGCGCCGAGCCGAGTGGTAGCGGTGTGTAACGAAGGAGACGCCAACCCGTTGATCCGATCACTCATCGAGATCGCAACAGCCGCGTACCGCCACTGAGCATCGTCAACGGCACTGCCGCAGCTCGTGAACCATGCGAACGCTGCGGTCCCCGTGACCGCCTCCCGAAATGGTGAATATGTGCTGTCCCTTCTCGGGCTCTGGCTCCACTTCTGTGCAGCTGTGCTGGGCGCGTTCCTGGCCGCGTCGGATCAACGCTCTGACCTGGCGGTTCACCGCGCCCGCTGCCCCGATCTACCGTGCGTCGGGGCGTCACCACAGAAGTTGAGCCAGAGCCACAAGTCGTGAATGAAGCCAACTGCCGTCCGACACACCGCCCGGCAGCCCTGCCACCGGTACCCGGGGCGGTGGGAACCCAATGCCGTTTACTTGAGGCGGTCGCTGCGGTCGCCGTGCTGCGGGCGGACTTGGGCTTCTTCGAGCCGTGCCAGCGGCCGACCGCGGCCGCGTGTTGGACGGTGGTCCTCAACAACATGATGCGACAGGAGACGGCATGGCCTACGTCCTGCCCTTGCGCGCACCAGGGGGGCCGCGAATGTGGACCGTGGTGGACTGCGCCTAGGGGGTGTGTCTTCGATCAGGTAGTTCGTTGTCCTGGGCATGCTCAGCAGAGGGGATCTGACGGACGGCGAGTGGGCAGTGCTGGAGCCGCTGCTGCCGGTGAGCAACAACCGGTGCGGCCGGTGGCGAAACCACCGGCAAGTGATCAACGGCATCATTCATCGGCTCAGCACCGGGGTTCAGTGGCGTGAACTGCCCGAACGCTTCGGCTCATGGAAGACCGTCCACAAGCGGTATCTTCTGTGGTCGGCCGACGGCACCTGGGAGATGCTCCTTCAACACGCCCAAGCCGCTGCCGATGTCGAGGGGGACCTCGACTGGAACGTCAACGTCCACTCCACATCCGTGCGCGCCCACCAGCATGCCGCCGGTGCCCTCAAGAAGCCGCCGCCTGCCCCCGCCGGCTCCTCAAAAGAGGCGCCACGAAGATCAATTCACCTGCGCGCGAACATCGGCCTGCGGCTCCGGCCGGAGGAGGCGGTGCGCCGGGCGAGGCTCTCGGCCGTTCCCGCGGCGGGCTGACCACCAAGATCCACGTAGCCGCGGAGGGCCGTTGCCGCCCGTTGTCCCTGCTCATCACGCCGGGGCAGCGGGCGGACTGCACTCAGTTCGAACCGGTCATGGACAAGATCCGCGTCCCCCGCACAGGAGTCGGGCGACCACTCCGCATCCCGGACAGCGTCTCCGCCGACAAGGCGTACAGCAACCGCACGATCCGTACTTACCTCCGCAAGCGCGGGATCCGGCACGTGATCCCCGAGAAGAAGGACCACAAGACCGCCCGCCTGCGGCGGGGGTCACGTGGTGGACGCCCGCCGGGCTTTGACAAAGCGCGATACAAAGATCGCAACACGGTGGAGCGGACGATCAACAAGCTCAAGCAGTTCAGAGCGGTCGCCACCCGCTATGCCAAGCGCGGATACGTCTTCCTCGGCACTGTCACCGCCGCCGCACTCCTCATCTGGCTCCGGCAAGGGCGCCACGTCGGTGTTCTTGGCCCGCGAGTACGGCGCCCAGGTCGTTGCGGCCGACTTGCGGATCGCCCCTGAGGACGCGGCAACCGTCTTCGCCGATGCGGGTGTTGGCGACCAGGTGACGGCCGTGCGAGCTGAGGCGCACACCCTGCCGTTCGAGGAGGAGAGCTTCGACGCCATCGTGAGCGTGGGCGCGTTCGAGTGAGCGGAGCTGGGCCCTCCCTCGGCGCCTGCCAGGCCAGGGCCGGTGCGGCCGATCCCGATCAATCTCTCCCGCGGTACGCCGAGCACGTCATACCCGGACCGGCGACCGCCGGGCTTTCCTGCACCTCACCATCTCGTACAGGAGTTGAATGTGCCGAGGAACATGCGCATCGCCAATCTCAACGCCTACAAGCTCAGCCCCACCACACGGAACACTCGCTCTTGGGCAGCGCGAGTCACCACCATTCAGGAGATAGCTCCTGACATCCTCGCCCTGCAGGGGTTCATCCTGGACGAAAGGGGAACCGGCCGCGACCGCTGGGAGAGCGAAGCCGCCTCGCTTATCCAAGACCTGTCCGAAGAATGCGGCCTGAGTGCTTCCGTGCGCGTCAGCGCCGGCCATCCGCACGGCACGGCCATGGCGGCAAACTGGCACCGTCCATGGTGGACCGCGTTGATGTGGAACCCCCACACCGTCGATGTAGCCGAAGGGTCATACCGCCCCTTCGGCGCCCCCGATTATTGGCATGGCTGCACCACAGCCCGCTTCGACGTCGGAGCCAAAGTTCCGGTCCTCATGGCCAGCTACCACGGGGACCCCTTCCGACCGGACTACCGCTACAACGAGGCGCTCCGACTCAAGGGCACCATCTGTACGACGGGTGGTGTCCGGCCCGCCCTCTGCATGGGGGACTTCAACTCGATCTGGATCAGGGCCCCCTCCCGACACCGTTGGGAAGTCGACTTGAGCGAATCCATCGACAAGCGGAGCTTCTCCGTGATCGCCGGTAAGGACGACCACCAACTGACGGTCAGCTGAAACGCCACCCTCAAGAAGGTCTCCGGCCTCGGCCTCAGCCCCTGCGCCCGCTTCCCCGACCGCGCGCAAGAGGAGATTCCTTCGCCGCCCTCCCGTGGCATTTCGCTGGCGTGGGGTAGCCGGTCGTGGTGAGGTTCGGCCAGTCGAGGAGAGGAACGTCTTTCATGCGTGCTCGGAACATAGGCGCGTCAGCCGCCACGGCGTTGGCGCTGGTGGCCGCCCGCGACCTCGTGCAGAAGAAGCACGCACTGCTGAGGAACTTCCCCGTGCTGGGGCACGCCAGGTACTTGCTGGAGAAGATCGGCCCCGAGCTGCGGCAGTACGTCGTGACGTCCAACGACGAGGAACGGCCCTTCAGCCGTGACCAGCGCAGCTGGATCTACGCGTCGGCGAAGGAGGAGAACAACTACTTCGGGTTCGGCACCGACGACGACGTCGAGCATGAGCAGGGTCACGCGTACGTGAAGCAGCGCACGTTCGCCGGTCGGCTGCCCGATCTGCGCGACGCGCAGGCGCCGTTGCCCTCGGCAAAGGTGCTCGGCGGACCACGAGGCCGCGCGAAGGCGTTCCGTCCAGCGAGTGTCGTCAACATCTCGGCGATGAGCTTCGGCTCGCTGTCCGGCGCGGCCGTCACGGCACTCAACAAGGGTGCGGCGCTGGCCGGGACGATGCACAACACCGGCGAGGGCGGCCTGTCGCCTTACCACCTCAACGGTGGCGAACTCGTCCTCCAGATCGGTACGTCGTACTTCGGCTGCCGCAACGAGGACGGGACGTTCAACCTCGACAACCTCAAGTCCGTGGTCGCGAGCGGGCCCGTGAAGGCGATCGAGATCAAGCTCTCGCAGGGTGCGAAGCCGGGGCTCGGCGGCATGCTGCCGGGTGCGAAGGTGACCGACGAGATCGCCGGGATCCGCGACATCCCCGCGGGCAAGGACTGCGCGTCGCCGTCGCGGCACACCGCGTTCCACGACGTGGACTCGATGCTTGACTTCGTGGAACTGCTCGCCACGGAGACCGGATTGCCCGTCGGGATCAAGAGCGCCATCGGGGAAATGGGCTTCTGGGAGGAACTCGCCACCCTGATGGAGCGAGGTGATCGAGGGGTCGACTTCGTGACCGTCGACGGAGGCGAGGGCGGCACCGGGGCTGCTCCCCTGATCTTCGCCGACTCGGTGTCCCTGCCGTTCCGCATGGGCTTCTCCCGCGTCTACAGCGTGTTCGCCGCGCGCGGGCTGACCGACGACATCACCTTCATCGGCTCCGGCAAGCTCGGCCTGCCCGAAAACGCCGTCGTCGCGTTCGCCCTCGGCGTCGACATGGTCAACGTGGGCCGTGAGGCGATGCTGTCCATCGGCTGCATCCAGGCGCAGAAGTGCCACACCGACGCATGCCCCACCGGCATCGCCACTCAGAACCCGTGGCTGACGCGCGGCATCGACGCACCCTCGAAGGCCATCCGGGCCGCGGGCTACCTGCGCACCCTGCGCAGGGAGTTGCTGAGGGTCTCGGGCGCCGTCGGCGTCGCCCATCCCTCGCTCATCACCCCCACCGACATCGACATCCTCAACGGCGACTACGACGCCCGCACCCTGGCGAGCGTCTACGGCTACAAGGACGGCTGGGGCTCGCTCGGCCCCAAGCTCGCCGATGAGATCACCGAGCTGCTCACTGCCTGAGCACGTCCTTGCCCCCTCGTCGGGTATGCGGAGATACGACTGCGGCCTGATCAGCACGCGACGTCACGAGTTTGCGCAGTCCTGTCCGGGGCGGTCCTCGGGACGGGACGCTGCGCGCGAGGCGTGACAGCGGCCCGGGCAGCGCGGCCCGTACGGGGGGCGGGCCGCGCCGCGCGGGCGGGTCAGAGCGCCGAGTCGAGGTGCCCGAGGTGCTCGATGAGGTTCATGTTCTCGGCGTAATCCACCGGGCAGTTGATGATCGACACGCCCGGGTCCGCCAGTGCCTCACGGAGCGTCGGCAGCAGGTCCCCGGCGGACTCGATGTGGTAGCCCTTCGCGCCGAAGCTGCGGGCGTACTGGACGATGTCCGGATTGCCGAAGTCGGTGTTGGAGTTCTCCCCGACCTCCAGGTCCATCTTCCACTTGATGAGCCCGTAGCCGTTGTCCTGCCAGATCAGCACGGTCAGCGGGATGTTCTCGCGGACAGCCGTCTCGATCTCCTGGGAGTGCATGAGGAACGAGCCGTCGCCGACCGCCGCCAGCACCTTCGTCTGTGGCCTGGCGAGCTGGACCGCGAGCGCGCCGGGCAGCGAGAAGCCCATGGTGGACAAGCCGTTGGAGATGAGGCAGGTGTTCGGCGCGTACGTCGGGTAGAGCCGGGCCATCCACATCTTCAGCGCGCCGGTGTCGACCAGCACGATGTCGTCGCGACCGAGCGCGGCGCGGGTGTCGGCGATGACGCGCTGCGGGGCGAGCGGGTAGCGCTCGTCCGCGGCGCCCTGCTCGAGTTCCTTGGCCAGCAGCGCGCGGGTGGCCGTGGTGTCCTCGTCGTCGATGGTCCACCGCAGGCCGTCGAGTGCGGTGGAGAGGGCGTCGAGGGAGGCGGCGATGTCGCCGATGATGCCGACATCGACCGAGTAGCTGTCGTCCACCTCCGCCGGGAAGCGGTGGATGTGGATGATCTTCTTGTCGCCGTCCGGGTTGATCCGGGACGGGTCGAACTCCTGCAGCTCGTAGCCGACGGCGATGATGACGTCGGCCTCCTCGAACCCGAAGTTGGTGTAGTCGCGCCGCATGAAGCCGAACGTGCCGGTCGCGCACGGGTGGTCGTCGGGCAGGACGCCCTTGCCGTGGAAGGTGGTCGCCGTCGACACGTCGAGTGCGGTAGCGAACGCCGTCAGCGACTCCTCGGCGCCGCCGCGCGCCGCGCCGTGTCCGGCGAGGATCACCGGCCGGCGGGCCTCCCGCAGCAGCTCCACCGCCCGCTTGATCTGCTTCGGGGACGGCGCCTCGGGCTGCACGACGTCCCTGCGCAGCGGGCGCAGGTCCGAGCCGTCCGTCGCCTCGTCGACATCCTCGGGCACGGCGAGGTAGACGGCGCCGGGCCGCTCGGACTCCGCGGTCTTGAACGCGCGCCGCACCATCTCTGGGATGGCCCGGGTGGCCGGGACGTCCGCCGACCACTTCGTGACCGGCGCGAACATGCTCACCAGGTCCACGAACTGGTGGGACTCCTTGTAGTTGCGCTCCTTGCCAACCTGCGCGGAGATCGCGACGACGGGCGTGCTGTTCGTCATGGCGTCGGCGACGCCCAGCATCAGGTTGATCGCGCCGGGCCCCAGCGTCGCGGACATCACACCCGCCGAGCCGGTGAGCCGGCCGTGCATCTCCGCCATGAAGGACGCGGCCTGCTCGTGCCGGGTGAGGACGTAGCGGATCTTCTCCGAGCGGGCGAGGGCGTTGGTGAAACGGATGTTCTCCTCGCCGGGCACGCCGAACACCACCTCGACGCCCTCGTTCTCCAGGCAGCGCACCAGGAGTTCGGCCGCTCCGTCGGGGGTCTGCTTCCGGTGCTCGGCGTCGCTCACGCTGATCGTGTCCTCTCCCTGGTTTCGGCCGCGCCGATGGGCGGACCGGTCAGTCGTCTACCCCGGCCCACCGCTCGGACTCCTGCGGACCGGGTCTTACGAGCCAGACCCTCGGATTCTTGATCGCCGCCCAGCGTTCCTCGTCGTCAGAGACCGCAGCCAGGGTCTGGTGGGTGCTGGACGCCATTCCAGAGCATCGGTGCCGCTCAGGCCACCGGCTGGCCACCCACCGATACGACTTCAGGGTGTTGTAGGAACGTCAATGATCAGTCGCAGCAGGTCAGGAAGCTCAAGATTCTTTTCCACGCCGGATGTCTATCACCGTGCTCCAGTGATCGGACAGCGATTTTCACAGTCGCCGCCGGTTAGCCATTGCGGACGTCCTCGCCTCCCACCGCCCGCCTAAAGCAACGGCATTGCGGTGGGAACCCCCTGTGCAGTGCGGTGCCTGACGGCAGTCCGCCAGAACCAGAAGCCGGCCTCAGTCGCCTGAGGGGAGGTAGGCGCCGATGGGCGCCCGTCAGTCCGCAGCAGGCGGGGCGTGATCGGCCGACTCGGCGGCCCCTCATGAGCAGCCGAATTTGCTCGCGCGTCCAGCCGGTGATGCGTGCCACTTCGGCCTGGTCGCCTCGCTCGATGTCCTGGCGCATGGCGGCAACGGGCTTCGGCGCGCAGGTCGGTTCGGGGCTGCCCACGGGCCGCTGAATGACCGCGGGCAGGGCGCAGGGAACTGGCGCCGGGGTGAGTGGGGGCCGGCGGCCTCACCAGGGTGTTCTGTACGGGCACCTGGTGGTCAGTGGGGATCGTCGCCTCTCTCGTCCAGGTGCGCTGTGCACCGGTGCCGCGCCCCTTTGGCGCGACCGGGTGCCACCATCCGGCGCCTGCTCCCCCGGATCGAGTTTCGCGAATCTGCCAAAAACCCACGTCAGAGGGCGGGTTGAGCAAGATTCGCGAGCAGTGGACCACGGAGCGCAGCGGTGCTACTTGCGGTGGCGAGCAGCACCACAGACGGCTACCGCCCTGGACCAGGTCGACGAGGCAACGCGGGATATGTTCACGCCGATGCGACCCCTCGGCCTGAAGTGGACCGAGGCCGACCTCGCCGACGAGGCGCTCGCATCCGCCGAACGGATCCTGCACAAGATCCCCGACCACAAGCTCGCGTCGGAGCCCCAGAAGCTCGAGTACCAGGTCAAGGAGCTCAAGACCAGCGCGCCAGTAATAGGCGAAGGTGACCAGCGAGAACGAGGATCGTCCAGGTCCCTGTTCCCGCTCCGGTCAAAGAAGCTTTCCAGGTGAGCGGGGGCGCCAGGTCACACTCGCATGCCCACGTCGAGCGGTGGCCGGGCGGGCGGCGCGGGCGGTCAGTTGGCCGCCCTGTGTGCGCCGAGGTGGGAGCGGTGCCGGTCCACGATTCCCTCGACGATCTTCATCAGGCGGTCTCCCGTCTGTTCGATGCTTCCGTTCTGTGTGCTGACCTGTGCCCCTTCGAGTACGAAGGTGATCTCGGCCGCGGCCTGTCCGGGGTCGGGCATCTGGGCTTGGGTGCACATGTCGATCAGTCGGCGGGTCTGGTGGGCCTTGTGGTCCTCGATCACTTGCCGCGCCGGATGACGGCGGTCGGGCAGCTCGGCGAGGGAGTTGATGAACGGGCAGCCCCTGTATGAGATCGCCGGCAGCCCCTCGGCGATGAAGCGGGCCAGGCCCAGAATCTGCTCCTCGGGCCGGTCGGGGTATTCGGTTTCCACGCGGTCGAAGGCCGCCTGATAGTCCGCGGCGACGATCCGCAGCCACTCCGCGACCAGCGCGTCCTTGGTCTCGAAGTGCCGGTAGATCGCCATTTTGGTGGTCTCGGCCTTGTCGGCGATTGTCTGGACCCCCACCTGCCGGATCCCTTCCCTCTGGAAGAGCTCTTCGGCCGCGTCGAGAATGCGCTCACGAGGCGGCAGCTTCGCCACTCTGCTTGGCCTTCTGAGGGTCGATGCCATGACTACTCCGTCACTCCGGTCGATCGTGCGGGTCACCGCCTCTCTCACGGTACCAGTCCGACCCCTTCGATACCGTCGGGTATCGTTCGGTACTCGAAGGTATTGTTCTTGTCAGGAGTGGCAGTGAGAGTTTCTGAGTACGTGAGCTTCGACGCGGTCGGGCTGGCGGAGCTGGTGGCCAAGGGCGAGGTACTCCCCGCGGAACTGGAGGCAGCCGCACGCGAGGCCGTACAGGCAGTTGATCCGCGGATCAACGCCGTTGTGGAGACCTGGCTGACCGACGACGAACCTGTCCCCGGCAGCACGCCACTGGCCGGCGTCCCTTTTCTGATCAAAGACATCGCGGTGGCCATGGCCGGGAAGCGTATGGAGCTGGGAAGCCGCCTGGCGGCCGGTAACGTCGCCGGCGCCGACTCCTCGCTGATGCAGCGCTTCCGGCACGCGGGCCTCGTGACGTTCGGGCGCACCGCGACACCGGAGATGGCCTATGGCATCTCGACGGAATCAGCGTTGTACGGCGCGACCCGCAACCCGTGGGACCTGGAGCGCAGCGCGGGCGGATCCAGTGGAGGCGCGGCCGCCGCTGTCGCCGCCGGGATGGTCCCGGTCGCCCATGGCACCGACGCCGCCGGATCGCTCCGTATCCCCGCCGCCTACAACGGCCTCTTCGGGATCAAGCCCACCCGTGGCCGGGTCTCCATGGGGCCCGACGTCGACGAGGTCTTCAACGGCCTGGCCGTGCACGGCAGCGTCAGCCGCACCGTACGCGACAGTGCGGTACTGCTCGACCAGATACGCGGCCCGGAATCGGGCGACCCCTACTTCGCCCAGCAGCCGTCACGGCCGTACGCGGAAGAAGTCACCCGTCATCCGGGCTCGTTGCGAATCGGTGTCCTCACCCAGGCGTGGGGCGGACGCCGTACTACCGCACCGGTGGCCGACGCCCTCTCCCGCACCGTGCGGTTGCTTGAATCCCTCGGCCACCAGGTGAACGAGGTTGAGGTCGACCTCGGCGCCGACTGGGAGGAATTCGTCCTGGCCAACGCCCGACTCATGACGGTGAACCTCACCACCCTGGCCGACGGGCTGGCCGCCGCCTTCGGCCGTCCCGTCGACTCCTCGACCCTTGAGCCGACGACCCTTGCCGGCTACCACTACGGGCAGCGGGTCAGCGGCGCGCAGTTCCTCACCGCTCTCGCGATGCGGAACCGGGTGGCCCGAAGCCTGGCGCGGTACTTCGACACGTACGACATCCTCCTCACGCCGACCCTGCCGGAGCCTCCCGTGTCTCTGGGCACTCATACGGAGGGTGCGGAGACACTGGACGGTCTCGGCTGGATCGAGCGCATCAATGACCTGTCGCCGTTCACCATGCCGTTCAACGTGGCAGGCACGCCCGCCATGTCCGTACCCGTGACGGCCGACGCCGGGACGGGGCTTCCGATCGGTATGCAGTTCGCCGCCGGATACGGTCTCGAAGGCCGGCTCTTCCGCCTCGCCGGACAACTCGAACAGGCAAGTCCATGGTCAGGCCGAACCCCCACGGTGTGGGCAGGGAACCACCCAGCCCGCTGAGGAACGCTCCTGGCACGCCACAGAGAGACATCGACGGATTCTCGCCGGTCCCAGGACCGAAAACTCTCGCGGCGCACAGGACGGATGCCCTCAATGCCGAGGCGAAGCCGCGGGTATTGCCGACCTCGGCGTTCATTGAGACCTCAACGGTCGTGACATCGCGAGGCATGAACAGAGACCCACTGAAGGAGTGTCCGCCATGGTTGAGCGCATCGACGTGCGCATTCCCCTGCCCGACGGCATCGAACTGGCCGCCTGGCTGCTCCTTCCCGAGAACACCGAGAAACGGTTACCCGCCATCACCATGGCCCACGGTTTCGGCGGCCCCCGCCATCACGGCATCGAGCACACAGCCCGCCGATTCAGCGAGGCCGGTTACGCGGTTCTCCTCCACGACCATCGCAACTTCGGCGATAGCGGCGGCACACCTCGCCAGGACATCGACCCCTACCAGCAGATCGCGGACTGGCGATGGGCGATCTCCTACCTCGGCACACGCCGGGAAATCCACGAACAGCGCATCGGCATCTGGGGATTCAGCTACGCCGGTGGTCACGCCCTGGTCCTCGGCGCCACCGACCGCCGCATCAAAGCCGTTTACGCCCAGGCCCCCACCGTCAGCGGCTACGAGACCGGACTGCGCCGCGTCCCGGCCCACGAGGTACGCGCCCTGGAAGAGCGCTTCCACCAAGACGAACGCGACCAGCCGAATTCGAGCGGTAAGGAACAGCCTCTGCCCGGGAGCTCCACTCACTGCGGCCACGCCAGACGCCTGGCGGGGCCGATGATCGTGCGGCCACGCAATCAAGGACCGCACACACCGAACGACTGCTTCCACGAGGCCTTGCGTGCGCCGGCAAGCTCGGCCTCGACGGGCGGCCGGCCCGTCGCTGTCCGAGACCGCCGGTCCTACGGGAGACCGGGAGCGCTTCTAGCGCACCAGGAGATCGATGGCGACCTTCAGCCGGTCGAGGTAGAACTCCCTTGATGCGGCTTGATGCTTGAGGCCGATCGATGCGCTGATCATCGTCTGTGCGACCAAGGGGGCCGCGTCTCGTCCTGACTTGACGGCGATTGCGTCTGTGATCAATTCCTCGAAACGTCGCGGTGTGGTTTCGACGATCTCTCCGAGGAGGCCGGGGTTGTCCTCGATGACAGCCGCGACGTCGCGCGTCAGCGGGCCGATGTAGCGGCCTGCCCACTGGTCGAACGCTTCAACGAGGCGCTCTGAAATGGGGCGTTCGGTATCGGCCAGGACGTGTTCGACCACTGTGATGTCCCGCTCCAGGGCCTGGGTGACCGCGGCACGGAACAGAGTCTCCTTCGAGGAGAAGAGAAAGTAGAGCCCGGGCCGGGAGATGTCCGCCGCCCGCGCCACTTCTTCCATCGAGGTCTTCCGGTAACCGAATCGCGCGAACGTGACCATCGCGGAGTCCAGAACCAGGGTCCGGCGATCGGTATCGGCGACTGTCGACGGCGGGTGGCCGGCATCGGGACTACTCATGGAACGAGCATACGATCGAGAACCGAACTATACAAATACAGTCTAGTACGTATAGTCGGTGCCGTGACTCACGCACTCATCTCCACGCCCTTCGCTGCCTCCAGCACCGCGGACGAGGTGCTGCGAGGCGTCGATCTCGCCGGTATCCGCGCGATCGTGACGGGAGCTTCTTCCGGACTCGGGACCGAGACAGCGCGTGCGTTGGCCGCTGCCGGGGCGGAAGTGACGCTCGCTGTCCGGAACACGGCTGCGGGTGACGCCCTCGCTGAGACGATCGAGAAGTCGACCGAAGGGATCCGTCCCCGAGTCGTCCGGCTCGACCTTGCCGAGAGGAGCTCCGTCACACGATTCGTCGACGCGTGGCGCGGCCCGCTTCAGCTGCTGATCAACAACGCTGGCGTGGTCACCGGTGGCCTTGAACGGACGCACGAAGGCTGGGAACTGCAATTCGCGACAAACCATCTTGGCCACTTCGCCCTGGCCAGCGGCCTTCATGACGCCCTGGCTCTGGGAGCGGCCGACCGTGATGGAGCACGGATCGTCTCGGTCAGTTCGACGGCTCACATGCGTTCCGGCATCAACTTCGACGACCTCCACTTCGAGCGTCGCAGCTACGACCCGCAGACTGCCTACGCCCAGTCGAAGACGGCGAACTCTCTCTTCGCCGTCGAGGCGACCCGTCTCTGGGCGTCCGACGGCATCGTCGCCAATGCGGTGAACCCCGGCGGCATCGCGACAGGATTGCAGCGGAACTTCACAACCGAACAGAAGGAGTCGCTCGCCGCGGCCGAGGCCGCCGGAGTCTTCACCTATAAGACGGTCGAGCAGGGGGCCGCAACCAGCATCGTCGCGGCCGTCGCCCCAGAGTTCGCTCACTCCGGAGGCCACTACCTCGACGATGCGCAAGAGGCCTACACCGTGCCGGACGACGCCGACCTCGCGCAGCACCCACACGGTGTCAAGGAATGGGCGCTCGATCCCGCCATCGCCAAGCGCCTCTGGACTGCCTCGACCGACCTACTCCGCGCCTGATCTCTCGACGTCGCGCAGATTCTCGCCATGGCCGAGCTCGATAGATCAGAGGCTCCGGTCGGCCGTTCTCAACACGCTGGACTTGACAGAGAAGTCCCCAGCCAGCCGCCCCCGCAGCTCATCCAGGCACACCACCCAGTCGCCCGGGTAGAGGCGAGCGAAGCGGCGCGCGGGCTCAACGAGGGGGTGCCGCTCGGGCGGGGTCCCGCAGGTCCTGGGCCGGTCCTCAAGGGACGCGGTGATCTCCAACCAGTGGGCCAGCGCGATCGAGGCCTGCGGGTCGAGCGCGGCCATGTGCGCGGCTGGGGCGAACGCCTGGGCATGCGTGTCTGCGCTTCCGGCGTAGGCGAACGAGGCGATCGCGGCGCCGCCAATGGTGCCGTCCGGCGCGACGTCGCCCGGCGTGAACCCGCTCACCACCAGGCCACCGGTCTCGTCCTGGGCCACCATCCACCGCTCGTCAGAGGTCGCCGCGGCCTCTGTGCGTGACGGCGGAGCAGGGCCGCGGCTCCCGCAACACCCCCTCGTCATCCCTTCCCCTTCCGGCGGGAACGACTCGATGGCTCTTGCCGGAAAGGCGGCCCGCCCCGACTTCGCAGCCCGCATCGAAACCATCACGCACACCACAGACCGACTCCGCCAGGCCGGCAACACCCCTGACTGAAGCCACCACCTCAGTGGAGATGCTGGGCGGGCCTTTGGGCGATCGGACCCTGTCGGAGCCGCGATCGAGGTCTGGGAGACTCCCAAGTATGGATATCGAGCGCAGGAACAACGTCACCGTCACCGGCAACCCGCAGGGGCGAGCAGTAGTCCTGGCCCACGGATTCGGGTGCGATCAGAACATGTGGCGGCTCACGGTGCCTGCCCTGGCCGAGGACTACCGGGTGGTCCTGTTCGACTACGTGGGTTCGGGCCGCTCGGATCTGTCCGCGTTCTCGGAGGACCGTTACGCCTCTCTGGAGGGGTATGCCCGCGATGTGGTGGAGGTGTGCGACGGGCTCGACCTACGCGATGCGGTGTTCGTGGGGCACTCGGTCAGCGCGATGATCGGGGTGCTGGCCGCCGGAATGGCTCCGGAGCGTCTCGGGGCACTGGTGATGGTCGCTCCCTCTCCGCGGTACATCGACGACGACGGCTACCGGGGCGGGTTCAGCGAGGAGGACATCAACGAGCTCCTGGAGTCACTGGAGTCGAATTACCTGGGCTGGTCGGCAGCGATGGCCCCGGTGATCATGGGCAATGCGGAGCGGCCCGAGCTCGGTGAGGAGCTGACGAACAGCTTCTGCGCCACGGATCCGGATATGGCGCGCGTCTTCGCCCGGACCACCTTCCTGTCGGACTCCAGGGACGAGCTGAAGAGTGTGAGGGTGCCGACCCTGATTCTGGAGTGCACCCAGGACGTCATCGCCCCCCGCGAGGTCGGCGCCTTCGTCCACCAGGCAATCCCCGGCTCAACGCTGGTCACTCTCGATGCGACCGGGCATTGCCCGCATCTGTCCGCGCCCGAAGCAACCAACGAGGAGATCACCGGTTTCCTGGCAGGCCTACGGTGATGTGCCGCGCCGGGCAGCAGCCCGACCCGCATGGTGCCGACGGCAAAGAAACCACCTCGGGTGCGGCGTTCGCCGCGCTGCTGGAGGACAGCGCCGAGGAACTCTACGAGAGCGCGCCGTGCGGATATCTGTCGACGCTGATGGACGGCACCATCGCGAAGATCAACGCCACGCTGCTGGGATGGCTCGGCCTGGAGACGGAGGCGGTGGTGGGCCGGATGCGGTTCTCCGACCTGCTGACCGTGGGCGGCAAGATGTACCACGAGACACACTTCGCGCCGCTGCTGCGGATGAAGGGTGAGATCGGCGGCATCGCCCTGGAGATCAAACAGGCCGGCGGCGGCCGTATGCCGGTGCTGGTCTCCGCCGTGGTCAAGCGCAGCGGTAGCGGCGAGCCGCTGCTGATCCGCGCCACGGTCTTCGACGCGCGAGACCGCCGCGCCTATGAGAAGGAACTTCTGCGCGGCCGGAAAGAGGCCGAAGAGGCACGCAGACAGGCGGATGCCGACCGCGCCCGGCTGCAGGATGCCCTCGCCGTGCTCCAGCAGTCGCTGCTGCCCGCAACCCTGCCGCCGGTACCGGGGGTTGAGGTGGCCGCCCACTACCACACCGCCTCCCCTGACCGACTCGGCGGCGACTTCTACGACGTCTTTCCCGTCGACGAAAAACGGTTCGGCTTCTTCCTCGGCGATGTGTGTGGCAAGGGCCCCCGAGCCGCTGCGGTCACGTCGCTGACCCGCTACACCCTGCGCGCCGCCGCTCTGCACGACCCCGACCCCGTCTCCGCCCTGACCACCCTCAACAAGGTGCTGCACGAGCGCTACGCCGGCGGTGACCCGCGCTACTGCACCGCCATCTTCGGCACCATCGAGCCAAACCCCGCCACCGGGCACGTCGCCATCCACCTCGCCTCAGGCGGCCACCCGCCGGCCCTCATCCTGCGCGCCGATGGCACAGCCGACTTCCTGCCCACTCCCGGCGGCCTCCTCGTCGGCATCCTGCCCGCCGCGCACTTCACCTCCGCGACCACCGTCCTCGCCCCCGGCGACACTCTCCTGCTCTACACCGACGGCATCACGGAAGCCCGTATCGGCGAAGACCGCACCACCTTGTACGGGGACGAGGCCTTGCGCGCCTTCGCCGCCGGCCACGCCGGAGAGTCCTCACATGCCGTTATTGAGGCCTTGTCCGGCCTGCTGGACGACTTCGGCGACGGTCTCGACGACGACACCGCCCTGCTTGCCCTCGGCGTCCCCGCGCCCGGCCCTACGACGACCAACCCACAATGAACAGGCTGGAGGTCACCGCCCGAGACACCACAACCGGCACCGTTCTGGAGATCCGCGGCGAACTCGACCACACCACCGCCGCCGAGCTGCGTGAAGTGCTCACCACGCTCACCCTCCAGCCAGGACAACGCCTCCTCCTGGACCTGGCCGGCATGCAATTCTGCGACTCCAGCGGCATTGCCGCCCCGATCGCCGCCCGCAAGCACGCCAACACGCCCGGGCAGAGATCGCACTCGCCGCCGTCCCCGCCCACATTCTGCGCATCGTCGGCCTCGACCAACTCTTCGCTGTCCTCCCCGGCAGCGACGCCGCGCTCCTGACCCGCGAGGACCAGCACTCCCGCCGATACGCCGCAAGCCCGGCTGGACGGGGGTACCAGCCGGGCTTGGACTTCGAGGGCTCCGCGCGTCGACGCGCGGACGCCTGTCAGTGGTGTCCGTGGGCGGAGCTCGAGGCGCCGCCGAACAGCCGGGCCACGGCCCGGAACGGCAGGGTGACGACGGTAGCGATGGCCCCGCCGATCGATCGAAGTACATCTGCGATTGCCGTCAACACGGTGAACCTCCATCTCCCACCGGCGCAGTGCGCCGGATCTGGCTTGCCGCTGCACGATCGATCACCGGGCGGGTGCCCGGGGACCGGCCCAGAAACGTTCGTCCAGCTCACGCCGCCTGATGCTCCTCCACGGATTCAAGGATCTTGGTCTGTGGCGTCCCGACGGGTGCGGGAGGTTCCCGCTCGACGACCCGGCCTTTCCTTGGAGCGTGGTCATACTGCCTCCCGAGACAGACGACAGTGCCTCTCTTCCACTCCACGCCGAAATGTGCTCGTCCGCGACCGGACGAGTCACCCGGGCTCCTGTGCGGCGGCCGGCGCCGACCGCTACGGCTCCGCTTCCCTGGCTGGGACTCGGCCCGGGTGTTCATGCTTCTGCGAGGAGTGCTTCCCGGAGAGTGGCGTAGGCGCGGGAGAGGAGACGGGAGACATGCATCTGGGACATCCCCAGCTCCTTACCGATCTCGGACTGCGTCATCTCCGCGCCGAAGCGGAGCTGGATGAGGATGCGCTCCCGCTCGTCGAGCTGAGCCAGGTGCGGCTTGAGTGCGTGGAGGTCTTCGGCCAGGGCGAGGGCGGGGTCCTCGTTGCCGATCAGGTCGGCGACGAGGCCGGTCTGCTGCCTGCCGCCGCCGGCTTCGATGGGCCGGTCGATGGAGTCGGTGTCGTAGCCGTTGCAGGCAACCAGCCCCTCGATGACTTCGTCTTCCCCCAGCTCCAGATGCCGGGCGAGGTCGGCGACGGTGGGCTGGGCGATGCCGCGCCCCTCCAGCTGTTCGCGTGCGCGGGCGAGGTCGACCCGCAGCTCCTGCAGTCGGCGTGGGACGTGTACGGACCAGGTCGTGTCGCGGAAGAAGCGCTTGATCTCACCGGTGATGTAGGGGATGGCGAAGGTGGTGAACTCGTTCTCCAGCGACAGGTCGAAGCGGTCGATGGCCTTGATCAGGCCGATCGTGCCGACCTGCACGATGTCTTCCATCTCCTGTCCGCGACTGCGGAAGCGGCGCGCCACGTAGTGCACCAGTGACAGGTTCATCTCGATGAGCGTGTTGCGCGCGTACTGGTACTCCGCGGTGCCTTCTTCCAGGACCGACAACCGCTCGAAGAACAGCTTCGACAAGCGGCGCGCATCCAGCGGGGCCACGCGCTGCGCGTCCTCCACCAGTGGCAAAGAAGGCTGAGCGGCCTCAGACGCCGGGTCCAGATCTGTGCGGGCCGCCGGTATGTGGGCCTGCGTCGCTGCCGTCGCCACGGCTGCTCCTTTCTCTTTCCCGCCCCACCGTCACGCTGCCTGCCCAAGACCCACACGCAAAGCAGCGGCGGAAGCTTGGGAGGCGCGTTGGTGAGTCGAGCGTTGCCTTGTCACTTGTCATGAGATGTCAGCGCACTTGGCGACACCGACCTCCACGGCCAGTGCGGTGCTTTCCAAGGGCAGGTGGAACGTGTGGAGGGGGCCTGGTGCCGTGAGGCACCAGGCCCCCGAAGGAACTGCTACACCATCTGCCGGCCCTGGTACTGCGCCGGCCTTCGTGTTCCGCATGCCCACCTGGGAGAGGGCGGGCACTGCGGGGATCGCGGTTGCTTGACCGGAGACCACCTCACTATCGATGTCCTGCGGTACCCGGGCTCAAGACTTCCGCCCGGGCGATCCTGATGGCGCCTGGCTCCTCCGTACTTCCTCTGGGATCAATCACTTACCTACTGCCGGTACTGCTCTCCTGCGTACTGCTCTGTGGCCTGTGACCGCGCCACTCTCCAGCAGCCAGCCCCGTCGCCCGTCCTGCGTGTGCTCTGGCTTGGAACCCCACTGCCGAACTTCCCGGTGCGCGCCTGCGGCCGACGCCTTCACCGAGGTACTGCTCACTGAACTTCACTGCTGGTACCGCGAACTGCACTTGCCGGTACCGCTACTGCGTTCACTGCGGCGCTGCTCACGGCGGCCCCTGATCACTGCGGGCCACCCGGTCCGGTCGTCAGTCCCGTCGCCGTCCTGCAACAACCCTGGCTTCGAAACTCCACCACCGCACCGTCCTGCGAACTTCAACAACGGCGTGTACTGCTGCCCGGCAGTTCGTCTCTGCCGGGCTCGCTCGATCTCGACTACGAGAGAAACCATAACCACGCCACCACCCAATGTCTACTCTGGCCAACACAGATTTCCGCTGGTTCGGGGGTGAAGAAATCGTCCTCGAACGGCGACGGCATGCGCGAAGGTCGTCACCGCCGGGTTAAGGCCGTCACCGCCGGGTTACGGACACAGGCCGGGGCACGCGCACCAAGCAGGCAGGCAGAGCACGATGAGCGTCAAGGTGGCTACGCCCGCTCCGCGACATCGCTCGTCGGCGCACGCGGGTACGCTCGGACGTCCTCGAAGGGCTCGAACAGCCAGCGATCGCAGCCGAAGCCGCCGACACGCTGACCCTGGTCAAGTGCAACACGTTGAGCTTCAAACACCGACAAAGGCGGTGTCTTCGGTCCAGTACGACTCACACCAAACCAACGACGAGCCTCTGACTCAGGCCCTTCGACGCGCAGCCCAGGTCGCCCCCAGACGACCACTTGCGCTCCTGACGAAGTGCCTTCAGGTGACAGCGGCTGTCGAGCAGCAGTTCGCCTTGAGAGTGGCGATGGTGCGGCGAGGGCCGAGTGAGCGGGTTCCGTGTTGAGTCCTGACCACCGGCCGGATCGGCCGGGTGATAGTTGAGGTGAGTGGCGTCATCCACCGGATGCCGGGCGGTGTGAGGCAGCCCGCACCGGGACTGAATCTGAAGGTTTCGGTAGAGGTCTGATTCTGGCCGCGCCCAGCGAACGGCTCGACGTGACCAGTTGGGAGCCCGGCGCCGCTCTGGACGAGACATGCCGGGATGTCGCTTGTCCGCACGTCGCTCGTCGTAGTGACAGCGGGCGGCTTCGACCGCGTCGAGGTGGCCGGCTGCCCATTCCCGTACGGCGTACACAGAGGGCCGAAGGGGCCGGGCTCCGGGGGGATGCGGTATTCGATCGCCACCGGCTCCGTGGACACGATCACTCTTCCCCGTCACGCCCGAACAAGACCAGTCCCTCAAACCGATGATGCGGCTCCAAGAACGCATCCGGTCGCTGCCGCAGGTCACCATCGCCAAGTGGGCGGACTGGCACGCGGTGGCGTGCGGAACTGCTGTCCGCTATGGACATGCGGTTCGCCTCGCTCGAGCGCGTCGGAGACTTCCCGCCGTTCAGGGCTGCGGCCCCCACCCCGCTGTTCAACAGATCCTGCGTCAGCCTGTCAACGGCGTGCTTGGTGTCCAGGAACATGATCACCCGGCCTTGGCGGGCCGTGATCTCCCCCGTCGTCCAGTGCTCGTCAGCTCCGTGGACGTGCAGGACGTGGTGCTCCATCGTGGTGCCACGTGGGGTGCGCATGCCTTGCGCGGTGAGCGAGCCCAGCAGTTGCTCAGGCAGGGTCGAGGCTCGCGACCGCGTCGACAGCAGGCAGCGCGGGGGTGATCGCCTGCGGGCAGGGCGAGCGCACCCGAGGCCGCCGAGGGCCGCCTGCCCTGGCCGCCCTGGCCGCCCGGGCGGCTCGGCCCTCCGGAACGGCTCGGGGCCGGCGAGCCGAAGCCACTGCCCCGGGTACCAACGGCACCGGAGCCGAAAGCGGGACCGCCGATACGGCTGCGGGAAGAGCGGTTGTTCGTACGATGGGTTCATTCAGAACCTTTCTTGATACGGCACGTATCAAGAAAGGTTCTGCAGCAGAAGAACAGCACGGGGAATCACAGGAACGGGCCGAACGAAATCCGAAAGCAGATTTGGCGTGCGGCGAATCCGATGAAAGTGCAGGCAAGGAGATGGGCGACACCATTCGGGCGATGAATCCCGGACGCCTACGGTATAGCTCCAGAAAGGCCCGCATTCCTGGAGAGGGAGCCGAAAGCGGCGAAACCCCCAAGGGAAGCTCGGGGAACGGCCGTAGCCGGGGCCCGCACCCCGAGGGATGGAGCCCCAGCTACGAGGTGTGGTCAGCGTCAGGCGGGAACGATGTTCTCGGCCGTTGGGCCCTTCTGGCTCGGTGTGATGTCGAAGGTGACCTTCTGGCCTTCGAGCAGCTCACGGAATCCCTCGGCGGCGATATTCGAGAAGTGGGCGAACACGTCAGCCCCGCCACCGTCTTGCTCGATGAAGCCGAAACCCTTGGCCGCGTTGAACCACTTCACAGTGCCAGACGCCATGACAGATCTCCTTGTGGGGCATACTCCGGGACCCGCAATCTACGGATACCGGGCCGCCGCGATGATGCCCCGCCCGGAAAATACCCGGAAATACTAAACGCTTCTTGCGGTTAAAATGCCGACGAAGGCGTTGAAGTTTTGGGAACCATGGCTGCAACTGACAGTGACAGTAGCATGTGATAGCACACTGCGTAAGATCAACAATTCCGCTCTGCTCGTGAGAGCAAAGACACTTACCGCGCGGCGTACTAAACTCTCGTCTCGCGGTCATAGATATTGACCCACCCTGAATGCAGCGTTCCAGGAAAAATGCGGTCGCGTGCACCGCTCGGAGAGCAAATTATTGCGGGCGGCATTTCCCTGCGATGTCGCCCGCATCAGCCCGTATGCCGGTCCTGACAGAGATCAGGAACGCGCAGCGCTGCAGCTGCGCGGCCGTGTCCCGCGCGCCCCGCTCCCAGCGCCATCGCCTGAAGCCCCGCCGCCACAGTTCGCGCGAACCAGCCGGACAGCAGGTCTTGCCCGGGGCCGCTGTACGCCCCCAGGCGCAGGCAGGAAGGTCAGGCCACTTCAGCCCGCGGTCGCCGGGTTCTCTGATTCGGCGGCGCGTTGGTGCCCTGGTCGACGAGCTCCCGGGCGCGGGCGGCGATGCGCAGCTGGTAGCGGAAGTAGCGGCGATGCCCGCCCGTGGAGCGGAGCCGGGTGATCAGGCTTGCTTCGGCGAGGGCGCGGAGAAGTTCTGGGTGGCGCAGAGCAAGCGCACCTTCCGCCTCAAACGCTCTCCGCTCCCCCGCCTCCGCGACCCGCGCCCCAGCAGGACCGATATATCTACATTCTCGTCCATTCCGCCCCCTCACATAATGATCTTGCATAACGGAGCGACGCTACCGACCGGGATAACCGGGCAGCTAGAACCCCATTTCGGTCAGGGCGGGGACGCAAACTGCCCGACAACATCGGCCGCCGCTTCGCCGCCTCCGGCATGGCCGGCGCCACCGACGTGCCTGGCGTGTGGGTGGCCGGCAACGCAACGGACCTCGCCGCCCAGGTCGGCGCCTCCGCAGCTGCCGGCGCCCTGGCCGGCTCCCGCATCAACGCCTTGCTGGCCACCGCGGACACCGACGCGGCCCTCGCCGCAGCCCAGGGCGGGCAGGCCCCCACACCCTGCCGCCACCGCAGCCCCAGCCACCGTTCGACCGCACTCAGCAATGCGCGCGGCGGCCGGGCCCCGCACCCTCACTCGGCGACCGGCCGCTGCTCCGGCGCCGACTCAGCGTGTCCTTCTTGCGAGGAACCCATGAGTGCGAACCACCCGCCGCGGTGAACACCAGCGTCGTCGCCTTCAGGTAGTCCATAGTCCAGTCCGACCGCGTGGCCAAACGGCCAGGAACCGGGCCCACATTGCCCCTTTGTCTCGTATCTCGGTCACACCCAACAGGGCCCGGGAGCACGATCACCAGCACGCCCCCTTTCCTGCATTTGCCGTAACGGCAAACAGCCTTGCTCATGCGCTCGGGGCGAGCGCACCATCCAAATCACCAACCCCACCGGTCGGTCCGCGACGGCCGGTCGTTCGCGGAGACGCGCCACATGACGGCATGCCGTCCTCGGCCGTGCTGCGACGGCCATCGACCGTCGAACCGGTCGAGGTTCCCGGCCGGCGGTGGGTCCTGACGGCGGTCGCGAGTGACCGCCACCTTGGAGAGGAGAACACAGTGTCCAGCGAATGCTTCGGTGGCGACGGCGCGTTGACCGGGTACGAAAGGTGGCGTCGGAGCCGGTGGGAGGAGATGGCGGGCCCGGACGGGAAGGCGGGCCGCATCGCCTATCGGCTGATCACCGAACCGGGTCAGGAAGTCCCCGAGGTTCCGGGCCGGTGGACGTCCACCGGCTTCTCGGGGAGCCTGACGCTGACCGCGGCCCATGCGGAGGGCGTGTCCGTCGATGGCCAGGCCGTGGACGGCGCGGTGGAACTGGCCAACTCCAGCCGGCTGTCCTTCCCCGGTGGGCGGCGCGGCACCATCGAGGAGCTGCGGGGAGCCCATGTCCTGGTCGTGTGGGATCCGGCTGCGCCTACCCTCCTCGGCCTGCGCGGGATCGAGGCCTGGCCGTGGGACCCGGCCTGGACCATCGAGGCGGAGTACCGTCCGGCGGATGCCGGGCGTCTCCTGGAAGTGACCCGGCTGACCAGCCCGAGTATGCGGGACACCCTCCCGGCCCCTGGTGACTTCGTCTTCGATCTGCGAGGCGAGCGGCACACGCTCCGGGCGTTCGGTGTGGGCGGCGACACCCTGCTGATCACGTTCACCGACAACACCAGCGGCACGGACACGCCCGGCATGGGCCGGTGGTTGATCCTGCCCCGGCCCAAGGACCCCACGGGTACGGCTCGTATCGACTTCAACCGGGCTGTTGTTCCCCACCACATGTTCTCGGCGGCCTTCCCCTGCCCCCTCCCGCCCCGGGACAACCACCTCCCCCTGCGCATTGAAGCGGGGGAACGCGCCCCCGTCTTCGAAGAAGAGGCGGCCGTCCGCAACCCGACCGGGCCCCCCGTCTGACATTCGGCCCAACCGCCGCACCCCGAAAGGAAGAAACGATGACACCCGATCAGGACCTTCGCGCAGCAGCGGTGCACTATCTCCGACAGTGGGAGGTGCGGGACTACGCCACGATGCGATCCCTGTGTACCGACACCGCCACCGTGTGGCACAACGACGGAAGCGGCGACCAGCCGATCGAGGAGAACATGGAACTGCTCAGGCGACTCGCCGCAGACGTCGACACACTCCGGTACGACATCGTGCGGCAGTTCCAGGACGGAGACGAAGTACTGCAGCAACAGGTACTCCACCTGACCACGACCGACGGATCCCGCAGTGAGGTACACGCGGCGATGTACTTCCGGTTCGACGGCGGCCTCATCGACCGCATCGAGGAATACTTCAACGTCATACCGACCAACGCATCCATGCCGCCGTCCGGATCGCCCGACCAGCACTGATCGCGACCGCTCCCGTGAAGCAGCCGGCCGCGGCAGGGCCCGGATGCCGTACCCAGCGAACTCTTCGGCCCGCCCTACAAAGTGACCTACTCCGGCAAACCTGCCTATCGGGCCACCGAGACCGAAGGCATCATCACCTCGACTGACCACCCCCGTGGCCGCCGGCCCTGTCCGGCGGCCACGGCGGATCAGACATCGGCGAGCAACACTCAGCCTGCGACGCGCCAGGACGCTCTCCGGCTCGATTGAGTATCTGTCAGATCGCGGCGGTCGCGGACTTCATGTACAGGTGATCGGCGCTGGGCACGCACCGGGCGTGCTGACCGCAGAGGTGTGGGAGGCCATCCGGGCAGGTGGTGAGTGACGTGACAGACCGGTCGTGTAGAGCTTCGTCGTCAGCTGACCGCCGCAGCCTCCGAGCAGCAGCCGCACCAGAACAAGTCGCGCCCTTACCGGCGGCGGAAGGCGTCCCACTCGGTCGCCTCCAGCGGCAGCTCCTCCAAGCAGTCCGGCGAAGCATCTCCGCCCAGCCGAGAGCGGCCGTTCGAAGCCCGGCGGCGCGCGCCGGCAGGACGTCGTTCTGCGGATGGTCGCCGACGCACAGCGCCTCTCCTGCCAAGGCGTCGGCCAACTCCCCAGATGTCGCGAGGGCATCCGTCGGCAGGTCGAGGGCCGACAACAACTCACCGGCCCTCGCCGTCTGGGTGTCGGCCACGACCACACCAACCCCGGCATGCCGCAGCGCCGCCAACGCCGGTCGAACGTCCGCATGCAGGTCGGACTCGTCCGGGCTCTCTCCACGGCCTGCCCGCTCCATCGCTACCCGTTCGGCCTCCACATCGATGCCGGGTCGTACAAGCCGGACCGTATCGGCGCTGTCCCGACCCTGCGCCACGACCGCCCCGAACAGAGCTGACAACGTGTGCCGCTGCACGCCGAGTCAGTCCGCCCACGCGCCGCATCCGCGGTCATCGCTGCTCAGCGTCCCTCCGATGTCGAATGCCACTGCCTGAATGCCACCGCCTGAATGCCACTGCCTGGATCATGAGACCAGCGTGAGGAGAGCAACCCGAGTGCATGCGTAACGCTTGGCCGTACGACACGCGACCCCTGGGTGCCCAACGCTGCTGCAGCAACCTCCCGGAGGGCACCCAGACGACAGCGGCGCCGCACCTCCGCTCTTTCACAGGGGAGGCACAGCCGGCCGTGGCGCGCCACAACAACCCTGTGTTCTCAGCGCACTTGGCCTCGAACCGGCCGGGTGCCGTGCCTCCATCACACCAGCGCCTATGGTGTGGCCAAGGCGCCGTTCGTCCACGCGGCGCGCAGCGCCTTCTTGTCCACCTTGCCGACCTTGGTCGTCGGGAGCTGGTCAAGCAGCACCGTCTTCCGGGGCGTGTACAACTCGCCCAACTCTGCGGTCACCGCCGCGCCGACCGCCTCCGGGTCGACGTCAGCGCCCTCGGCCGTGGCCAGGAAGATCTGCACGGCCTCCCCGTACTCCTCGTCCGGCACACCCAGCGCCGCCGCATTGCGCACGCCGGGCAGCGTGAGCAGGAAGTCCTCCAGGACTCTGGAGTAGACGTTGTCGCTGGTGCTGCCGGTGACGATGATGTCCTTGGCCCGGTCGACGAGATAGAGGTAGCCCTCGGCGTCGAGGTAGCCCATGTCGCCCGTGCGCAGCCAGCCGTCCTGCAGCGCCGCCGCGGTGCGCTCCGGGTCCTCGTAGTAGCCGAGCATCACCGCGCTGCCCCGGACACACACCTCGCCGACCTGCCGGACGGGCAGCGCCACCGCGCTGTCCTCGGCACGGATCTCGATCTCGGTGTCGGATATCGCGCGACCGCAGCTGCGCCAGAGCTCGGGGCGCAGGGCCCCCTCCGAGGCAAGCTCCTCCGCCCCGAACGCGGCGATGCCGAGCGCCTCCGACTGCCCGTAGCCCTGGCCGAGCACCGGCCCGAAGACCTCGACCGCCTGCTGCAGCCGGCTGGGCGAGGTGGCCGCGCCGCCCACGATGATCCGCCGCAGCGCGGGCAGGACGCCCGGCTTGCAGTCCGGGTGGTCGAGCACCGCGTACAGCATGGGCGGTACGAACATGGTGGCGGTGATCCGCTCCTCGCTCAGCGCCGCCAGCGCCGCGCCCGCTTCGAACTCGGGCAGTACGACGAGGGTCGACCCCGTCACCAGAGCCTGGAGAGAGGTGAGGTGGCCGCTGCCGTGGGTGAGCAGCGTGGCGGCGAGCACCCTGTCCGTGCTCGGGTCCATGGTCGGGAAGAACGCGGGGCCGGAGTCCTCCGCGGCGTCCGTCACCAGGTCGACCAGCGTGTCGTAGAGCCGGTGGGTGTGCGCGGCGAGCTTGGGGCGGCCCAGGGTTCCGCCGGTGTAGAGGACGGTGACGGCTTCGTCCGTTCCCGGGGCGGGCACGCCGTCGGGGCGCGTGTCCGGGCACTCGGCCGCCAGCGCCAGCAGGTCCGCGCACCGCTGCTCACAAGGGCCGAGGCCGAGCAGTGCGGGGGCGTGGACGCTGCGGCCGACCGCGTCGGCGGCCCGTTCCGCGAAGAGCGGGTCGGTGACCACGGCGCGCGCCCTGGACTGCTCGACGAGCGCGGCGAGCTCGCCGGGCCCCGGCTCGGGCGGCAGGAAGACGACGCGGCAGCCGATGAGATGGACGGCGAGCTGAACGAGGACCGAGTCGACACGGTTGGCCAGAAAGAGCCCCACTCCGTCGCCGGGCGCGAGCCCCTGCCCGCGCAGCGCATGCCCCAGCCTGAACAGTTGCCGCCGGGCTTCCCCTCTGGTCAGCCGCTGCGTCCCCTGGACGAGTGCCTCGGCGTCCTCGTCCTTGTTCCAGTGCTCCAGAATGCGGTCCACGTACGTCCGCGGCTCGGATATTTCCTGCGTGTTAACGATCACCCATACATGCAAACATGCCGCTCAGCGGCCTTGGTCTCGCGGGGGCCAGCTTCGGCCATCACCCGACGGAGTATCATGTCCCGCGCTGCAAATTCGCTCTTCGCAGGTCAGTTGAGCTCTGAGAGATTCGCAGGTCAGTTGAGCGTCTGAGAGAGCGCACCGGGCGCCCGTCGTCATGGCGGGGTATCGCTCCCCGTGGTGTGGCCCCAGCAGGCCCTTGCACGGAGAGCCCCGGACCGACAGCAACCTTTGGCCCGGCGCGCCGCGCGAATCACAGGCCGCTGCCCTGCGGGGGGGTGAAGCTCGCCCATGACCAGCATCTGCACAGACGCCCGCAGGGCCCTGCGGGGCGCACAGGCAAAGCTCACGCGCGCTTCAGCAGCCAAATCTTCATCCACGGTTCAACAGAGCCTGGCGAGATCCTCGCTTCAGCACTGTGCAAGCTCCTGGACCTGGGGTGCGGACTGCCGTCCGGCTGGACAGGTGGCGTCAGTGCCACGATCCTTCGCTGACGTACGACTCCGCGCGCAGCGGCCACGAGGACGCCCATGTCGTCTACGTGGCACGGTAGGCGGACGACCCAAAGGCCCTGGGGAGGGACGCCTCGCCGACGAGCAATTCGGTGCACTGTCCGACAACGGAACCGTCGCCCCGGGACCGGAAGGGCCGCACCCCACAAGAGCGGAGCCTCCGTCAGGAAACCGACGAGGTCACATGAATGATCGACGCTCATTGACGGCTTTTCCGCCATTCCGGGCCAGGTGTTGCGTCTGCCCCACCGCTCGATCAAGGTCTGGTCGAGCTACCGGAGAGCCGGACGGTCAGCTACCGCGCTCAGGAGCGGATCCAGCGTCCCGTACTGCTCCACAGGGGGTGACCTCAGGCATGATGTCGGCCATGACTCACACCGCCCGTCGCATGTTCGAGCTCCTGGAGCCGATCTGCCTGGTCACCTATCTCGCGGACGAGTGCAACGAGGAGCTGGCCGCGCTCGGCCACCGCACCTACTGGGACGGCTACTTCGCCAGCCGCGCCGCGCCGCTGGGGCGGGTGCCGGCGCAGGTCGTGCACGCGGCCTTCTACAGCTTCGCCGACGGGGAGGCCGCGCGGCACATCCCGAGCGCGTGGGAGACGATCCCGCCCGAGGCGTCCGTCGCCGCGCGGGAGCGGGGCAGCGCAGCCTCCCTACGGCGGATCCTCGGCGACGAGCTGGCCGACTCCCCGGGCCTGGTGCGCGCCGCCGACCTGACCACCAAAGCCGCGACGAACGCCCCCACAGAAGGCCGGGTGATGTACGCCGGGATGCGCACCCTTGCGGTGCCGAGCGACCCGGTCGCCCGGCTGTGGCATTCCGCGACCATGCTCCGCGAGCACCGCGGTGACGGGCACGTCGCCGCTCTCGTCGGCGCGCGCATCGGCGGCACCGAGGCCCACGTGCTCAGCGCGCTGGAAATGGGAATCCACCCGCCGGAGTCGTTCGGGCGCATCCATCACCTGCCGAAGAAGCGACTGGCCGCGGTCATGGACGGCCTGCGCGAGCGCGGACTCGTCGACACCGACGGCCGGTTCACCGACGCCGGCCGCGAGACCAAGCAACGCATCGAAGCCCTGACCGACGAGCTCGCCGACCCGCCCTACGACGCGCTCTCTCCCTCCGAGCTCGACGACCTGATCGCCGACCTCGAACCCATCACCGCGACGCTGGTGGCCGCAGGATCGCAGTGACGGGCAGCGCCTGACGGGACAATGAGGGTCGGATGATCCGAACGAAACCGCCTGGCCTCGCCGTCTCAGTTGATCTGAGGCCGGTTGGTGGCCGGGAACGCGAGAGTGTCTTCTGGTCTGGGACGATGAACCTTGTCGAGGGGGTCTGTCGGTCCGGACCAGAAGGCACTTCCTACGTGCTGGGCGGGTATCGGTTCGGGTCCCTGGCTTCATGTCTCCGCCGACGGTGCAGGGGTGGTGGGCCATGCCGGGGCACGGCTGCTGGCTGATCTCGCCGACGTCACCGGACTGACCAGCGCGTCGCGGACTACTCGACACGCTCGTGATCGATGAACGCGGTCAACACGTCCACCGTTGCGTCGGGCTGCTCGTCGGGAATGAAGTGTCCGGCCTGTGGGATGAAGACGCCGGTCGCGTTCTCTGCCCACGGGCTGATGGAGGCGGCCATGTCCGGGATCGAGCCATGGGAGCTGGAGATTCCCAGGACCGGGACGGTCAAGTGTCCTCGTTCGAGAGCGTCATGATTCTTGCGCGCTGATTCCGCGGCGTCGCGGTAGTAGGCGAGAGACGCTGAAAGACCTCCGTCGGCCGCGATGGCGGCGGCGTAGTGGTCGATCTCGGCGCCGTCGAAGGTGTTCGGGGACAGAGCTTTGGCCTTCAAGAACCAGCCGACGTAGTCACGCTCGCGGCCGGTGAGGAGAGTCTCGGGCAGTTCGGGCACCAGATGGAAGGCGAAGTGCCAGGTTTTCCAGGCCCGGTCGGGATCCGTTGGGATGGAGTCCGGGAGGGTGATTCCGGGAATGCCGGCGTCAAGCAGAGCGACACCATGCAGGCGCTTTTCGTACGTCAGGGCCAGCGAGAAGGCAACCCAGGCCCCGATGTCGTGGGCGACGAGCCAGTACTTCGGCACGTGGAGCGCGGTCAGCGCGGCCTGGACACGCGAAGCGACGGTGTGCGTGTCGTAGCTGCCTTGAGGGCGGTCGGAATGGCCCTGCCCCGGCAGGTCGATCGCGATCACGTGGAATCGCTCGGTAAGGCCTGGCATCACCTTGCGCCAGGCCCACCAGGTCTGCGGGAAGCCGGCGAGCAGGACGACGGTGGGACCGGTCGGCCGGCCGCCTTCCACGGCGTGAAGTCGTATTCCTTCCGCATCGACCCAGCGGTGAGCGAAACCCGCAAGGTCGTACAGCGGCAACCCGGGGACCGGGTTCTGGTCGCAGGAACGGTTCGGGGCCATGGCGTCGTCGGTCATGTCGTGAGCCTACGGCATCTTGAACTGGTTAGTTCAAGATAGGATGGGCAGGGCCACAACGGCTGGTCCAGGAACGAGGTGCATGCGTGATGGCCGGGAAGAAGCAGTTCGACGTAGGCATCGCGCTCGACGCGGCGATGGTCCAGTTCTGGCGGGCCGGATACGCCGACACGTCTCTCGACGACCTCTCCAGGACGACCGGATTGAACCGCAGTTCCCTCTACTCCTCGTTCGGCGACAAAGACTCGCTCTACCTGCGCTGCCTGGACCGCTACGCCGCGCGGTACGGAAGCAGGTACGACCAGGCGCTTTCCCGTGCGTCCGAGGAACCGCTCCAGGCGGTACGGGCATTCTTCGAGGTCACCCTGCAGCGCATCGCCGACCCTGACGTACCTGATGGATGCCTGATCGCCCAGACCGCGATGGCGGCACCGGTGCTCAGCCCCAGCATCGCCGCACGCGCGATCGAAGCTCTGGGCTTTCAGCATGCGCGGCTGTGGACCGCCTTGAACGCCGCGCAGTTGGCCGAAGGCGATGCCGACGACTTCGCGGTGCACATCATGGCGGTCAACCAGTCGCTGGCCGTGATGAGCAGGACCAGGGCGAGCCAGAAGCAGCTCCGCACAGTCATCGACATCAGCATGAGCGCGCTCTCGCACGCCTTGCATGCCCGGAGCTAGGCCGCCGTTTCGCCTGGGTACGGCGGCTGTTGGGGCAGAAACCGGAAAGTGCCTTCCTGGGTTGGGACGATGAACCTTGCCGAGGGGTTCTGTCGGTCCAGGCGGAGGGCACGGCTTTCCACCGCCTCGCCGCACTACCCCGTCCCGCCGGCTGAACGGCAAAGCCCTGCCCGCCCACGACCCGAAAGACCTTGGAGAAGCCGGCCACCGCGCCGGAACGCCGCCATACCCGAGCAGTGAAAACGCCCCGCCCGCAGGACAGCTGACGATCGACGACGCCTCATCGCCCCCACCGAAAAAGCGAGGCTGGTGCCCTGTGCAGCGGCTAACTGTTGGGGTGGTAGCGGCAGGACGAATCGTCGCACGAGGTGGGTACCTCCCACCGACTGCTGATGCGGTGCAGGGGGCCCTGATCCGCAGACCGGGCGGGGAGGTCGCACAATATTTCGGTCGGGGAGTAGATCGGGCGCGCGTCGTCCTCGATGTGCTCGGGGTCGGTGTAGTGGAATTCCTCCCGGCGTTCCCAGGGCAGGGTGATGTGCGGCCGGTGGTCGAGGGGGTTGTCGTCGGCGAATGAGGGGTGGAACTGCCACTGGGTGCCGAATGCGCGGTGGTGGACCTCACCGAGGTACCAGGCCGCCACCGCGACCAGGGGCGTGTCCATCAGCTTGCGGGCCTGAGCGGGGCTGTCGAACGCGTCCCGGATGAGCGCTTCGAGCCGGGGGAGAGAATCCACGGTGAAGTCCCACGGCCCGCGGCCGGCACGTTCCTTCGCCCAGGCGGGGAAACCGGTGCGCTGCTGTTCCAGCCACTCCCCCAGCACCGGGTTGTGGGCGCTGACGTGGTCTCGGGCCTTCTCTTCGCGCAGGTACGCGGTGTATTCGTTTTCGTCCATGTCGCGCGGGTCGGTCCACTCCATACCCCGGAGACTAGGCGAGCCAGCTGTGTGCGGTGCAAAGATCCCGCGCGGTCCGTGAGTTGTCGGTGCGCCCTCAGTAATTGAGGTGCGGACAGGGAACGTTGGGGCCCTGGAGTGGAGGGTTCTCCCGCACAGGCGCCGAACTGACCACTGCGACGCGCCTGATTCACCGACCCGCTCGCCGCCGGCCGGCGCCAGACCCGCATCAGCCACTACCAACGACGCGGCCACACACCACCCGAACCTGTCAAACCATCAGGAAAAGCAGCGTTGCAGTTGAGGCGTCATCTCATGTGGCTGGCCTTCGGCAGCAGATGAGGGTCAGGCGATGCTGGTGAAGGCGAGGCGGTGGGCGGCCTTGCGCTCGGGGGGATATCGCGGCTGCGTCGCCGTCGGCGCAGGCGATCGTAGTTGTAGCCCTTGTCAGCATGCCGCTTCCCGGGCCCACGTCATCTGTGGGCGCGGCGCGAGAGGAAGGGTCGGATACCCCGCACAAGAAGGTCGAGTGTGCCTCGCTGTCATGAAGATTCGCCCCTGAGATCCCGATGGACAGAGGCAGACCAGTCCGTTCCACACCCGGACTGCGCCTTACCGAGCAGCCCGGTCAGGCCGTCCGGATCCGGTCCCGCACCTCCGGCCGCACCTCGAAACCGGCCGCCTTGTAGGTGGCGACGCCGCCGACGTTGGAACTCGGTGTGCACACACGTACGCTCGACGAGCCCATCTCCCGGAGCGCGGCCGCCCCGGCCACGGTGATCGCCCGGCCGTATCCGCGACCACGGTGGTCCTCGTGGACGCCCATCGGCTCGACCAGGCCCGGCCTCCCCGGGCCGGCCGACCATACCGTCACCACCGCCGCCACGCTGCCTTGGTCGTCATAGGCGCCGAGGCAGCGGGCGTCGGCGTAGAACGGTCCCGCCGACATCGCGTGCCAGTACTCGCGCGTAGGCCGCGAGGTGTTGAACGCCGACCGCAGGACGTCGGCGAAGTCCTGCGCCTGCTCCAGGCCGATCGACTCGATCCGTGCGCCGGGGTCCTCCACCGGCCCGGTGAGGTCGCGGAAGAGCGGCGTCCACGGCTCGTCGACGCCCCAGCCCTCCTTGCTCAGCAGCTTGTGGAGCAGCAGGCCCAGCGGGGCCTCGACGGACACCGTTCCTTCCGGCAGCACGCCGCGCTCAGGCAGCGAGAAGTCCTCGACGAGCCGCCGCGCCAAGTCCTCATCCTGGAAAGCGTCCGGAGTGACCGTCATCCGCACCAGCGTCGGCGAGTCGAGCATCCCGACCGCGAGAATCCGCCCGTCCCGACTCCAGGTCCGGACCACCGCGGCCGTCTCAGCCGCTCCGAACCGGTAATTCCAGCCGATGTCCCCGGAATGCAACTGCATCGGCGCTTCGTCGTACTGCCACTCCCGCAGCGCGGCCATGGCCTCGCGTACGCCGTCAACAGTCGGCGTACCCAGCACAATCGTCATAGCCGGGATCAGACACTCCATCCCGAAGGCCCGCAACCGATTTACCAGCCCGGCCGCTGCCCCCACAGCGGCCCAACCAACAGCCTCACCTGCCAGTCGAACTACAGACTGCCGCCCACGACCAGCATGGCTTCGTCGACCTCCAGGAACAGCGTTTCTCGATGGGTTCCGGATTCAGTTGGTGATCACCCGGTTCGTGAATGCCGAGCAGAAGTGATGGCGTTGTCGTAGGCCGGCGAGAACAAGGGAAGGCGGGAGCCAACAGGCCGTTGGCAGGATGTCCGTGCTCACCATCTGATGAGAAAGGACCCGACGGCCGTGCCCCGTGCCCTCACTTTGATCCGCTTCACATCCCTGTCCGACGTTGCCGAGTACGCCTACGCGGCCACAGCGCCCGCCGCGTCACGCTTGATCTTCCTCGCCGGGGCGTGCCCCCTGAACGACGACGGCTCCACGGCAGCGATCGGTGACTACGCAGGCCAGGCAGTAAAAGCCATCGAGAACATGCACAAGGATCAACTCGTCGAGATCGAGGCCGTCGCCGCCGTACTCGATTCTTGAGTGGCTCTGGGCGGGGCGCCTCCCGAACCCATCGACAACGAAACCTCGGCGCTGCAGGTGCCTCCCGCAGTCGCGAACAACTGCTGTCGTGAGTCGAGTTCGGTAGTCACCGCCGCCTAGGCTGGAGCGGGTGGGACGGAGAGCGTCAGATTGGGGCCTGCGCGACTTATTGGCTCTTCTCGGTGATCATGTTGATCAGGCCCTGGGCCGTGTTGTGCTCGGAGTCGATCTCCGGAACCGCTCCACCTCCGAACGTGGTGACCTCGGCGCTGCGGGGGAACATGGCCTGCTCGTACGCGGTGAGTGCGGCCTCGATGTCGTCGGGCTGCTCGGCGATGGCCTTGCCGAGTTCGGCGCCGTCGTACATGGCCAGGTTGGCGCCGTCGCCATTTGGGGGCGCAAGGTGGGCGGCGTCGCCGAGCAGGGTGACCCCCGGCACCCGGTCCCACCGGTGCCCGGTCGGCAGAGCGTACTGGGGGCGCAGGACCGGCGCTGTGTCGCCGTCAGTGATGAGCGTGGTGAGTTCCGGTGCCCAGCCGTCGAATTCCCGCGCGATCCGGGCGGTGGCCGCGGCGGCATCGGAGAAGTCGATGGCGGCGAACCAGTCCTGCGGCCTGGTCAGCGCCACGTAGGTGTGCAGGGTGTCGCCGTTCTCCCGGTGAGCGAAGATCTCCTTGCCCGGCGAGGGCGCGATCAGCAACCCGTCACCGACCGCTTTCGCGGCGGCTGGGTGGCGGGTGTCGGCGTGGAACAGGTACGTCTCGACGACCGACGTGCCGGCGTACTCGGGTGTGGCGGTGGTGAGCAGTGGCCGTATCCGTGACCAGGCGCCGTCCGCGCCGACCAGCAGGCTGGTGACGACGGTGCCGCCGTCGGCGAACGTCACCTCGTGGCGGCCGCCGCCGAGGGCGCGGGTGCCGCTGGCCTTGTGCCCCCATCGGACGGTGCCGGCCGGGAGTGAGTCGAGCAAGATCTGCCGTAAGTCGCCGCGTTGCACCTCGGGGCGTCCGCCCGTGCCGTCGTCGACCTTGTGGAGCAGGACGGTGCCGTCCGGGTCGAGGACCCGCGTCGCCTGGCGGCCCTCCAGGACGATGGCGTGGAACTCGTCCATCAGGCCGGCCGCCTTGAGGGCGACCTGTCCGCTGTAGTCGTGGATGTCGAGCATCCCGCCTTGCATGCGCACCGTCGGGGAGGACTCCGCCTCGTAGACCGTGACCGGGATTCCGTGGACGTGCAGGACGCGGGCAAGAGTGAGTCCGCCGAGTCCGGCGCCGATGATCGTGACGGACATGTGCATGGTGGCTCCTGGGTATCGGGGCCGCCCAGTGAGCTCCGGCCGGCCGTCTCTGGAACGGTGCCGGACCTCGCCGACAAGCCACCGGCATCGAACCGGCAGCCGCCGATGGATGACCGACACCGCGCATCAGTTCCGACACCCACCGGAATGGGGTTCCGCTCGGCATCCGGGTCGATCGTGCTCATGCTCTCGTTCTCGCATCGCTCCCGGGGCGACGAAGCCCGGCCTGCACGGAGGTGCAACGAACGGCCCGACGGGTGCGGTGGCCGGCCGACTTGATCCGGGATGCGTGAGCGGGGCACCTCCCGTTCTCCGGTTCTGGTTCAATTAGTGGTCGATCACCCTCCGTGTTCCCCGTCTCAGTCGGTATGACGTGCGCTGGACCAGGCTTCAAACGTGTGGCAGTGGCAGGGGCAACCGGCCAGGATGGTGATGTGATCCAGATTCGTGCCGCTTCTTCAGATGATGTTGCCTTGCTGGCATCCCTCAACCAGATCGTTCATGACCTGCATCATTGGCACCGTCCCGACCTGTTCCTTGGTTCCCCGGAGCCAGATGCCGTCGAAGGCTTCTTCCGGACTCAGATAGCCGATCCATCAGTTACCGTGCTCCTGGCCAATGGGTCGGCGGGTGAAGCCCTCGGATACGCCCTTGCCCGTGTCAAAAACCGGCCCGGCAGTGCTCTGGAGCACTCAGAAGTCATCGTGTCTCTGGATCAGATCACCGTAGCCCCGATGCTGCTCGCAGTGGTGTCGGCGCGGCACTGCTCGAAGCCGTACGCGAAGTGGGACGCGCGGCAGGCTGCCGACGCCTCGTCACGGACGTCTGGTACTTCAACGAGGGCGCTCGTGCGTTCTATCAAGCCGCAGGCTTCAACCCAATGAACGTGCGCCTGGATCAGCAGCTTTGACTTCGAAAGTTGCCCGGCCCGTCCCAGGACCGGGCAGTAGTGGCTGCATGGCAGGGAACCCCCCTGATCGAAGAGGGGCTCACCGTCAAGGAGATCCGGGATCGCCTCGTCGACGAGCCCGACACCGCCCTGTCCAGCCTGTCCAGCCTGCGATAACGCGCTACGTCAGAACACGCCAGCGCGACCGGAACCGTGAACCGCACCTGCCGCCCGCTCTCACCTTCTAGAGCCAGCGAAACCCAGTAGCTGTTCGGGGCGGTCTCTGCATACCTTCGGCCGTATGGCTGACGACTGCTTCGAGCATCCACGGCTCGCCGCGATCTATGACCCGCTCGAACCTGATCGCAGCGATCTTGATCCATACCTTCGGATGGCGCACGAGTTCGAGGCACGCCGAGTGCTGGACATCGGCTGCGGGACAGGGGTGTTCGCCCTTCTCCTGGCTGACCGCGGGATCGAGGTCGTCGGCGTCGACCCCGCCCTGGCGTCCATCGACATCGCTCGCGACAAACCGGGCAGTGAGCGAGTGCGCTGGATCTGCGGTGAAGCGGCAGGCCTCCCGCCGTTGCAGGTTGACCTCGCGACGATGACAGCGAACGTTGCCCAGGCCATCGTTGGTCCGCAGCCGTGGCAGAAGACGCTACGAGGAGCCTACGAAGCACTACGGCCTGGCGGACATCTGGTCTTCGAGACCCGCGATCCCGCCAGACGCGCCTGGGAAGAGTGGACCCGCGAGAACTCCTACAGCGTCACGGAGATCCCAGGCATCGGCTCCGTCGAGAGCTGGGTCCAGCTGATCAACGTGAGTTGGCCTCTGGTGACATTCCGCTGGACCTACGTGTTCGCGGCGGATGGACAGGTACTGACCTCGGATTCGACGTTGCGCTTCCGAGAGCGGGAAGAGGTCGAAAGGGATCTGGCCGCGCATGGCTACGTGGTGGAGGACGTTCGCGATGCACCTGACCGACCAGGAAGAGAGTTCATCTTCCTGGCACGACGTCCGTGATCTTCAGTGATCCACGCCACTCAAACTTCGCTGGCACGCGCTCAATGTTCGATGACACAGCACAACTGTGACTGAGCGCCCTACTTGGCACCGATCGCCGACCGCGGCACTCATGCATGTCGGCGTGGCCACCGTCAGCTGTGTTCTGCGCTGCGTGCTGGGGCCTCACCTGTGCCTCGCCGCGCAGTGAAGAAGCTGATGGCGGCACATCAGCTTCCTGGGCCGCCGCCCCTCCCACGACCGGACACCGCCGGGTACGACGGCGGCCCGGGTTGTTGACTGCCTCTTCCCGGCCCTGTGCTCGCTCTCTCAGCCAGCCTGACTGTTCGTGTGTTTGGGCAGGAAGAGCAGCAGGGCCCACATCACGGCAAAGGCACCGCCGACCCACCAGAGGACGCCGGTGAACGCTTCGCGGTTGACCGCGTTGTCGGGCGAGCCGTTGGTGGCGGAGAAGAACACGAGGGCGGTCAGCGCGGAGCCGAGGGCGATGCCGAGGTGGACCGCGGTGTTGAACAGGCCCGAGGCCGATCCGGCGTCCTGGTGCGGCACCTTGGCGAGGGACATGTCGGCGAGCGGTCCGCCGATCGTGCCGAAGGCGACGCCGAGGAACAAGAGGGGGCCGGTCATCGCGAGGAGGGTCAGGCCGGCTTGTTGGCTGCTGATCTGGATTCCGTGGACCGCCATGGAGATGACGGCAATCAGGGCTCCGGCCTGTGGCACGCGCCGCCCGAAGCGTCCGGCGGTCCTCATCGCGATCACCGCACCGGCCATCTCCCCCAGGGCGATCAGCACGAATGCCCCGGCCGCTTGGAGCGGGCTCATGCCCAGGCCCCGCTGAAGGTAGAGCGTCCAGGTCATGAAGAACATCCCCGACAGCAGGCCCAGCAGCAACTGCACGGACAGGCCGCCGGAGAATGCCTTGCCCCGGAAGAGGGACAGCACCACCAGCGGGGCGTCGTTCGTCCTGCGCTGCTGGTGGCACAGGAAGACGGCGAGGACGAGGAGACCGGCGGCGAGCATGGCGAAGCACCACAGCGGCCAGTGGTGGGCGTGGCCCTCGGTGAGCGGGAAGACGACCAGCACCACGGCCGGCGCGGACAGCAGCATCCCGGTGACGTCGAGGCGCGCGGCCTTGTGCGCGGTCGACTCGGTGAGGAACCTCCCTCCGAGGAGGATCACGGCGAGGCCGATGGGCACGTTGATCAGGAAGATGGGCCGCCAGCCCAGCCCGAAGAGGTCGGCCTCGGTGAGTACGCCGCCCAGGACCGGGCCCAGGACGGCGCCAATGGACAGGACGGCCCCGTACAGGCCGAAGGCCCTGCTGCGGTGCTTGCCGTCGAAGGTGACGTGGAGGGTCGCCAGGACCTGCGGGATCATCACGGCGGCTCCTCCGCCCTGGAGCACCCGGGCGGCGATCAGCATGCCCGGGGTGTGGGCGAGGCCGCACAGCAGGGAAGCGAGGGTGAACACGGCGGTGCCGATGAGGAAGATTCTCTTCCGGCCGTAGGTGTCGCCGAGCCGTCCGCCGGTGATCAGCCCGAGGGCGAGGGGCAGGGCGTAGCCGGCGGTCAGCCACTGCACCGCGGCCGGTCCCGCGCCGAGCGACTGCTGGAGAGTGGGGATCGCGGTGAGGACGACCGACTGGTCAAGGACGTCCATCAGCTCGGCTGCCAGGACCACCACGAGGGCGATCCTGGCAGCCAGGGCCATTTGGGACGGGGCGCCGGATACGGCGTGAGCTGATGGGTCGGTGGTGTGCTGCGGCTCGGTGCCGAGCGCGGGAGAAGGCACGGTGGAACTCCGATTCACAAGGGCAGGCGGGCCAGGGCGGCGGCACCCGGGACCGGGTGCCGCCGCCCCTTGGGAGTGACTCAGTCGGTCTGGTTGTAGACCTGCTTGGGCAGGCAGAACATCAGGGCCCACATCAGGGCGAGGAGGCTGCTGACCCACCACAGAACGGTGAGGAACGCGTCGCGGTTGAGTCCGGCGTCGGACGAGCCGCCGGTGGTGGCGAAGAACGCCAGGGCGGTCAGCGCGGTGCCCAGCGCGATGCCCAGGTGCATGGCGGTGTTGAACAGGCCCGAGGCGGCCCCGGCGTCCTCGTGCGGGACCTTGGCCAGCGACAGGTCGGCGAGCGGGCCGCCGACCATGCCGAGGCCGAACCCGATCAGTACCACCGGAGCGGTCATCGCCAGCAGGGTCACCTCCGCCTGACCTCCGGCGGCCTGGAGTCCGTAGCCGGCCATCGCAGCGATCGTGATGAGGGCTCCGGCCTGCGGAAGGCGGCGGGCGAAGCGCCCGGCGCTCTTCGCCGCGATGGTCGCGCCGGACAGTTCACCGAGGGAGAGCAGCACGAATGCCCCGGCCGCTTGGAGCGGGCTCATGCCCAGGCCGCGCTGGAGGTAGAGGGTCCAGGTCATGAAGAACAGCCCGCACAGCAGGCCTTGCATCAGCTGCGCGGCCGTGCCGCCGGGGAACTGCCTGCCCCGGAAGAGGGACAGGGGCACGAGGGGTGCGTTGTTCTGCTTGCGCTGCTGGTGGCGCAGGAAGACGCCCAGCGCGAGGAGACCGGCGGCGAGCATGGCGAAGCACCACAGCGGCCAGTGGTGGAGGTGCCCCTCGGTGAGCGGGAAGATGATCAGGACGATGGCCAGTGCGGACAACGCCATGCCGGTCAGGTCGAGCCGGTCGGCCTTCTTCACCGTCGACTCGGGAATGAACGTGCGTCCCACGAAGATCACGGCGAGGCCGACGGGGACATTGACCAGGAAGATCGGCCGCCAGGACAGCCCGAACAGGTCGGCCTCGGTGAGCAGGCCGCCCATCACCGGGCCCAGGACGTTGGCGAGGGAGAGGACGGCCCCGTAGAGGCCGAAGGCCTTGCTGCGGTTCTGCCCCTCGAAGGTGACATGGAGGGTGGCCAGGACCTGCGGGATCATCAGGGCCACTCCTACGCCCTGGAGCAGGCGGGCAGCGATCAGTACGCCCGGTCCTGCAGCAAGGCCGCACAGCAGCGAGGCCGTGGTGAACACGACGGTGCCGATCAGGAGCATCCTGCGGCGGCCGTAGAGGTCGCCGAGACGCCCACCGGTGATCAGCCCGACGGCGACGGGCAGTGAATAGCCGGTGGTCAGCCACTGCAGTGCGGCCGGTCCTGCGCCGGTCGACTCCTGGATCGCGGGCAGCGCGGTCAGCACGACCGACTGGTCGAGGATGTTCAGAAGCTCAGCGCCCAAGAGCACCAAGAGGGCGGTCCAGGCCCCCAAAGCCATCTTCGACGGTCCAGGTGCGGGGTGGGTCGGCGGGTGGGTCGAGGGCGGGGTGGTGTGCTGCGGCTCGTTGCCGAGCGCGGAGGAAGACACGACGGGAAGACTCCTGATCCCAAGGATTCGGGGAGCCCTGCCGACAGCCGCACCGGGGCCGGAAAGCACGAAATCCGGGGCAGACGGCAGAGCTGCACCCGGAAAAGAAAACTGCGGGGAAGGGTGACGCAACTCAGGCCAGCGTGACGTCCGCCCCCGGACACGTGCGACACATCAGCACGCGGGGAACACGGACGACTACATGGCCTGGTTAATAAGACGTCACCTCAAGATCGGCACAGAAGGAACAGGAAATCCGGTGCACTGTCACCGAGACTTCGGCACAGGCACCTGATCACCATACGACACTCCCGGGCCCCGCCACACACCAAATAGCGGGCCCCTGCCTGTCCTACCGCGTACGGCGCCAAGCCCCACTGTCAGAAAGGGTCCGTCGCCCGAGCAAGATCAATGACAGTCGTACGGAGACCGCGAAGCACCGGTTCGGTTCGCAGAACCCGTTCGCGCTCAAAGGTGGGTTCGGGGTACTTCCGAGAATCGGCGCGCTCTCCCGGCTGGAGGCGGGCGTCGCCCTGCCCGCGCTGTACGGGCGGTTCCCCGGGGTGAGAGCATCCACGGGCAAGTCGGTCCCTCGAGAGGCTTCCCCGAGCGACGCCGACGACGTCGAGCACCACCCTGCGCGCACTGCACGGCCGACCCCGGTTGCCCGCCGACCGCGCTCCCGGCGCGCCGTGGCGCCCCGGCACCTCCGTCCCACTCGCCCTCGCGCAGCCCCCCCGACTGCCGACATCCGCATCGGGTACGCACGCTCCGTCCAGGCGCGTCCCTACAACCCACCCGGGCGGCTGCTGGCAACACCTCCCACGACGAGGTCGTGATCCGCACAACGTCCCGTCGCACGACCCCTATTGGCCGCCGCCTGGCTGTTCAGCTGATCCCACGCCTTGGCGGCCTCCGCGCCGGCGGAGCAACATCCATTTTTGCGGCAAGCGGGCCTACGGCACGTACTTCTCCCAGGCGCTCCAGCCGCCGGATTCGAGCTGGGAGTAGATCCGGGTGCTCCCCGCGGTGACCGCGTAGATCCGGTGCTTGCCGGTCGGCCGGATCTCGTATGTGTCCATGGTGTAGGCGGCTCCGTTGCTGACCCGGACGGGACCGTTACTGCTGCCCGAAATCCGGTACACGTAGGAGTTCGGCGGGCTGACGAAGAACACTTCGTCCCTTGTGCCGTCGCGATCCCAGTCGGCATTCACCCACTTACTTCCGCACACCACGGGAACGCGGTGCCCGAATGCCTCGATCCGGCACCGAAATTCCGAGAACGGGCTCTGCGTAGTGGCTTGCGCGGGCGCCGCCGTTATGGCGATCACCCCCATGACGCCCACGGCCAGCGCCAACGTGCGAGAGTTCACTGTTCATTCCCCCTGTGATGACCGGCGTACGGGATCGGCTAGCCGCCCAGGTGCGGATTCCGCACCCATTTCGTGTGATGCTTCTCCTTGGTCCGGGACCCGAAGAGCTCGACACGTGCATAGGCCAGCCGCTCGTCCTGCGCGAAGTAGGTGAGGAAGGCGTCACGCCATTGCTTGCACGCCTTGTCCCCGATCGGAACCTGGAACATCGACGGGGCAGTTCTGACGCTCGCGGCACCGCCCATGGTGACGTACCCCTGGAGTTGGGCCGTCGCCTGGTCCTTGTCCCCCGGCGTCGCGTCGCACAACTGCAGAGTGATGTCTTCGAGGCGGTTGGTGTTCGCCCACGCGCCGCTCCAGTCCACCCTGATGTCACCGGCCGTTCCCGAGGGAAACTGTGTAGCGGCCAGAGCAGACCCGGTCAGCGCCGTCGTTGATATGGAGATGGCCACAGCGATTACGGCGATCCCCTTCGTCGCGGTCCTCTTGATTCTCATATGGCAGTCCATCCCCCGAAGTTGGTCATGTGGCCTTTCCTATCGGCCAGCGAAGACGCTAGCAGCGGTTCGTATACGGGGATAGGAGGAGTCAAAATCCGGAGCGCAACCTTCCCCATATTCTGACGAGTGGCGTACCACCCGCATCACACTTCCCAGCAGCATCGGGAATTCCTCAAACTCCGGCGCCGCAGCCCCGAGCCGGTCGTTCGCCCTACTGCCGCCCGCCGCATCGGGAACTACAAAACGCGCCCGCCTGTGACACGCCCTCGCCCGACGTTCTCGATGCGGATGCGGCCGAGCAGGCGCTGGGCCGCCGTCAACGCACACCGCCGTGTCAGTCTGCGCCGACTGCACCGTCATCTGCGGGACCACCTCACCGCCTTGACCTCCGGCGACCCGTAATTCCGCCCTCCCGCCCTCCCTGCATCCTCTGCAACCGAACGGGTGCGTAGCAGCGGTGAACGTGGATCGTCCGCTGTGCCAGAGCTGCTACGCCGCAGCTCGTTGCGCGGCATGAGCCTGCAGCGTGTCCTATCAGCTGTGAAGTCTTCGGCCGTGCTGCGGGTGAGGGGCAGGGTGGCTGCCGTGGCGAGCTTGGCACTCGCAGTGCATTCTCGGCGGCGAGCGTGTCAGTGTCGTTGTCGACGGCGTTGATGTCGTCGAAGCGGTTGGGCAGTGCCTCGGCTACAAGGCCGCCCCTATGCCGATGTCCAGGAGGCGGCGGAGACTCGTCTGGCTCGATCAATGATCGGCAAGACGTCTGCTGGGGCAACGGGATACATTGCGCGCGTCGACAGGCTGGCTACTTGAGGGGGGAAGCGTGACCAACGCCGGCGAAGCCCAATCCGCGGACGATTCAGCGCATGCGACCCAGCAGAGCGGACTGCGTCACCTGATGCGCTACATCCTTTTGATCGCCCCCGTCCTGCTGTGGGCCGTGCCTTGCTGGGTGCTGCTGTACGCAGGCCAGAACTATCCGCTTCCCGTGGCGCTGGGCGGCACCGCCCTTCTCGGCCTCGGTCTGATCGGTATGCCGCTCGCGATGGTGCGCGGCCACGGCCGGCGGCAGCAGGACTGGGCGGCGATCGTCGGGGACACCCTCCTTGGGGTCAGCTGGGTGCTGTTCACCTGGTCCGTCCTGCTCGGCGTCCTGCTGCGCCTCGTCCTGACCGTGGCCGGAGCAGGCGGCGGGCAGAACCTGGCCCGGATCGTCACCTGGACGGTCCTCGGTGTAGCCGCCGTGCTGCTCGCCTGGGGGTACGCCGAGGCTCGCCGGGTGCCACGGGTGCGCCGCCTCGACGTACAACTCCCGCGCCTGGGAGCCGGATTGGACGGCACCCGCGTCGTCCTCATCACCGACACCCACTACGGCCCGCTCGACCGCGCCCACTGGTCGGCGCGGGTCTGCGCGACGGTCAACACTCTGGAGGCCGATCTGGTCTGCCACACCGGCGACATCGCTGACGGCACGGCCGAACGCCGCCGCGCCCAGGCCGCTCCGCTCGGCACCGTGCGAGCCACCCGGGCCAGGGTCTACGTAACCGGAAATCACGAGTATTACAGCGAGGCCCAGGGCTGGGTAGACCTGATGGACAAGCTGGGTTGGGAGCCGCTCCGCAACCGTCATCTGCTGCTCGAACGCGGCGGCGACACCCTTGTGGTCGCCGGCGTGGATGACGTCACCGCGGAGTCCTCGGGCCTGGACGGTCACCGCGCCCACCTCGCCGGAGCCCTGAAGGGCGCCGACCCAGGACTGCCGACCCTGCTCTTGGCCCACCAGCCCAAGTTCGTCGACCAGGCCGCAGCCTCCGGCATCGACCTCCAGCTTTCCGGCCACACCCACGGCGGCCAGATCTGGCCCTTCCATCACCTCGTTCGCATCGACCAGCCCTCCCTCGCCGGCCTCAGCCGCCACGGCACCCGCACCCACCTCTACACCAGCCGCGGCACCGGTTTCTGGGGCCCTCCGTTCCGCGTCTTCGCCCCCAGCGAGATCACCCTTCTCGTACTCCGCTCCCCCCAGCGGCCCCTCACGCCCTAACACGGAACTCCTTCCGTACGTTTCCCCTTGGAGGCTGCCGACCACGTCACCGCTGTCCTGGACGCACGGGAGCGCGGGCTCGACGTGACCCAGATCCATGGGCCTGACACCGCGTCGGAGCAGGCTCGTGGGTTCGCCGAGCGCGGGGTACCGATCAGCAAGCTGCCGCGCGCCTCACCGACGACTTGCCGCTGATCAACGCCACTGATCAACGCCGCTACGCTCCAGCTGATCGCGACGGGTTTTCGCGTAAGCCGACCGCAGCTCGGAGCAGGTGGTCGCGGCCTACCAGGAGGAGCGCGACCGTCGGGTGCTGCGGCGGCTCGTCCTGGGGAACGAGGCGAGCAGCCGGATCAGCATCACGCCCCACGTGGCCCGCACGGCACCGGAGTTGGCGGATGTCTGTGCCGAGGAATTCGCCGACCTCGTCGCTGTCGACCTCGCCGCTGTCGACCTCCTTGGCTCCGTCTTCCACGACGGGGAGGCGCGTCCGTCGGCGGACGCGGCGGTGCTGTGGCGCGTCGCCCGGAGGTCGACCCTGGACGGCTGCTCGCAGCGAGATGGGCATTCGCCGGGGCGGACGCCCCGCTTTCTCCCGCGGCCTGGCCAAGCGACCGAGCCGAGAGCGTCAGACCCTCTCGCCACGCGCGATTCGGTACAGCACGTTCGGACGCAGTGGCCCTTCGGTCGCGGTGGGGTCGTCGAAATCGTCAGCCGGGTCTCGCGTCATGCCGATCCGGCGCATCACTGCTTGGGAACGGAGGTTGGTAGCAGTCGTCACTGCAAGGATCTCGGGAAGTTCAAGCGTTTCGAAGCCGAAGGACAGGCCGGCCAAGGCGGCCTCGGTGGCGTAACCATGGCCCCAGGCCGCGCGCGCGAGCCTCCAACCGATCTCTACCCCCGTGAACGGCATGCCATCATCCACCCGGTCCAAACCCGCGAAGCCGAGGAACTCGCCCGTGGCCTGCAATTCAACTGCCCACCATCCGTAGCCTCGCTGGGCGAAATCGGCCTGGAACTGCGCCACGGAGGCATCGCTCTGTGCACGGGTGAGCAAGTCGCCCAAGTGCTTCCGAACCTCGGGATCAGCATTCATCGCCGCCCACGGTTCAAGGTCGGACTCTTGCCATCGACGGAGCACGAGACGATCGGTATGCAGTTCAGCCATGTTGCCAGCCAACGTGAGCGCTATCCCCAAGGCAACCCATTTCTTGGGGGCTGCCACGGCCGCTCAGAAGGAGATGCACGGCTGGCTCCACGATTGACGAATGGGACGGGATGATCGACGGGAGGTGGGAGGCAATCGCCTCCCACCTGGCAAACGACCCATCACCCGACCGCATGAAGTACCTGATCCGCCCGATCGCCTTGCCCGTCGACGCACCGCCGACCGAGACCGGCACCGACATCACCGCCGCAGGCAGTCAGAGCCCGGGGCCGGTAGCTGGACCAAGTCCACCACTGTTCCCGTGCCCGGTTTTCCGCGAGGCCCAACCCGCCCGACCAATCGCGCCACCGAGAATGTTGATGCACTTCCTTTGCGTCAACGGCGGTCTCGGGGGCCTTCAGCGGGCGTAGGGCGCCAGGCAGGTCAGGCAGGTCAGGCAGAAGGAGTGGCGCCGTCTGTTGATGCGGTGCCGCGGGTCGCGGTTGCACTTCGACGTCGACTTGCCGCAGCGCGCGGTCCGGGTGGACGTGGTCGTCCATGCCGGCGGGCGTCGGCCAGGTTGAGCGAGCCGGCTCGGCCTGGGCGGGTGCACGCCGCTCCAGCCTGCCTAGTGAGCCGGCTCGGCCGCGTCAGCTGACCCGGCCTGCCCGCCGCCGAACACCTCCTTGACGAGCCTTTGCGTCGTCTTCTGGAACGGCACCGCCAGGGACAGTGCGGCGTCATCCACATAGTTCAGCGCGGCGGTCAGGGTCTTGCTGCCGTCGGGCGTGCTGTACATCAGCGCCCCGTGGCCCGCCATGCCGCCGTTGTGAGTGATGACGGTGCCGCCGCTTTCGCCCACGTCCTGCACGAACACCCCCAGCCCGTAGCCGACCTTGGGATGCGGCTTGCACATCTCGGCCAGGAGCGGGGCAGGCAGGAGCCTGCCGCCCATCAGTGCGGAGATGAACGTGTGGAGGTCCTGAGTGGTCGAGATCATGTCTCCGCCGGTGGAGATCCAGGAGGGGTTCTGGCGGGTGACGTCGACCGTCTTCTGGTGGCCGGCGTCCTCGTACCGGTAGTAGGCGTGGGTGTGCGGTGCGGGGATTTCCGGGCTGGTTTCCGGCAACACGGTGTCCGACAGCCCGAGCGGCCCCAGGATCAGCCGCTGCATCCCTTCGGCGAGCGAGCGGCCAGTGACCTTCTCGATCAGCAGCCTGGCCAGCACGTAGTTGGTGTTGGAGTAGCTCCAGTCCGTCCCCGGCTCAAAACGCGCCGGCTTGGACAGCGCCAGCCGTACCAGCTCTTCCGGCCGGTAGGTCTTGAACCGGCTTTCCACCCACTCCTGGCCCGCGGTGGTGGCGGGGATCCCCGGCGCGAACGTCCCGTCGTCGTAGTACTCGCCGGTGAAGTTGAACACCCCGCTGGTGTGCTGCAGCAGCATCCGCACTGTGATGTTCGGCCCCAGCCCGAACTCGGGCAGGTAGTCGGCCACCGGGGCGTCCAGCCCGATCGTGCCCTCGGCCACCAGTTGCAGCACCACGGTCGCGGTGAAGGTCTTGGTATTACTGCCTATCCGGACATGTCCGTTCGCCGTCGGTTTCGCGGTCTCGCCCAGCTTCCGCACCCCGGCGCTGCCGGCCCACTCGCCCCGCTCATCGTGCACGCGCATCGTCACGCCGGTGAAACCGAACTCGACAATCTCCTCGAGGGCCTTCTGCAGCTCCGGGCGGTCCTGGTCGGTAAGAGTGAGGGACATGGTGGGGTACTCCTTTGGAATTGTGACGAAATTCAATTGGCCGGACGGGATCGCCGCGGGGCGCGCCTCTTACAGGCTGCGGGCGCTGATGTCGCCGTGGGCGGTGGTCGCGTGGATGCTCAGGGCAGCGTCCGCGCCGTCGCTGCTCTTGAGCGCGTTGTGGATCCGGCCATAGGAGGTGCCGGCGTCCAGGGAGGCGGAGACTCCGCGGGCGGCACCGACCGAGATCTCGCCGGACTCGGTGCGCAGCGTGACCGTGCCGCGCACGGCCTCGGTGATGCGCAGGTCGCCCTTTTGGGTGCTGATGTGTGCGGGGCCACCCAGGCGGCCGACCGAGACGTCGCCGGACTGAAGAGTCAGGCGGGCGCTCGCGGCCTCATCGAGCTTGACCGAGCCCTGCGCGCTCTCGAAGGCGACATCGCCGAGCCGTCCTACGCCCCGGAACTCGACGAGGGCCGCCTTCGCCTCGATCCGGGAGCCGGCCGGCAACTGGACCGTCACCTCGATGAATCCGGAAGGGCCGAGGATCTGGTTCTTCGCCTCCGGGGCCTTGATCCGCAGGATGCCGTCGCCATATGCGACCTCGGTCTGTTCCGCAGCCTTCACGTCGCGGCCCTTGCGGGAGTTGACAGGGCGGACCTCGACGGCGGTGTCGGCCCGGTCGGCGGCGATGAACTGGACGCGGCCGGCGGGGATGTCGAGGACGGCGGTCAACGGGGCGGGAGTGTCGAACGTCTGCATCGCGTTTTCCTTCGGCTCGTTGTTTCTGATGATGAAAAAGCTACGTTGCATTTCCAGATTCGGCAATCGACTCGTTGCGCGCGATCTCCATAACCGCAGGTGGAGATAGTAATTTTGTTGCAATGGTTGGGAAATCTAATGCAACAACCTGCGGCAGTTCGTTGCAATGAATGGAGGGTGAACGCTATCCTGGAGACACCACGGACCATGAAGGAGACCGCGATGCCGGGAGGCAGACTCACCCAGCAGGAACGCCAGCAGATCGCGCTGGGGCTGGCCGACGGGCTCGCCTACGCGGAGATCGCCAGGCGTCTTGAGCGTCCGACCTCGACGATCACACGTGAGGTGATGCGCAACGGCGGCCCCACCACCTACCGCGCCGACCTCGCCCACCGCGCTACCGAACACCGCGCCCACCGCCGGAGAAAGGCCGCACCCCGGGACCCCAACACGCCCCCGCAGGCCCACGGACGCGACGCCGAAGCCGTACGCGAATACGAGGAGACGTTCACCACCGTCTTCATGCAATCGGGCCTGCCCAAGATGACGGCCCGGGTGCTGGCCAGCCTCTACACCACCGATGCCGGCAGCCTCACCGCCTCCGAACTCGCCGGAGGCCTCCAGATCAGCCCGGCGTCCGTCTCCAAAGCGGTCACGTTCCTCGAAAGCCAGGGCCTCATCCGCCGGGAACGCGACGAACGCCGCCGCGAACGCTACGTCGTCGACGACGACGTCATGTACCAATCCACGATGGCCAGTGCCCGGTCCACCGCCCACCTCGGCGAGGTCGCCCGGCAGGGCGTCGGCATCCTCGGCCCCAACACCCCGGCCGCCGCCCGCCTGGAGAACATCGCCCGCTTCGTCGACTTCGTCTCCGAGAGCATCGCCCGCGCCGCGGACCAGGCCCGCGAGATCCTCCACACGAAACCGGAAACGACCTCGGAAGGCTCTACCTGAGACACCTTCAGATCGCGGGCAGGCAGCCTCGACGACCACCGCCGGAGCATCGGCCGATTTCGGGACGCACCCCAATAGCCGGTACTCCTCAACCACACCAAACAGCGCCGGCAAACCGCCGCAGCCGTAGCCCGCTCAAGCTCGCCGTCGTCTTCATCGTCTTCCCGCTTGCCGCGGCCGGGATGCGCAGCGGGCGCAGGCCGCCTCCGCCCGGAGTTGAGGCGCGGAAGCTGTAGCGACCCAGTGCGTCGAGGTTGGCGTGCCGGAGCGGGGAGAGCCGGGCGACGTCCTCGTTCAGCGCGTCCGCTCACGCTCGTCGGCTCGCAGCACCCGCAGCTGCTCGACGAACGGTGTGGCTGCACCGGCCGGCGGGCGCCTGGCCAAGCATGCGGCGCACGGCGGGGTGACGAAGTCGGTGACCGACCCGCTCGGTGCGGCCCCCCCCCGAATCGACGGCGCCGCCCGGCGACACCAACGGCCGAGGGTCGGACGCCTTCGGCGCCAAGTGGTTGGTGCTGAACGCCTCCGGTGACAAGGTGGAGGGCCCACAGAGCGGCAGCCCCATCCTCCTGCCCAGTGAGGTTCTCAGCGACCTTCTCGGCGAGAGCGGCGACGGGGGCGTCGGTTCCTGAGACCGGACCGGTAGACCGCGACGGCGGCACGCTGTGGCAGTCTTCGGGATGAGGCCCGGCCGGCCAGGCGGCCGGACCACCGATGTCTAGGACGCAACAGATGAACGTGCCGGATCCGGGGCGGACTTCCTCCCACGTCACCCGTAGCGAGGCCATCGCCGCGGAGACCGCGAAGTTCGTGGCCGCACTCGCGGGCGCGAGCCTTGCGACCCCGGTCCCCAGCTGTCCGGGCTGGACGCTCCTCGACCTGGTCAGGCACACCGGAAGCGTGCAGCGGCGATTCTCGGCGCTGCTGCGGGAGGGCCTCCAGGAACCCCCGCGCAGCCGCGAGATCGGGGAGCTGCGGCTGCCGGATCACGAGGACGGCTACCCGGAATGGTTGACGGCCAGTGCGGCCGAGGCGGCCGAGACCTTCACGACCGTCGACCCGGACGCCCCGATGTGGGCCTGGGGTGCCGATCAGCACGCCCGGTTCTGGGTACGGCGGATGCTGTTCGAGACGCTGGTGCACCGCACCGACGCGGAAACCGCTGTGGGCATCCGGCCCACCGTCGACCGGGAGCTGGCGGCCGACGGCGTGGACGAGTTCCTGGTGAACCTCCCCTTCGCAACGTCCTTCGCTCCCGAGGTGGCCCGTCTCCGTGGCCAGGACGAGACCCTGCACTTCCGCTGCACCGACAGCGAGGCGGGCTGGCTGGTCCAGCTGCGGCCCGACGGCTTCGGCGTCGAACCGGCCCACGGGGACCCGGCGGCGGCAGCAGCATCGGCCGACGCCGCCGTCCACGCAACCGCCGCCGATCTGCTACTCCTCGTCTACGGACGCCTCGACCGCCGCTCGGACGCCTTCACGGTGCACGGCGACCATGATCTGCTCGAGCGCTGGTTCGCCCACTCCGCGTTCTGAGAGCTGAGAGCCGGGGCGCTGTGCGTCGCATCACCGTCGTTGGGGAGGAAATTCTGCGGCGGCAGTGCCGGGAAGTCACGCAGTTCGGTACGCCGGAACTGGCGCAGATGGTGGACGACATGTTCGCCACGAACCAAGTAGCGGAGGGCGCAGGGCTCGCCGCCAACCAAGTCGCCGTGGATCTGGAGTTGTTCGTGTGGGACATCACGGACGAGTGGGGGTACGGCACGTCGGGCACATCGCCAATCCCGTCCTGGACGAGGTGCCGACCGAGCAGCGCAGGCTGGTCGAAGAACCAGAAGGGTGCCTGTCCGTTCCCGGCCCCTACCGTATGGTGCCCCGCCCCGACTGTGCTGTCGTACGAGGCCGTGACAAGGAAGGTAAGGCGCTGGTGATCGAGGGCAGGGGCTGCTTCGCCCGGTGCCTGCAGCACGGGACAGACCACCTTCACGGTCACCTGTATCTGGACAGACTGGCCCAGCGGGAACGCAAGACAGCCCTCCTCAAGATGGATGCGTCCAAGGAAGAGATGTTCGCCCGGCGTGCCGCCCTGGCCAAGAACCTGGGCAAGTAACGCCACTCCCCCACATATTCAGAGATCCCCCTACCGACGAACCGCCGAGCCCGCCTACTCCGGCGAGCGCTGAGCTGTGCCGGCTCTCCCCCACGTCTTCCTGCATGCCGAGGTCGCGCAGGGGGTGCAGGCCAAGCAGAGGAGTGAGCCTCCCCGACTCGCGACACGCTCGACAAGGCCCCGACCGTCCAACGTCTCCACAACTACTTTCCGTGGGGGCCAGACCCAGAATCCCAACTCGTCTGCATGCTGGGTTAGTTCGCACGCCGTGCCGCGAGTACCTGCGGCGACGCGGTTTCCGGCGCACGATTCCGGTGAAGTTCGACAGCCAGGCCGCCCGTCTGCGCAAAGGCTCACGCGGCGGTCGCCCACCGGCTTCGACGAGGGACGCTGCAAGAAGAGCAACACCGTCGAACGGGCGATCAATCGCCTGAAAAAGCTCCGGGCCGCCGCCACCCGCTACGGCAAGCGCGGCTCCGCCCACCTTCGCACCGCCACCGCATCAGCCCTCACCATCCGGCTACGAACTTGTTCACCCGGACAGGTCCTGGCTAGGGGCGGTGCGGCGGACGCGGCTCGCCAGGCGGTGAGCAAGTCGGGCGGCAGCGACAAGCGCCGCGCGCTCCCGGGGCCGGAGGTGGGACGGACCCACCATCGGTGCCCGTATCACGCACAACGCGAAGAGCAGCTGGCCCGTAACGACAAGGGGCAGGGCAGGCGGGAAAGGGAGCAGGAACCAGAGCGGGAGCATCAGGAGCCCGGCCAGCGGACCCCGGAAAGCCACGCCGGTGCGGGTGTTGACCTGCCCGTAGACGAAGCTGATCAGGATGGACGGCACCCACATGAGCAGGAAGAGGCCCGACCATTCGTCCAGGATTTCCACCGACAGCGACACATCCACAGTCACCCAGGTGACCACGAAGGTGACGGTGTAGCGGACCGCCAGCTCGACGAGCCGCAGTCCGGCGTCCCCCAGGTTCCGCAACGGTGTCCTCGCGTCCACGGCCTGCTCCCCTCATGTCATGCCTGATGGAGGCGGCACGCCGGTGCGGCGGCCGTCGCGTGACATCCTTCCAGACTTTATTGAACATGTTCAATTCTGAGGGTGATCGCAACGGTCCGCAGCCCTGGGCCCAGCGGTCGGCCCCGCGGTTCTCGGACCCCTGTCCGGGGTCCATACCGAGGGGGGATCCATACGGAGGGGGCGCGGGAAACAAAAGAGGGCGAGCCTGTGGTGGAGATCCGGAAGCGGGAGCCCTCCCCTCCATGCGGGGAGGGCGCAAGGAACACGGCTGCGTCACGCGTCTGGTCGGTCCACCACAGGACCTTTTTCGCGGAACTCGCGTCTCCCTCGGATTCCCTCAACTCATCTCTGGCATATCAGTAGGCCATACAGAATCGGCCAGACCTCGCCGCGCGGGAACGCGCTCCACTCGACGAGACGGTCGCCTTCCTCGACTGATCGCGACCACCAAGTGCGTGCTGACCACCTCCCCCGGGAGGAACTCCGGCCGGCAGACTGCGATCGTGACAACACCTCAATCGATCAACTATGTACGGGTCGCTGAAGTACTCGTGGTGAGGTCATCGGGGCGGTAGGGACAGGTCCGGTCCGAACGATCGGCAACAGCACGCCCACGCCCTGGAACGTACGGGACGGTGTGCGTGCTGGCTGATTGGCTGCGCGCAGCCGGGAGTCGGCACCGGGTCCGGCGTCGGCTCCCGGCACGGCACGAACGGCCCTAGCGGGCCCCCTTGCCCCGGCAGGGCCCCTGGGCCCCTACGTCCGGTCGTCCGATGGCGGCCGGAGGCGACGATATGCGGAGGAGTACGACGGATGGAATACGTGAAGTTGGGTGCCACAGGGTTGGACGTGTCGCGGATCTGCGGGGGCTGCATGAGCTTCGGAGACCCTGACCGCGGCACTCACTCCTGGACCCTGGACGAGGAGTTGGCCCGTCCGCTCATCCGGCAGGCCGTCGAAGCCGGGGTCAACTTCTTCGACACCGCCAATGTCTACTCCGCCGGCTCCAGTGAGGAGATCGTCGGGCGGGCCCTGAAGGACTTCGCCCGTCGCGACGAACTCGTACTGGCCACCAAGGTCTGCGGGACCACCCATCCGGGGCCCAACGGCAAGGGCCTCTCCCGCAAGGCGATCATGTGCGAGATCGACAACAGCCTGCGTCGCCTGGGCACCGACTACGTCGACCTGTACCAGATCCACCGATGGGACCCGTACACGCCGGTCGAGGAAACCCTTGAGGCGCTGCACGATGTGGTCAAGGCAGGCAAGGCACGCTACATCGGCGCGTCTTCCATGCACGCCTGGCAGTTCTCCAAGGCGCTTTACACCGCCGAACGGCATGGCTGGACCCGCTTCGTCACCATGCAGAACCACTACAATCTGCTCTACCGCGAGGAGGAGCGCGAGATGCTGCCGCTCTGCGCGGACCGCGGCATCGGCGTCATCCCCTGGAGCCCGCTGGCGCGGGGCCGGCTGACCCGGGACTGGGACGTCACCAGCGCCCGCAGTGGCACGGACGAATTCGGCAAGCGGCTCTACCAGGACGGGGACCGTCATATCGTCGAAGCCGTCGCCCGCATCGCCGAGGCCCGCGGACTCCCACGCGCCCGGATCGCGCTGGCCTGGCTGGCGTCGCGGCCCGCGGTCACCGCGCCCATCGTCGGGGTAACGAAGGCCCACCACTGGGACGACGCGCTGGCCGCCCTCGACATCGAGCTCACCCCGGAGGAGGTCCAGCAGCTCGAAGCGCCGTACGTGCCGCACGCGGTGGCCGGATTCTGACGGCCGGGCTCCCGGCAGCCCCGTTCCGGCCGGCCCGCCCGGTCAGTCCCCGGCCGTTGCCCGGCGCCGCGCTCCAGGAACGCGCGCTCAGCGCTGTGGTCCGTCCGGGCGATCACCTCCTGGAGCACGCGCCCCCACCCCGAACCGGTGCCCGCGACCGCTCGGCCCGGGCAGCCAAGCAACCGCAGGACCGCGCGCGACCTTGTAGGGCGACCGCCGCGTAGATCCGGTCCCCGTTCACCGACGGACGCATGTGCGCGCACGAGCCCCGCGAGCCTGCGATCAGTCCTGCTCTGCCTGGAGGGGACGATCGGCAAGGGTGCTGCGCAGGCCAGTTCGGACAGCCGCCTGGGCTTGTTTCGTTGGGCGTGATCTGAGTGTTGTGTGGTGGTGCGGCTGGCGCGCGACCACAGCCCCAGCGCATGGACGGGCCGGCAGTCCCTCCGGGTGAGCCGTTCCGGCACTTCCACTGCGATGGTCGGCCCGCCCTCGGCCACGGACCGGATCGGTCGGCAGCACCGGCTCGACCCGGTCCAGATGGCATCACTGATCGCTAAGGCGTGTCCGGTAGAGGCGAGCCCAGACCAGCACTGCGGCGAGGACCGCAGCCGAGTTAGACGATCGCGAGCTTGTCGAACGTCGTAGCCAGACCCGCCACTGCTTGAGCAGGGCGGAGGACCGCTCGACCACGTTGCGGTTCTTGTAGGCCACCGGATCGAGCTGCGGCGGACGCCCGCCTGCTGAACCGCGGCCGCGACGGTGCTCCTGCTGCTCACGCCGCTCAGGGATGACCGCCGTGATTCCCGCGGGCCTTGAGCGCCGTTCGAAACGCGCGGGAGGAGTAGGACTTGTCCCCGAGCAGCACGGTCGGGGTTGTACGTGGACGGCCTGCTCCCGTCCTGGGGACTCGCAGGTCGCCCAGCAGCAAGGGCAGGGAGTGGCCATCGTGCGCCTGCCCGGGCGTCACGAGGACGGCCAGCGGTCGGCCCTGCCCGTCCACGGTGTGGTGGGGCTTCATGGTCAGCCCTCCGCGGGAACCGCCGATTGCGTGCCCGGCGGGCTCCCGGTGGGCGTCGAGGCCCTGCCCTTGGGCTGCGGCTCGGCTCTTCTCGGGGCGGCGGGGGTTGGTGGCGTGGTGGTGGGCTCGGGTGGCGGTGGAGTCCACGGCCACCCGCCACCCGCCACGGCCACCGCCAGTCGATCAGCCCGTCGTGGTCCGCGCGGGCGAGCAGGACGCCGAGCACGCGGTCCCAGGCCCCCTCGGCAGCCCAGCGGCGGTGGCGGGCCCACACGGCCTTCCAGGATCCGAACCCACCTGGGAGGTCTTGCCAAGGAATACCGGTGCGGTACGGGTAGCCGAGCACCTTCAGAATGCGGCGGTGATCGGCTCACGGCCTGCCACGACGTCCGGTACTGGAGGGCAACAGAGGTCGGACTCGGTCCCACTGCCGGTCAGCCAGCCAGGCGTGACGAAGCATCAGGATCAGACCGAGAGGTGCTGCTCACCCGGTCCAGCAGCCCGGCCGGGCTCAGTCGATCTTCTTGATCACCCGGGCGGGCACTCCCGCGACCACGGTGCCGGCAGGAACCTCACGAGTGACCACCGCACCGGCAGCGACCACCGCACCGGCACCGATGGTCACCCCCTGCGTGATCACGGCAGCCGTCCCGATCCAGACGTCGTCCTCGATGACGATCGGGGCGAAGGAGAGGTACTCACGGCGCTCAGCCAGGGGCAGTGGATGGCCTCCGGTGATGAGGCTGACCTTCGGGGCGATCATGACGCCGTTCCCGATACGGATGCCTCCCTTGTCCATGAAGGTGCATCCCTGGTTGACGAAGACGTTCTCCCCGAACGTCGTGTTCAGCCCGTACTCGGTAAAGAACGGCGGGTAGATCACCACCGATTCCGGCAGCGGGCCACCGAACACAACAGAAAGGAGTTCCGCGCGACCCTCGTTGTCGCTGAACGGAAGCACGTTCAGTCGAGACGTCGCATCAGTCACCTCCACGATCCGCTCCGCATGACGCGCGAACTCAGGCGTCTGGACATACATGACCTGCTCTGTGCGGGTAGACATGCGCTGATCCCACCACCGCGCGGAACTCTCGATCAAACAACCCTGCATCACGCCAGCCACAACCAATAGTTGTGGACGTAGGATGGAAGCGTGGATGTTGAAGCGCTGCGGACGTTCGTGGCCGTCACTGAGACCGGCCAGTTCCAGGCTGCGGCCGACGAGCTGGGGATCAGCCAGCAGGCGGTCTCCAAGCGGATCGCGAGCCTGGAGAGGCACATCGAGGTGACGCTCCTGGTGCGAACCTCCCGAGGCTCCCGGCTGAGCGTGGACGGGCAGGTCTTCTTGTCACACGCCAAGAAGGTCCTGGCGGCCATCGAGCAGGCCGAGCAGGCCGTGCGCCCCGGAAGCCGTCCCTTGCGCGTCGATGTCCTCAATCGGCGCATCTGCCCGGCTCAGGCCGTCTACCGGTTTTACCGCTCCCGCCCCGAGATGGATCTGGACGCGGTCACGCTGAGCAAGGAGAACGCCGCCCAGGCCGCCCAGGCGGTGCTCGACGGGACCGTCGACGCGTCCTTCCGTGCCCTGCCGGCAGATCAGGTCCCGGCCGGGATCAGCGCCGAACGACTGCTGGACGCACCCCTGGAGCTCCTGGTCGGACCCGGCCACCCGCTGGCTGACGCGCCCTGGATCAGTCCTTCGGACCTGGCCGGCCACCGCATCTGGATCCCCGGGATCAGGCCGGGCACGGAGTGGGCCGCGTTCTATCAGGCGCTGTCCGAGGCCTTTGGCCTGAGCATCGACGCGCTCGGCCCCAACTTCGGTGATGAGGCCCTGATGGACGCGCTGGCCGACTCCGCCTCTCTGGCCACCCTCGTCGGCAGCGGGGACCGGTACCTGTGGCCCCAGAGCCACGACCTACGGCGCATTCCGTTGCACGACCCGACCCCGGTCTACCCGCACGTGCTGCTGTTCCGCAGCGGAGACCAGCACCCCGTACTGACCGCGCTACGCGACCATCTGTGCACCGCAGGCCCGCGAATCCCGCACGACGTGTGGGCGCCGGGCTGGGTAAACCACTGACCAGACGACCGAATTAACAGACAGGCCATGGTCGCCGTATTTGCGGGTGTCGTACTCGTCGTCAAGTTCGGCGAGCCTTTCGGTCAGGGCCAGTTGGTGCCCATGGCGGTGGTGGATCCTGAAGGTGAAGTCCCGCGGCGTCAGCTCGCCGACGAGCACGCGACCTTCCTCGCTCGACTTGACCGTGAAGCTCATGCGGCCGGCGATCGTGGACACCGGCAAGATCCGTGGCAAATGCGGACGCCGTACTGCCCTCGCCCGGGCCAAGCCTGTTGTTGACGAGCCAGGCCGCGCCGTGACTCTTGAGGGGTTCGACGTGGTCGCCGATGCTGACGGCATCGGCCGGCCCGAGCGCGCGCCTCGCTCTGCCACGGCCCCGGTTGGATGGGGATGCTGCTGCGCACCTGCTGATAGGCCCGGCCCACGATGCCTTCTGGCTTTTGGACGATCATCCGAGCCGTTACCCCGTCGAGCTGTAGGGACTGTCCATTTCCCTCTGCGCAGAGCATTGCTCTACTGATCCCGCCGTTGCGGCTGTTCTGCACGTCGGAAGGAACCACCATGAGCGAAATCGCCCGCCGCCCCTTGCTCGCGGGATCTGTTGCCCTTTCTCTCGGCGTCATGGGCTGCACGTCCGGGAAAGCCTCGCCCGCCGGCGCGACTGTTTCCGGAAGCGATAACCCGCCCAAGGTGAAGGTCTATCTTCTCGGCACCGGAGGACCGGAGATGACGACCACTCGGCAGGGAATGTCGACCCTCATCGAGGCCGACGACCGACGATTCCTTTTCGACGCCGGCCGTGGAGCCACGCAGAACATGTACGAGTCCCGGGTCCACCCCAAGGACGTCACCAAGGTCTTTCTGACCCATCTGCACAACGACCACTACGAAGACCTTCCGTCTCTCTGGCTCAACCCGTGGTTCATGTACGGACGCAAGGAACGGATCGAAGTCTGGGGCCCGCGGGGAACCGCCGGAATGGTCAACGGGATGCGGGCGATGTACGCGCACGATGTGGACCACCGCGCGAACGACCTCTTCAAGAAGGAAGACCTGGACATCCGCGTCCACGAGATCGAACCGGGCGTCGTCTATGACAGCGATGGCATCAAGGTGACCGCTTTCACCGTGGAACACCATGACGGAAATCCCGCCTTCGGCTACCGCTTCGACCACGCGGGGAAATCCGTTCTTCTGTCGGGCGACACCACCTATGAGGAGCACGTCGTCTCGCACGGTAAGCATGTCGATGTGCTGATCCACAATGTGGTGGCGCTCTCCGAAGAGATCACCAAGTCAGGTAAGTTCAAGGCCGTTGAGGCGAAGCTGACCACACCCGAACAGGCGGCCCGGGTATTCTCCAAGGCACGCCCCCAGACAGCGGTCTACTCTCACATCGTGAAGAAGGGACTGCACGGAGAGAACGGCGACAAGGTCATCCTGGAACGGACCCGGAAAGCGGGATACCACGGTCCGTTGCACATGGCAGTGGACAGGATGACGATCGAAATCGGCGACAGGGTGACAGTGAAAGCCCCTCTCTCCATCGAACACCTACCTGACCTGGACGGACCCGAAGTCCGACTCACCTGACCCCGAACCTGGCGCATTCCGACACACAAGTGGAGACTCCTTAACCTCGAACTTTCTTGACGGTCTGCCGTCGGAGTCGGCGGACCGTTTCGCTTTCGGTGGCTGAGGGCGGGCAGGCCGACAGCCCAAGTGTCACCTCGGGTGGGCGCCGGGTTCCACTGCTCCGGTAGGAGTGGTGCTCCTCGTAGGTACGTAAAGTAGCTGGTCAGCCGGGCTTCGGTAGGAGAGCGAGCCGTGCGAGAGCTACGGTGATCTCGCCGGTCCACGGCCAGTGACGGGCGATGCGGAGGATGCGAAGCCGGCAGGTCGTGACGAGCTGAGCGGCTGCAGAGAAGAGCGGAGCCCAAGCCGGCGGGGCTCCCAGAGCCGGGCCTCGCCGGCAGTTCGAGCATGGGCATCCAGACCAGCAGGTCGAGCGCCATCTGGATGATCGCCAGCCAGACCTTGTTCTGCGCGGTGTCGATCAGGGGCAGGTTGCGCATTCCCGTGGCGCGGGCGGCCCGGATCCGGTCCTCGGCCCGGGCCGCAGCCGGTGACGGAGCGCATGTGCGGCGATGGGACGACCGGCAGTGTTGGTGGCGAATCAGGTGATCCGCAAGCCGTCCGCCTCCGTGACCCTCAACTGGGCGCCGGTATGGGGCCGTTCCTTGCGGACGATCAGCCGCATCCCTCTCGGTCAGCCCACGATCAGATCGCCGGTGAGTTCGGCGACCCAGGCCCGTCGCGGACCTCGCCGCCGGTCTCGATGACCGGGGTCCAGGCGACTCGGGAATCTCCAGCACGTGCGTGTGGATGGCCTGGGTGATCACCATGCCAACGGAGCTGGACAGCCAGCGCCCGCGCTGGGCGAGCGAGGAAACGACTCGTGGGTACCGCCCACGGAGTCGCAGCGGATGAGGGTCTGCCGTCCGCGCCGGTATTTCTTGGGCAGTTGGGCGAGGCGAGGCGAGCGGTGGTGATGTGGTCGGCGGCGGTGTTCGAGCCCGCGTTCCCAGGCCGAAGGAGAGCGGCGACGGGTTCGCCGGTCCCGCCCGGCCCGTGGTCGACGAAGGCCATCAGCGGGTGGTGGCCGTAGGTCTTCTTCCAGGTCGGGGCGGCACCCTGCGTGTCGGAGTGGGAGACGACCAATACTCCGTCCAGGTCCATGATCGCCTGCCCACCGGTGTCCGGTGCCTGGCTGCCGGCCAACAACCAGGCGCGGGCCCGGACTTCGTGCCGGGCGGAGCGGATGGCGTTCAGTGCCTTCTCGTCCGCGGTGGCGAGGGTGCCGATCAGGTGGGAGACCACGGGGGTCGAGGGCGATCGCCCCGAACACGGCCGGCTCGGCCCGCAGCATCGCGATGTCGGCGAGGCATTCCCCACCAAGCGCGACCGCCAGCGCAAGATCTATGGGTGTAGGCGCGAGGTTCATTCCTCCGCAGAAAACACGAGAGCCCCCGTCCTCCTGGTCGCGGTGGCGGGGGCGCTGCGTGTGCTGAGGCTCAGGTCTGGCAGCGTCAGGTCTGGCACTGGGAGGTCGCGGCGCTGCTCCAGTTGGACCAGGCGCCCCCTGCGGGCCTGACATGGACGCGGATCTCGACCTTGACGTTGACCGGGCCGCAGACGCGATCCGTGTTGCCGATGGCGATGGGGCCCACCGTGGACCGTCGCTGGACGACGGTACGCCCGTTGCCGATCTTCACCCAGTGACCGCCCGAGACGACGCGGAAGTACGCCTCGTACTCGACCCCGGAGGCGTGCGGGCGCGTATTCGTCAGGACCGTGTGCGCGGTGATGTTGCGCATGAAGACGTGGCCGTCCTTCCACCTCTCCGCGCTGATACAGCCGTTACCGGAGATGCCCTGGGTCGAGACGGACCCGCCGCAGGCGATGGCGGCGGCGTGGGCGTCGGCGGGGAGGGCAAGCGCGGCAACGACAGCAGCGGCCACGACAGTTCCCGTACGTTTCAGCATTCCGGTACTCCTTTGGGTGGGGTGCGGTCGGCGAGCGGCAGGGCGAGGGGACCGCCGGGGAGGTGTAACCGGCCGTCCTGCGCGGCCCGGATCGCCTAAGTCCATCGGCCACCAGGACAGCTTGAAGTCCTCTTCGGTGTCGTTGAGTTCCTGTGATTCGAGCGTGAGGTGTTCGGCGAGGAACAGCGACAGGCGGGCGTTGCTTCCGAGGGTGCTCGCGTAGGTGCCGAGATGCTGCCACCGGGTGGCCTCGGCCCCGGCCTCTTCCTTCAGCTCCCGCCGCGCACAGTCCTCGGGAGTCTCCCCGGATCGCGCCGGCCACCCGGAAGGAAAAACTCCCCGTGTTCGGCGCTGCGGGAGGACAGGACGGCTACCCGGCCGTCTTTGGTGAAGGCGACGACCACGGAGGCGTCCTGAAGCTGGGGCATGGGCTCGCTTCCGTGAGGTAGGCGGTGATGATGTCGGCGAGTTGGGCGGGGGCGTTGCGTCCGTGTCGATGATGACGCCTGTGGGGTCAGCCGCGGCGATTTTACCGAAATTGGTGCGGAGTCGTGTCAGCCGGCCGGAAATGTTGACCATGTCGCCGTCCTGGTAGTAGTCCTGTTTTCCGGCCATACGGTCGCGCAGAGGGGCGTCCGTGCACCGCAGGTAGAACGTGTGGTCGGGCTGGACAAGGTACGGGCGGAACGGTTCGACCAGTTCCTTCACCTGCTGTGTCGCGCCTGCGCAGGTACACCAGGCCGACCAGCGCACGCTGGTGCGGCGGGAGCTTGCAGCGGCGGTCACCCTCGCGGGTGACGATGAGCATGGTGACCCACTCGACCGGGGCGTGGGGCAGGTTGAGTGCGGCAAATACGGAACCAACGGGGCTTCTGTGCCTGCCGGTTGAGACTTCGAATCCCCCAGCGGCACGGGAGCGTCGTGCGTTGTGCCCCCCGCCAGCGTCACCCGATCAGTGGCCACTCTGAAACAGCTCAGCGCTTCACCTGGAAAGCGCTCTTCCCCTTGCAACCAACAGGGCCCTCAGCAGGTCCTGTCGTTACGGGTCAAGGGCGCTTTCCGTGCTTATGATCAACCTCTGGACAGCCCACCTCATGAAAGCGCGAGGTTAGTTAAGGCTGCTCATGTCCGCGGCTCTCGGGCAACGCCCGCTACGACCCCGGGCACGGTCTGCGGACGAATTCCGGCCCAGGGGGCGCGCCTTCCCGGTCGGCGGAGAGCAAATGGCCGGCCCCGATCAGGGTGGGGGCAAGCGTGTCGACGCCGCCCTGGCGCGCCGCGAAGCTGTCCGCGTCGACCATGCCGCCCACCGCCTGGTCGCGGGTGACGGCACGGCCCAAGTCCCGGCTGACGCCGACTACACCGACCAGCCCACCTGCATCGTGACGTCCTGGAGTTCACCGGGACAGCCCCCGCGGCCGTGGCCGGCGAGCCGTTTCTCGCCGTTGACGGATTGAGCGGGCGTGCGCCGTCGGGATTGCACAGTGCTGAAGAGAGGATCTCGCCATGAGCCGCAAGGCCCTGCGAAAGGGGCAGACGGACGGTACGGTGCGTTGGCGGCTCCGCGGCATCGCCGGTTCGCGGAGCCACGGACGGTCGCCATGGCGCTGATCATGGACTGGCTGGGGACGCTCGTCGAATTGCTGCTACACCCACGCGGCCTGGAGGTCGACTGATGCGCCTGGCCCAGATACGGACGGCCGTCGCGGGCGCGGGCGCCCTGCTGCTCGCCGCCGCGGGGCTGAGCGGCTGCGGACTGACCAGCGGCAGCCCGCTGGCCGACTCGGTGCGGCCCGGCTCCATCGGGAAGGGGCGACCGCTGGTGGGCGCCCAACTGACCGTGACCTCAAAGGAGTTCACCGAGCAGATCATTCTGGGCCAGATCATGGGGCTGGTCTTCAAAGCGGCCGGCGCGGAAGTTCTGGACCGGACGAACATCCAGGGCTCGATCGGTGCCCGCGAGGCGGTCAAGTCCGGCGCGGCGGACGGGATGTACGAGTACACCGGCACGGCCTGGATCACCTACCTCGGTCACAGCAAGCCGGTCGTCGACCCGTACGAGCAGTGGGACGCCGTGCGCGAGGAGGACCGCCGCAACGGCATCACCTGGCTGCCCGCCGCCCCGCTCAACAACACCTACGCACTGGTCGCGAACCAGGCGAATGCGAAAAAATACCGGCTGCGCACACTCTCCGACGTGGCGCGTCTGACGAAGAAGGACCCGGGCGCGGCGACGATCTGCGGCGGAAGCGAATTCTCGGTGCGCGCGGACGGCCTGCCGGGCGTGGCGAAGACGTACGGATTCGCCCTCCGGCCCGGGAACTTCAAAAAGATGGACGACGGCGTCGTCTACACCCAGGTCGCTGAGGGCGCGGCCTGCGCCCTCGGCGTGGCGGCCACCACCGACGGCCGCATTCCCGAACTCAAGCTGAAGGCGCTGGAGGACGACCGGCACTTCTTCCCCAACTACAACGCGGCACCCGAGATGAACAGCGCCACAATGAAGAAGTATCCCGCCATCGCCGACCTCCTCACCCCGATCACCAAGCGGCTGACGGGGGCGGAAGCCCAGCGGATGAACGCGCGGGTGGACGTGGACGGGAAGGACCCGCACGAGGTGGCGAAGGACTGGCTGGTGCGGGAGGGCTTCATCCGGGAAGACTGACGGATGGGTTCGCACAAGCGTCCGACGAGCAGGAGAAGAGCGCCCTGCCACTCGCGTAGACGCTGCCGTCCGGAGGGCGGGGACGACATGATCCGAACGACGCGCCCTGTGTTGAGGGTCAAGCCGGAACCCGCACGCTCGTCGACGCCAGGGCGACGCTCACGATCCACTTCGGTCCTCACCACGTCCGAGAATTCACGAACCCGCGCGCTTCCCCGCAACTTCCCCGCGAAGATCGCTTGCTGGAAGGCTGTCAGTCCCTCGCAGAGAGCGGACCGCGTATCGGTGGCGCTTCGTGGGGCCGATGTACCAAAGGAGGGCGTTCGTGTCGCTCTGCAGGGCATCTGGAGACCGCCCCTGGGCGACGCGTCGAACCGGTGCGCTGTCACCTGCAGTTGCAGCTGGATACGCTGCCTGGCATTTCCCAGCGGACGCTGACACGCGTATACCGGCGCGCGCCCAGGTGGCCCGGCCAGGGTCCGGGCCACCTTGGTCCGATGGGATCAGGCGGGCTGCGGGGCGAGCGCCGCCGGAGCGGGCGCGGCCTTGCGGGTCTCGCGCATTATCAGCAGGCCGTTGACCACCATCAGCGTCGCGGTCAGGCCGTGGACACCGAGCGCGGTGGCCACGGAGCCGTGGTGGGCCAGCACGGTGGTCATGTCGCCGTACGCGGCGAGGGCCTCCACCAGCAGCACCCAGCCCAGCGCCCGGCGGTGGCCCGTCACCAGCAGGATGCCCAGGACCAGGGCCAGGACGACGTCGCGGATTCCCTTGACGATCAGGAAACCGTCGCCGTCGCCGGACTGCCGGCTCGGCAGGCCGAAGCCCGGCGCGGTCATCTCCGGGCTCAGGATGAACTCCGTCCCGAACCAGAGGATGAAGAGGATGAAGGCGGCGGCCAGGACGGTGTTGATCTTCTTCAGCGACATTGTTCTTCTCCTTGCGAGTCTTCGCCGGCTTGGTGAGCTTCGTGGAGCTTGCTGAGTCGTGTGGGGCCTGATCAGGCCGCGCGGACGCGGTTGATCGAGGGGCGTGGCTGGACGGGATCGCCGTTGTGGGGTCTGCGGCAGCTGCATTCCCGGATGTCGGGATTTCGGTGGCCACTTGCCGCCCGGGGAGTGGGGATTGTGCGCCACCGGCGCGGGGGCGGCCCGCGGGGTCAGAAATCCGAAGCCCTGTCGGGCTCACCCCGACGGGGCGAAGGCTGTCGGCATACAGGGGTGAACCAGTGCATGCCTGGGCGGCTTTGGTGTCAGACGAGGGCGGCGACCAGCAGGGTGAAGGCGCCGATGATGACGGCGACACGGACGTAGTGGAAACGGTCCCAGCGGTTCATCTGCTCCTTCCAGTCCTCGGGCCGGTTCTCCGGGGTCCATGTCTTGCCCCGGTTGTTGATCGGGACGAGCAGCAGGATCGACATGATCACGCTGACGATCAGCAGCGCGCCGGCGGTGACGACGAGGCCGGTGCCGTGGTGGTGCCATCCCGCGGCAGCCCAGACCGCGACGAGGACGAGTGAGCCGATGTACCAGAACGGCATCACGGCGCCGAGCATCCGGCCCCCGTGGGAGTGGGCCAGCTGGTTACTGTCCTCCGGGAGGGCGTTGAAGATCGGGTTCATGACGAAGGCGACGGAGAACTCCACCCCCACCATCAAGCCGACGATCACGGTGGTGAGTACCTCAAGTGCGCTGAGCATGTTGCCCCTCCCGGGATCTAGCACCGCTAGCTGATATGGACAACGCTAGTACTGCCACCCCTCGATTGTCTAGCGGTGCTAGGATTCGAGTTATGTCGGTACAGGAACGCAAGGCACGCGAACGGGCGGTCCGCGAGCGCCTCATCGTGGCGACGGCCCGCGAACTCGCCGAGCAGCAGGGCTGGGACGCGGTCACCACCCGCCAACTCGCCGAGCGCATCGAATACAGCCAGCCGGTCCTCTACAGCCACTTCCGCGGCAAACGGGAGATCATCGGCGCCGTCGCCCTCGAGGGCGCCGCAGAGCTGGCCGCGGCGGTGCGCGCCGCGACCTCCGCCGCAGACGGCCCGCGCGAGCGGGTGTACGCCCTCGCCCACGCCTACCTCGACTTCGCCGCACGCAACCCAGCGGTCTACGACGCCATCTTCCAGCTCGACGGCGGTCTCCCCTACGCGCAGGACGACACCCCGGAACCTCTCAAGGACGCTTTCTCCGCGCTGCTGGAGTGCCTCGGCGAGGTCGCCGGGGACGGCGTCGGCCCGGGGCTGTTCACCGAGACATTCTGGGCCTCCCTCCACGGGCTGGCGACCCTGACCCGGTCAGGGCGGCTGCCACCGGAGGACGCCGAGACGAGGGTGGAGCTGCTGGTGGACCGGCTCGCCATGGTCTGACGCACCGTCCCGGCGGGCACGCGGCCCTCGCGACGAGGCGCATGCGGTGTTGGCGATTCGGCAGCGTGTGGCTCGTTGCCGGGGCGGTGTTCGCGTGGGCGCCGAACGCAACGGGCCCCGGTCTTCTCCCGTGGCAAGACAGCCACTTCGATCCGCTGCTCCGAGAGGCGTCCCCCCGCGGGCCCAGTCCTCAGGTCGAGGCATGGCCACCGATGGTCAGCTCGACGTCGCCTCCCCTTCGGATGATCTCCCGAATCAGCCACCTGCGGGCATCGATGGGGGTGCCGGCATCGGTGGTGTAGGCCGGGACAGTGAGTACCGGGCCCACCGGCTCGACGGTGCGCAACTCCGCCTCGGTGACCACGTCGTCGGATAGGCGCAGTTCCAGTTCGAGCGGCCACGGGTCTGCTGCAAAGGCAGAAGGGTCGGAAAGCCCCTGAATGCGGCAGCGGGCCCCTGGAAAGAGGTGTGTGTGGCTGCATACGGCCAGGAAGGTGTCCGCTCCGGCCGGCCCGGTGGAAGGCTGGGTCATGACACGGCTCCGAAATCCGAAGGCGATGAGCACTGGACAGTGTGGCGGCCTGGACGGGCGAACTGCGGCATTCCACAACCGCGCCACGCCGCTACCATCCGGTCGGAGCTGCGGGATGTCCGCAACGACCCGAGGGGTTCCCTGACGGTCACCGAGCAGGTCAACACCGACTCGGTGCCGAACGTCACGTCGGCGCTGCGTCATTGGGCGCCCGGGACCACTGGCGGGGTCGGCCTGGATTCCGCAGTGGTCCGGGGTTCTTCATTGCCGACGGTCTGTCATCAGTCCAGGAAGGTCCGAAGCGGGTGGGGCGGAGTGGCTGGAAGGCGAACCGGTCCAGCAGCCCACGCAACGGGCGGCCCTGCATGGGTTCGCCGAGGGGTACTACCTCACCCGCGACGCCATGAAGTGGTTCGCCTACCCGGCCCCCTTCGCTGGGCTCATGGGCCCATGACGGAATGCGGCCCGCCTCATTGTTCACGGTGCTCAAATGCGGCGCCGGCTGCCCGGCTTGCTCCTGCTTCATGAGCGACGGCGTCCACCACGCCGTGCTCAGCACGCCCGCCCACGCAGCCCCACTGATCCGCGTGGCTCAGTCACCCTGCCCGGTCACTGTGAGCGGGTGTACCGCCGGTTCGAGAAGTGCCAGTCTCCGCTGCTGCGCGTCGAGTTCGACGCGGATGCCGACCGGCATCGGCAGGTTCGGACCGCCGTGTCCGATCTCGACGTTGCCCAGGACCGGGATGTCCCGGTCGCCGAGGACGTCGAGGACTATCTCGGAGAGGGTCGGGGACGCGTCGGGCGAGTGAAGTCCGTCGATTGCGGTCGGGGTGCCCACGACCATCCCGGCGATCCGGTCGAGGATGCCGGAGTGCCGCAGTACGTGGAGATAGCTCCACACATGCGAGGCGTGGCCGCCCATCTCCTCCCAGAAGAGCACCGCACCGTCGAAGCATTCGAGCGGCAGTGCGTATCGCGTCGCCTGCGCCAGCACCATGCGACTCATCAACCCGCCGATCAGCCGGCCTTCGGTGCGACCGGCGCGCCAGCACTCCCACGTTGGGGTGGCCGGCAGCGCACCGATCGGCTCCGTACCGGTCAGCAGCGTCGAATAGAGCTTTTCCAGCTCCGCTCCGCGTGCTGCGGGCGCGGCCTGCCAGTGCCCGCCGAGTCCAGGGGTGGCCAAGTCGGCATGGAATCCGACCAGACCCGTGCGCGCGTAGAGCACCAGATGCAGCAGTGAGATGTCGCTGTAGCCGAGGATCGGCTTGGGGTCGGCCGCGATCGCGTCGACGTCGATCAGGTCAAGGTAACCGAGCACCGTCTGACCACCGTCATGCACGATGATCGCGCGAACCTCAGGATCACGCAGAAGGGCATTGAGCTCCCGGGCGATCTCCGCCGGCGTAGCCGCGCTCCACCAATGGCGCCGCCCCGCTTCGAGGAGTGGTGCCCGACGCGCGCGGAATCCCATCCGCTCCAGCACGACCACCGCGTGATCGAGGTCGGGCGCGTAGGCGGCATGGAGCGGCCCGGACAGGGATGCGATCACGACGAGGTCCCCGGGCCTCAGGGCACGAGGTCGAAGCAGTTGAGGCAGCGCGGTGAGAGGCACCGAGGCAGTATCGCGATCCCCTCTGCGACCCGCTACATATTTGCTCACCGACCGCCCGGCAGGGATTGCCGACATACCCAACAGGAACAATGAGTCTTTGAGGGTGGCCACCCATGGGGGGAAGGGTGGTGAGGACGCAACGCACGCGGCTCCGATGCCGTTTAGGCAGGTGTTCGGAGGGTCAACTCAACTCATCGTCCCAGGTGCCTCGTTGGTTTCCGGGCCTGCCGCACTCGACTGCCTCATGCTCTGGTCGAGAGTGTCACCCGGCTCATCGTCACCGGCCACGGTGATCGCCGCTGCAGGCTCCTGCCGCACCAACGCGCGAGTGCGACCGTGTGTGCGGCCGCCAGGCAGGTGGGGGTGGTGGGTTCACGCTGCGGCACGCGTACGAGGAAGCTGAGCGGTGGCAAGCGCTGAGGCGGCCTTCCCGGCTCGTGCGCAGCAGTCGCCGGAGGTCTCGCACTGTGACTACCGGGTCAGATCCGGAGCCAGTTGCGGTTGCGCCGGCGCGAAGCCGATCAGGCGTGCATGCGGCGCAGGGCTGTCATGGCGCTGTCGACGACGTCGTCGTCGGAGGCCTGGGCGAGTGCGCGTGCGTGGTCGCCGCCGTTCAGACCGAGCAGGACGGGCTTCCCGAAGGCCTTGTATCCGTTGACCCACCAGGGCCACTGGCCCGGGTTTCGGCGGTCGTACCACTCGATGACGTCGGCCTCAGGGTCCCAGAAGGCCTCAGGAAACTCTAGCCACAGCTTGTCCAGGAGCCCGGCTCCCAGGGCAGTGATGGCCTCTTGCTTGGTAGCGGGCAGGGCGGGCTCGAAATTGATGGTCCCGGCCTTGAGGACACCGATGGGGACGGTCACCACCACACGATCGGCGTCAATGGTCTCCCCGCTCTCCAGCGTCACCGACGCTCCACCGGTGTCGTAGCGCACGCCGGTGACGACCTCCTGCGTGCGTACCGGGAGCTTGCCGCGGACTGTGGCTATCAGCCGGTTGTAGCCGCCTGGCAGCAAGAGGTCGGGACCCTTGAAGTCGCGCCCTTCGAAGGTGGCGGTCACCGAGAGGTGGTGGGGCTCAGCGGCGTACTCACAGGCGTAGTTGATGGCCAGGGCGTTCCGCAGCGCGGTGGAGGGCCTTCGGGGCATCACCGAGGCGACGGTGGCGGTGTCGGGGTCTTCGATGTCTTCCAACCGCTTCTCGTATCGGGCGAGTTCCTCCTCTGCCCCCTCGTCACCGCCGGTGGAGCTGTCGTAGTCGAACGTGTAGCTCGGGTCCCCGGTCTCCTTGAGCACCTTGGTCATGGCGTTGCCCTTGGATCCGTGGATCCACGAGGCGCCCATCTCGGCCGGTACGCCTGCAAGTTGTCGCGTCCAGATACGGCCGCCCACGCGGGCGCGGCCCTCGAGAATCGTCACCTTGAAGCCCTCGTCGGCCAGTACACGTGCGCAGCCCAGCCCCGCGAAGCCGGCCCCGACGACCACGACGTGCTCCCCGGCCTCAGCGTTGTCGATGATTTCCGAGGATGCCCGATGTCCGCTTTCCAGGGCTCCGTGCGCAGTGGAGGGCGCCCCGGAGGAGGTGGCCTCACCGGCGAAGTGCAGTCGGCCGGCGACCGGCGCGGCCAGCAGGGTACGTGCGCGGCTGCCCAGAGGGCTGGGCGCCAGATAGGAGTAGGAGCAGCGGGCGAACGGGTCGGTCGACCACGAAGTTCGCAAGAACGCCACCGGCTCCGTCACACGTCCGGTGCGGCCGCTCGCAGAGGTGCCGGATGCTCGCCCCTTCCTTCCGTTGCAGGACGTCAGCGGCCCGATTGCGGCAAGGGCGAGCGCCGAGCCAAGAAGCCGGCGGCGTCCCAGGCCGTCGAAGCGGTTCACGGAGGGTCCTTTCGAGAACGCGATTACACAACTTCGGTTGTTGTTTGACTGCCATTTAAAGATGCGACATGCATGGCGTCCTGAGCATCTGCTACTCAGAACGGTAAGCGCAGAGCGGGAGAGGGCCCTGACTGCCCGGCCTGGCACGGCAGTTGGGGGTTCGTTCGGAGCCCTGCCACTTCCGGGATCGAATCCAGCCTCGGTACTGGTGGACTCGCGTATTCAACTGTCGCGAGCTGTGCTGCCCAAGCGTCAGCGCAGTCACCGTGTGCGCCGGGAGTATCCCAGGCGGGGGTATCCGGCCGAGCAAGAACCTTCCTGCGGACTCGACGAACCGCCGGCAGGAGCCGACCGGGTCCAGGATCTCCCGTGCGGGTCCGCGTACCCGTCGGCCGCCCCCGGATGCTGGAGACCGTTCTCAGCGGCCCAGCGGATGGACCGGGCTGACGGTCGAGACCGTTCGGCGCGCAAGAGAGGCGTCCGGTGGACGAGACGCCGTTGACCGCCCAAGGGTCACACCTGCTAGCTTCTGCCGCGTGTTCCTATCGCATTTGCCAGGGGTCCCCCTATGGGCGGTCACTTTGAGCCGCTAAGCGTGACCTTCTCCGCGCGCTGCCGCGACTGCCGACGCCTTCAGGCTTCCCGCTGCTCCCCGTCTCGCGCCCGGTGCCGTGGGGGCACTCCGCCGTCGGCGCCGCCGACAGCCTCCCGCGCAAGCCACGCCGCGGGCCCGCACCCTCCTGCCCCGACGTGGAGCCCCTCATGAGCACCAACACACCACCTGGACCGGGCATATTCGGCATTTCAGCCAATGACCCTGAAGGGGTGGTCACACTCGACGCAGCGGGCGTCGACCTGGAACCCCTCGTCTCCGCGTCGTCCCGGCGCCGTAGCGTGCCACGCTGGCTCCGACGCGCCACCGGGCCCGTACTGGTACTGGTCCTGTGGCAGGTGCTCAGCGCCACCGGCCTACTCCAGTCGGACATCCTTGCCTCCCCCGGCACCATCGCCCGCACCGCGGGCGGGCTGATCGCCGACGGCACGCTGCCGTCCGCGATGGCGGTCTCGGTGCAACGCGTCGCCGTCGGACTGGGGCTGGGCGCGGTGGCCGGCGTCGGGCTGGGGCTGCTGTCCGGGCTGCTGCGGATCGGCGAGGACCTCATCGACGCTGCGATGCAGATGCTGCGCGCGGTGCCGTTCGCCGGGCTCATCCCGCTGTTGATCGTCTGGCTGGGCATCGATGAGGCGGTGAAGGTGGCGCTGATCGCCCTCGCCGCAGCTTTCCCGCTATACCTCAACACCTACGCCGGGATCCGCGGCGTGGACGAGCAGTTGATCGAGGCCGGCGCCACGCTGGGCCTGGGCCGCTGGGGCCTGATCCGCCATGTCGTGCTGCCCGGGGCGCTGCCCGGCGCCCTGACCGGGCTGCGATTCGCGCTGGGCTCGGCGTGGCTGGCCCTGGTCTTCGGCGAGACGGTCAACGCCGGCGACGGCATCGGCTTCCTGATGGATCAGGCCCGCGAGTACTACCGCACCGACGTCATCGTGGTCTGCCTGATCGTCTACGCCTTCCTCGGCCTGGCCGCCGATGTCGTCGTCCGTACCCTGGAAAGGTTGTTGCTGCAATGGCGACCGACGTTCACCGGGAAGTGACCGCCGACCAGGCGGTCGTCGACATCACCGGTCTGGCCCGGTCCTTCGACGGCCGGGCCGTCCTCGACAAGCTGGAGCTCACGGTACGGCCGGGCGAGTTCGTGGCCCTGCTGGGGCGCAGCGGCTGCGGCAAGAGCACACTGTTGCGGATACTCGCCGGGCTCGACCGGGACATCGACGGCACCGTGCTCGTGCCTCGTCGCCGGGCGGTGGCCTTCCAGACGCCCCGCCTGATGCCGTGGAAACGCGTGTGGCGCAACGTCGTACTGGGCCTGCCGGGCCGCCCCACGCGGGAGACCGCGGTACGGGCACTGGCCGAGGTCGGCCTGGAGCACCGAGCGGATGCCTGGCCCAAGACACTCTCCGGAGGCGAGGCCCAACGCGCCTCACTGGCACGGGCGTTGGTCCGCGAACCGGACCTCCTACTGCTCGATGAGCCGTTCGGCGCACTCGACGCACTCACCCGGATCAAGGCTCAGCAGCAGGTCGCCGAGGTGTGGCAGCGCAGGGGCTGCGCCGTGCTGCTCGTCACCCATGACGTGGAGGAAGCGCTGCTGTTGGCCGACCGGGTCCTGGTAATGCAGGACGGCGTCATCGCCCATCAGCAACCGGTAGACCTCCCGCGCCCGCGCGACGTGGGCGCGCCGGCGTTCACCCTGCTGCGCGCCGGGCTGCTGACCGAACTGGGCGTAGTGGCGACCCAGGCCCCTTCTGACCGCCCCGCGACACCTCCACTCACCCCGAAGAAAGACTCCCCATGAAACGACGCTGCCTCGGCGCCCTGCTCATCCCGTTCGCTCTGCTGACCGCGGCATGCGGAGGGAAGCCCGCCAACACCGACACCACGCTCCATGTCGGTGACCAGACAGGCGGCGACCGAGCCATGCTGGAAGCTTCCGGCGAGCTGAACAACCTGCCGTACAAGATCAACTGGTCGACGTTCACCTCCGGGCCGCTGCTGCTGGAAGCCGTCAACGCCAAGGCGGTTGACCTCGGCTGGACCGGCAACACGCCACCGGTGTTCGCCGCCGCGTCCAGGTCGAAGATCACCGTCGTGGGCGCGATGCACAGCTCGGTGGCGGGCACGGCCATCCTGGTGTCGCAGCACTCGCCGCTGAAGAGCGTCCAGGATCTCAAGGGCAGGACGATCGCGGTGATGCAGGGCACCACCGGGCATGACCTGCTGCTTGCCGTGCTCAGGAAGGCCGGAATGTCGATCAAGGACGTCAAGGTCAACTACCTCCAGGCCGCCGAGGCAAAGACCGCGTTCCAGCGGGGAGACGTCGATGCCTGGGCGGCGGCCGACCCGACCACCACCCAGGCGCTGGACGGCGGGAACGCGCGAATCCTGGTGAGCGGAAAGGGTCTGGTCAACGGCCTCACCTTCGATATCGCCGCCCCCTCCGCGCTGGCGGACAAGGGGAAGTCCGCAGCCATGAAGGACTACCTGCAGCGGCTGCAGCGCGCCCGGAAGTGGGTCTACCAGCACCCGCAGCAGTGGGCGAAGGTGTGGGCGAAGGACACCGGCGTGCCGTACAAAGTGGCACTGGACGCGGTGCGGCGTACGTCGGGCACGACGGTGAGGGTCGCCGTGGACCGTGCCGCCATCGCCTCGGAGCAGCAGATCGCCGACGAGTTCGCCGGCCTGAAGCTGATACCCAGGCGCTTCGCGTTCTCCGACTTCGTCGACACCCGGTTCAACGCCCTTGTGCCACCGTCCACCACCCCACCCCACACGTTCTGAAGCGCCTGATGACACGTCCGGACACCGTCACCGCCCCTGCCCACGGGTGGTGACGGCCGGCCAGAAGACACCAGCGCGTGCCCCGCTCCAGGCGCTGGACGGATCGGCCCCCGATGGGTGGACGAGCATGTGAGGCTCCAGGCGGACAGGTTGAACGTGGCCGCCGTTGTGGTGCACGCCCGGTCGATCGACGGGTCACCAGTCTGGTACGCGCACGGCGAACGGCACCGTGAGCGCTGTCCGCAGCCGCAGTCGTCTACGTCAGCAGACCGATGAGCCGTTCGCTGACGTTGTCCTTGCCCGACTCAGGGTCCGGCACCAGTTTCTCCCGGTCGCCGGGATCCCGGGCAAGGACGTGCAGCCTCCCGCCACTGCGGGCCAGCACCAGATCCTTGCTGCTGCCAGCGGTCTCGGCGGATCCCTGCGCCGTGTATTCGGTGACGGTGATCAGCGCGGAGCGCTCCGCGGCGGCGAGCACGGCCTCGGTGTCCACGGCCTTTCCGGGGTCCGCCGACGGGCCTCTCGGCAGCCACTCGGTGAGCGTGTCCAAGGCTTCGTCGAGCTTGTGCAGCCCCATCTGGTGGACGCCGAGCGCGTCGATGCGGACCATGAGACAGATCCGCTCGGGTTGGGGGAGCAGCAGGATGCGCCACGGCTCACCCGGACCCGACCCGGTCGTGCGGGCATCGAGCACCTTGCGCGCCCTTTGCTGGAACGCCACGGCGATGCCCAGGTCTCCCTGTACCTGAACCTCCTCGCCCGTGTCACCCGCCAGCAGCAGTTGCCGGGCCGCCAGCGAGCGCACGGCCTCGGCGATCACGTCGTCCGACGGCCTGGCCTCCAGGAAGTCCACGATCGCGTCCACGGCGGTGAGCTCCGCGATGGTGTACGCACCGAGCAGTACCGGTCCTGTGTTGACCAGGTTCACCACAGCCGAAACCAGCCCCGAAGGGGCGGACGCCGCACCCGCGTCCGACGGCGCCGCAGGCGGAACATCGCGCTGATCGTCGTCGCTCATGACGGGCCTCCCGGCTGCAACAGTTCCACCGCAGGCGGCACACGGCTCTCACGGAGCACCGCGGCGGCACTGCGCGAGAGCGTCTCGGTCACCCACACCTCGGAATTGCCGAACAGCCCACGGCCCGCCCTGCCGGACAACGACTGTCCCAGCTCGCCGGCCAGGTCCTCCCGGTCCGGGGGCGGGAACCGAGCCGCCAGGTCCGTAGAAACCGCCGTGGCGTCGTCGGCCTCCTCGATCCGGCGCAGTGCCTGGGTCAGCACCCGCGCGACCGGAGGTGTCAGGGATGTCGGCACGGCGAGGAACGGCGCCAGGTACAGCGGCCGCCGTTCGGTCATCCGCGACAGCCCCCAGGGCCCGACATTGCTGCGCGTGATCCGGTAGACCACGTAGTCCATGAGGTGGCGGAGGTCGCTCATACTGGGCAGCTTCCGCCCGCCGAAAGCGGCCGGTGTCTTCTCCAACTGCACCCAGGTGCCCTGGGCGGTGCGCCCGTGCAGCTTCTCCCGCACCACGTCCCCTCGCATCCCGATGTCGGGATAGAGGGCCTTGTCGATGTCACGGTGATGGCTGGAAAGGCGCTCGTGACTCACTTTGGCGAACCGCCAGTCCTCGTACAGCTGCGGTTCATCGACCAGCACATGGCCACCGCACAGCACGTCGTGCAACTGGGGCACCTGCAGTCCGTGGCGCTCCAAATCCGAGAGGATCGCCGCTTCCTCCGGGCTGAGCCGGCGAACGGCCGCGACCAGCCCTTTCCGGTACGCCCCTACCCGCGCCGTGATCTCGATCATCAGCCGGACGCGGGTGCGAACCTGCTCGGCCCGCCGGTCACTCGCACTGTCCGAAGCCGCGCCACCGGGTTGCCTCCGGTGGGTGACCGATGCCAGTGCGTGCTTCCGCTCCACCTCGCCAGTACAGCACGGCCGGCCCTGGCACGCACGGGCTCAGCACTCGGCCCGGGGCGGGTACGCCGCGAGGGAATCCGGTGCCGGGTATGCGGTGCCGTGCACGGCCGCATCGACGTGCCCGTCCACCTGCCCGCCATGTTCCGCACCCACGCGAGAGCACCCGCCCCGGGAACCAGGCACCCCTACCGCTGGTTTCCCCGGAGGGAGCTGCCAATCACCGAGCCGGCGTGCTGCCGGAGGCAGTGGCCAAGTCACGCCCCTCCACCCGGCAGATCCCTGCGGGGCATGCACGTGAACGGGTCGGCCTCCCCCATGTACAGCTGATGTATGCGCCGCGTAGGCGGAGCACACATCAGCAGCGCGTGTGGGCTCACCCGTTGCGCAGCCTTGTCCACGTGTTCGGGCCGATGATGCCGTCGGCGGTCAGGCCGCGACTGGTCTGGAATCCCTTGGCTGCCTTGGTGGTGAGGGGACCAAAGGCGCCGTCGACTCCCATCGGGCCCACGTAGAAGCCCCAGAGTTGGAGCAAGCACTGGGCCTCGCGCACCGTATTCCCGGCGGCGCCCTCACGAATCGTGGGCGGCGTGAGCCGGTCGTCGAAGCCGCAGAAGGCCGGGGCGTTCACCGCAGAGGGGCCCGCGACGGCGAACGGGGCCGTGGCGGCGGGCGATGTTCCAGCAGGCGCGGGGGCCGCGGCGGCGAGTGTGGCCGCTCCGGCCAGCACGAGGGCGGCGACGGAGGCTGTGAAACCTCGCTTGATCTGCATGGTGCTCCTTCGGGATTGTCGGTACCGGGCCGGGCGGTCGAGCCGTCCGAACCGGACGAGGTGAGGTGCGGTGCGGTGTACGAGAGGCAGCCAGACGGTGGCTGGGCGGCCCGTCGACGAGAGCACCTCGCATGCCCGCACACCAAGAGTGACTGATTCAGCACAGAGAGCTATAGGGCGTGGGAGGCGGCGCGGGAAGCAGGCCATCGCCGACAGGCGGCCACCCCACTGCGGGCGTGAACCCGGCTCACCCGGGCGTGAATCCGAAGCAGGGCGCGTACGCCGTGACCGCAGGCCGCGACCGCATGCCGCGCCGTCTCCACCGCCCCTGCCACTTCAGAGATGCCACCGGTCGGCGACCTGGAGGGCCTGCGGGGCGCCGCGGGTGGCACCTTCGGCGAAGAAGGGCGCCCGGTCACAGCAGACGATCTCGATGCCGGGCCGCTCGGCGAGCCAGACCGCGAGCGTGTCCGCCTTCCCGATCGGGACGGCGGTCGACCGGGCGACGTGTCTCGACGTCGACGCGCACGGTTCCGTAGACACGGCCCTTGCGCTGGGCGTACGCGTCCACGCCGACCACGCGGGGTACTGCGGTGGCGGGGTCCGGAAGCGAGGCGATCAGCCTCAACAGTGTTCCGGCTGACCGGAGCCTGGAAGGGCGTCCGTCATCCGGGCGCCGGCCCGGCCCGAGAGCGCAAGACCGACCGACACCAGCGTCGGCCTCAGCCGCTCGGCCCGTCGCCCGAACCTGCGGGTGAGACCGGGCACTTACTCGGCGAAGGTCACGCGCTCGCAGGTCCTCCTCGCAGAGAATCCTCCACACCCGCAACGACACCACGACGAACGTGCCCGCCGTCGGCAGGTCACGAGGAAATCGCAGATCACCTCCACCGATTCCACCAAGACGTCCTCGACCGAGGAAAAAACAGCAGCTCGTTCCACTGCGGCAGCACTTCGTTCACGGCGAAGGACTGTCGACCACCCCACCATCCGGCCAGGCGATTTTCGGGCGAACTTCAGTGGTCGTAGGCGGTCAGTGCGCGCATGACTGGCCGGCCGCGCAGGCTGGCTCCACTCTTCAGGCCCCCTGGGAATCGATCATCCAGGGAACCGGGATGCGCTCTACCGGCGGACCGCCGAGATCAGTCCGCCGGGCCGCTCCTCGCGCTGAGGCGGGGTGCTGATCGGGCGACCGTAGGCGGCAGCGCGGTCGCGCAGGGTGTGGCTGTCCGCCTCCCAGCCGTGCCCGACCAGCCAGCCCACCGGATCGTCGGGCATCTCCGAGACCCACATGGACGCCGCCGATCCCGGCGCGGCGTCCGCGCCGAAGCGCTCGATCACGCCGCGCGAGCCCAATGTCAGCCCCATCCGGCTGCCCGCCGCCGACTGCGCGCCGATCCGCGCCAACAGCAGCTCCACCGCGTCCTCGGGCAGATAGATCAGTAGTCCTTCGGCGATCCACGCGGTGGGCACGGCCGGGTCGTGTCCTGCGGCGGCCAGCACGCCAGGCCAGTCCTCACGCAGATCCACCGCGACGGTGATCCGCTCGCAGCGTGCGACGGCCCGCTCCTGGCGCAGCACCGCAGCCTTGAAGTCCAGTGGCGCGGCAGTGTCGACCTCGAACAGCCGGGTGCCCTCGGGCCAGTCCATCCGGAAGGCCCGGCTGTCCATGCCGGCGCCGAGCAGCACGACCTGCCGGACCCCGGACGCGCAGGCCTGCTGCAACAGGTCGTCGAGGAACTTCGTCCTGATGACGATGGAGAACGACACGGCCAGCCGGCGGCGTCGCGCGGCCTCGTCGTCGGGCGGCGGCGAGGCAGGCCACAGGCCGCCGGCGGTGGCGAAGGCCTGTGCCAGTGGGTCGCGGAACAGCGCGTTCTCCCGCTCGGTCTCCAGCGCCCGCACCCTGGCCACCCCCACCGCCGTGGCCCACACTCCCGACGGCTGCACCCGCCCCTGCTCATCAGTCACCGCGCCAGCCTAGATGCTCGATTCCCGGGGGCCTGATGAGGGGAGCCAGGTTCATGCGTGGCCAGGCAGTCATACGCGCACTGACCGCCTAGGACCACTAAAACCACCATCAGGCGAAGATCAACAGTCACCCTGTGACGCGACCGGACGACGTGGACCAGAGCCCGGGAACCGACGGCACCCGTACACGAGTTGGGGCAGCACTCGAAGCTCTGCAGTAATCGAGCAGTTCATGACTTCAGGCAGCACGGGCCCCTGCCGAGTGTTCGGCAGGGGCCCACGATGCGGACAGCTGCGGAGGGCCGGGACCTGGCCTCGATGAGCGGCATGCCGGCCCGACACCGGCTACCGTCTGCTGCCGGTCTGACGGCTCGGTCTCACTTCAGGTGTCGGGTGAAGAACTGGGCCGCCGCGTCCCCCGCGAACTGCGGGACGCCGGTGTGGCCGCCGAGATGGGCGTGCAGGGATTTCTCCTTGGAGCTGAAGGCGTCGAACAGGTCCAAGGCCGCCCGCCGGTCGTTTCCTTCGTCGTCCCACTGCAGCAGGACGTGCAGGGGAATGGTGACCTGCCGGGCCTCCTCGAACAGGGCGCGAGGCACGAGACTCCCGGCGAACAGAACGGCGGCCGAGATACGTGGCTCGACCACCGCCAGCCGGATGCCGATGGAGATCACTCCGCCCGAGTACCCGACCGGGCCGCCGATCTCGGGCAGCGCCAGAAGGGCGTCCAGGGCCGCCTGCCATTCCGGGACCGCCTTGTCGACCAGCGGGAGGACGAGGGCGTCGACGATCTCGTCGCTGACCGGCTCGCCGGCCTCCATCGCCCGGCGCAGGTCGGCGCGGGCCTGCTCGACGGCGGGCCAACGGGGCCGGTCGCCGCTTCCGGGGAGCTCGATGGTGGCCGTGGCGAACCCCTCCGCCGCGGAGTGCCGGGCCCGGGCCACCAGTCGGGGGTACATCTTGCGCAGCCCAAGGGGAGGGTGGCCGAGCAGGATCAGCGGCGCCGGTGCGGATGTGGGTGCGGGTGTGGGTGTGGGTGTCCACAGGATGCCGGGGATCTCACCGAGGGTGAATTCGCGTTCGAGGACGCCGTCGTCGAGGCGTTGCTCGGAAGTGACATGCATGGTCGTGCCTTTCGGGAGTGCACTGTAATGGCGCTCCCGGACAACCTGCCTATCGCCCGACCGTGACCCCGGAGGGGAGCACCCATGTCGATACTGCGTTCACGGGTACCACCTCCTCGATCTCTCGCACGGCCTCCGGAAACGTAACAGTGGTCGCCCTCGTCCGGCACGCGATTTTTGCGGAGTCGCCGTGGCGGCTGCCACGGCGACGCTCCGCAGAGCTCCTTGGAGTGTCGTCGCGGCTTCCCAAGAGGCGGCTCTGCGACGGCGAGGTGCGGTTCCCGCAGCCTCGACAACGGTGGATTCAGGACATGATCGCGCTTCGGCTTGCCCCCGGACGAGGGCCGATGAGGACGCGGGACAGCAGGCGTGGGGCAGCGAGCGCCTGGGGCCCCGCGATCATGTGGAAGACGCTGGAGAACGCAGTGTAGAGCTGCGGGTCGTGGGGGACGGTGTCGATCAGGCGGTTCATGAACCAGTTGCCGGCCTGGACGGGCCACGCAGACCCGGACTTCCCCCAAGCTCGGTCGGGGGTAGTGGCCATCAGCCACGAGGAGGCGGTGACGCGGGCCAGCCGCTTCTGGAAGACCCGCCCGTCGAGGGGAGTGCGGCCGCGCCTGTTGCCGAGCATCTGCTCCAGGAGACGGACTTCGAGGGCGGCGACGGTCATGCCCTGCCCGTAGGCGGGATTGAACGTGCACACCGCGTCCCCCAGGGCGATCAGTCCGTCGGGCCAGCGGGAAAGGCGGTGGTAGGCGATCTTGCGGTTGACCGTACGGGCGTAGCGGCGCACGGCGGAGGTGGGGGTGAGGGAGGCGATGGTGTCGGCGACGGGGCTGCGCAGTGTTGTGGCGTAGGCGAGGAAGTCGTCGTCGGTGTGGGGCAGTTGCGTTCCACCTGCGCCGTGCAGGGTGACGTGGAGTGCGTTGTTCTCGATCTGGATCGCGTAGCAGCCCTTGCGGAAGTCGGGGGCTCGCAGCGGTTGCAGCACGCCCATCCACGAGGGCTGGGCCGCTCCTTCCGGGTAGGTGTAGGTGCGTGAGGCGTAGCCGATCTGGGCGTCGACGGTCGTCGTACGGGGGCTGGGGAGGCCGAGGGCGGCCAGCCATTGCGTCAGGTGGGAGGAGCGGCCCGAGGCGTCCACCACGAGGTCCGCGGCGATCTCGTCCTCGGCGTCTCCGTCCTTGACGCGCACCCCCGTGACCTTCCCAGGCGCGGCGGTGCGCAGGCCGGTGACGGTCAGTCCGTCCCGTAAGGTGACGGGCTCAAGCGCCGTCACCCGTTGGCGCAGGACATGCTCCAGGAGGGGGCGGGAGAAGGTCTGGATCGGCATGCCCATCGGTGTGGGCGGTGGGGTGCCTTTGGGCAGCACGGCACACAGCCGCTCGCCCCAGTCCCACACCGGCGCGCCTGCCTGTTCCAGCTCGGCCCGCAGCCCGGGGAAGTACCCCTCGAACACCTCGGCACCGAGGGCCAGAAGGCCATGGACATGGTGTCCCTGCGGCGCCCCCGCCCTGGGTGCGAACGCACTCGGAAGCGTGTCGCGTTCGATGACGGTGACGGCCTCGAAGCTGTCGGCCAGGACACGGGCAGCGGCAAGACCCGCCACACCCGCCCCGATCACCACCGCGCGCCGGACGTCCGTATCCATGGGCATGCTGCTCCCTCCCGCTGCGGGACGAACCCCGCCGCTCCCGGGCCCTTCCCTGCCCCGATCAGCCGGCAGGTATTCCGGAAGGTGTAATCAACTATGCGCGTTGCGTAATCAGCGAGAGATCGCCCCGAGCCGACGTGGTTGCTCGGCCCGGCCATCGCCCTGGTCGCCGGCCCAGGTGTGCTGACCGGACAGTTGGTGACGCGGCAGGCCGGGGTATTGCCGCTGATGGGGGTGTGGGGTCGGTGGTGGCTGCGCCCCCTGGTCCGGTGGAGCTGCGGGAGCAGGACCGTCTCCCCCGGCAGTCACGCTTCGCGGCGAGCCTTGGGCTGCGTTGGGTCTCGGTGCACGATCCGGCGCATGCGGAACCCGAGGGGGCCTTGCCACGACGATCGCCACTCATCCTTACCGGGAGGGCATCGAAGCCACCGACCGAGCCAACTCACTGCGATCCCGAAGTCCGGCGGCTCACTCCCCACGGAGCGAGCCGCCGGACCGGGTTGGATCAGGCCACCGGAGAGCCTGCCAGCAGGTCCGCAGGAATGCCGCCCTTGTCAGGGGCGTAGAAGTTCCTGATCTCGGCTTCCCAGACATCCACGCCGATCCGGTCGGCGTCATCGGGCCCAAGTGCCTCGAAGAGGGCCTGGATGTTCGGCAGCTCGAAGCCGACTCCCCTCAGCATGCCGCTGAACACCGGCCGGGTGACGGTACCGCTGCCGTCCAGGTCACCGAGGCGGGCGAAGCCGGCCGCGAATTCGTCGACCGCCCCGCTGAAGCGCTCCGGCGACAGGACACACGCCTGGTACTCGTCGTACGTGATCCGGCCGTCATGATTGGCGTCGAGTTCAGCGGCCAGCGTGTTCCAGTAGCGCGCGAAGCCGGCTTGCATGGCCTGCTTCTGTGCCTCGTCGGCTTCGGGCACAGCCGCGGCGACCCGGCTGCTCATCAGGTCGAAGTCGTCGGATTCCAGGACCCCGTTGCCGTCGGCGTCGAACAGGGTGAACACAAGTTTCACGCGGTTGACCGCTTCGTTGCGCATGGGCTCTTACCCTTCGTCAAGCGGGAGACGGGACGGCCGTGCCGGCCGCGCCGTACGGTGTGCAACGGCACAGTGGCGTACCGGTGAGCCGCCGGCAGGTACGGCGGACACCGTGCGGGACGGGGAGGCCGTGTCTGCGGTGGCCCGGTCACCTGGCCGTCGCGCTGTCACTGTGCGGGCTGCGCAACCCGGTGTCCCCGGGAAAACTGGCTGGTCAACAGAATGAGTGAACATGGGGTCGCTCCGGCATGAACGGACTTACCTCGCCGCACAGTAGGCGTCTCGCCCGTGACTCCTGAGGGAGGCCACGGCGTTGCTCACATCGCCGGCAGAAATGCTGGAGACCACCTGCACCTGCGCGACCCAGCCGCCGCGCTCCCCACATTGGGTCCCGCGGACAAGGGCGGGAGTTGATGGAACCGGCGCGCACGGCGCACTGAGTACGCCCGCAGCACCACGTCCGGTCTCCGCGCGCCCTTCCGGTGGTCACGAACCGCCCTCAATGATGAGCACACCACAAGGAATCCAAGCGACTCCGCACACCTGCTTCCTGGACAGGTGGATGTGCGGGGGAAGGAGCGCACGGTGTTGCTTCTCATTTCCCCGGACGGCGTCGAGGAGGCCCTCGACTGCGCGAAGGCGGCGGAGCATCTCGACATCGTGGATGTCAAGAAGCCCGACGAGGGCTCGCTCGGCGCGAACTTCCCGTGGGTCATCAGAGAGATCCGCGACGTGGTCCCGGCCGACAAACCGGTGTCCGCCACCGTGGGAGACGTGCCGTACAAACCCGGCACCGTGGCCCAGGCGGCACTCGGTGCGGTGGTCTCCGGAGCCACCTACATCAAGGTCGGCCTCTACGGCTGCACGACGCCCGACCAGGCTGTCGACGTCATGCGAGGGGTCGTCCGGGCAGTGAAGGAATACCGGCCGGACGCCCTCGTCGTCGCCTCGGGTTACGCCGACGCCCACCGGATCGGCTGTGTCAACCCGCTCGCGCTGCCTGACATCGCCCTGCGCTCCGGATCCGACGCGGCCATGCTCGACACCGCGGTCAAGGACGGGACCCGGTTGTTCGACCACGTGCCGCCTGAGGTCTGCGCGGAGTTCGTGCGGCGGGCCCACGAGGCCGATCTGCTCGCCGCCCTCGCGGGCAGCGTGAAGGTGGGAGACCTGGGCGCACTGACCCGCATCGGCACGGACATCGTGGGGGTGCGCGGGGCGGTCTGCGAAGGCGGCGACCGCACCACCGGAAGGATTCAGCCGCAGTTGGTGGCCGCCTTCCGGGCGGAGATGGACCGGCTCGCCCGAGAACACACGGCTGCCGTCACCGCCGCGGGCTGACCGCCGGCATGGTCACGCATCAGCCCCGGCACGTCCGCGAACACACGGCCACGCCCGTGATCACCGGCGAGCGTTGTGCCGTCCTCGATCCGGCAGCCGGTGAGACCTTCGACGAGGCCGCCGACCAGCAGCCGAAGGGGCTGGACGCCGCCGTCGTCCGAGCCCGCGAGGCATGGCGCCACTGGCGTCCGCAGGAGGCGTAACGATGAGATTCGGCGCGGCGGTACTGCGTTCGTACGAAGGCCGATTCGCCGTCGAGGAGGTGCTCCTGGACACGGGACCGGCCGACGGCGAGATCCTGGTCAAGATCGCGGGCTGCGGGATGTGCCGGACCGATCTCGCGGTCAGGCGTTCGGCGGGCCGCTCACCACTGCCGGCGGTGCTCGGCCACGAAGGCTCCGGGGTCGTGGTGGAGACGGGCGGCCCGCACACCGGCCTCAGCAACGGCGACCACGTCGTCCTGAGCTTCGACTCCTGCGGCTTCTGCCGGAACTGCTTGGCCGCTGCCCCCGCCTACTGCGACTCCTTCGCGTCGCTCAACCTCTTCGGAGGGCGCACGGAGAACGCCGCGCGGTTCACCGACGTGGCCGGGGACGAACTGGCTCCCAGGTGGTTCGGCCAGTCCTCGTTCGCCGAGTACGCGGTGGTCCCGGCCCGCAACGCCGTGCGGGTCGACCCCTCGCTGCCCGTCGAACTGCTCGGACCGCTCGGCTGCGGGTTCCTCACCGGCGCCGGGGCAGTCCTCAACTCCTTCGCCGTCGGGCCGGGCGATACCCTCGTCGTCTTCGGCGCAGGAGCGGTGGGCCTGGCCGCAGTGATGGCGGCCACCGCCTCCGGAGCGGTGACCGTGGCCATCGACCGGCATCCCGAACGCCTGGCCCTCGCCGAACGATTCGGCGCGACCGGGCTGTACGCCACCTCACCCGACCTGCCCGGCCGCATCCGGCAACTGACCGACGGCGGCGCGTCCTACGCGCTGGACACCACCGCCTCCGTCCAGCTGATCAACGACGCGCTCCGGGCTCTGCGCCCGACCGGCCACCTCGGTCTGGTGGCACGCCTGCACACGACGTTGCCGCTCGAACCGGGGGCGCTGGACCGAGGCAGGAGGATCGCCCATATCTGTGAGGGCGACGCGGTGCCGGGACTGTTGATACCGCGGCTGACCGGGCTGTGGCAGGCCGGGCGGTTTCCCTTCGACGAGCTGATCCGTACGTATCCGCTCGCCGACATCAACGAGGCCGAACGCGACTGCGAAGCGGGCCGCGTGGTCAAACCCGTCGTGATTCCGGAGGGGAGGAGCGGGTGAGGGAGACATGCACCGTCCGCTGTCTCCCCGAGCGGCCCTCATCGGCCGTCGTCTGACTGAGCTTTGGTCCCACTCGCCAGCGGAGGAAACGTGGTCGGCACAACGCATCGCAGCACCGGCGTGGAAGGCGTGGAAGGAGGTGTAGGAGTGACCGCTCTCCTGGTCGCCGCGGCACGGGCGATCGAGACCCACCGCCACGACGCGCTTGCCCGGGACGTCTATGCGGAGCACTTCGTGCGAGCCGCACCGGCGTCCGCCGGCTGGCCGGTCCGCATGCAACAGGTCCCGGACGGGGATGCGAACCCCTTGTGGGGACGATTCGCGCGGTACTTCGGTCTGCGGACGAGGGTCCTCGACGACTTTCTCCTCCGGTCGGTGCACACGGGTGGCGCCCGCCAAGTGGTCCTGCTCGGGGCGGGGTTGGATTCTCGGGCCTTCCGGCTCGAATGGCCTGCCGGGTGCGTGGTCTTCGAGATCGACAGGGAAGGGGTGCTGGCGTTCAAGCACCAGGTGCTCGACGGACTGTCGGCCACCCCGAAGACCGCGCGCGTGCCCCTCCCGATCGATCTCCGCGCCGACTGGGTCGGGGCACTCGCCGATGCCGGCTTCGACCCGGCCGCACCGAGCGTCTGGCTGGCCGAGGGGTTGCTGTTCTACCTGCCGCCTGCCGCCGAGACGTACCTCATCGACAGGGTGGACCAGTTGAGCACCGACGGCAGCGCTCTGGCGTTCGAGGTCAAGCTCGACAAGGACCTGCTGGAATACCGTGACAGCCCGCTCTACACCTCGACGACACAGCAGATCGGCATCGACCTGCTCAACCTGTTCAACAGGGAGCCGCGCCCCGACTCCGCTGGTGACCTGGCGAGCAAGGGCTGGTCCACTTCGGTCCACACTCCCTACGAATTCACCCGTCGGCACGGCCGCGGCCCGTTGTCCGAGCAGAACGACGCCCTGGCGGGCAACCGGTGGGTGTTCGCGAACAAGCCCCGCCGATAACCCTGCGGCCGGGCGAACGGGCCGCCGGCCGGGCCCGGACCAACACATCGCTGCCCCCTGCCCTACTGGCGTTCGGACCTGCCCACGCGTCTGACGGCCCTTCAGTTCCCGATCCAGGGCAGGCGCGCCGGCCGGGCTCCGGCGACAGGCCGTACGACCTGTCGGAGTCGGCTGGGTGGGGTGGGCGTCACCGGATGGTGGCCCCCGGACGCGGCGCGTACGGGGGCCACCATCAGCGGCCGCCGGGCGAAGCGGGTGTGGCAGGGTCGGCGGGAGCAGCAGGCGACACGTGCTTGGTGTAGGCCCGGCCGAGGTCGCACACGTCCACCGAGGCGTGTACCACCAGGCCGGGGACGGAGGCCGTGTGGCGGCGCACCAGGTCCAGTACGGCGCGGCTCAGCGCGGACTTGGTTTCCGTCGTACGGCCCGGCAGGATCGCGAACTCGATGTGGATCAAGGCCTGTCCGGGCTCGCCGTCGGCGATGACGGTCTCATCGACGCACCGGAAGCGGGTCTTGCAGCTCTCCACGGTGATGCCGTCGATCGTCTCGGCTGCCAGCGTGTGGAGTGCGAGGGCGAAGCGACGGCGGTCGAACGTTGCGTGGAGGGAGTGGTCGTAGTCGACGGCGATGTGCGGCATATGAGGTCCTCCAATTCGTGGGGTGTAGTGGGGCGAAGTGGTGGTGCGTATCGATGCTCGCTGCGTACCGGGCGCATGGCGAGGGGGGCTCTCACGGACGGTGAGGGGGCGCGGGGGTCAGCGGACCGCCCAGCCCCGTTCGCGCAGGGCATCGGTCAGTCGGTGGGCGGCGTCCGGGGCGACCAGCAGCTCGGCCGGAGCGGAGGGCGGCGCTTCCGCGTGCGGGAGGATCACGCCCTCCAGGTCCACCCGCGTCTCGCCCACGTCGTCGAGCAGCCGCTCCAGCCGCCGGTCGTGCTCACCGAGCGGGACCGAGAGCGAGGTGGGGGAACCCGCCCCCTCCCCGTGCGGGGTCGCGATGCGGGCGCGGCCCTCGCCGCCCCGTCGCAGCATCCCGGTGAGCTCCGCCAGGGCGGCGTGCTGCCCGTCCGGCTCCCCCTCTGTCAGCCGGCGCAGCGCGTCGGCCGTGCGGAGCAGGTCCGTGGTGAGGTCGGTGAGCAGGGCGCCGACGGCGGGGGCGTTGGCGGCGAGGATGTCCGCCCACAGCTCGGCGTCGCCGGCCGCGATCCGTGTGACGTCGCGCATGCCGCGCCCGGCCAGCCGCACCGCGTGGTCCTCACCGTCCAGCAGCCGGGCCGCCGTCAGGCTCGCCATCACATGGGGCAGATGGGAGACCAGGGCCACGGCCCGGTCGTGGTCGGAGGGGGCCAGCAGCACGGGCACCGCGCCGCACAGCGACACCAGCTCCAGGGCGCGGTTGAGGGTGGTCTCGCTGGTCTCCGGGGTGGGCGTCAGCACCCAGTGCCGGTCCTGGAAGAGGTCTGCGCGGGCCGCCAGCGGCCCGGAGCGCTCCCGTCCGGCCAGCGGGTGCCCGCCGACCAGGGCGGTGGTGTCGCATCCGAGGGCCAGGCACTGGGCGTGCGGAAGCGCCTTGACGCTCGCGACGTCCGTGTAGGCCCGCGCCAGTTCGGCCTTCTGGTGCTCGGCGATGCTCCTGGCGGTGTCGGACGGCGGGACGGCGATGACGGCGATGTCCACCGGTGCCGTAGGGGGCCGGGGCGTGCCCGCTCCGCGCGCGGCCGCGAGGCGCACGCTTTCGGGGTCGCGGTCGATCAGGTGGGTGGTCACTCCCCGGCCGGTCAGGGCCAGGGCGATCGATGTGCCGATGAGACCGGTGCCCACAACTGCAGCGGTATGCAAGGGTCGCTCCTCGACCAGAGGGAAGAGGCGGCCAGAGGGAACAGGCGGCCAGGGGGAACGGGCGGCCAGGGCCTGTCCGGACGCACGCGTCCAGGCCCTGGCCGGTCCGAGGCTCTGCTACTTGTCGGCTGGAGCCGGTTCCGCCGGCTCCCGCGGGGTCCGGTTGCCGGTGAGACGCCGCAGCAGCGCCGGGTTGGTCAGCATCACGGCGTTGCCGATCAGGATCAGCGCCACTCCGGTCAGGTCCCGCGCCGTCCAGTGGAATTCCTCGAACACCGTGGACAGCACGAGCGCCACGATCGGGAAAAGCACCATCGCGTACGACGCGCGCTCACCGCCGATCCTGCCGAGGAGGGTGAGATACGCGCCGAAGCCGATCACCGAGCCGAAGACGGCGAGGTAGACCAGCGAACCGGTGTAGCGCAGCGTGGGTTCGAACAGAGCGCCGTCGCTGAAGAAGACGGCGAACGGCACCATCAGCAGCGCCCCGTACCCCATGGCATACCCGGTGCCCTGGATCACCGGAATGCCCGCGGCCTGGGTCTTGCCGGAGACCACATTGCCCAGGCAGAAGACCAGGGTGCCGATGGCCGAGAGCGCAATGCCGCGTCCGGAGCCGGAGGAGAGGTCGAACTTCTGGAATTCCGGCCAGAAGACGGTGGCGATCCCCAGCAGCCCGACCGCCCCGCCGGTGAGCGTTTTCGCGGTGACCGACCGCCGGAAGAAGAGGCGGGCGAAGGCGATGTTCACCACCAGGGACATCGCGAAGATGATCGAGACGAGACCGGTGGCCAGGTGTCCTTCGGCGAAGTAGAAGCACACGAAGTTGGTGGAGAACATCAGCCCGCCCATGAGGGCGAACTGCCCGTGGACGCGCAGCGGATAGCGCAGCGGAAGCCCGCGCAGGCGAGCCCACGCCAGCAGGATCACGGCGGCCAGCGCGAAGCGGTAAAGGATCGATGCCGTGGGGTGCACCTCCCCCAACTGCCCCTTGATGGCCAGCCAGGTGGATCCCCAGATCAGCACCGTCACGACGTACAGGACGGCGTTCATACGCAGCACTCCTCCAGCAGGCCCGCCAACCGGCGGGCCCCTTCCGCGATGTGTTCCGGCGTCAGGTAACTCAGCGAGAGGCGCATCTGGCTCCGGCCGCCGCCGTCGTCCGGGTAGAAGCAGCGCATGGGCGTCCAGATCACCCCGTGCTCGCGGGCGGACCGTTCGAGCAGTGCGTTGTCGGCGGGGACGGGGAGGGTCAGGGTGAGGAAGAATCCGCCCTCGGGCGCGTTCCAGCTGATGCCGGCCGCCTCGCGCCGCTCCGCGGGCAGCAGCCGGTCGAGGCTGTCGAGCAGGACTGCAAGGTTCTGCTGGTAGAAGTCGGCGGCCGGTTTGTTGGCCGCCCGCAGGCGGAAGTCGTGCGTGAGCAGCATGCCGCCGATGACCGCCTGGCTGAGCGCCGGCGTGTTCACCGTCACCATGCCCTTGATCTTGGACAGCTCGTCCGCCAGGAAGGTGCGGCTGCCGTCCGCTGCCTGGACCAGCTGGTCGGCGACGACATAGCCGACCCGGGCTCCGGGGAAGCAGGTCTTGGCGAAGGAGCCGAGATAGATCACCCGCCGCCGGCGGTCCAGCGCCTTGAGGGTGGGCAGGCCGGTGCCGGTGCGGGTGAAGAAGCCGTACGGGTTGTCCTCCAGGAGGAGCAGGTCCTCCTCCTCGGCCATGCTGAGCAGCTGGTGCCGGGTGGGCAGCGGCAGGCAGGTGCCCGTGGGGTTGGAGAAGTCCGGCACCACGTACAGCGCCCGCGGCCGCTTCCCCTCCGCGCGCAGAGCGGCGACCGTACGCCGCAGCGCTTCCGGGTCGGCGCCCCGCTCGCCCTCCGGCACATGCACCGTCTCGATGTCCAGCAGCCGGGCGGCTCCGGTGATCCCGACGTAGCAGGGCGAGGAGACGAGAAGGACGTCCGAGGGGTCGCGGAAGAGTGCGCGCAGGGTGAGGAACATGCCCTCCTGGCAGCCCACGGTGACCACCAGGGACTCGGGATCGGTCTCGATGCCCTCGTCGTTGTGCAGGGCACGTGCCACCAGCTCATGGATCTGGCCGTTCGTGCGCCCATATTGGAAGAGCAGGGTACGGACCTCGTCCGGGGTGCGTCCGAGGTCCTCGGAGAGGTGCCGTGTGTAGGCGTCGAGGTAGTAGCCGATTCGCTCGACCTCGAACAACCCTTCATAGGGGCGTCCGGGTCCGAAGGAGATCGCTTCCGGGTATCGGGAGGTGACCTCGTTCAGGAAGTTCATCACGTCCATGAGCGGGTCGCCGAGCGAGCCGTGCAGTTCGTCAGCCGACAGCACGGTGGTGGAGGGCGAGTCGGTCACCGGGAGCCCTCCCACAGGACGGGGCAGAAGTCCGGGTCGGTGTAGTCGGGGTGGCCCTGTGCGTCCGCACGGACCAGCACGTCGTTGTTGTAGATGACCTGGTCGCCGGAGGACAGCTCGTAGGGGCGCCACTGGTTGGTCCGGTCCTGCAGGTGCAGGGAGATGGCGCGACGGGGACGGTCGCTGACGTTGTATCCGCTGCCGTGGTAGGTGCGGCAGTGGTGGAAGCTGAGGTGTCCCTTGGGGATGTTCACCGGGACCTTGCGCACCTCGGCACCGTTGAAGGCGGCGTTCTCCGCGAGCACTTCCTCCAGCTCCGACCGGTCACGTTCGGCGAAATGGCGGCTGGTGGAGTCGTCGCCGCCGATCTCCTTCCAGCGGTGACTGCCATCGACCATCGTGATCGTCCCCATCTCCTCGTCACAGTCATGGAAGGGGATGAAGGCGGTGAGCATCTCGTCGGAGGAGCATGTCTGCCAGTAGTGGCGGTCGAAGTGCCAGGGCACGATGTTGCGGGCGTCGTCCGCACGCGGCGGCTTGTGGATGAGGGTGCTGTTCCACAGCCGGATCTGGCCGGTCTCGGCGATGCGCGCCGCGACCGCCGCGATGAGCGGCTTGGCCAGGATGCTCCGGATTGTCTCGTCCTCGTAGAAGATGTAGTCGTTGTGGCGGTGCACATCGCCCTGCGCGGGCTCCCAGTACGCCAGGCGCGGCGGCCGCGTCGGCAGAGTGCGGTCACGGTGGCCGGCGTAGAAGCGGTCGGCCGCGGAGTTGAGCAGGTCGACCTCCTCGTCGGTCAGCAGCTTCTTCGACAGATACCAGCCGTGCTCCTGATAGAAGCGCACGTCCTCGTCCGAGGGCAGCAGGTCCCGCTCGGCGGCGGTCAGCGTGGCGGGTGCATCGTTCATCGTCATGCCAAGTCCCTGTCGTTCGTGGTGGGGTGGTACGCGAGGTGGGGCGCAGGGTGCAGCAGGTCGGGGGCGATCATGTCGAGGCGGGGGCGGCCGGTGAGGGCCATCGCCTCCTCCAACTCCCCCTGCAGTGTGCTGAGCACGCGCTCGACGCCGGCAGCGCCGTCGACGGCCAGGCCCCAGAGGACCGGTCGGCCGACGAGCACGGCGCGGGCGCCCAGCGCCAGGGCCTTGAGCACGTCCGTGCCGCGGCGGATACCCCCGTCGACGAGGACTTCGCAGTGGTCGGGTACGGCCGCGACCACTTCGGGCAGCGCGTCCAATGCGGCGACTGCGCCGTCGAGTTGGCGGCCGCCGTGGGTGGACACGATCAGTCCGTCCACTCCCAGTTCCGCTGCCCGCCGGGCGTCCTGTGCGGTGAGTACGCCTTTCAGGACCAGCGGCAGGGCGGTCAGTGAGCGCAGCCAGGCCAGGTCGTCCCAGGTGAAGGCGTCGTCGTGGTGCCGGTCGGCATGCTCGGCCAGGGTGGAGCTGCCGGAGCGGGCCGTGTGCAGCCCGTCCCGGTGGCCGTCGTCGAGATTGACCGGCCGGATGTGCGACGGCAGGCTGAATCCGTTGCGCAGGTCGCGTTCGCGGCGCGCCATCCGCGGGGTGTCGACCGTGACCACCAGGGCGCGGTAGCCCGCGATTTCGGCCCGCCGTACGAGGGACTCGGTGACCTCGCGGCGGCGCAGCACGTACAGCTGCAGCCACAGCGGGCCGGCCGCGGCCCGGGCGGTCTCCTCCAGCGTCCGGCTCGCGTAGGTGCTGGTGACGGCGAGCGCGCCCAGCGCGCCGGCGGCACGGACGGTGGCGGTCTCGCCCCCCGGGTTGACCAGCCGGTGGTAGGCCATCGGCGCGATGCCGATGGGTAACGCCACAGGCCTGCCGAGCAGGGTGGTGCCCGTCTCGACCCGGGAGACGTCGACGAGCACCCGGGGACGCAGCCGGTAGCGGTCGTACGCCGCGCCGTCGCCGCGCAGGGTCACCTCGTCACCGCTGCCACCGGCGATGTAGTCGAACACCGGCCGGTCGAGCCGGGCGCGGGCCGCCGCCTCGTAGCCCGGCAGCGTCGGGAGCTGCTGCGCGTCACCCGGGGCGCTCGGTGACGCGGTCATCCGTCGGCCCCCGCCGCGGCTCCGACCGGTACGGCTGCCTGCGGCTCCTCGGTGCGCCCGCGCTCCACTGCCTCGTAGAGGGCCTTGATGTTGCCGCTGCCGAAGGTTCGCGCGTCGAGCCGCTGGATCAGCTCGAAGAACACCGTTCCGCGGGCGTAGGGAGAGCGGGTGAACACCTGCACCAGCTGGCCCCATTCGTCCCGGTCGGCCAGCAGACCCAGCTCCTCCAGCACCGCCGGGTCGATGTCCACCTCGATGCCGCGTTCGGACAGCGTGGAGTAGTAGCCGCTCGGTGTCGACAGCAACTCCACTCCGGTCGAGCGCAGTTGGCGTGCCGCGCGGACGATGTCGTCCGTTCCGTACGCCACGTGCTGCACGCCGGGGCCGTCGAAACCGTCCAGGAAGTCGTGGAGCTGCCCGCGGCCGCCTGCGGGGTCCGGCTCCACCATGGTGAAGGTGATGCCCCGGGTCTCGTCCTGTACGACCTTCGAGGCCATCGCCTGGCCGCCGACGACTATGTGCTCGTCGTAGGTGTGCCGCAGCCCCAGCGCCCGCTGGTAGAAGTCGACCATGGCCGCCAGCGAGCCGGGGCGCAGGCACAGGGCGAGGTGATCCACGGAGCGCAGCAGCTCGGGAGAGGCCTGCGGGTCCGCCGCGGTGGTGGGCCGGTAGCGCCCGGGCAGAAAGTCACCTGCCGGGTCCGCCCGCTGCACGAAGCTGTGGACCAGGTCGTTGGTCACGGCGACGGTGGCCCGGGTGACCCGGCCGCCGGCGTCCTCGAAGGTCTCCGGTTCCGCGACGGCGTCGGCGCCGGCGGCCACCGCGTGTGCGAAGTCCCCGGCCGCATCGGACGTCCGCAGGGCGACATCGCGTACCCCGTCGCCGTGTCGGCGGACGAACCGCGCTGCCGGGTGGTCGGCGTGCAGCCCGGAGGTCAGCACGATGCGGACGCCGCCGTGCGCCAGCACGAGCGAGCGGGCACCGGCGAGTCCGGTGCGCGGGCCCGCTTCGGCCACCACGCGGAAGCCGTAGGTGCCGCAGTAGTAGTGGGCGGACTGTTTGACGTCCCCCACGTAGAACTCGACGTGGTCGATGGAGTGGGCAGTCACTTTGATCCGTTCTCGCGAGCGGGGCGGCACTTCGTTTCCCCCGTGATCGCAGCCGTGAGCAGTGCGTCGGACAGCCGACACATATCCCGAAAGTTGTTCGGCATTGCCGAACTGAGAGGAAGCAAAACGCAGCGACCTATCCCCCGTCAAGTGGCGTCCGCACAGCGAGAGTTGTTGGTCCAGTCGTCAACTACCTCTTGGTATGCAGACATTGCGGGGTGACGACTGGGGTTGTCGCGACAGGGGCCGGAGAAACGGAAGCTACTGTCGCGTTCAGGATTGTCGAACGACGTTCCTACTCATAGAGTCTCGCCCATGACACCGTTAGTTGGCATCGCGCTCGAATCGCGCCATGCGGAAGTGGCCCTGGGGCTGCGCTCGTTGATCGATCGGATCGACCACGGAAGCGTCGCCGTCGCCACGGCCGGAGATACGGACAACGTCCGTACGGGGACGAGTTACTCCCTCACCCTGAAGGCCCTGGGCACCACCCGACTCGGGCGCCCACGGCACGCGCGACACAGACGCCGGCAGGCCGGCCATAGCCGGTGCGGACGGCTGGGACAGCGCGTTCACCGGCGCCAAGAGGGTGTCTCACGTGACACCTTTCGCGAGCTTCTTGTAGCAGATCAGGGCGGCGGCCATGGCCAGGCCTCGGCTCTGCCAGTCGTTGCGGACCACGTACGGGATCTTGAGACCACGAGCAGCCCCTGGCAGGCTCATGCCGCATGATCGATGAATTCGCGAAAGACCACCTGCACGGGAGACTGCGGTGGGACCGCAAGGCGCTGCTCCGGAAACTCGACGGCTTGTCCGAATACGACGCCCGCCGCCCTTTGACAGCGACCGGGACCAACCTTCTCGGCCTGGTCAAACACGTGGCCACCGTCGAGGCCAGGTACTTCGGCGAGGTCTTCGACCGCCCTTCCCCGGAACGGCTGCCCCGGTGGCAGGACTCCAACGGCAGCGATCTATGGGCGACCGAGGACGAGACCCTCGATCAGATCACCGGGTTCTACCGGCGCACGGGGGAACACTCGGACGCGACGATCAACGAGCTTCCCCTCGACGCCCCCGGCCTCGTGCCGTGGTGGCCGGAGCCTGATGCCGACACGAACCTGTTCGCCATCATGGTCCATGTCCTCGGCGAGTCCATCCGGCATGCCGGGCACGCCGATATCCTGCGCGAGGGCCTCGACGGCCGGACCGGGCTGCGCGCCGAATACGAGAAGCAGATCGACGAGGAAGCCCGTGCGGCCTACTGCGCGAAGATCGAGCAGGCTGCCAGGTCGGCCGCACCCATCACGGCTGAGAGGTTGTCTCACGTGACTTGATGTGCGTGCGGCATGCTGCCGGCCGTGGGCGCTGATCCATCGAAGCGCCTGGTTCCTGATGAACTCCGGGAGCCGGCCGCCCCGTTGCTGCCGTCGTTCGCTGCTCGTCCGCAAGCTGGTGAAAGCGCTCCGTGTGACGAGCGGGCCGTGTTCACGGTAGTGGTGTACGCGCTGACCAGCTGCTGTGCCTGGCGGCAGCTGCCGCCGGCGTTCGGCACGTCGCCCGCCACCGCGCATCGCCGCTTCACGGCAGAGACCGAGACCGGCCTGCGGTGTCGGCCGCACCGGGCGGTGCTGGACGAACTCGGGGCCCGGGGCGAGGTGGACTGGACCTCGGCGATCGTCGACGCGCCCTCCGTTCGCACCAAAAGGGGGGATCGCTGACCGGGCCGAACCCGGTCGACCGCGGCAAGGAAGGCAGCAAGCTGCACGTGCTGTCCGATGCCCAGGGCATCCCGCCCGCCATCGCCGTGCCCGGCGCGAACATGCACGACAGCCTCGCCCTCAAGCCGCTCATCCGCGACATACCCGCCGTCCGGTCCCGCCGGGGACCACGGCGGCGCCGCCCCGCCAAACGCCGCGCGGACACGGCACACTTCTCCGCCGAACGCAGTCAAAAACTGTCCGGGCCGAAGTCACGCTCCTCACACCACCTGGAGGCCCGTGGGTTCAGCTGAACTGAAGCTTGTTCAGGGGGAACTCGGGGGTCGGTCCGTGTGCGCCGGCTGGGGGTGTCCGTGGGTTCGGCAGGAATGTGTGTCGTCCGGCGTGGCTGCGCAGGCCTATCCCTGGGCGGTGGGGCGAACGACGATGTCACCTACATCGACACCGTCCGGCTGTTCGATGGCGAAGGCGATGGCGCGGGCCACCGCGTCCGGCGAAAGAGCGATCTCCATCATCTTGTCGATCTGGTCCTTCACAGCCGGATCCATGCGCTCTGCGAAGTCCGTGCGGACGGCGCCGGGCGAGACGACGGTCACGCGCAGGCTGTCGCCGGCCTCCTGGCGCAGGCCCTCGGAGATGGTGCGCACGGCGTTCTTCGTGCCGGCGTACACCGATTGGAGCGGCACGATGCGCAGTCCGGCGGTGGACACGGTGTTGACGAAGTGCCCGAAGCCCTGCTCCCGGAAGACGGGAAGGGCTGCGGCGATCCCGTACAGGACCCCTTTGAGGTTGACGTCGATCATCTCCTCCCAGTCCTCGACGCGCAGGTCATCCAGACGGGAGATCAGACCGATCCCGGCATTGCTGACGAGGACGTCGAGCTTCCCGTATCGATCGCGTGCCAGCTTGACGAGGCCGGAAAGGTCCTCGTGTCGCGTCACGTCCGTGCGGGCCCAGGCGGCTTCACCGCCGGCCTTTTCGATGCGGGCGGCCAGGGCCTCAAGACGCTCCGGACGGCGTGCCCCGAGGACGATCTTCGCGCCGCGCTCGGCGAGCAGGAGCGCGGTTGCCTCACCGATGCCGCTGCTGGCGCCCGTGATCGCCACGACTTTGCCTTCGATTCCCGACATGATGAGCAGTCCTTCCAGCAGAGGAGTGGGCGCGGCCATGCCCTACAGTGAAAGTGGAGGCTCCGCCACTTCATCAGACTAAGTGGCGGCTCCTCCACTTAGCAAATGGAGACAAGGGAGAGCCTCTGATGGCCCGGGATGCAGGACGCCCGCTGAGGGCTGACGCACAGCGGAACCGCGACAAGATCCTGGCCGCCGCGGTGCGCGTGTTCACCGAGGAGGGACTGGATGCGCACTTCGAGCGCATCGCCAGAGAAGCGGGCGTGGGAACCGGCACCCTCTACCGCAACTTCCCGACCAGGGAAGCTCTGATCGAGGCGGCGTACCGCAACGAAGTGGCCCGGCTGTGCGACGCCGTCCCCGGCCTCCTTGCGGCGATGTCGCCGCCTGAGGCCCTGCGAGCCTGGACTCGCCGCTTCATCGACTACGCCACCGCCAAACTCGGCATGGCCGACGCCCTGCGAGCCGTCGTCAACTCGGGCACCAATCCCTACGCCGACAGTCACGAGATGATTCAGGCCGCCCTCTCCTCCCTCATGAACGCCAATACCGCTGCCGGAACGATCCGGTCCGACATCAGCCCGACCGACATGTTCGCCGCCCTCGCCGGTATCGCCCTCACCTCGGCCAAGCCCGAGCAGCGAGAACAGGCCGAACGCCTCCTCGACCTCACCCTGGACGGACTGAAGCCTGCGCCGTCGCGGCTCCCCGGAAACTGACGGCAGAAGCCCGGAGACCATCGAAGAATCCCGACGTCACGCCACAAGGCCACTGAGCAACCGAAGGAGGAAGAACCCACTGGCCACGGGGCCAGGGGCTCAGCGAGGCACCCGGTCCGGGGCGGAGGGTGCTGGTCGATCCGTCAGTACGATCGAGGCGCCGTCCGACAGCAGGGGCAGAGCCTTCTGGACGGTGAGGATCGTGCCCTTCACGTTCGTACCGAAGGTGGCGTCGATGGCTTCCTCTGTGATCTCACCGAGACGCTGAGGGACAGCGCTGCCGGCGTGGGCAACGAGCACGCCGATGCGGCCCGCCTCCTCGCGCACGACCGAGTAGAGGTCATCGAGGTCCGTCTGTACCGAGACATCGGCCCTCACGCCGGTGGCCGCCGGCCCGATCTCAGCGACGGCCGCGTCGAGCGGCTCCTGACGGCAACCGGCCAGGAACACCCGCGCCCCTCCGCGGCGAACCGCCTGGCGATGGCAAGCCCAGTGCCACTCGACAGGCACTCGCGGTTGCGGCCAGTGCCTGATAGCGCCGGTCGCCCCCTCGGGTGAGGATCAGCATGGTGGTCCACTCCACGAGGGCATGCGGCAGGTCGAGTGCGGCAGGATGAAAGACCAACGAGGCCCCCGAGCAACGTGATGGGGACCTCAGACATCCCGATCAACAGCCGGGACCTCGCTGTTGCGCTTTACGGCCCGCCACTCCATCGGTGGCCCACTCGAGGAAGCTCACTGCCGCACATCCCCGGCGCTATCGACCAGGACCGCTTCCTGCCTGCGGCGGCGACTCAGGCAATGCGAAATGAGGGTTCTCGATTACCCCGACCGTCGATCCGGTCGGATCGGTCACCGAAGCGGCACGGATAGACCCGCCAACCTCCTGCACCCCTTCACGCACCGTGGCTCCCGCCGCGACAAGCCGCTTCAACGCCTGGTCAGCATCCGGTACGCCCCAGTAAGTCACGGGCCCGTGCACAGGATCTGCATGAGGATCGAGAGCCAACTCGAAGCCACCGACGTGATAGCCGACGTAATAGGACTCATCGAAGTAAGGCTCCACGCCGAGAACGGACGTCCACCACGCCTTACTGGCCACAACATCCGGCGCTGGATACATCACCACACGTAAACCCAGAAACATGCACTTTCCTTTTCAAGGCAATTCAAAGGACGCAATATCTGGACAGCTTATCTCCAAGGCCCGAATGAAGAGTGAGTAGCCGCTACTTCCGTAACACCGACCTTGCTACTGCTTTCGCACACTCCTCAATAACACTCACTGAGGATCAGTGAGCGGCGCCGGAGTCGTCGCCGGTCTGCAGGGAGGATTCGTCGACGGCCTCGAAGTCGTCGCCGCGCAGCTGCTTCAGCGCGTTCAACTGGTCGTTGTCCCACCGCTTGTCCTCGTCGCCGGAGACGAACCAGCTCGAACCGTTGTCGGCGACGAAAGCCCCATAGCGCTGAAGTGCCATGGCGATCACACGCGCCTGCGGCGGCAGGCTTGCGGTGTTCACGGAGCCTTTCAATCGCAGACGCAAGCCCATCGGCGGCAGGCTGTCGTCCTTCGCGGCGCCGGCGTCGTGGCGGGCCGGCCAGAGATGTGACGTGTTCGACCGGGGCACGGTGATCCGCAGGGCATGGTCGATCTCCCCGGCGGCAACCTCGTCGTAGCGCACAAGTCCCGGCAGGATCGGCAGACCTGCCGCGTCCGCCGAGGTCCATCCCTCGGGGCGCAGCGCGTTGGAGTGGAGGTCGAAGACCGCACCGGACCCGGCGTGCCAGGAATTCCGTGCTGCGGACGTGGCGTCGTAGAGCTCGTAGGACTTGCACCTGTGCCGGTCGAGGACCACGACATGGCGGTCGCCGTCACCGTCCGGCCCGTTCTCGACCCGCGCGTCGGACGGGATGCGATAGCCCGCGGGGTCGGACTCGTCGGCGTAGTCGAAGGTGACCTCGGATTCCGGGCCCGGACCGTCGAGTGTGGTGACGGGTATGCCGAACGGTTTGCCGTCGATCAGCCCGGAACCGAAGTCGGGGTGCAGCGGTTTCTCCGCCCCGATGGAATGCACATAGGCGTCCGACCTTGCATGGCGGGGAAGTTGATCGGCCGGGGTACGCCAGATGCTCGATGCCGGGGCCACCTGGTCGCAGGATGGCTGTGCGGTCGCCGCCCGGGACGGCGGCTTCGCCGACGGCGGCGAAGAGGGGTGCCCACCGGCCCGGGGACGGGCGGACGTACGTGGCGTGGCGGCCGTGCCAGAGGGGGATGCCACTGGCCGGAGCGCGGGGCGGGCGGCCCGGGTGGCGGCTGCCGGGTGTCCCGTGGAGTCGGGTTGGGCGGCGTTCGCACAGGCCAGATATCCGCTCACCACGGCCACACCAAGGATTGCCGAGGAGGCCAGGAAGCGTCGTCGCGCCGGTGGTTTTCTGTGCGTCATGAGGGGTCTCTCCGCGCGCACCCTGTGCCGGGTTCCGGTTCCGGGAGCAGCGCACAACGGGCGGTGGCGCACGCCAGGAAACGCACGCACCGCGCGGGCCTTCGGATGTCGCGGAGACGCTAGCCGACTCGGACGGGCCGGCGTCAGGGTCCGGTGCGGCAGCGGGGAAAGTTGAGTAGTTCCTGCTCACCGCCGGTGGCCGCCCGGGGGCTCGAAGGACAGGCCGAGGCCTGCGAGGAGTGACGGAGCGAGCGCGGGTGGCCATCGTGCGAGGCGCGACCCGGCCCCGCCTGAGCAGCCTTCCTCAATCGGGCCCTGAGCGGCCTTCCTCAGACGGGCTTGGCTGCCGATCGCGTCAGCTCGTCGTGGCGAACGACGCGGTCAGTCCTCGCCGGAAGCGCCCTCCCCTCGGCGAAGGCCTTCAGTTCGCTCTGGGAGTGGTCGTTACATGTCACGCCCGCATCAGGAGCGATGCGCGGGTGACGGCGGCATGCGGCGCCCCCCGGGGACTCCAGAAGCCGCCGTCGCCACCAGAAGCCCGACCTGCATGGTCACCCTTGGCGCCGGTCTTGCCGTTCCAGGGCATGGCCCTGGTTCATCGGCAAGGCGCGAACCTGCCGTGCGGATGCGCCCCCACCTCGCGCGGGCCAGACAGGGGAACTCGCCGCCGCCCGGCGCCAGGTAGGTGAAGCCACCCGGCGTGTGACGGCACCATGCCGTCATGACGACCGCTCGGACACCTACGCCGGCCTACGGACCCCGGCGAGACGCCGCACACGCCCCGCCCCCGGAGGAACTTCGCCGGGAGGACAGGTGCATCGCCACGATGCCGGGCGGATGGTTCGACGTGACGCGCCGCTGTTGCTGGTGCAGCTCCTGGGCGACAGTTCCGGCCCTGCACACGGACTGGAGTTGCCAGTGGTGCCACACACAGCACGGGCCCTCGGAATGCCTCACCGTCGACGGGCTTCCAGTGGTTGAGGAGCTGGCCTATCCGGAGGGGCCCAGGTAGAGGTAACCATGGGCGCTCAAGCGACCGTGGAACCCCCGGCCGAAACCAGCTGACCACGGGCCCTTCCGTAGGTGGTGGCATCATCAGGCGCCACCATCTGGAATCCTGCACCTGTCCCGAAACCGCTGCCATCGCGGAAGGGTGTGGAAGTGGCCCTGAGCGCACTGTGGTGGAGGGGGCTCCCCTGCGGGAACAGTCCAGCTCCGGGCGACAGTGCTCTTGTGTCCGCCATGCGACTGATGAGGCGTCACGAGCGCCACAGATGCCGCGGGCGGGGCAGACAACGTCGTGCTGTCTGCCCCGCCCGAGGCATCTGTGGGCCTCGACCGAACCGTTGGCACTTCGCCCGAACAGGGAAGCCGAAGACCGACGTCAACGTCCCGACCCGCCACCCGCTCCACGACCAGTTGGTAAGAACTCCCGACGCCGAGGGCTACGCCGGCAACGTGCGAGGGATTTCGAGAAGCTCTTCATCGCCTCTGACGGCACCGTCGCCGCACGTTTCGCCCCCAGAACTGACCGGACGCCGACGAAGTCGCCACGGCCATCGGAGCCGCTCCCCCGCTGACGCCGGCGGTTGCCGCATCCACGGGTGCGCCCACGCCCGGAGGCCTGACGCGCCTGGCCAAGGCGTTCCCGTTCAGGCACACGCCAACGGCCGCAATCAGACGCACCTGCCGCGAGGTTCATCCACGAACCGGGCGTCGATGGCGTGGACGAATGCTGGGTCGAAGTCGAGCAGGCCGCGCGCCTTGCCACCGACGTTGCGCAGGGCATGGCTCGGCAGCCGTCCGCCCTATTGCCCTCTTCCATCGGCGAGCCCTCGTTCTTCTTCTGCCTGTTCTTGCGCGAGGCGGGCGAGGCGTTCGGCTTCGGCGCGTTCCGCGGGTGTGGGCGGGGGCGGCTGCTTGCGGGCATGGTCGTGCCAGTACGCGGCTATCGCCGAGGTCCGGCGCAGGACGCGGTCCGGCGCGGGCGGAGCGGGCCAGAACTGCAGGAGGTAGCAGTCGAGTTGGGGTTCATGGTCCAACCGGGTTTCCTGCTGACTTGCCTGGTCCATGCCCTTGGCGCAGTAGCGCACCCGGTAGTCGGTCTCTTCCAGACCCAGCTCCCAGGACACCTCGCCTGCCCATAGGACGAGCGCGCTGCCGGCCGAGCCGGGGCGGAAGGACGCCTCCACGACGTCCTCCCAGGCCGTCTCCAGCGGCGGGGCCTGACCGTGGACTTCGACGGTGAAGCCGACGTCACCTGTGTGCAGCCCGGTCGTCAACCACAGCGCGCCGGGAACCGCCGCCCCGCACAGCCCGCCGCTCTGACCGGCGAACGCCTCCGCGAGGTCCGGACCGAAGCTGTCCGGATCGCTCTCGACGAAGATCTGGCCGTAGTGAACATGGAGCTCACCCTCGACCGGCCTGTACACCATTGCCCATCACCTCCCGGAACGAGCGCTGCACCGCAGCCTACAGAGCAGCACTGACAGCTTCGTTCGACCACCCGCAGAGGCGGCGTCCCTGGCCGGCGACCTGCACGGATCGACCCAAGGGGCCTACCGCTGCGGCCCCTGGACGGCCCGTCGAAGCAGTGCGAGGAACTGGTCTCGCTCCCGCGGGGTGAAGTGCGCCAGCATCTGATCGCTCACCGCGATGACTGCGGGGGCAAGGCCGGTCGCCAGCTCCCGGCCGCTTTGGGTGATGCTCACGAGCTTTCGCCGTCTGTCGCTGTCGCCCTTGACCACGTCCACCAGCTCCCGCCGTTGCAGGCGGTCCAGAAGTGGCGCCAGGGTCGACTTGTCGAGACTGGCCAAGGTGGCGAGCATGCCCTGGTCCATGGTGCCGCGGGTGTGCAGCAGGCTCAGGACGGTGAATTGCGGCCCGGTCAGGTCCTGGTGAGCGCTCCGACGCAACGTCCGGAAGGCATCCTCGCCATCCCGATCCAGGACCGTCCCCCCGATGCACTTCGGAGTCCGCGTCCGGCACGTTGTGAGGGCCGGCACCCGCCAGGCGTCGGCCCTCGGACTGGCGGTCATCCTGCTGCTCGACGGTGAGGAGCAGCTCCGGATGCTATCCCCCCCCTGAGGATCCGGCCCCGCAGGCCGACCCTGTTGGTGGGCCGATAGCCTGCTCTGGCAGTTGGCAGCAGGCGAAGGGTCGGGCATGTGGGGTAGGCGGCGGAACGGCGGTACGGGGCCGGTGGTGCAGGCGGCGGTCATGGGCGCCCAGGGGCACGGCAAGAGCACCCTGGTCCGGGCGTTGACCGAGGTGCTGCCCCAGGAATTCCGGCAACCGCTGCAGCCGTTCGGGCAGTTCGGCACGGCACGCGGCCCGTTCCGGCTGCACGACAGCCCCGACCTGGACACCTTCCGGTCCCGGATCCCCGCCGGCGCTGGGCAGTTGCACGGCGCACTGCTGGTCGTCTCCGCCGAGGACGGGCCGCTGCCGGAGACCCGGGAGTATCTGGCCGCGGCGCGGGCGGCGGGCGTGGCACGGATCGCGGTGTTCCTCGGCAAGTGCGACCTGGTCATCGACCAGGAGATCGCGGAGCTGATCGAGCTCGAAGTCCGCGAGCTGCTCGACGAGTTGGAGTACCCCGGGGGCCACTGCCCGGTGGTGCACGGCTCCGCGTTGCAGGCAGTGCAGCACGCCAGGTCCCGGAAGGCTCGCCGCGATGTAGTACGTCTGGCGGAGGCCCTTGACGGTCACTTCGGCTGACTCCGGATCGGCCGCGCCCAAGCGAAGCGCTGCTGTGCGCCGGCACCGTACGGGGAGGGCGGCCGAGCATACGGTGCAGGTGCGGCTCCGGCCGTACTGCGTCCCGTCACGGGGATCAGCGCTTGCCCGGTCCCGCACGGACCCCACTCCGGGTCCGGCATGAACAGGCTCAGACGGTAAGTGGTTGGCGGCATCCGTCGTCCGCAGAGCGTTTCGGTCCGGGACATCGTCCAGTCCATCCACTGCTCCGCGGAACGCAGGCGGCCCAGCTGAGCGCACCACTCCGACGGAAGCGGGCGGCGGCGCGGGCTGCGTCCGGCGTGTCCGGTGCGCGATCCGTCCCGCTTCTCTCGGTTTGGTACCTTTCACTGGACACGTAAATCGATCGGATGTTTGCTTACTGGGATCTCCGAGACGTCCGTTGTCGGCAGTAGACGCTCACGTTCTCCGACGTGCGGCGTGCCACTCAATCGGACCGGGTGAAAGCTCATGGCAGGAACCGACCCCGAAAAGGCGCTGGACACCGCGCTCGCACAGATCGAGCAGAAATTTGGCAAGGGTGCGGTCATGCGCCTCGGCGAGCGGCCCAATGAGCCCATCGAAGTGATCCCTACCGGATCGACCGCGCTGGACGTGGCGCTCGGTGTGGGCGGTCTGCCCCGCGGCCGCGTGGTGGAGGTATACGGGCCGGAGTCCTCCGGCAAGACGACGCTGACGTTGCACGCGGTGGCGAACGCACAGAAGGCCGGCGGCTCGGTGGCATTCGTCGACGCCGAGCACGCTCTGGACCCGGAGTACGCCAAGAAGCTCGGCGTCGACACCGACAACCTCATCCTGTCCCAGCCGGACAACGGTGAACAGGCGCTGGAGATCGTCGACATCCTGATCCGCTCCGGCGCGATCGACTTGATCGTGATCGACTCCGTCGCCGCCCTGGTGCCACGCGCCGAGATCGAGGGCGAGATGGGCGACTCCCACATGGGTCTGCAGGCCCGCCTGATGAGCCAGGCACTCCGCAAGATCACCAGCGCGCTCAGCCAGACGAGGACAACGGCGATCTTCATCAACCAGCTCCGCGAGAAGATCGGCGTGATGTTCGGCTCCCCGGAGACCACAACTGGCGGCCGCGCCCTGAAGTTCTACGCCTCCGTGCGTTTGGACATCCGGCGTATCGAGACGCTGAAGGACGGTACCGACGCCGTCGGCAACCGCACCCGCGTCAAGGTCGTCAAGAACAAGGTCGCGCCGCCCTTCAAACAGGCCGAGTTCGACATCCTCTACGGTCAGGGCATCAGCCGCGAGGGCGGCCTGATCGACATGGGCGTCGAGCACGGCTTCGTCCGCAAGTCCGGCGCCTGGTACACCTACGAGGGCGACCAGCTCGGCCAGGGCAAGGAAAAATCCCGCAACTTCCTCAAGGACAACCCCGACCTCGCCGACGAGGTCGAGAAGAAGATCCTCGAGAAGCTCGGAATCGGGGTACCGGCGAAGGCCGCAGCCTCCGAGGACTTGGGCGCCGTCCCGGGCCCTGATGCCGCCCGGACCCCAGCGGGAAACGCCGTCTGACTGGCACGGGCGTGGACGAGCCGGGGTCGGGCTTCCCACATGTTCGGCATCGCAGTGTGCTCCACGGCCCAGATCCGCTCGCGTCCCTGTTCCTTGCCGAGAACCTGCTCGTGCGCGTCCGGGCGATACCAGCCCGTACACGAGGCGCAAGGACACCGCGCTCGGCAAGGATTCGACTACCGCGTCAGGGCCGGCTGGTCGTGAGCGGCCGGACGCGTCGGGAATGCCGGGCACCTCGGGGATGGCTCCCTCCTGACCGGAGCCGGCTGGAGGCACAGGTGACTGGAGAGCACGGGGAGTTGCGCATCCCGCGCGAGCGGAGGTGTGGCGTCGCACAAAATCCGGACCATTCCCGGACCACGTTGGCGGACGTCACCGACAGCACTCTCTCGTTTTCGCGTATCAACGCAGCCGCCACGGGTGTACGACCAGCAGTCGAAGAAAGTCTTTTGGCCTCGTACTCGCCGAGGAAGCTGGGCCTCTCCTAGGAGGCACAAGAAAAGGCGCCTGAACTGGGCATTTACCAGTCAGGCGCCTTCCGTATGGGCCCTGAGATCAAGGCCCAGTTTGCCATGTAGGCCCTAAATTTCCCCATCCCCATCCCGTTGCTGACCAGAAGTCCGGCAAGAACCGCATGCACTTCGACGTCACCTCCCCCGCCCCTGCCGCCGAGCGGCAACGAGTCGAGGCACTCGGCGGCCGCCATCACCAGGAATACGCCGGCGGCGGGTTCCCGGTGATGGCCGACCCCGAAGGCAACGAGCGGCTCCCGCGCAGCTGGAGAACCTGAGCGGGCCCGCCCGCGGTATCCGGCGACGGCCCGTTTACAACCCAGGACGACTGAGCGGCGTCTCGGGGCGTCGCGGGTGTCAGCCGGTCGCCGCGACCCCGGCTTTGATGATGAGCATGTCGAGAAGCGCAAGCAGGGCACCGCGAGCTTCGTCACGGGAGCGGGCATCGAGCATACGGATGGGTGTGTTCGGGTCACGCAGATGCAGCGCCGCCCTGACCTCCTCGGCGGTGTAGGGCTGTTCGCCGTGGAAGCAGTTCGCGGCGACCACGAACGGAAGCCCCCGGTTCTCGAAGAAGTCGATGGCCGGGAAACTACGGTCGAGGCGTCGTGTGTCCACAAGGACGATCGCCCCGAGTGCCCCGTTCAGCAAGTCGTCCCACATGAACCAGAAGCGTTCCTGGCCAGGTGTGCCGAACAGGTAGAGCACGACCTGTGCGTCGGTGAGGGTGATGCGGCCGAAGTCCATCGCGACGGTGGTAACGGCCTTGGACTCGATGCCGTCGAGGTCATCGACGCCGACGCCCGCGCTCGTCAGCCGCTCCTCGGTGCGCAACGGCTCGATCTCGGAGACCGTCTCGACCAGGGTCGTCTTGCCGACGCCGAATCCCCCAGCGATGAGGATTTTGACGGGGGCCGCTTCCTGGGCTGGGGTGTCATATCCGGGCAAGGTTGTCCCTGATTCTCATGAGCAGGTGGACATTGGTGGTCTCGGTCCCTTCAAGGGGCGACCGGTGCTCGATCAGCCCCCGATCCGCGAGTTCGCCGAGAAGAAGCGTCATGGGAGTGAGGCGCATGTGCATGCGCGCCGCGATCTCGGCGACCGCCAGGCCGCCCGGAGACGAGCACATCGCGAGGATGGCCTGCCACTCGCTGGGCAGACCGCCGTGACCGTCCGCGACGGCCACGGCGGTGATCGTGGTGTCCATGGTGAGGGCGGCGTGCGCAGCGGCCGTACGTCCATCAGTCAGCGCGTACAGCCGCGTCCGCCGACGGCCTCCCTCTCGCGGCCCGGGCTCGTCCGCCATTACGAGCGCTGCGCCTGGCCGCGCTCAGGCGTGCTCAGCCACTCACCGAGCGCCTGGGCGGTGCGCACGGCTTCACCGCCCAGCTCCCCCAGCCGCGCCTTGCGGGAGGTCACCACGATGAGCGTGCTGCCCTCCCCGCACCCGACGATGCAGAGATAGCTGTCGTCCATCTCGACCAGCTGGCGGATCACCCGGCCGCCGTCGACCTCCCTGGATATCGCCTTCATCGTGGAAGCGATACCGGAGGACGCGGCGGCTATGCGCTCCGCCTGGTCCCGTTCCAGCTCGTACGAGCTGAGTTTGATCCCGTCGTTGGAGAGGAGTACGGCTCCCTTGATGCCGGCGATCCTGCTCAGGTTGTTGTCCAGGACGCTGTAGATCATGTCGTTCGTTGGCGTCGTCATGGCTGATCCTGTCGGAGTTCTTCTTCCACTGTCTGAGTTCCGTGTTCGTAGTCCGCCCAGGCGTCGGCCACCTCTTCGGGTGTCGCCGCGTCCTGGTCGACGGCGGTCTCCGGTGCGTGTGGCGCGCGGAGCCGCTCGGCGATATGAGCCTGCGGGACCCGCTCGGGGAGGGCGGGCTTCGCGTCACCGTCCCGTGTCACGGAGGGAAGCGGCGGCTTGCTCTCCACCGGCCCCTCGGGTGAGCGCTCCGGCGTCCTGCAGCCGGCCGGTGCGGTCTTCGCGTGCAAGACCAGCTCGGGCTTGCGTTCGTTGAGCGTGCCCGGTGCCGGGGCGGGCGTCGCCGCCGCACGCGGCACCTCCTTTCCTGCCCGGACCGGTTCGGTCGGCACAAGGAGCTCCTCGGAAAGGATCACCACGGCCGACGTCCCCCCGTATACCGAGCGGCGCAGCGTCACTGTGGCCCCGAGCTGTTCGGCGATGTGGCCGACCACGAAGAGTCCGAGCCGGTGCGCGTTCTCCGCCAGGACGGAGTACGGCGGGGCCGAGTGCAGACGCCCGTTCATCTCCTCGTATGTTGCGGCGGTCACCCGCGGCCCGCGGTCCTCGATGTCGACCAACAGCCCGTCTGTCACCAGTTCGGCACGGACGACCACCTTCGACTGCGGCGGGGAGAACCGGGTGGCATTGTCGAGGAGTTCTGCCAGGAGATGGCTGATCTCGCTGATCACCCGCGGTGCCACGCTGATCTCGTCCAGGGCCTGGCGCTCGATCCGCCGGAAGTCCTCGACCTCCGCGGCGGCTTCGCGCAGCAGGTCGGCGACGCGCATGGGCTCGGTGTGCGGATCGGGGATCTCCCCACCTGCCAGGATGAGCAGGTTCTCGACCTGCCGCCGCATACCCACCGTCAACTGGTCGGATCGCATCAACCCGGCGAGAAGCTCCTCGTCGTGGCCGAAGGTGTCCTGCAGTTCGTCGGTGAGGGTCAACTGCCGGCTGACCAGGTTTCCGGTCCGCGAGGCGATGCCCGCGGCGAACATACCGAAGCCCTGACGCTCGGCCGCGAGCTGCGCATGACCGTCGACGGATACCGAGACGACCCGGGCGAACGCGTCGCTGATACGTCCCACCTCGTCCTGGTCTCCGCTCACCGCCGGCAGCGCATCGTCGTCGACGGACTGCCCCCGCTGGAGCCGGGCCACGACATCCGGCAGCGTTTCCTCAGCAATGGCCACCGTGCGTTGGTGCAGCCCGCGCAGGCGGCGCAGCACGGAGCGCGTGGTGAGCACGATGACGGCCGCGACGGCAAGGAGGGCTGCACCGTTTCCGACGATCAGCCAGATGACCTCGGTCTCCAGCTGCGTGGCCTTGGCGTCGGCGTGCACGAGTACTGTTCGCGCCTGTTTCGCGTCGAGCGCGGCAAGGCGCGCCGCGAACTTGTCATACGCGCCCCGCCAGGCGTCGGCCACCATGGGGAGCTTGATGCCGGACGCGGTGTTCTGGTGGTCGGAGATGACCGCGTCCTCGATGCGGACCTTCGTCTTCCAGCCGTCCGAGGCGAAGACCCGGTCGTAGTCCGCTCTGTCCTCGGTCGGCAGATACGGCGCGACCCACTCGTCGTACTGGTACCGCTGGGTTCCGACGGAGTTGACGAATTCGGCGAACCCGGAGGAGCTCAGGCGCCTGGACGGCCCGGCCATGGCGAGGATGGTGGTCTCGCGCGCCACCATCTCGGACACCGTGAACATCGTGACGACCACGCCGCTCTCCTGGATGAGCTCGGCGTCTTCCGCATGGCTGAACTGGTTCTGGTACACCCGGATGATGCGGTCGACGAGGTCGGAGTAGTAGCCGGTCGTCCGCTCCACGCCTCCTCTGCGGGAGTCCGCCCGCTCACGGAACGCGGCCAGATCCGCGAGGCTGTGCTTCAGCTCCGCAACGTACCGTTCGTCCTCGCGCCCATTCGCCGCCAGAGCTCCGTCCGCCGACCGGCGGAACTCGTCCGCGGCCCGGTCCGTGGCCACGCGCCGCTCGCGTAGCTCGTTGTCGGCCACGGAGCCGCCCGCCCACCGTGTGGCGGTCATCGTCCGCTCGGCCTGCACTTTGACCATCAGTTTGGTCAGGGGTACGTCGATCCGCTCACCAACTGCCACATCGGCGTGCAGGTTCTCCGACTGGTGCACCAGCCGCTGTGCGGTCATGACCACTTGGGCACTCATCGCCAGAATAGGGACGATTGCCAGCCAAATGAGCAGCGTACGCAGGCGCAGGGTACGCCGCCGACGAGTCGTCGACTGCCCTCGTGCGCCTTCGGGTTCTATGGGTGACATCAGTCCTCGGGGAGCGGGGGAAACAGTGGGGACGGTCCAACAGCCGAGACCAGACGCAGCCCTGGGTTCAGAGCTGGGGGAAGCCTGGTTCGGCTGTGGCGCGATGTGGGGGTGTCGATCATAACCAGCCACACCCGAGAAACGGAGAGGTGACTTCCGTTGAAGATATGTGGTAGCGGCTATGAGGCGTCGGCGTTACCTCCTGGACGCAGGCGCGCTCGTGCGGACAGGGCCTCCCCGACCGGCTCTGGTACCAGCAGCAGCGCCACGCGGTCGCCGCGACCTTCGATGACCGGGCCGGCCCCGTGTGGCGTTCTCGGTCAGGCGGCGCAGCCCCTCCAGCTTCTCCTCGGGGTCCGAGGCGAGGCGCGGGAAGCCGTAGACCATCGCGCTGCGGTATTTGACGCCGCGTTCGAGCGTCGATCGTGCGAGGACGAGTCCGTCCACGCGCGTCATGGCGACGCAGACCATCGCGTCGGGCGAGGCGACGAGGCTGCGATCGGCCACCGCGCCGTGAAAGTACAGGTTTCGTCCGACGCTTCCGTAGACGGTGGGGACGACCATGGAGTGCCCGTTGAAGACCGCCCCGAAGGTGCACATGAAGCCTGCATCCAGGATCGCGATGAGCTCGGCACGCAGGTGCGGTCTGCCTCTGGGAGAGTGGTGGGGAGGTGACTGGCGTCCACGTCAGCTCTTTCACAAGTGGGTTGGCGCTGCGGGGGTTTCATCACGTGGCGGGCTTGGACCGAGGGCTTGTCGTGCGTTCGAAACCGCGAGCCATGCATGCCGGGTCCGGTCCCGCCGTAGACGGCGGCATCCGGCGCCCCCTTCCCCGCGGGAAAGGCGCGGGGCGAGTCGCCTGTCGGCTGCCCAGGCCCGCTCCGCGCCGTTTATGCAGGGGCATGCCTAACGGACGAGCTGAGGGCTCGATGCGGCCGTACGCTACCGATATCGCCGCTATGGCGCCAGTGCTCAACGAAATCAGCTGCACGAACCTCAAATCGCTGCGGAAACCCTTGCATGGCTCAGATGGCGTGTGCCAGTCTCTTGATCACCGGTGGACGAGAGCAGTGGTCACCTACGGGGGTGTTCTGCTGCCATCACCATCGCCGTCAGAACGCCTCGCTGACCATGGGTCTGCACCTGACGCGCCCTCTCAGCCATTTGTCAGCACTCCTGTCCTTCCGGAAGCGGACTGCGGCCGTGCGAGATGTGAGGCAGTGACATACACCGCCTCCGCCGGATACCCACGCGGGCACTCACACGCATCTCTTCTTGCCCATATCCCTGAGGCTCAGCCGTGGAACACGCCGCCCTGCGATAGCGCCCACTGCTTTACGGGCTGTGGAACGGAAGGAAGTGATGAAGGAACCGTGGCCCCCAGAAGCAGCCGCTTGACCAGTTGGGCGTGGGCATCGGGCCGTTCACCCCGGACCAGGTTGAACACTTCCCGGGCGGCGTAGCGTTTGAGGCAGCGGATGATCTCGCCCCGGGTCTTACCCTCCGCGATACGCCCCTCGTAGTAGTTGCGGGTACGCGCATCGAACCGGAGCCGTGACTGCACGATCCGATACAGGGCGGCATTGGCTCTTCGATCGCCACCGCGGTTGAGCTGGTGGTGACGCTGCCGACCGGAGAGGTGCTCGACGGGGCTGACCCCGCAAAGCGCCACGAACGGGCGGCAGTGCACAGGCGTTCCGGGTTGCCCCCCATCGTGATCAGCAAGGTGGCGGCACCACCGGCCCGAGACCGCACGGCCGCACCGCAGCAGACCTGCCTGGCGGCACCGTCAGGCGCGACGGATGCGGGCCGCCAGGATGTGACCGATGAGCAGGTAGACCACGGCGGGAAGCCCGTAGTTCAGTACGGTCCGCAGCCAGTCGGTGCTCATGGTGAACAGGTCGTGTGACCACCCCGCCAGCCACAGTGCGGCACTCCGGGTGAAGCTGACCAAATCGTTTGCGCTGTTGGCGTCGATGAGGGCGAACAGGATCCACAGGCCGAGAATCAACGCGGTGAGGTCCGCGATGATGACGATGACTCTCGCTGCTTCGTTCTTGCTGTAACGAACGCGTCTGGACATGACAAAACTGGTTGCCGCTATCCGATGGTTGAAACGTGGCAGGGAGAAGCTGCGTAGCCAAATACGCTGAGGACCGGTCCGGCGGGTCGCGTGACCGCACCACCCCTGATCGGTCACCCCTGATCGGTCATCCTGGTGCAGGCTCCGGCTCCGTCACCCTCACACGCACCGGGCGCGTCTCCGGCAGCAGTGCGAAGCAGCCCAGGCTGAGCAGCGCGATCCCCGTCAGATAGGCGGCCACGCCCCAGGGCACCGGGCCGCCCTGTTCGGCCAGCGTCGTCGCCACGATCGGCGTCAGCGCGCCACCGAGAACCCCGCCGAGGTTGTAGCCGACCGCGGCGCCCGTGCAGCGCACGCGCGGCTCGTACAGCTCCGACAGATACGCGGCGACCACGGCGAACATCGTGATGAACGCCAGCATCGCCCCCAGGATGCCGAGGAACATCAAGAGCGGAGCTCCCGTGGCGAGCAGCGCGACCATCGGAAACATCCACAGGGCGGCGCCCGCGCATCCCGCCAGGCAAACGGGCCGCCGGCCGAAGCGGTCGGCCAGCAGCGCCGCCAGCGGCGTGAGGGCGCCCAGCACCACCACCGCGGCCATGATGCAGGTCAGCATGACGGTACGGCTCACGCCCAGTCGCTCCGTCCCGTAGGCGAGGGACCAGGTGGTCACGGCGTAGAAGATCGCGTATCCCGCCGCGAGCGCGCCGGCGGTCAGCAGGACGAGCCGCCAGTGGTCGCGCACGACTTCGGCGAGCGGCACGCGTGCGCGGTCGTCGATTTCGAGGAACCGCGGGCTCTCTGCCAGCGACGACCGCAGCCACAGCCCTGCCAAGGCCAGCAGTCCTGCGGCCCAGAAGGGCACCCGCCACCCCCAGGACGCGAATTGCGCGTCGGACAGCGTCGCCGACAGCGCCAGCATCACGCCGTTGGCGAGCAGGAACCCCAGTGACGGCCCGACCTGCGGAACGCTCGTCCACAGAACGCGCCGTTCGGCGGGTGCGTGCTCCGCGGTCAGCAGGACGGCTCCGCCCCACTCCCCGCCTAGCCCGAGCCCCTGCAGAAAGCGCAGGACGAGCAGCAACACGGGAGCGGTCACCCCGATCGTGTCGTACGTCGGCACGCAGCCGACCGCGACCGTGGAGGCGCCGGTGAGGAGCAACGACCCGATGAGAACCGGGCGTCTGCCGTGCCGGTCCCCGATGTGTCCGAACAGCACCGAGCCGAGGGGCCGGGCGACGAAGCCCACGCCGAAGGTTCCGAAGGCGGCCAGTGTCCCGGCGGCCGATGAGAACGTGGGGAAGAACAGCGGCCCGAGGATCAGCGCCGCGGCGGTCCCGTAGACGAAGAAGTCGTAGAACTCGATGGCCGTCCCGGCGAGTGAGGCACTCGCGAGCCGCAGCATGGAGGGCGCCCTTACGGTGCGTACGTCGTGCATGCCACTTCAACTACCCACAGTGACCAACGGTTACGGGGCGCGGAGGGGCGCAGAGGGATCAATGCGTCACGGCGATGCCCAGCGGAACCAGGCACCGGCCGGGGCCCGCAGGGCGGACCGGGGACCCGGCCGGTGCGGGTGCTCGGGAAAGTGCCCGAGCACCCGTTGTCAGCTCTCCGCGTCCATCAGCCGGAACAGTTCGTCGTCGCTGGCCGAGGCCAGGTCCAGAGTCCCGCCGGGGCCGGTGTCCGTGGCGCCTGGTCGCTCCGCCGTCACCGCCTTCAGCCTTGCCGCCGTCTCCTGGGAAACCTCCGCGCCGGCCGTGAGCAGAGACTCCAACTCGGTCACGACGGAGGCCACATCGCGCGTGGGGACGGCCTGGCGTGCGAGGCGTTCGCGTACGAGGCGGACGACGGCGTTGGGCGTGGGGTGGTCGTAGACGAGCGTGGAGGGGAGCCGCATGTCCGTGGCCGCGATGAGGCGGTTGCGCAGTTCGACGGCGTTCAATGAGTTGATGCCCATCTCCTTGAACGGGCGGTTGCCCGCATCGTCGCGCGGGTCCTGACCGCCGAGCACGGCCCAGGTCTCCGCAAGGACCAGAGCCCGTACGTGCGCGTCCTGTTCCTTGTCGTCGAGGCCGGACAGGCGGGCTGCCAGCTCCGGCGGCTCTTCACCGCCTGGCATCGTGCCCGCGGCAACCGCGGCGCCGGCGGAGTCCCCGTCAGCGGCCGGACCCGCAGGAGTCGACGCCAGCCAGAACCGCCGCCGCTGGAACGCGTACGTCGGCAGGGTGACCGGCCGGGCTCCGGGAAGCACCGCGTCCCAGTCGACAGGCGCGCCATGGGCGTGCACCTGGGCGACCGCGGTGAGCAGGGCCTGCCGGTCCGGTACTCCGGCGCGCAGAGTCGGGACCACTGTGGCCCCTAGCTGCGGGTCGGCCGCCTCCAGGCACTCGTCGATCATCGGCGTGAGTGCCGGCTCGGCACCCAGCTCCAGGAATCCGGTGACGTGCTGGTCCCGGAGCCGGCCGATCGCGTCCTTGAAGCGTACGGACTGCCGCACGTGCCGCACCCAGTGGTCCGGGTCGCGCGCGTCCTCGCCGGTCAAGGGGCGGCCGGTGACGGTCGACAGGATCGGGACGGAGGGCGCGGCGTAGGACAGCGTACGGACGACCGCGCGGAACTCCTCCAGCATGGGGTCCATCAGCGGCGAGTGGGCCGCGACGCTCATCGCGATCCGCCGGGTCTTGTGACCGGCGGCGGCGAGCTCGTCCGCGAGCGCGGCGAGTGGGGCCTCGGCGCCCGCGAGTACCAGAGAGTGCGGGCCGTTGACGGCGGCGACCGACACCGCGTCCGTGCGCTCCGCCAGCCACGGGGCCACTTCGGCCTCCGTGATGCGCACCGCCAGCATCGCGCCGCCGGGCCGCAGCGCGCCCATCAGCCTGCTCCGGGTCGCCACCAGGGTGCATGCGTCCCGGAGGCCGAGCACGCCCGTCACATGGGCGGCGGAGATCTCGCCGATCGAGTGCCCCACCAGGTGGTCGGGGACCACGCCCCAGGACTCGAAGAGCCGGTACAGGGCGACCTGGACGGCGAACACCGCGGGCTGCGTGTAGGTGGTGTCGGCGAGGAGGGCCGCCTCCTCGGAGCCGGGAGCCGCCCACATCACCGAGGTCAGCGGCCGCGCCAGCAGCGGGTCCAGCGCGGCGCACACCTCGCGAAGCGCCTGCCCGAAGACCGGGAACGCCTCGGCCGCCTCCCGCCCCATGCCGTTGCGCTGGCTGCCCTGCCCGGAGAAGACGAAGGCCAGCCCGCCCGGCACGGATTCGTGCGGTGTGACGCCGGCGGTCCGCTCACCGCGCCCGAACTCCGCCGTCGTGGAGAGCAGTTGTGCACGGCCGGGTGCGCTGACGACGGCACGGTAGCGGTGCAGAGTACGGGTGGTGGCCAGGGAATGGGCGACGTCCTGGGCACCCAGCCCGGGGTCGGCGGACACCTGCTCGGCCAGGCGCCGCGCCTGTGCGCGCAGCGCGGCCCGGCTGCGGGCGGACAGCACCCACGGCGCGCTCATGGCGTCGGCCGGCTCGGGATTCCGCCCCGTCCCGGACGCGCGTCGCGCCTCCTCAGGGACCTCGCTCGACGGACCTTCGGCTTCTCCTTCCTCGCCCGGTGCCTCCTCCAGGATCACGTGGGCGTTGGTGCCGGTGAGCCCGAAGGAGGACACTCCCGCGCGTCGCGTGCGTCCGCTCTCCCTCGGCCAGGGCCGGGCCTCGGTCAGCAGCCGTACCGATCCGGCGGACCAGTCCACCTCGGCCGAGGGAGCATCCACGTGCAGCGTCCGTGGCAGGATGCCGTGCCGCAGTGCGAGCACCGTCTTGATGACCCCGGCGACCCCGGCCGCGGCCTGCGTGTGCCCGATGTTCGACTTCACCGATCCGAGCCACAACTGCCGTCCCTCGGGCCGCTCCTGACCGTACGTCGCCAGCAGCGCGCCGGCCTCGATGGGATCGCCGAGGGGAGTGCCGGTGCCGTGTCCTTCGACGGCGTCGACCTCCTGTGGCGTCAGGGCGGCGTCGGCCAGGGCCTGTCGGATGACGCGCTGCTGTGCGGGCCCGCTAGGCGCGGTGAGTCCGTTGGAGGCGCCGTCCTGATTCACGGCGGAGCCCTGTACGAGCGCCAGGACACGGTGCCCCTTGCGCCGGGCGTCGCTCAGTCGCTCCAGCAGCAGCAGCCCGGCGCCCTCCGACCACGCGGAGCCGTTCGCGGCGTCCGCGTAGGCCATGGCGCGGGAGTCGGGTGACAGCGCGCGCAGCCGGGAGAAGTGCGCGAAGGGCGCCGGGGTGGCCATGACGGTGGCGCCGCCGGCAAGCGCCAGGTCGGTCTCGCCCGACCGCAGGGACCGGCAGGCCAGGTGCAGCGCGACGAGGGAGGACGAGGAAGCGGTGTCGACCGTCAGGGCGGGGCCTTCGAGCCCGAAGGTGTACGCGATGCGCCCCGAGACCGCGCTGCCGGCGGTCCCGGTGATGAGCATGCTCTCCCATGCGCGGGGCGCGGCAGAGGCGTTGGCGGCATAGCCCCGGTCCATCGCGCCCGTGAAAACGCCCGTACGGGTTCCCTTCAGGGACGTGGGGTCGAGGCCTGCCCGCTCGAACGTCTCCCAGGCCGCTTCCAGGAGCAGGCGTTGCTGCGGATCGGTCGCGGTCGCCTCCTGGTCGGACAGGCCGAAGAAGCCCGCGTCGAAGTCGCCGGCGTCGTGCAGGAAGCCGCCTTCGCGCGCGTAGGAGGTGCCCGGTCGGTCGGGGTTCTCGTCGAAGAGCCGGTCCAGGTCCCAGCCGCGGTCGTCCGGGAAGCCGGACATCGCGTCTCTCCCGTCGGCGAGCAGGTCCCACAGGGCTTCCGGGGAATCGGCGCCGCCCGGCAGCCGGCAGGCCATGCCGATGATCGCCACCGGGTCGGCGTCGTCCGCCGGGGTCTCCCGCGGCTCCTGCGGGGGCGGCTCCTCCTGCTCGGCCAGTACGTGCGCGACGGCCCGTGGGGTGGGGAAGTCGAAGGTCAGCGTGACCGGGAGCGGCAGCCCGGTCTCCTCCCGCAGCAGGTTCCGCAGGCGCACCGCGCGGATGGAGTCGAGCCCGAGCCCGAGGAAGTCCGTGTCGGGAGAAAAAGAGGAGGAAGGGGCTGGAGTGGCGCCGTTCGCGAGCACCTGGCCGACGCAGTCGCGTACGAGTTCCAGCGCCTCCTCGACCGTGTACGGCGCGGCCGAGCCGAGGCGGGCCGTGACGGGCACCGACTCCAGGCCGGCGAGCCGCTGCCCGAGCGCCCGGCGGTCGAGTTTCCCGGCGGGAGAGAGCGGAAGCTCGCGCACGGTGACCAGTTCGAGGGGGATCTTGTGGTCGGCGAGTCCCCGCCGGCGCAGGAACGCGGTCACTTCGCTCAAGCCGATCGTGCGGTCCGCGTGGTCGGTGACGACCAGGCACGGGTACTCCCCGAGCCGGTCGTCCGGTGCGCCTGCCACGGCCAGCGGTCCGAGGCCCGTGAGGCCGGCGAGCAGTCCTTCGACCTCGGTGGCGGCGAACTTCCGTCCTCCCGTGTTGATCAGCTCCGTCGCCCGGCCGTGCAGCATCACCACGCCGTCCGGGCCGACGGCCGCGAAATCGCCGGTCCGCAGCCAGCCGTCCTCGGTGAGGGCCGAGCGCGTCAGTTCCGGCTCGCGGAAATACCCGCGGAACAGCCCTGGGCCCCGGTACTGGAGTTCGCCCGTCCGGCCCGCCGCGCTCACCCCGTCCTCGTCGACGACTCGTACGTCCGCGCCGCTGACCGGCTTCCCCACGCTGTCGTCAGGGTCGCCGGCCCGGGTGCGGGTGCCGGTGCCGATCTCGGACATCCCCCACACCACGACCAGGTCGCAGTCGAGGGCGGCGCGTACCTGTGCGGTGAGGGCGGGTGCGAGGGCAGCTCCCGCCGTACGCACCTGGTGCGGCGCGAAGCCCGCCGGCTCGTCCGTCCTGGCCAGTCGCTCGATGACGTCGCGCAGTTGGGCGGGCACGGCGAAGACAACGCGGGGGTCGTGCTGCCGTGCCAGTTCCAGGAAGCGGTCCGGGTCCCAGCCGGTGAGGAGGACCTGCCCGCGGGCTGCGAACAGTGCGGCGTGCAGGCTCTGCAGGCCGAACAGATGGCTCATGGGGCAGGCGGTGAGGATCATGCCGTCAAAGGCATCGGCGGCTTCGGCGGTGACGGCCGCGGTGTTCGACAGCAGGCCGTCGTGGCTGTGCAGACACAGCTTGGGCCGCGCCGAGGTCGTCCCGGACGAGGGGATCAGGACGAGCGGCATATCGGGGGTGACGTCCACCGGCCGGGGCCCGCTGCCCGCCCAGGCTGCCAGCAGCCCGTCCAGCGACCCGACCCCTGGTTCCTCGCGCTCCGTGTCCGACGCCCCCGCCAGCAGCACCCGGCGCAGGGACGGCACGCTCCGGAGCAGTGAGCGGGCCATCGCCGGCTCCCCGTCCGGGTGTTCCGCCAGGACGAGGAGGACGGGTTCGGCGCGGGCCAGCAGAGCGCGGACGTCGCCGTACGTGGTGCCCTGGTGGACGGGCAGCAGGACGGCTCCGACGGCCGCGACGGCCAGGTGCAGGGTCGCGAACTCCCAGGAGTTCGGCAGCCGCGCCGCGACGACGTCGCCGGGCTCGACGCCCGACTCCTGCAGCCCCCGCGCCAGCGCGTCGACCTCCGCCCGCCACCTCGCCCAGGTCCACGAGCGATCCCCGTCGACGAGGGCCACCGTGTCGGGGGCGGATGTCACAGCTGCCGCGAACACGTCGGGGAGCGTGAAACCTCCCAGTACTTCGGCCGCGCCGGCGGGCAGTTCGAGCAGATAGTCCTCTGTGTGGACGGGCACCATCACTCCCGGATGTGAGCGGTTTCGTCGGTTGGGGGAGCCCGGTAGGTGGAGCCTCCGGGGCAGGCGTCAGCCCTCGTGCACGGTGATCGCCCCGGAGGGGCACAGGGCACCCGCGATCCGGGCCTTGGCTTCTTCGTCCGCGCCGGGCTCGGCGAGCTGGGTGACGATTCCGTCCTCGTCCTGGTCGAAGACCTGCGGCGCGGTCAGTGCGCACTGGCCCGCGCCCACGCAGCGCTCCACGTCGATGGTGATACGCATGCCGATGTCTCTCCTGCAGGGAATAGGGGGCCCGCCGGGCGGCCGTGGCACGCCGGGCGGGGCGGGGTTTTCCGCCGGCGGGACGGTGCCTACCAGCGGACGGGGAGCTGCTCCAGGCCGTAGAGCACGCCGTCGTATTTGATGTGCAATCCGTCGGCGGGGACGTCGAGCCGGATGTCGGGGATGCGCTCGAAGAGCTTCCGGTAGGCGATCTCCATCTCGGCGCGCACCAGGTTCTGCCCCAGGCACTGGTGGATTCCGTAGCCGAAGGCGACGTGGTGGCGTGCGCTCCTGGAGGGGTCGAACATGTGGGGGCACTCGAATGCGCTCGTGTCGTGGTTGGCCGCGGCGACGAGGGGCACGATGCCCTCCCCCGCCTTGATGAGCTGACCGGCGATCTCCACGTCCTCGACGGCCACGCGCAGGGACACGATGTCGGCGACCGAGTGGAAGCGCAGGGTCTCCTCCACGGCCCGGTCGTCACCGATCCACTGAGGGTTGTTCAGAAGGGTGACCACGCCGAGCGCGATGTTGTTGGCCGTGGTCTCGTGGCCGGCGATGAGCAGGAGCATCAGCACGCCCGACAGCTCGTGCGGAGCGATCGAACCGGCGGCCAGCAGCCGGCTGATGAGGTCGTCACCGGGCCATTTCACCTTGATGTCCACCAGGCGCTTGATGTAGCGCAGCAGCTCCTTCACGGCGGCTTCGCGCTGCTGGTCGGTGGAGGCGCGGAGGGAGACCAGGGTACGGGTCCTGGATTCGAAGAAGTCGCGGTCGGCGGACGGCACACCGAGCAGCGACGAGATCACCAGGGAGGGGACGGGCAGCGCATAGTCCGCGACGAGGTCGGCGGAGTTGCCCGCCGCCAGCATCGCGTCGAGGCGCTCCTCGACCGTACGCTCGATCGCCGGGCGCAACCCCCGGATGCGCCGGACGGTGAATTCGGGAATGAGGGCCTTGCGGAACCGGTCGTGCTCGGGCGAGTCCAGCCCCACGAACCATCCCGGGATCTGCTCCTGCGTGGGCACACCCACCATCCCGACGTTGGGGAATCCCTTGTGCGAGGGATTGGAGCTGATCCTCCGGTCGGTCAGTACGGCGCGTACGTCCTCGTACCGGGTGACCAGCCACGCACGGGCGCCATTGGGCAGGCGGGAAAGGACCAGCCCCTCATGGTCGCGGTAGTCGGCGTAGTCCGGCGGCGGGAAGGGCACGCCGGGTTTGCGTACGGGGAAGTCGACCGTCATCGGGTCTGACTGCGTCATGCGGGGTTCCTCTCTCGGACGGCGCCGCTCAGCTGACGCCGCAGAATGCGCGGATTCTGCCGACGATGAAGTCCTGGTCGTCAGGGGTCAGGTCGCTGTGCGTGGGGAGGTACAGCCCGTCCGCGGCGAATTCGCTGGCCTTGAGCGAGGGCCAGTCGGGGTGGAAATACATGGGCTGCCGGCTCATCGGTTTGAAGAAGAGCCGGGTCTCGATGGAATGGCCGGCCAGGAATGCCTGCAGCTCCGCCCGACGCTCGGCACGAAGGTCGTACATCCACAGCACATCTCTCGGCGGCATCAGCGTGATGCCGGGGACGTCGGCCAGCCCCTCGTCGTAGCGCTTCTCGATCCCGCGCCGCGTTTCGAGGATCTCGTCGAGCCGCTCGGTCTGCGCCAGCGCGATGGCGGCCTGCATCGCCGTCATGCGGTAGTTGTACGCCAGCTTCTTGTGCAGGAAGCTGTGGTCCTTGGTGAAGGCCATGGCCCGAAGGTGCGCCAACTGGCCCGCCAGCTTGGGGTCGTCGGTGAGGCAGATACCCCCCTCGCCCGCCGTAATGATTTTGTTGGCGAACAGCGAATAACAGGCGATGTCCCCCACCGGACGGACGCCGTGGGCCTCGGCGCTGTCCTCCACGACCTTCAGGTTGTACTGGAACGCGATATCCATGATCGCGTCCATATCGCAACGCCGCCCGTAGATATGGACGGGCATGATGACCTTCGTCCGCGACGTGATCTTCTCCTCGATACGGGAGACATCAACGTTGAGGTCGTCCCCGCAGTCGACGAACACCGGCGTCGCACCGGTGTACGTGACCGCCCACGCGGTGGCCACCATCGTGAACTCGGGAACGATCACTTCGTCCCCCGGCCCGACTCCCAGTGCCCGAAGCGCCAGTGTCAGCGCGGCCGTCCCGGACGAACAAGCCACACCGTGTGCGGACCCGTTGTAATCCGCGAAGGCCTGCTCGAATCGCTGGACCATCGGCCCCTGCGAGGATATCCAGCCGTCCTCGACGGTAGCGGTCAGATACTCCAGCTCTTTTCCGCCCAGCGCAGGCCGGGACACGGGATATGTGAACGACATCGGCTACCTCATCCTCATCAAGCGGTCACATGTCTCATACGTACTCACGAGCTCTCCCGGCCCTACGCCTTCGCCAGGGCCGGCAACCCAAGAATCAGATCGGCAGCTTCCTCACGCCCGCCCGCCGCCCGCTGCAAAGACGCGAGCCGCTCCGCCTTCTCATGGAAAGAGGAGGTCTCCAGCACCCGGTTCAGTTTGTCGACCACATCGTCGACGTCGATGGTCCGCGGCCGGTCGAGGGTCAGACTGATGCCGAAATCCCTGCCGCGCACGGCCTGGTCGTAGCAGTCCACCCACAGCGGCCGCACCACCAGTGGCTTTCCGAAATACACGCCTTCGTTGTAGCCATTGCCACCGGCGTGCGTGAAGAACACCTTCACCTTCGGGTGGGCGAGCACGTCCAGCTGCGAAGGAACCCAGCTCTCGATCCGCAGATTGCCCGGCAGCGACTCCTTAGGCGGCAGGAGCTCCTGCTGCTCCGAAGGCAGCTTCCACAACACCTGATGCCGGCCCTCGAGGTGCCGGGCCACCTCGACCATCGCCTCGACCTGAGTCCGCGTCAGCCGGGTGATCGTCCCGAACCCCGCATAAACCACCGACGACTGGGCATCCAGCCAGGCCGAAAGGTCCTCGTCGTCCGGCGCCTCCGGCAGCGGCGGCACCATCGCCCCGACCAATCGCATCTTCTCCGGAATCTCCAGAGGGTAATCCAGCTGGGCAATGGAGTTGCACAGCACCAGCTCGGCCTTCTCGATCCGGGCCATCGGGCTCATCAGCCCCAGCCCGAGCGCCTTACGCCGCCGCGTGTCCTCCGCCACCACCTTTCTCATCGTCGGCGAAAGAAACAGCGCCAGGGTCCGCCACTTGAACAACTGATTCATGACCTGCTGCGCCGGCGTCATCCGACGCGGAAGTCCGGTGTGCGGCACCGGGAAGCCCCACGGCACATACCGCTTCCCGAAGGGCGTGAACGCCGTCAGGACGTTGCTGGGTGAGAACGGCACGCTCAGCACAAACGGAATCTTCCGCGCGATGGCCAGCTCAATCGCAAACCCGCTGATGCAGTCAATCACCATCAACGCCGGCTGCACCTCGTCGACAATGGCCGCGAGAGCCTGGAACTTCTTCTTCTGGGCAGCGGGCACGAACGACTGCTTGATGACCGCGCGATGCGCCTTGAACCGCGACGACTGAGTGATCTCCCGGTAGACCTCATCGCCCCACGTCACCGCCGACAGCTCGGAAACGACCTCGCCCAGCGAGCCGAACTCCACCGGAGACCCCACCGAGATCCTCTTCACGTCCTCCCGCCGCGGCTCGTCGGTGGCGAACCAGAGATCTGGCACATTCTGGCGGGAGAGCTCCTCGGCAAGTACGAGCAGCGGATTGGCCAGTCCGCTCTCCGGAAGACTGACGAAGAGGATCGGCCGTCGGGCGGAGTCCATGAATTCCCTTTCAGCGATGACAGGCAGGGTTTTGCATACACACCCCTGTGCGGAGCGATCTGCCGCACCCTCTTTTGATCTCACGCCACCCACCGGAAAATCCTTAGAACCCGTACGATGGCTTTCGACGCAGGAACGAACAGCGGAATACGAACCGCGGAAACAGCGAGCCGTCCATGGAGCACCGCTACGCGGACTTGACGTCCTCCGCGATGATCCGCTCGATATTGCGCTCGGCCAGGGCTGTGATGGTGACAAAAGGATTGACGCCGATGGAGCCCGGGATCAACGCGCCGTCGGTGACGTAGAGGTTCCGGTAGCCGGCCACGCGTCCGTAGAAGTCGGTGGCCTTGCCCAGGACGCAGCCGCCGAGCGGGTGGTAGCTGAAGTCGTCGGAAAAATTCTTCAGTTGCGGACCGAACAGGTCGTAGCGGTACATCGTCGTGTTGGCCTTGTTGATCCGGTCGAAGAGCGACTTGGCGGCGTTGACCGCGGGCGTGTTCTGGTCCCGGGTCCAGCGCAGTGCAGCGCGGTCGGTGGCCTTGTCGTAGACGAAGGTGCCGCGCTCGGGGTTCTTGGTGATCGCCAGATAGAGGCTGACCCAGGTCTCCAACCCGGCGGGCATCGGGGCGATTTCAGCGAAGACGGGGGCGGCGGGGTTGTCCCAGTCATCGATGCCCAGGGCGGGGATCGATGACTGGTGGGCCCCGGTGGGGTTCCAGACGTGGTTGGCACGGCCGGTCATGATGTTGCCGTTGGGGCCCCAGCCCGCGCCGACCTCGGTGTTGAGGTCGGGCAGTGCGCCGGTGTCGCGGGCCCGCACCAGCAGCTCCGTCGAGCCGAGACTGCCGGCGCCGAGGAACAGGTGACCGCAGGCGATCTCCTTGCGGGCGACGAGTTTGCCGCCCGTGTCGCGCTGCTCCACGGACAGCACATAGCTGCCGTCGGGCTGCTGACGGATCGCCTTGACCTGGTGCAGGGTCTCGATGGTGACCTTGCCGGTGCCGAGCGCGGCGGCCAAGTAGGTCTTGTCCAGGCTCTGTTTGCCGTGGTTGTTGCCGTAGATGACCTCGCCCGCCAGTGCGGACTTGGGTGCCTCACCGGCCGCCTCGCGCCGCATGTGGCCGAAGTCGTAGACGTTGGGGACGAAGGTGGTGCTCAGGCCCGCCTTGCCCGCCTGTTCGCGCGAAACGCGCGCGAACTTGTACCACTCCGCCTCCTCGAACCAGCCCTTGTCCATGTGGTTCACCTTGAGCATGGAGTTGGCGCGCGGGAAGTACCGGTCGTACATCTCGGCGGCGTCCACCCGCGGGAGGACCTCCTCGAAGTACGAGCGCTTCGGTACGACGGCCATGCCGCCGTTGACCAGCGAGCCACCGCCCACGCCCCGCCCCACGTACACCGACATCTGGTCGAAGTGCACCCGGTCCAGCACGCCCGCGTAGGGGTCGATGTCCCGGTTGATCACGTCCAGCCACAGGAACGAGCCCAGCGGGGCCTCGGTGCGCGACGCGAACCAGCTGGAGCGGCGGTCGGGCTTGAGCATGCCGCAGAAGACATTGCCGTCATCGGAGGGCGTGTTCCACAGTTGTCCCATTTCGAGCATGAGAGTGGGAATTCCGGCCTCGCCGAGCCGCAGCGCGGAGACCGCGGCGCCATAGCCGGTGCCGATCACCACAGCCGGTACGAACGAGCCGCTGCCTGCCCGCGGACTGCGCTTGTCGGCGGCGGCGGCGCGCGGCGCGGCGGAAATCGTGGTCATCCCGGCGGCCGCGGCGCCGCCGAGGGCGGCCAGTCCGAGCAGGCGACGCCGTGTCAGATGCTGGTTCTGCTGATTCTCGAACATGCTGGTGGTACCCGACCTTCGCCGACAGAAAGCTTCCCCGCAGGGCTGTTCCACGGCGCTGTCCCGGTGGGGATCGCGGGCCTCTCCCCTCGGCCCGAACCGCCGCGCGTCACCATCCTGACCGGGAAAGACTGGGGGAAATGCCAGTGGTGCGGCGTTCGTTGCCCGTAACGATCTTGGGAGTCGGCGGAGGCAGGGGCGGTCGCGTGCCACCCCTGGCCTATCCGGCGAGGGCGAGGTGGTGCAGTCGGGCGATGCCGAGCGTCGCGTGAGGGACGGGCAGGGGCCGGCCGGCCACGGCGATCAGGCGGGTGTCGGCGTCGATGACGGCTCCGCTTGGCCTGTTGCGCTCGGCCGCTCCGGGGCGGACGCCCCGCCGGCTGCCAGCCGCTGTGTGATCCGGTCGAACAAGTCCGTCAGCGGCGCCCCGACGTCCTGGCCGAACTCCGTCAGCCCGTAGGTGACTTGGGGTGGCGTCGTCGGCTCGACCTTCCGCCAGACCAGGTCGTCCTGGACCAGTGCGCGCAGTGTCTGAGCGAGCATCTTCTCGCTGATGCCCCGGATGCTGTCGCGCAGCTCGTAAAACCGAAGATCGGTGCTCCGCAGAGAGATCAGCACCCAGATACCCCACCTGCTGGTCACGTGGTCGACCACGTCGCGCGCAGGGCAGTCGGTGTGAAACACCTCATACCGATTGCCCGCCTCGGCCTGCGTCAGCTGCGCACCTTCCCTCATGTCCGGAGCTTACCTCTAGGTATGTTCTTACGAAAAGTAAGCCTGCCTCCTAGCGTCAATTGCCGCAGTACACAACGGACCAGGAGCTGAACATGATCGTGGTGACCGGAGCTACCGGGAATGTGGGCCGACCTTTGACGCAGGCCCTGGCCAAGGCGGGCGAGCAGGTGACGGCGGTGTCACGGCACGCGGCCGCAATGCCGGACGGGGTCCGGCACGTGCCGGCTGACTTGGCCGAGCCGCAGGACCTCGCCCCCGCGTTGGACGGGGCGAAGGCGCTGTTCCTCCTGCTGTCCGGCGACCTGCACGCCCCCGAAGCCAGGCCGACCGACATTATCGACCTGGCTGCTGCCAGCGGGGTCCGCCGAGTCGTCCTGCTGTCTTCGCAGGGTGTGGCGACCAGGCCGTTCGGCCCGTCGCGGATCGCGATGCGCGCGGTGGAGGTCGCGTTGAGTGAGCCCGGCCTGGACTGGGCCGTCCTGCGACCGGGCGGCTTCGCCTCCAACGCCTTGGCGTGGGCGGAGTCCGTCCGCACGCAAGGGACGGTCGCGTCGCCCTTCGGCGATGTCGGGGTTCCGGTCGTCGACCCGGCGGACATCGCCGAGGTCGCGGCGGCCTGCCTGCTGGACGACCGGCACACCGGCGGAGTCTTCGAGCTGACCGGGCCCGAGGTGATCACGCCCCGTCAGCAGTCGCAGGCCATCGCCGCCGCGCTCGGCTCGCCGGTGCGATTCCACGAACTCACCCGTGAGGAGGCCAAAGCCACGATGACCCGGTTCGTGCCGCCGGAGCTCGCCGACGAAACCCTGGACATCATCTCCGCCCCGAACCCCGCCGAACTGCGGATCAGCCCGGACGTGGAACGAGTCCTTGGCCGCGCTCCGCGCCCCTTCCACAACTGGGTCGCCCGTAGCATCGCCGCTTTTCGCTGAGGCACCATTCAGCTGAAGGTCCCGGGCAGCCTCGTGCGACTACGGCCGCACGGGGCGGCACTGGCGCTCACTGACCGCCTACGGTCACCGACCCCTGGGAGTCGATCATCTAGTTAATTTCAGGCTATTTCTGGCCGTATGGTCCCGCCATGAACTCCCCTTCCGCGGCGGCGGTGCTGGCCGCCCGCCAGATCGCCGTGTCGTTCATGGCCGCCGTATCGGCGGTGGGGGTCACGGGGGTCACCGCGCCCCTCGCCTCGGCCGAGCCCCTCGGCGTACCCGTCGGAGAGGGCCGGCAGACGCCGCGGGCACCGCTTGCCGCGCACCGGATTCCCTTCACCGAAGCCACGGTGACCCGGCAGCGGGACGGCTCGTTCGCCGTGTCCTGGAAGGCGCCCGGCGTCGGTTCGGTGACCGTCTGCGCCGGCGGCAAGGCCGTGGCGCACGGCGGGGCCGAGGCCGCCGTCACCGTGCGCGGACTGCCCGCCGCCGACCGCCAATGGTTCCGCCTCGCCCCCGACCAGGGCGCCCCGCTCACCCTCGCCGACCGCTCGCTGCATTTGGAGGGCGCCGCCAACTTCCGTGACGTGGGCGGACGTCGCACCACCGACGGCCGGTGGGTGAAGATGGGCGTGCTGTACCGCTCCAACCATCTGCACACGCTCACCGACTCCGACCTGGCCACACTCCAGCGCCTGGGCATCCGTACGGACGTCGATCTGCGCACGGCGGGCGAGCGCGCCGTGGCCCCGGACCGTGTACCTGCGGGCGCGCGCTACGTAGTCGCCAGTTTCCGCGGCGGCCGTGACAAGGCCGGGTTGCCCGCCACGGCCGAGGCTTCCGATCAGGCGATGGCCGCCTCCTATCAGCGGCTCGTCTCCAAGTCCTCGGCGATCAACGCCTGTCGTTCGCTGTTCCGTCTTGCCCTCGACCCCGGTTCCCAGCCCCTTGTCCTCCACTGCGAGGGCGGCAAGGACCGTACGGGCTGGGCCACCGCCGCCCTGCTCACGGCCCTGGGCGTGGACCGCGGCACGGTCATGCGGGACTACCTGGCCACCAACGACTACCTCGCCGCGCGCAATGCCGCCGCCCTCGCCGAGCAGACCCCCGCGATGGCCGCCCGCCTCAAACCGTTCTTGGACGCCAGGGCCGCGTACCTGAAGGCGGCCTTCGACGAGGTCACGGCCCGTTTCGGCACCTTTGACGCCTATCTGCGGGACGGGCTGGGCCTGAGCGAGCAGGTACTGGAGCGGCTGCGGGAGGCACTGCTCACCGACTGACCGGCCGGCTGGCTGGCTGGGCTTCGGCCGGCCGAAGCCCCGGCAGTGGGCATCACGGAACGCCGGAACGCCCCCTCCTGGCACATGGCCGGGAGGGGGCGTTGTGTGTTCACCACGCGGCCCTGTGCACCGCCGAGTTGTCCGGCGGCGCACAGGGGCGGTGCTCGAATCGGCCGAGGGCGTAAGGGAGTTACCGGGATCGGCCGATTCGTTGGGTCAGGACAGGCCGAGTTCGTTGTCGAGGAGGTCGAAGACCTCGTCGTCCGAGGCGGACTCGAAGTCGAATTCCTTGTCGGACGGAGACTGGTCGTGTTCGGCCGCCGCGCGGGCATCCCGCAGGGCGTTCCACTTTGCCTTGAGGACCTCCAAACGGCCGGCTATCTGCTCGTGGACCTCCTCCGTGACGTCGAGTCCGCCGAAGGTCTTTTCCATCCTTTCGAGTTCGCCCAGGAGCGCTTCCGGGCCGGAGGGCGGCGCGGGTGCGATCCGGGCATGGAGGTGGTCGACGAGTTCGGCCGGCGCCGGGTAGTCGAAGAGCAGGGTCGCCGGGAGGCGGATTCCGGTGAGGGCGCTCAGGCGGTTGCGGAGTTCGACCGCGGTGAGGGAGTCGAATCCGAGGTCCAGGAAGGCGCGGTCCTGGTCGATCTCGGTGGCTCCGGCGTGTCCGAGGACCGCCGCGGCCTGGCCGCGAACGGCGTTCAGCACGACGTCGCGTCCCTCGGCCGCCGAGAGGCCGGCCAGGCGCTGGGCGAAGACGGCCGAAGCGTCGCCGTCCGCCGCGGTCGCCGCCGTGCGTCGGCCCGGGGTACGGATCAGGCCGCGCAGCAGCGGCTGGGGCTCGCCCTGCGCACGGAGCGCCGCGAGGTCGAGGCGGACCGGGAGCGCCATGGGCTCGGCGGTGCCGAGCGCGGCATCGAAAAGCGCCAAGCCCTCCTGGGTGGTCAGCGGCGGCATACCCGAGCGCGCCATCCGCTGAAGATCGGCATCGGTGAGGGTACCGGTCATGCCGCTGTCCTGGGACCAAGGACCCCACGCCAACGACACAGCAGGAAGCCCCTGCGCCCGGCGATGGTGCGCCAGCCCATCCAGGAAGGCATTGCCCGCCGCATAGTTGGCCTGCCCCGCGCTGCCGAAGATCCCTGCCACCGACGAGAACACCACGAACGCGTCCAGATCCAGGCCCGCATTCCTTGTCGCCTCATGCAGATTCCAGGCACCGTCCACCTTCGGACGCAGCACCGCCGACAACCGCTCAGCAGTCAACGACTCCACCACACCGTCGTCCAGAACACCTGCCGTGTGGACCACAGCAGCCGGAACATGACGGGCGATCAGGTCTCCCACAGCCGCCGCATCGGCGACATCACACGCCTCCACCACGACCCGCGCACCCTGCCGCTCAAGCTCAGCCACGAGCTCCATGGCGCCCTCAGCCGCCGGACCCCGACGACTGACCAACAGCAGACTCCGCACCCCGTGCGCAGCCACCAGATGCCGGGCGACAGTCCGGCCCAGACCACCGGTACCACCGGTGACCAACACCGTGCCGGACGGATCCCAGGCGAGGTCCTGCTGCGCCTGGGCGCGGGACAGCCGCGGCGTCAGCACCTCGGCGCCGCGCACCAGAAGCTGCGGCTCGGCCGACGTCAATGCCCTTGCCAGGAGCGTCGGTTCGGCGTCGTCGTCGAGGTCCACCAGGCCGAAGCGGCCCGGGTTCTCCGACTGCGCCGACCGCACCAGGCCCCACACCGCCGCGCCCGCGAGATCCGCACCGGACACCGCGCCATGCGTCACGAACACCAGGCGCGAGGAGGTGGCGAACCGGTCGTCGGCCAGCCACGACTGGATCACGCCCAGCGCCGCTGCCGTCGCGGCGTGCACGGACTCCACCGTACCGGCGGCCTCGGTCGTCGGCGGGACGATCACGGTGTCGTGGTCGCCGGCCTCCGCGAGGTCGTGGAGATCCGCGTGGGGCTGGAGCGGGAGTCCGTTGAGGATGCCTGCGGAGTCCTTGCCGAGCATGGCGAGGGAGCCCGCGGGCTCGCCCGTGAGGTGGATGCCGGTCCAGTCGACCTTGAAGAGGGAATCGCGGGCGCCGGTCTGCAACTGCCCGGCGGTGATCGGACGCGCGGTCAGGGACCGCACCGAGGCGACCGCCCCACCGGCCGTGTCCGCGAGGGCGATCGATGTGCCGTTTTCGGTCGGACGGATGCGGACCCTCAACCGGGAGGCGCCGGTGGCGTGGAGTGTCACTCCGTTCCAGGAGAAGGGGACGGCCGCCTCGTCCACTCCCCCGCCACCCAGCAGCCCCGCATGCAGCGACGCGTCGAAGAGCGCGGGGTGCAGGCCGTAGGCGTCGCCGTCCGTACCCTCGGGAAGCCCCACCTCGGCATAGAGGTCCTCGCCGAGCTTCCAGGCCGCCCGCAGGCCCTGGAACACCGGGCCGTACTCGAACCCGGCATCCGCGAAACGCTCATAGCAGCCCGCCACATCGAGCGGCTCGGCACCCTGAGGGGGCCACACCGCGGCATCGAAGGGCACCACGTCGGCGGCGGTGACCAGGGCACCGTCGGCGTGCAGTGTCCACGGCCCCTCGCCTTCACGCGAGTGCACCGACACCGGTCGGCGCCCCGCGTCATCGGGCTCCCCCACCCACACCTGCACCTGGACCGCGGCGCCGGAGGCAGGCAGCACCAGCGGCCCGGCGAGCGTCAGCTCCTCCAGCGCACCGCAGTCCACCTCGGCGGCGGCCCGCAGCACCAGTTCGACCAGCGCCGTCCCCGGCACCAGCACGGACCCCAGGACCACATGATCCGCCAGCCACGGATGCGAGGAGAGCGACAGCCGACCGGTGAACAACAACCCGCCCGATCCCGCCAGTTCCACCGCCGCACCCAGCAGCGGATGCCCTGCCGAGTCCAGACCGGCGGATCGCACATCGCCGGCGCGCGCGGATCCGCCCGACGGCCAGAACCGCTCGTGCTGGAACGCGTACGTCGGCAGATCCACCCACCGCGCACCCGAACCGGCGAAGACAGCGGACCAGTCGACCGGCACGCCGTGGGCGTGCAGTCGTGCCACAGCCGTGAGCAGTGCCGGTTCCTCGGGCCGGTCCTTGCGCAGTACGGGGGCCCATAGCGACTCCTCCGCCGCGGACTCCGCGGCGAGCGCGGAGAGGGTGCCATCGGGGCCGAGCTCCAGGCACGCCGAGACGCCCTGGGCGCGCAACGCGCCGACTCCGTCGGCGAACCGTACGGCCTCGCGGACGTGGCTGACCCAGTACTCCGCGGAGCACAGCTGTTCCGCGGTGGCGGGGTCGCCGGTGACGTTCGAGACGACGGGGATACGCGGCACTCCGTACGTCATGCCGTCGGCGACGGAGCGGAATTCTTCCAGCATCGGTTCCATGAGGGGCGAGTGGAAGGCATGCGAGACCCGCAGCCTGCTGGTCTTGCGCCCCTCCCCCTCGAAGCGCGCCGCGAGGGCGAACACCGCATCCTCGGCGCCGGAGATCACCACCGACGACGGCCCGTTGACCGCCGCGATCGACACGCCCTCCACCAGGAACGGAAGGACCTCGTCCTCCGTCGCCCGGATCGCCACCATCGCCCCACCGGACGGAAGTTGCTGCATCAGCCTGCCCCGGGCCGCCACCAGCGCACAGGCGTCCGGGAGCGAGAAGACACCCGCCACATGCGCCGCGACGACCTCACCGATGGAGTGCCCCAGCAGCTGGTCCGGGCGTACGCCCCAGGACTCCAGCAGGCGGTACAGGGCGACCTCGATCGCGAACAGGGACGCCTGGGCGTACGCCGTCCGGTTCAGCAGCTCCGCGTCCTCGCCCCACACGACCTCGCGCAGCGGGAGGTCCAGGTGCTCGTCCAGCCCGGCGCACACCCCGTCGAAAGCCTCCGCGAACACCGAGTGACGGCCGTACAACTCCCGCCCCATGCCCAGTCGTTGTGAACCCTGGCCCGAGAACAAGAACGCCAGCTTGCCCGAGCGGGCCCGGTCCTGCGCCACGAGGGCCGCCTCGCTGCGGCCCTCGGCCAGGGCGGCCAACGAGCGCAGCAGGTCCTCCCTGCCCGCGGCCAGTATCACCGCGCGGTGCTGGAAGGCCGAACGGCCCGTCGCCAGCGAGTAGGCGACATCCGTGACCCGCGGCCCCGGCTCACCGTCCAGACGGGACAGCAGTCGTGCTGCCTGGTCCCGCAGCGCCGACTCGCTCTTGCCCGACAGCGGAATCGGCACCGGCGCGCCGGCCCCGGCCGTCTCGTCCTCGGCAGCGTGTGCTTCCGCGTCGGCCGCGATCGGTTCGGGCTGCTCCAGGATCACATGCGCGTTCGTACCACTGATACCGAAGGAGGAGACACCCGCACGGCGCGGCCCCTCTCCCTCCGGCCACTGTGCGGCAGAGGTCAGCAGCTCGACGCCACCGGCACTCCAGTCCACATGCGTCGATGGCTCATCGACATGCAGGGTGCGCGGAAGCACACCGTGGCGCATCGCCAGCACCATCTTGATGACACCCGCCACACCCGAAGCGGCCTGCGCATGACCGATGTTGGACTTCACCGAACCCAACAGCAGCGGACGGTCCTCCGACCGCTCCTGACCATAGGTGGCAAGCAGCGCCTGCGCCTCGATCGGGTCACCCAACGTCGTCCCCGTACCGTGCGCCTCCACCGCATCCACATCCGCCGCCGACAGACCCGCACTCGCCAACGCCTGCCGGATCACCCGCTGCTGCGACGGACCATTCGGCGCCGTCAAACCATTCGACGCACCATCCTGATTCACCGCACTACCCCGCACCACCGCCCACACCCGATGCCCAAGGCGACGCGCATCCGACAAACGCTCCAACACCAGGACTCCGGCTCCTTCGGCCCAGCCGACGCCGTCCGCGGCATCGGAGAACGCCTTGCAGCGCCCGTCCTGGGAGAGCCCGCCCTGGCGGGAGAACTCGACGAAGGTCAGCGGTGTCGACATCACCGTCACGCCGCCCGCGAGTGCCAGCGAGCATTCGCCCTGGCGCAGCGACTGCGCCGCCAGATGCAGGGCGACGAGCGATGACGAGCACGCGGTGTCCACCGTGACCGCCGGCCCCTCGAAGCCGAAGGTGTAGGACACCCGGCCGGAGGCGACACTGCCCGCGCTGCCGCTGCCTTGGTAGCCCTCGAACTCGCGCCCGGAGAGCATCGTCGAGTAGTCGTGGTACATGACGCCGGCGAAGACGCCCGTACGGCTGCCGCGCAGGGTGGCCGGGTCCATTCCGGAGCGCTCCAGCGCCTCCCAGGTCGTCTCCAGCAGCAGCCGCTGCTGGGCGTCGGTGGTCAGTGCCTCCCGGGGGCTCATCCCGAAGAACTCGGGGTCGAACTCCGCCGCGTCATGGAGGAATCCGCCGGAGCGGGTGGCGATGGCGCCCTCGCGGCCGGGGTCGTAGGTGTCGTCGATCTCCCAGCCGCGGTCGGCCGGGAAGTCCGAGACGGCGTCCACGCCTTCGGACACCAGTTGCCACAGGTCCTCGGGCGAGGCGACGCCGCCCGGGAAGCGGCAGCCCATGCCGACGATGACGACCGGGTCGTCCGTCAGGGACGGGAGGGCGGACACCGGGAGGGGTGCCGTTGCCTCCTTCTCCGCGCCGAACAGCTCGTCCAGGAGGTGGCCTGCCAGGGCGTCGGCCGTCGGGTAGTCGAACACGGTCGTCGCCGGGAGCCGCAGCCCGCAGGCCCTGCCCAGCAGGTTGCGGAGTTCGATCGCGGTCAGCGAGTCGAAGCCGAGGTCCTGGAAGGCCAGGTCCGGGGCGACCGTTTCCGGGCTCGCGTGGCCCAGGACGGCCGCGACCTGGCCGCGGACGACATCGAGCAGCGCCGCGCGTCGCTCCGCCGTGGACAGCCCGGTCAGGCGCTGCACGATGCCGGACGCCGCAATGGCGCCGGATCGGCTGGTCCTCGTCCGGATCAGGCCGCGCAGCAGCGGCTGGGGCTCGCCCTGCGCACGGAGCGCCGCGAGGTCGAGGCGGACCGGGAGCGCCATGGGCTCGGCGGTGCCGAGCGCGGCATCGAAAAGCGCCAAGCCCTCCTGGGTGGTCAGCGGCGGCATACCCGAGCGCGCCATCCGCTGAAGATCGGCATCGGTGAGGGTACCGGTCATGCCGCTGTCCTGGGACCAAGGACCCCACGCCAACGACACAGCAGGAAGCCCCTGCGCCCGGCGATGGTGCGCCAGCCCATCCAGGAAGGCATTGCCCGCCGCATAGTTGGCCTGCCCCGCGCTGCCGAAGATCCCTGCCACCGACGAGAACACCACGAACGCGTCCAGATCCAGGCCCGCATTCCTTGTCGCCTCATGCAGATTCCAGGCACCGTCCACCTTCGGACGCAGCACCGCCGACAACCGCTCAGCAGTCAACGACTCCACCACACCGTCGTCCAGAACACCTGCCGTGTGCACCACAGCAGCCGGAACATGACGGGCGATCAGGTCTCCCACAGCCGCCGCATCGGCGACATCACACGCCTCCACCACGACCCGCGCACCCTGCCGCTCAAGCTCAGCCACGAGCTCCACGGCGCCCTCAGCCGCCGGACCCCGACGACTGACCAACAGCAGACTCCGCACCCCGTGCGCAGCCACCAGATGCCGGGCGACAGTCCGGCCCAGACCACCGGTACCACCGGTGACCAACACCGTGCCGGACGGATCCCAGGTCATCGTGTGCGGGGACTGCGTCCGGGCCAGCCGGGCCGCCAGCGCCTCGTTCCCGCGTATCAGCAGTTCGGGCTCGTCGGTGGCGAGCGCCCGCGGCAGCACCGCTACATCGGCGTCGTCGTCGAGGTCCACCAGGCCGAAGCGGCCCGGGTTCTCCGACTGCGCCGACCGCACCAGGCCCCGGACGGCGGCGGCCGCGAGATCCCCGCCGTATGCCGCCCCGCGTGTCACGAACACCAGGCGCGAGGAGGTGGCGAACCGCTCGTCCGCCAACCAGGACTGCACCATGTCCAGCGCCCAGGACGTCGCGGCGTGAACGGACTCCACCGTGCCGGCGGCGTCGGCGGGCGGCGCGACCAGGACGGCCCCGGGTACGGCCGCCTCCGTGAGGGAGTCCAGATCGGCGAAGGTCAGCAACGGCTCACCCTCCGGGCCGGTGCCGAGGTCCACCCGCTCGTCCGTGAGCGGGACGGGGGCCCAGTCGACCGTGAAGAGGGCATCACGGTCGGCGGCCTGCAACTGGCCGGCCGAGAGCGGGCGCACCACCAGCGACTCCACCGAGGCGACCGGCTCACCCGTCGAGTCCGCGAGCGCGACCGACATGGCGCCGCCCGCGTCGCGGATACGGACGCGGAGGTGCGAGGCGCCCGAGGCGTGCAGGGACACTCCGGTCCACGAGAACGGGACTCCGCCCGCTTCCGCGCCGCCCAAGGCCGCCGCGTGCAGCGCGGTATCGAAGAGCGCGGGGTGCAGGCCGTAGGCATCGCCGTCGGTGCCCTCGGGGAGTCCCACCTCGGCGTAGAGGTCCTCGCCGAGCTTCCAGACCGCCCGCAGGCCCTGGAATGCCGGGCCGTACGTGAGCCCGGCGTCGGCGAGTGCGTCGTAGCAGTCCGCCACTTCCGCGGGTTCCGCGCCCTCCGGGGGCCAGACGGCGGCATCGAAGCCGGCCGCTTCGGCCCCCGTGGTCACCGCGCCGCCGGCGTGCAGCGTCCACGGGCCCTCGCCCTCACGCGCATGCACCGACGCCGGGCGACGGCCCGAACCGTCCTCCTCCCCCAGCCACACCTGCACCTGCACCCCGCTGCCCGAGGCGGGCAGCACCAGCGGCGCGGCGAGCGTCAGCTCCTCCACCCGATCGCAGCCGACCTCGTCGGCCGCCCGCAGTACCAGTTCCAGCAGCGCTGTGCCGGGCACCACCACGGACCCCAGGACCACATGATCCGCCAGCCACGGATGCGAGGACACCGACAACCGGCCGGTGAACAACAGCCCACCCGATCCCGCCAGTTCCACCGCCGCACCCAGTAACGGATGCCCGGCCGAGCCCAGCCCCGCGGACCGCACATCACCGGTTCGCGCCACACCGCCCGACGGCCAGAACCGCTCGTGCTGGAACGCGTACGTCGGCAGATCCACCCACCGCGCACCCGAGCCGGCGAAGACAGCGGACCAGTCCACGTTCGCGCCCCGGACGTACAGCTGCGCCAGGGCTCCCAGGAGCGTCACCTCCTCGGGGCGGTCCCTGCGCAGTACGGGAGCGAGTACGGCTTCATCCGGTGCCGACTCACGGGCCATGGCCGACAGCACACCGTCCGGGCCGAGTTCGAGGAACCGCGTCGCCCCTTCCGCTCGCAGAGCCCGTATGCCGTCGGCGAAGCGCACTGCCTCGCGGACGTGCCGGACCCAGTAGTCGGCGTGCGTGAGCTGGTCGGGCTCGGCGAGCCGGCCCGTCAGGTTCGACACGACGGGAATCGTCGGCTGGCCGAAGGACAGCCGTGCCAGCACCGCACGGAATTCTTCCAGCATCGGTTCCATGAGGGGCGAGTGAAAGGCATGCGAGACCCGCAGCCTGCTGGTCTTGCGCCCCTCCCCCTCGAAGCGCGCCGCGAGGGCGAACACCGCGTCCTCAGCGCCGGAGATCACCACCGACGACGGCCCGTTGACCGCCGCGATCGACACGTCCTCCACCAGGAACGGAAGGACCTCGTCCTCCGTCGCCCGGATCGCCACCATCGCCCCACCGGACGGAAGTTGCTGCATCAGCCGGCCCCGGGCGGCCACCAGCGCACAGGCGTCCGGGAGCGAGAAGACACCCGCCACATGCGCGGCCGCGACCTCACCGATCGAATGCCCCGCCACGGAGTCCGCGCGCATGCCCCAGGACTCCACCAGCCGGTACAGCGCCACCTCGATCGCGAACAGGGACGCCTGGGCGTACGCCGTCCGGTTCAGCAGCTCCGCGTCCTCCCCCCAGACGACCTCGCGCAGCGGGAGGTCCAGGTGCTCGTCCAGCCCAGCGCACACCCCGTCGAAAGCCTCCGCGAACACCGGGTGACGACCGTACAACTCGCGGCCCATGCCGAGGCGTTGTGAACCCTGACCCGAGAACAGGAACGCCGTCTTCCCGGCACCGGTGGAGCCCTCCGCCAGACCGGGGTGGTCCTCGCCCACCGCGAGTGCGGACAGGGCGCGCACCAGTGCTTCGTGGTCCTGGCCCCACACCACCGCGCGGTGGGTGAAGCTCGACCGCCCCGTCACCAGCGAGTGGCCGACGTCCCGTGCGGACAGCGCGTCACCGCCGGCGACCAGGGGCAGCAGGCGTGCCGCCTGGCCGCGCAATGCGGCCTGGTTCCTCGCGGAGAGGACCCACGGCAGCGCGCCGGGCTCGGCCGTCGGGGTGTCCGGCTCGGCCTCGGCTGCGATCGGCTCGGGCTGCTCCAGGATCACATGCGCGTTCGTACCACTGACGCCGAAGGAGGAGACACCCGCACGGCGCGGCCCATCCCCCTCCGGCCACTGAGCGGCAGAGGTCAGCAGCTCGACGCCACCAGCACTCCAGTCCACATGCGTCGATGGCTCATCGACATGCAAGGTGCGCGGAAGCACACCGTGGCGCATCGCCAGCACCATCTTGATGACACCCGCCACACCCGAAGCCGCCTGCGCATGACCGATGTTGGACTTCACCGAACCCAACAGCAGCGGACGGTCCTCCGACCGCTCCTGACCATAGGTGGCAAGCAGCGCCTGCGCCTCGATCGGGTCACCCAACGTCGTCCCCGTGCCATGCGCCTCCACCGCATCCACATCCGCCGCCGACAACCCGGCACTCGCCAACGCCTGCCGGATCACCCGCTGCTGCGACGGACCATTCGGCGCCGTCAAACCATTCGACGCACCATCCTGATTCACCGCACTACCCCGCACCACCGCCCACACCCGATGCCCAAGGCGACGCGCATCCGACAAACGCTCCAACACCAGCATGCCGACGCCCTCACCCCAGCCGACACCGTCAGCCGCGTCGGCAAAGGCCTTGCAGCGGCCGTCCGCCGACAGACCGCGCTGCCGCGAGAAGTCCACGAACGTCGTCGGCGTCGACATCACGGTCACACCGCCGGCCATGGCCAGCGAGCAGTCACCGGACCGCAGCGACTGCGCCGCCAGGTGCAGCGCCACCAGCGACGACGAGCACGCCGTGTCGACCGTGACAGCGGGTCCTTCGAAGCCGAAGGTGTACGACACCCGGCCGGAGGCGATGCTGGCCGCGCTGCCGTTGCCGCGATAGCCCTCGAACTGGTCGCCGACCATGATCTCGCTGTAGTCGGTGTACATGACGCCGGCGAAGACGCCCGTCCGGCTGCCGCGCAGGGTGGCCGGGTCCATACCGGCGCGCTCCAGCGCCTCCCAGGTCGTCTCCAGCAGCAGCCGCTGCTGCGCGTCCGTCGCCAGGGCCTCCCGGGGGCTCATCCCGAAGAACTCGGGGTCGAAGTCCCCTGCGTCGTGCAGGAATCCACCGGAGCGGGTGTAGGAGGTGCCGAGCGCTTCGGGGTCGGGGTTATAGAGCGACTCCACGTCCCAGCCACGGTCGGAAGGGAAGTCCGAGACGGCATCCGCGCCGTCCGACACCAGCCGCCACAGCTCCTCGGGCGAGGCGACCCCGCCCGGAAAGCGGCAGCTCATCCCGACGATCACCACCGGATCGTCGGCCGCCACCGCCATCCGCGTCGGAAACTCCCCTTCCGCCGATTCCTGCGCGCCGAACAGCTCGTCCAGCAGGTGGTCGACCAGCGAACCTGCCGTCGGGTAGTCGAAGACGGCGGTGGCCGCAAGGCGCATGCCCGTCGCCTTGTTGATCCGGTTGCGCAGCTCGACCGCGGTCAGCGAGTCGAAGCCGAGCTCCTGGAAGGCCCGGACCGGATCGACCGTCTCCGGGCTCGCATGGCCCAGGACCACCGCGATCTGGCCGCGCACCAAGTCCAGCAGCGCCTCACGTCGTTCCACCGCGCCCAGTCCGGACAGGCGCCCCACCAGACCGGCGACCGCGGCCGAGCCGGCGACCGCCGAGCGGCGGGCACGGGTCCTGATCAGTCCGCGCAGCAGCGGGGGTGTGTCTCCCTGTTCCCGGAGTACGGCAAGGTCGAGGCGCATGGGAAGGACCAGCGCGTCGTCGGTGTCCAGCGCGGCGTCGAAGAGGGCTGCGCCCTCCGCCGGCGTGAGTTCGGGCATTCCCGAGCGGGCGATCCGTTGGAGGTCGGCGTCCGACAGAGTGCCGGTCATGCCGCCGTCCTGGGTCCAGGGGCCCCACGCCAGCGACGTGGCCGGGAGCCCTTGCGCCCTGCGGTGGTGCGCCAGCGCGTCCAGGAACGTGTTGCCGGCGGCGTAGTTGCCCTGACCGGCGCTGCCCAGGACGCCCGAGGCCGACGAGAAGACGACGAACGCGCCGAGCTCCAGGTCCTTGGTGGCCTCGTGCAGGTTCCAGGCCGCGTCGACCTTCGGGCGCAGGACCGCCGACAGCCGCTCGGCCGTCAGCGATCCCACCACACCGTCGTCCAGCACACCTGCCGTATGCACGACAGCGCTGACCCGGTGCCGGGAGACCAGCTCCACCACGGCGGCGCCGTCGGTGACATCGCACGCCTCGACGTTGGCTTCGGCGCCGCTCTGCCGGAGTTCCGCCACCAGCTCGTCGACGCCCTCGGCAGCCGGGCCGCGACGGCTGACCAGCAGCAGGCTCCGCACCCCGTGCTCGGCGACCAGGTGGCGTGCCATCACACGTCCCAGGCCGCCCGTGCCGCCGGTGATCAGAACCGTGCCGGTCCCGCCCCAGGCAGTGGCGCTCCGGGGCCGCGCCGGTGTCCGCTCCAACCGCGCGGCCAGCACCTCGCCGCCACGCAGCACCAGTTGCGGCTCGTGGGAGGCCAAGGCCCGTGGCAGCACCGCCGCGTCGGCGTCATCGTCCAGGTCCACCAGGCCGAAGCGGCCCGGGTTCTCCGACTGCGCCGAACGCACCAGGCCCCACACGGCGGCGCCGGTGAGATCCGTACCGTCGACCGCGCCACGCGTGACGAACACCAGACGCGAGTCCGCGAACCGTTCATCGGCCAGCCAGGCCTGGGCCAGCTCCAGTGCCCGGACGGTGGTGGCGTGCGTCGACTCCACCACGTCGCCGGAGCCGGCATCCACCGCTACCAGCACCGCCTCCGGCACATGGCCGGCCCCGGCCAGGGCCGCCAGGTCCGGATAGCTCTCCAGCGGTGCACCGGTGAGGGAGCCGAGCGTCGCCACGGACTGAGCGGCCCCGGCGGAGGGCAGGCGTGCGGGGGTCCACTGCACGCGGAACAGCGCGTCGCGCCCGACCGGGTTCGCCCTGCCGTCCATCTGGTCGAAGGAGACCGCCCGCAGTGCCAGGGTCCCGATGGAGGCGACGGGCTCGCCCGTGGGGTCGGCCACGTCGACGGAGAGCGTGTCCCCGCCGTGCCGGACGATCCGGGCCCGTACGGCAGAGGCGCCGGAGGCGTGGAGCGAGACGTCCTCCCAGGAGAAGGGAAGGACGCCCCGGTCCAGTCCGTCGAGGCCGCAGGTGTGCAGGACCGCGTCGAGCAGCGCCGGGTGCAGGCCGTAAGCGGCTGCTTCGCCTTCGGCGGCGTCGGGCAGGGCGACTTCGGCGAACACCTCGTCGCCTCGGCGCCATGCGGCCCGCAGGCCCTGGAAGTGCGGTCCGTAGTCGAATCCGTTCGCGGCCAGGTCCGGGTAGAGGCCGGTCAGGTCGACTGCCTCGGCATCGGCGGGCGGCCAGGACTCCGCGTGGAAGTCATGGCGGGGGTCGGCTGCCCCCTTGCCGGTGACGAGGACGCCGGTGGCGTGCCGGACCCACGGCCGGTCGCCGTCGCCCTCCGGCCGGGAGCGCACGCTCAGGGCCCGGCCGCCGGTCTCGTCGGCGGGGCCGGCGTGCATCTGGAGCTGCACCCCGCCGTGGTCGGGCAGGACGAGCGGGGCGGCCAGGGTGAGTTCGTCGATCCGGTCGCAGCCCGCTTCGTCGGCGGCACGGACGGCGAGTTCGACGAATGCCGTGCCCGGGAGCAGCACCGAGCCCATCACCCTGTGGTCGGCCAGCCACGGGTGCGACTGGAGCGACAGGCGGGAGGTGAACAACAGGCCGTCGCTGTCGGACAGTTCCACGGCGGCGCTCAGCAGCGGGTGCCCGGTCGCGTCGAGACCCGCCGCGCTGATGTCGCCGATGCCGGTGAGACCGGGTGTGGGCCAGTACCGCTGGTGCTGGAAGGCGTACGTCGGCAGGTCGACGACGCGCGCGTCGGTGCCGGTGAAGAACCCGGCCCAGTCGATCGCGGAGCCCCGCACGTGCAGCTGTGACAGGGCCGCGAGGAGCGTCGTCTCCTCCGGGCGGTTCTTGCGCAGGGCGGGGACGACTGCGGTCTCCTCGGGCAGCGACTCACGGGCCAGGGCCGAGAGGGTGCCGTCGGGTCCCAGCTCCAGGAAGCGCGTCACGCCTTCCGTGTGCAGGGCGCGTATCCCGTCGGCGAACCGTACGGCTTCGCGGACGTGGGTGACCCAGTAGTCGGGGGTGCGCAGTTGGTCCTGGGTGGCCGGGCCGCCGGTCACGTTCGAGATGACGGTGAGTTCCGGCTCGCCGTACGCCAGGGTCTCGGCGACGGCGCGGAAGTCGGCGAGCATCGGGTCCATGAGCGGCGAGTGGAAGGCGTGGGAGACCCGCAGTCGGCCGGTCGTGCGCCCCTCCTCCTCGAAGTGCGCCCGGATCGCCTCGACGGTGGCCTCGGTGCCGGAGACCACTACGGACGACGGGCCGTTGACGGCGGCGATCGCGACGTCCTCGGTCAGCCGCGGGCGGACCTCGTCCTCGGTGGCCCGGATCGCCGCCATCGCCCCGCCGGCGGGCAGGGCCTGCATGAGCCGGCCACGTGCCGCGACCAAGGCGCAGGCGTCGGCCAGCGAGAACACGCCGGCCACGTGCGCGGCGGCGATCTCGCCGACCGAGTGCCCGGCCACGTACTCCGGCCGCACGCCCCAGGATTCCACCAGCCGGTACAGGGCGACCTCGATCGCGAACAGGGACGCCTGGGCGTACGCCGTCCGGTTCAGCAGCTCCGCGTCCTCGCCCCACACGACCTCGCGCAGCGGGAGGTCCAGGTGCTCGTCCAGCCCGGCGCACACCCCGTCGAAAGCCTCCGCGAACACCGGGTGACGACCGTACAACTCCCGCCCCATGCCCAGTCGTTGTGAACCCTGACCCGAGAACAGGACGGCGTCCTTGCCGTCGTGTGCGACGCCCGTGGTCAGGGCGGGGTCGGGCTCGCCCGCGGCCAGGGCGGCCAGGGCGCGTACCGCGGCCTCGTGGCTGTCCGCCGCGACCGCCGCGCGGCAGGGGAAAGCCGTACGGTTCGCCAGCGTGTGCGCGATGTCCGCGAGCCGCGGTTCGGGGGCGCGGTCGAGACGGGACAGTAGCCGGGCCGCCTGGGCCTGCACGGCACTGTCGTTCCTGCCGGACAGCAGCAGGGGCACCGTCGTCCCGGGGCCGGCGGACGGCGCCTCGGGTTCGGCGGGCTCTGCCTGCTCCAGGATCACGTGCGCGTTGGTGCCGCTGACCCCGAAGGCGGAGACGGCGGCACGCCGCGGGCGGTCCGTCTCCGGCCAGTTCACCGGGTCGGTGAGCAGTTCGACCGCACCGGCGGTCCAGTCGACGTGCGGGGTGGGCTCGTCGATGTGCAGGGTGCGCGGCAGCACACCGTGCTGCATGGCCAGGACCATCTTGATCACGCCGGCGACGCCCGCGGCGGCCTGGGTGTGCCCGAGGTTGGACTTCAGTGTCCCCAGCAGCAGCGGCCGGTCCTGCGGCCGGTCCCGTCCGTAGGTGGCGAGCAGCGCCTGGGCTTCGATGGGGTCGCCCAGGGTGGTGCCCGTACCGTGCGCCTCGACGGCGTCGACGTCGGATGCGGCGACACCGGCGTTGGTGAGGGCCTGTCGGATGACCCGCTGTTGCGAGGGGCCGTTGGGTGCGCTCAGACCGTTGGACGCGCCGTCCTGGTTGACGGCCGAGCCGCGCACGACGGCGAGCACCTGGTGCCCGTTGCGCCGGGCGTCCGAGAGCCGCTCCACGAGCAGCAGTCCGACGCCTTCGCTCCAGCTGGTGCCGTCCGCCGCCGCCGCGAACGGCTTGCAGCGGCCGTCCGCGGACAGCCCCCGCTGCCGCGAGAACTCCACGAACGTCGTCGGCGTCGACATCACCGTCACGCCGCCGGCGAGCGCCAGCGAGCACTCGCCCTGGCGCAGCGACTGCACCGCCAGGTGCAGAGCCACCAGCGACGACGAGCACGCCGTGTCGACGGTGACGGCCGGGCCCTCGAAGCCGTAGGTGTACGACAGCCGGCCGGAGACCACGCTCATCGAGTTGCCGGTGAGCGAGTGGGCGGCGACCTGGTCCGAACTCGCGCCCAGGACCGCGCGGTAGTCCTGGGTGCTGCTGCCCGCGAAGACTCCGGTGCTGCTGCCCCGTAGCGACTCCGGGTCGATGCCGGCCCTTTCGAGGACCTCCCAGGAGGTCTCCAGCAGCAGCCGTTGCTGCGGGTCCATGGCGAGGGCCTCGCGCGGCGAGATGCCGAAGAAGTCCGCGTCGAAGCCTGCCGCGTCGTCGAGGAAGCCGCCGCCGCGTGCGTAGGTCGTGCCCGGGTGGTCGGGGTCGGGGTGGTAGAGCCGGCCGAGGTCCCAGCCCCGGTCGTCGGGGAGGGGGGAAATGACGTCCCCGCCCTCGGCCAGCAGCTGCCAGAGGGCCTCGGGCGAGGTCGCCCCGCCGGGGAAACGGCAGGCCATGCCCACGATCGCCACCGGCTCGTCGAGGACGGCGGCGGTTCGTTCCGCGGAGGCCGCGGGTCCGGCCGTGCCCTGGATCTCGGAGCGCAGGAACTCGACGACCGCGGTGGGCGTGGGGTGGTCGAACAGCAGGGTGGCGGGAAGTCGCAGGCCTGTCACAGCGGACAGGCGGTTGCGCAGTTCGACCGCCATCAGCGAGTCGAAGCCCACGTCACTGAAGGCCCGTCGGGCCTCGACGGTGTCCGGTGAGTCGAGTCCGAGGGTCTTCGCGGCCTCCTCCTGGACCGCCTGCAGCAGCGCGCTCTCCTGCTCGGCGGCGGGCAGTGCGCCGATCCTGCCGCCCAGCGGGGAGCGCTCCTCGCGCGGAGCGTCGTCGGAGACGGCGGCGAGGGCGTGGCGGGCCTCAGGCAGGTCGGCGAGGAGGGGGCTGGCGCGAACGGCGGTCAGGGCGGGGGCGTACGCCGTCCAGTCCACGTCGGCCACGGTCACGTTCGCCGTTCCCTGGGCCAGGGCCTGGCGGAGGGCGGCGAGCGCGGAGGCCGGGGCCATGGGGAGCAGTCCGTCGCGGCTTGCCCGGCCGGCGACGCCGCTGTCCGTCGCCATGCCGAGGTCTTCCCAGGGGCCCCAGGCCGCGGAGGTGGCCGGCAGCCCGTGGGCGCGCCGGTGTTCGGCGAGGGCGTCGAGGAAGGTGTTGGCCGCGCTGTAGTTGGCCTGGCCCGCATTGCCGAGGGACCCGGCGACCGAGGAGAACAGCACGAACATCTCCAGGCCGAGGTCCTGGGTGAGCTCGTGCAGGTTCAGGGCGGCGGTGGCCTTGGGGCGCAGTACGGTCTCGAAGCGTTCGGGGGTGAGCGCGTCGAGCATGCCGGCGTCCATGACGCCGGCGGCGTGCACGACGCCGGTCAGGGGCGTCTCGTCCGGGATGCCGGCGAGGACGGCTGCCAGTGCGTCGCGGTCGGCGGCGTCGCAGGCGACGACGGTGACCCGGGTTCCGCGTTCGGTGAGTTCGGCCGCGAGCTCGGGTGCGCCGGGGGCTTCAAGGCCCCGGCGGCTGGTGAGTACCAGGTGCTCCGCCCCGGCGTCGGCGAGCCAGTGCGCGAGCTGTGTGCCGAGCGCGCCGGTGCCGCCGGTGATCAGGACCGTGCCGTGCGCGGTCCACCCGGCGCCGGTGTCGCCGCCGGGCGCTATCCGGGCCAGGCGGCGGGCGAAGGTGCCGGCGGGCCGGATCGCGACCTGGTCCTCGGACCCGGCGAGCACCCCGAGGAGCCCGGAGACGGCCCGGGTGTCCGGTACCTCGGGGAGATCGACGAGGCCGCCCCAGATACGCGGGAGCTCCAGCGCGGCCACCCGGCCGAGGCCCCACACCTGTGCCTGTACGGGGCTGGTGAGCGCGTCCCGGTCATCGACGGCGACGGCGCCGCGGGTCGCGCACCACAGCGGGATCTGCCGGCCGGAGGACTCCAGGGCGCGCAGCAGGGCGGTGGTGGCGGCCAGGCCGCGCGGCAGGGACGTCAGGTCGGGGTGGGGCCGTTCGTCCATGGCCAGCAGCGAGAGCACGCCGTCGATGGGGCCTTCGGGCCAGCTGACGGGCTCGGACGGGTCGCCGGTGCCGGGCAGTTCGAGCAGTGCGGTGCCCAGGCCCTGGGCGCGCAGGGCGTCCAGGAGCCGGGTGGTCCACGGGTCGTCGGCGCCGCCCTCGGGCAGGGCGACCAGCCATGTGCCGTTGGCGGACGTGCCGTTGGGGGCGGTGAAGGGGGTCCACCGGGCCCGGTAGCTCCAGCGGTCCGCCACCGCCTGGGTACGGCGCTGCTTGCGCCAGGCCGAGAGTGTGGGCAGGAGGCTGCCGAGCGAGTCGGCCTCGCTGCCGTCGATGGCCAGCACGGCCGAGAGCCCTACCAGGTCCTCACGTTCGACGGCCTCCCAGAATCCGGCCTCACCGGCCTCCTCGGTGGCGGCCGGTGCGCCGTCGGCCGCCTCGGCGGCGTCCAGCCAGAACCTCCGGCGCTGGAAGGCGTAGGTCGGGAGCTCGACGCGGGCGGCACCGGGCGTGCCGAGGCGGGCGCTCCAGTCGACGGGGACGCCGTGCGCGAACGCGGTGGCGATGCCTTCGGTGAGGGCCTGGACCTCGCTGTGGCCGGTGCGCAGCAGGGACAGCAGGAGGGGCTGTTCGAGGGTGGTCAGGGAGTCCTGGACCATCGGGGTGAGCACGCTGCCGGGGGCGAGTTCGACGAAGGTGGTGACGCCCTGGGCTTCGAGGGTGCGTACGGCGGTGCAGAAGCGGACGCCCTCGCGGATCTCCCGGACCCAGTAGTCGGGGGTGCGCAGATCGTCAGTGGTGGCCCGCTCCCCGGTGAGCGTGGAGACCACGGGAATGCGCGGGGCGCGGTACTCCAGGGTCTCGGCGACGCGCCGGAATTCCTCCAGCATGCCGTCCATGCGCGGGCAGTGGGAGGCGATGCTCACCCTGATCCGCTTGACGCGGCGTCCCTGGGCCTCCCAGTGGGCGGTGACCTCGGCGACGACGTCCTCGTCGCCGGAGACGACCTGGGCCTCGGGCCCGTTGACCGCGGCGAGGGTGGCGCGATCCTCGTGGCCGGCGAGAGAAGCACGGATCTCGTCCTCGGTGGCCTGGATCGCCACCATGGCGCCGCCTTCGGGCAGCGCATGCATGAGCACGCCACGGGCCGTGACCAGCCGGGCGGCGTCCTTCAGGGAGAGGATGCCGGACACATGGGCGGCGGTGATCTCGCCGACGGAGTGGCCGGCGACGTACTGCGGGGTCACGCCCCAGGATTCGACGAGCCGGAAGAGGGCGGTCGCGAAGGCGAAGAGCGCGGGCTGGGTGTAATCGGTCCGGTCGAGCAGGGCGGCCTCCTCGGTGCCCTGCTCGGCGAAGACGATGTCACGCAGCGGCCGCTCCAGGTACGGGTCGCACTCGGCGCAGGCCGCGTCGAAGGCCTCGGCGAACTCGGGGTGGGCGGCGTGCAGTTCGCGTCCCATTCCCAGTCGCTGGGGGCCCTGTCCGGTGAAGAGGAACGCGGCGGGCGCCGTGGCGGCGACGCCGGTCACCAGGCCGGATGCGGTCCGGCCTTCGGCGAGGGCGTCCAGGCCGCGGAGGAAAGCGTCACGGTCGCCGGCGACGACGGCCGCGCGGTGGTCCATGAGGGCTCTGGTGTCCACCAACGAGTGGGCGACATCGGCCGGTTCGAGCTCGGCACGGGCCCGGACGTGGCGGGCGAGCAGCCCGGCCTGAGCGCGCAGCGCGTCGTCGGTGCGCGCGGACAGGAGCCAGGGCAGCGCGCCGGGCCGGGCGGTCGGGGCGGGCTCGGGTGCGTCCTCGTCCTCGCGCGGGGGCGCCTGTTCGAGGATGACGTGGGCGTTGGTGCCGCTGATGCCGAAGGAGGAGACGGCGGCGCGGCGCGGGCGGTCCGCCGCGGGCCAGGGCTCGTCCCGTGCGAGGAGCCTGGCGTGGCCCTCGCTCCAGTCGGCGTGCGGGGTGGGCTCGTCCTGGTGCAGGGTGCGGGGCAGCTCGCCGTGCCGCATCGCCAGGACCATCTTCATGACGCCGGCGATGCCCGCGGCGGCCTGGGTGTGGCCGATGTTGGACTTCATGGAACCGATGAGCACGGGCCGTTCGGCGGGACGCTGCTGCCCGTACGTGGCGAGCAGGGCCTGGGCCTCGATGGGGTCGCCGAGCCTGGTGCCGGTGCCGTGCGCCTCCACGGCGTCGACGTCGGCGGCGGCGAGCGCGGCGTCGGCCAACGCCTGGCGGATGACGCGCTGCTGGGACGGGCCGTTGGGGGCGGTGAGCCCGTTGGACGCGCCGTCCTGGTTGACGGCCGAGCCCTTGAGCACCGCGAGCACGGGGTGGCCGTTGCGCACCGCGTCGGAGAGCCGCTCGGCGACCAGCAGCCCCACGCCTTCGCCCCAGGCGGTGCCGTCGGCGCCGGCCGCGAACGGCTTGCAGCGGCTGTCGGGGGCCAGTCCGCGCTGGCGGGCGAAGTCCACGAACATCTGCGGGGTGGACATCACGGTCGCGCCGCCCACCAGGGCGAGGTCGCACTCACCGCGCCGCAGCGAATGCGCCGCCAGGTGCAGGGCGACCAGCGACGACGAACAGGCCGTGTCCACGGTCAGGGCGGGACCTTCGAGGCCGAGGACGTAGGAGATCCGGCCGGAGGCGATGCTGATGAGGTTGCCGGTCAGCAGGTGCCCGCCGGTCTCCTCCGTCCGCCGCGCGCCGTCCGCGTCGTACCCGCCGTGGCCGGTGCCGACGAACGCGCCGGTGCGGCTGCCCGCCAGGGATTCCGGGTCGATACCGGCCCGCTCGACGGCTTCCCACGCCGTCTCCAGCAGCAGCCGCTGCTGGGGGTCCATGGCGAGGGCCTCGCGCGGGGAGATCCCGAAGAAGCCGGGGTCGAACTCGCCCGCGTCGTGCAGGAATCCGCCCTCGCGGGCGTACGTGGTGCCCTGCTGTGCCGGGTCGGGGTCGTAGAGCCCGTCGAGGTCCCAGCCGCGGTTGCCGGGGAAGGCGGACATCGCGTCGACGCCGCCCCGGAGCAGCTCCCACAGCTCTTCCGGCGAGCGGACTCCACCGGGGAAGCGGCAGGCCATCGACACGATCGCGATGGGCTCCCGCTGCTTCTGCTCCGTCTCGTCCAACTGCTGGCGAGTCTCGTGGAGGTCTGCGATCGCGCGCTTGAGGTACTCGCGCAGCTTCGCCTCGTTCGACATCAGGATGCCAACCCCTCGTGAAATGCCGGTTCTGGGGCACAGAGCGTCGACACTCACGTCTGACCCACCTTTCACCGACCATCCTCATCCAGGGCGGACTGCGGGTTTCCCTAGTACTCGGCCCCTCGACGGACGCACGCGCTCCGGAGTCAACGGTGTGCAGAACTAGGGCGTTTCGGTTCCTGGCGGCGCTAGTGTCCACCACTTCCCCCGCGTGTGCGCCACGGAGCGCACCGCCACGAAGCCCACGCGAAAGGACCTGCCATGGCCTCCCCCCACGAGCTGCCTGCCCTCGGCCTGGAACCGCCGGACTTATTGAAAGTGAGCCCGCTGCTGCGCGAACTGCAGGAGCAGGGGCCGATCTGCCGGGTGCGGACCCCCGCCGGGGACGAGGGCTGGCTGGTGACCCGCCACGCCGCACTCAAGCAACTCCTCCACGACGAACGGTTCGGCCACTCGCATCCCGACCCGGCGAACGCGGCACAGTACGTACGGAATCCGTTTCTGGACCTGATGATCACCGACACCGACGCCGAGGCCGGACGCCGGACGCACGCCGAGTCCCGCCGCCTGCTCGCGCCGATGTTCTCCGCCCGGCGGGTGCGCGAGATGGAGCCGAAGGTGGTGGCGGTCGTGGACGACGTACTCGACAGGTTCATCGCCCAGGGGCCGCCCGCCGATCTGCACGACGGCCTGTGTGTGCCGGTTGCGCTCACGGTGCTCCACGACATCATCGGTGTGCCCGCGCACAGCCGCGAACAGCTGGCGGCACTGCTGTCCCGGATGGCCGTGCTGGACGACCGCGAGAGCGTGGAGCACGGACAGCGCGACCTCTTCGCGTTCGTCGCGGGGCTGGTCGACCGGAAACGGGCCGGGAGCGACGACGACATCATCACCCGGCTGGCCGCGGGCGGACTGTCGGACGAGCGCGTGGCGACGCTGGCCGTGAGCCTGTTGTTCGCCGGGGTGGACAGCGTCGTCAGCATCATGGATCACGGCCTGGTGCTCCTGGCCACCCACCCCGAGCAGCTCGCGGCGGCGCTGGCGGACCCCGCCGTGATGACCCACGCCGTGGAAGAGGTGCTGCGGGCGGCCAAGGCCGGCGGGTCGATCCTGCCGCGCTATGCCACCGAGGACGTCACGATGGACGGAGTGACGATACGGTCCGGGGAGCTGGTCCTGTTCGACTTCAGCCTCCCCAACTTCGACGAGCGGGCCTTCGACGCACCGGAGCGCTTCGACATCACCAGGGCTCCCAACCCGCACCTGACCTTCGCCCACGGCATCTGGCACTGCATCGGCGCGCCCCTGGCGCGCATCGAGCTGCAGACGGTCTTCACCCAGTTGTTCACCCGCCTGCCCGGCCTGTGCCTGGCACGTCCGGTGGACGAGCTGCGGGAGAAGGACGGCCGGCTGTCCGGCGGCCTCACCGACCTGCCGGTGGTCTGGTAGCGCAGACACGTCACGGCGGGCGGCCCCGGGGCCGCCCGCCGTGGCGTGTCACTGTGCCACTGTCACGCTCCGAATACGGATTCGAGCCAGTTGTCCGCGACCTCCGCTGCCGCCGGGGCGTCGGTCCGGACGATGGAGAGGTGGTCCGCGTCCAGCTTGACGATGTCGGCCGTCGGGATCTTCTTGCTCAGTCCGTCGCCGTCGGCCTGGATGCCGGGGTACAGCCGCGTCGCCTGAATGCTCAGCACAGGGGCGGTCATCTGCTGTACGTCGATGCTGTTCAGCAGGCGCATCCACCGCCCCATCGCGGACATCTTGGCGTTGGTGATCCGCACCTGGGAGGCCTCCGCGGCGAGGAAGTTCGCCCGCAGCAGGCCGCCGTAGTCGATCTCCTCGTGCGACTCGTGCCGGATGCTGAGGGTGTCCAGCAGCACCAAGCCCGCGGGCTTGATGCCCCAGGTGCTCTCCAGCAGACCCGCGGCCGCGTAGGAGTACGAGCCGGCGGAGGAGTGTCCGACCAGGATGAAGGGCTCGCCGTCACTCGCACGCAGCGCGCTCTCCGCGATCGACCGGGCCGCGCACTCGGCCGTGGCCGGCTGCGGGTCGCCCGGGGCGAAGCCGACCAGCGGCAGGGCGATGACCTTTCGCTTTCCCCGGAAACGGGCGGCGAACCTGGCGTACTCCTGAACGCCGCCGTTGGCGGTGGGCGTGCTGATGCAGATCAGCATCGGCGAGGCGGGGCCCTCGGCGAGCGTGGTCGGCAGCGGCAGGTCCTCCAGCTCGGCCGTGTTCTCGAAGTTCGGGCCGCCGACGCCGCCCATGGCCGACACCAGCCGCATGGCTTCCGCGATCTTGTCCTCCCTGATGGAGGTGAGGAAGCGCTGTTCGAGCCAGTCGACCTGCTCCCCGGCGCCCGCGCCGACGAGGCCGGCACCGGACGAGGAGCCGCCCTGGCCGGGCCGCGCCACGAGTTCGCCGCGCAGCCAAGTGGCGAGCTTTTCCGGAGTCTTGTTCTCGAAGACCACGGTCGCGGGCAGTTGCAGCCCGGTGGCCGCGGCGAGCCGGTTGCGCAGCTCGACCGAGGTCAGTGAGTCGAACCCCAGCTCAAGGAACTCCCGGTGGGTCTCGACGCCCTCGGCCGAGGCGTGCCCGAGCACGGCGGCGGCCTCGGTGCGTACGAGGTCGGCCAGGTAGGCGGTCTGCTCGTCCTCATCCAGTTCCGCGAGCCGCCCGGTGACCCGGCCGGCCGGGTCGGCGCCGGTGGCGGTGGTCCCGGCGGCGCGGCGACGGGACGTGACCAGGCCGCGCAGTACGGGCGGTACGGGGCCCTCGACGCGCATCGGGCCTGAGGTCCGGCCGAGCGCGACGAGGTGGGCCGCGTCGCACGCCCCGGCCGCGTCGAACAGCGCCAGGCCCTGCTCGACAGTCAGCGGCTTGGCTCCGTAGGAGGCGATCCGCTGCAGGTCCGCGTCGGACAGGGTGGCCGTCATGCCGCCGCTCTGGGCCCAGGCGCCCCAGGCGAGGGACTGCGCGGGCAGGCCCTGCGCCCTGCGGTGCCGGGCGAGCGCGTCGAGGAAGACGTTGCCCGCGGCGTAGTTGCCCTGGCCGGGGGCGCCGGTCACGCCCGAGATGGAGGAGTACAGCACGAACGCGGCCAGGTCGAGGTCCTTCGTGGCCTCGTGCAGATGCCAGGCGGCATCCGCCTTCGGGCGCAATACGGCCGACAGCCGCTCGGGGGTCAACGAGGTCACCACGCCGTCGTCGAGGACACCAGCGGTGTGGATCACGGCGGTCAGCGGGTGCGCGGCAGGCACCGACGCCACGGCCGCGGCGACCGCCCGGCGGTCGGCCACGTCGCAGGCGAGGACGGTGACCTCGGCGCCGTGGGTGGCCAGTTCGTCCCGCAGGTCACCCGCCCCGGGTGCGTCGGGGCCGCTGCGGCTGACCAGCAGCAGGTGGCGTACGCCGCGCTCGGTCACCAGGTGCCGGGCGAGTTCGCGGCCCAGTCCGCCGGTGCCGCCGGTGATCAGTACGGTGCCGTCCGGGGACCAGGCGCGCGGCATGGTCAGCACGGTCTTGCCGATGTGCTCCGTGCGGCTCAGGTGGCCGAAGGCCTCGGGAGCCCGTCGTACGTCCCAGGTGGCGACGGGCAGCGGGCGCAGCACGCCCCGGTCGAACAGCTCCAGCAGTTCGCCGAGCATCTCCTGGGTCCGGTCCGGGTCCGCTTCGGCGAGTTCGAGGGTGCGGTAGTGCACCGGGGCGGCGGACTCGGGGTCACGGACAGTACTGCCCATGTCCAGGAAGTGGCCGCCCGCTGCGGTCAACCGCAGGGCGGCGTCGGCGAATTCGCCCTCCAGGGCGCTGAGCACCACGTCCACGCCGCGGCCTTCGGTGACCTCCAGGAAGCGCTGCTCGAAGTCGGTGGTGCGGGACGAGGCGAAGTGGTCGTGCGCGACGCCCAGTTCCCGCAGGGTGTCCCACTCCCCCTCGTCGGCCGTGGCGAAGACCTCGGCGCCGAGGTGCTGCGCCAGCTGGATCGCCGCCGTGCCGACGCCTCCGGCACCGGCATGCACGAGGAGCGACTGGCCCGGCCGCAGGCCGGCGAGGTCCTTCAGAGCGTGCAGGGCGGTCAGGAAGGCCAGCGGTACGGAAGCGGCCCGGTCGGACGACCAGCCGTCGGGGATACGGGTCAGGAGCCGCTCGTCGGCGACGGCCACCGGGCCGAAGGCGCCGGGCACGAGGCCCATCACGCGGTCCCCTGGGTGCAGTTGACGCACCTCGGGTCCGGTCTCGGTCACCACGCCGGCTGCCTCGGCGCCCATCGGCACGGCCTCGCCCGGGTCCTCGCCCAGGGCGCTCCGTACGTCGCGGACGTTCACCCCGGCGGCCTGGACCGCCAGCCGGACCTGCCCCGGTGCGAGCGGCTCCAGGGACTGCGGGCAGGGCGCGAGCATCAGCGTGTCGAGGCCGCCCTTGGCCGCGGCGTCCAGCCGCCACGGCACTCCGGCGGGCGGCAGCAGTCCCGCGCCGCTGCCCAGGACGGCCAGCCGGCCCACCCGGACGGCACCGTCGCGTACGACGAACTGGGCGTCATCGGTGGCCAGCAGGCCCGGAAGGTCCGCGCGTACCGCGGCGAGCCCCCCGTCGCCGTCCTCAAGGTCCAGGAGTGCGATCCGTCCCGGACTCTCCGACTGCGCCGAGCGCACCAGGCCCCACACCGCGGCCGCGGCCAAGTCCCGCACGGACTCGCCCTCTTCGGCGGATACGGCGCCGCGCGTGACGAACACCAGGCGCGCGGCGCCGGATTGCTGCTCCCACTCGTGGAGCAGGCCCAGGACCCGGGCGGTGAGCTCGTGCGCTGCGGCGGGCAGGTCATCGCCCGTACCGGAGACGGGGACCACCACGAGGTCCTCATTGCCGGTGAGGTCCGCCAGGGAGGCGACCGAGGCGCCCACGCCGAGTTCGTCGGTGCCCAGGGACACCCAGCGGATGTCGGCGGGCGGCACCTCGGGGGCGGCCACCCAGTCCAACGACAGCAGCGCGTCGTGCTCGGCGCTGCGCCGCATGCCCGGTGCTGCCGCACCGGCCAGTTGGCCGCGCAGCACCAGTGCCTCGGCGGACAGGACAGGCGCGCCTTCGACGTCGACGGCCGCGATGGACACCGAGTCCTCACCGGTCTTCACGACGCGGGCCCGCAGGACCGAGGCGCCGCCGGCGTGCAGCGACACACCTTGCCAGACGAACGGCATGAGCTGGTCGTCGTCGCCGCCGACACCGGCCATCCGGTGGGCCTGCAGCACCGCGTCCAGCAGCGCCGGGTGGATCCCGAAGGACTCCGCCTCCTCCGCGACCCGGCCCGGCAGGGCGACCTCCACAAAGGCCTCGTCCTCGCGCCGCCACACCGCGCGCAGGCCCTGGAAGGCCGGACCGTACCCGGTCCCGTCGTAGAAGCCCTCCAGGTCGACGGCCACCGCGTCCCGCGGCGGCCAGGCCCGGGAACCGAAGTCCGCGATCCGCTCCCCGGTGGTCAGGGTGCCACTGGCGTGCTGGATCCATGGCTCGTCGGCGGCACTGCCGGAGCGCGAGTGCACGGAGAGCGCACGGGCTCCCGTCTCGCCAGGGGCGCCGACCAGCACCTGGACCTGTGCGGCACTCTCCTCCGTGAGCACCAGCGGGGCGAGCAGGATGAACTCCTCGACCCGGTCACAGCCGACCTGATCTCCGGCGCGCATCGCCAGTTCCAGGAAGCCGGCACCCGGGAAGAGGACGTTGTCGCCTATCGCGTGGTCGGTCAGCCACGGGTACGTCTGCAGCGACAGACTGCCGGTGAGGAGCACCGCCTCGGAGTCCGCGAGCGTCAGCGTCGCGCCCAGCAGGGGGTGCTCGGCGGGCAGGAGTCCGGCCGCGGTGACCTCACCCGCGGACGCGGCGGGCCTGGGCCAGTACCGCTCGTGCTGGAAGGGGTAGGTGGGCAGGTCGACGCGGCGGGCGCCGGTACCGGCGAACCACGCGGCCCAGTCCACCGCCACGCCCGTGACGTGCAGCCGCGCGAGCGCGGTCAGCAGAGCGGTCTCCTCGGGCCGGTCCTTGCGCAGGGCCGGAACGGCGGTCGCGGCGCCGTCCAGGCTGTGCTGCGCCATCGCCGTCAGCACACCGTCCGGACCCAACTCCAGGAAGACGGAAGCACCTTCGGCCTCCAGCGTTCGCACGCCGTCCGCGAAGCGCACGGTCTCCCGCACATGCCGCACCCAATAACCGGGCGAACACACCAGCTCCTCGGCGGCGAGCTCCCCGGTCACGTTGGACACGATGGGGACCTGCGGAGCCTTGAACGACAGCCCCTCCACGACCCGCCGGAATTCCTCCAGCATCGGCTCCATCAGCGCCGAATGGAACGCGTGGCTCACCGACAGCCGCTGGGTCTTGCGCCCCTCGGCCGCCAACTCCTCCGCGATACGCAGCACTTCGGGCTCAACCCCGGCGATCACGACCGCCTCGGGGCCGTTGACCGCAGCGATCGACACCCCGTCGACCAGCCGCCCCGCCACCTCGGCCTCCGCGGCCTGGACAGCCACCATCGCACCGTTCGCAGGAAGGGCCTGCATCAGCCGGGCCCGAGCCGCCACCAGGGTGCACGCGTCCTCCAGCGAGAACACCCCGGCCACATGGGCCGCCGCGATCTCACCGATCGAGTGCCCCGCCACAAAGTCCGGACGGATCCCCCAGGACTCCACCAGCCGGAACAGCGCCACCTCGACGGCGAACAGCGCCGGCTGAGTGAACCCGGTCTCGTCCAGGCCGGTCGCTTCACCGAACATCACCGCGCGCAGATCCCGCAGCTCACCATCGAACTGCGCAAGCACCGCATCCAACGCCTCGGCGAACACCGGGAACCGGCCGTACAACTCCCGGCCCATCCCCACCCGCTGCGCACCCTGACCCGAGAACAGCACGGCGAACTTCCCGGCCGTGTCCTGGGCGAGGCCGCGCGCGACCTCGGCCGTCCCGTCGCTCCCGGCCAGAAGCACCGCACGGCGCTCCAGGTGTGCGCGGGAGGTCGCCAGCGAGAAGCCCAGGTCGACCGGCGAGGGGCCGCTCAGCGCAGTGATCTGCTCGAGCTGCGCGGCCAGTGCGTTCTCGGACCGTGCGGAGAGGAGCCACGGCACGGTCGACGGAACGACCGGCGCCGCGGTCTGCGGGCCTTCATCGCCCTGGTCGTCGGGCTCCTCGGCGGCCGGTGCCTGCTCGATGATGACGTGGGCGTTGGTGCCGCTGATGCCGAACGACGACACACCGGCCCGCCACGGACGGTCGGCCTTGGGCCACTCCCGGGACTCCGTCAGCAGCTCCACCGCACCGGACGACCAGTCGACATGCGACGACGGCGCATCCACATGCAGGGTCCGCGGCAGAACACCGTGCCGCATCGCCAGGACCATCTTGATGATCCCCGCCACCCCGGCCGCCGCCTGCGTATGACCGAGATTCGACTTCACAGACCCCAACAGCAACGGCTGGCCTTCGGCCCGGTCCTGCCCATACGTGGCCAGCAACGCCTGAGCCTCGATCGGATCACCCAGCGACGTCCCCGTACCGTGCGCCTCCACCACATCCACATCACCGGACGACAAACCGGCGCCGGCCAGGGCCTGCCGGATCACCCGCTGCTGGGCCGGGCCGTTGGGTGCCGTCAGACCGTTGGAGGCGCCGTCCTGGTTGACGGCCGAGCCGCGGACGACGGCGAGGATCTCGTGCCCGTTACGGCGGGCGTCGGACAGACGCTCCAGCACGAGGACACCCGCGCCCTCCGACCAGCCGGTGCCGTCGGCCGCGTCGGCGAACGCCTTGCACCGGCCGTCCGCCGCAAGCCCGCCCTGCCGGCTGAATCCGGCGAAGCTCATCGGCGACGACAGCACCGTCACGCCCCCGGCCAGGGCGAGCGAGCACTCACCGGAGCGCAGCGCGTGGGCCGCCAGGTGCAGGGAGACGAGCGAGGAGGAGCAGGCCGTGTCGACGGTGACCGCCGGACCCTCCAGCCCGTAGGTGTACGAGAGCCGGCCGGACAGGACGCTGCCGGCGAGGCCGGTGCCGGCGTGACCCTCGACGTCCTCGCGGGAGTTCAGCACGACGTTGGTGTAGTCGACGCCGTTCGTGCCGACGAAGACACCGGTTTCGGTGCCGCGCAGGGACACGGCGTCGATTCCGGCGCGCTCCAGTGCTTCCCAGGACGTCTCCAGCAGGATGCGCTGCTGCGGATCCATGGCCACGGCCTCGCGGGGCGAGATGCCGAAGAAGGAGGCGTCGAAGCCGGCGGCGTCCACGAAGCCGCCTTCGGCCGTCGTGCTGCTGCCGCTTCCGTCACCGGTGAGCAGCCCCAGGTTCCATCCACGGTCCGTGGGGAACGCCGAGATGCCGTCGCGGCCGTCGCTCAGCAATTGCCAGAGCTCTTCGGGCGAGCGCACTCCGCCCGGCAGCCGGCAGGACATCCCGACGATGGCTATGGGCTCCTGATGGGCGGACTCTGCCTCCCGAAGCCGTCGGCGGGTCTGGTGCAAGTCGTTCGTGACCCACTTCAGGTAGTCAACGAGCTCGTTGTCATTCGGCATGACGAGGAACCTTCCGTGCAAATAGGGGGCCGGGACTCAGCGATCGCTGTGACGCCCGAGTTCGTTGTCGATGAAGGCGAAGATTTCCTTGGCGCCGGCGGCTTCGATCCGCTCGGCGACGCTCTCCTCCGCCTCGGCCCCTCGCCACTGGTCCAGGATCTGCGACAGGCGGTTGGCGACGGCGGCTTTGGTGCGGGCGTCGGGCGCACCGGCTGCGAGTGCACGGTCGAGCCGTGCGAGCTCCGCCTGGAGGGCCGGGCCCGTGGCGGCCTGGGCTTCATCCACGAGCTGGGAGACGAGGTGTTCGGCGAGTGCGAGGGGGCTGGGGTGGTCGAAGACAAGGGTGGCGGTGAGCCTGAGGCCCGTGGCGGTGGAGAGCCGGTTGCGCAGCTCGACGGCGGTCAGCGAGTCGAAGCCCAGGTCGTGGAACTCCCGCCGGGCGTCGATCGCCTTGTCCGACGCATGCCCGAGCACGGCGGCGGCCTCGGTCCTCACGAGGCCGGTCATCAGGCGTGTGCGCTCCTCCGCTCCCGCCTCCGCCAGTCGGCGGCCGAGCGTGGCGGCGGCTTCGGCGCCGGCCGTGGAACCGGCGGCCGTACGCCGGGCGCCCTTGATCAGGCCCCGGAGCACCGGCGGTACGGTGTCGCGGCTCCGGGTGCCCGTGGCGACCGGGCCGAGGGCGACGAGGTAGGGCTCGTCCAGCGCGATGGCGGTGTCGAACAACGCCAGGCCCTGCTCGGCGGTGAGCGGCGGCACACCGGTCGCCGCGATCCGCTGCATGTCCGCCTCTGACAGTGTTCCCGTCATTCCGCTCGCCTGTGCCCAAGCGCCCCACGCGAGGGACTGGGCGGGCAGGCCCTGGGCGGCACGGTGCCTGGCCAGGGCGTCGAGGAAGACGTTGCCCGCGGCGTAGTTGCCCTGGCCGGCGCCGCCGATGACTCCGGAGACCGAGGAGAAGACGACGAACGCGCCGAGGCTCCTCTCCCGGGTGAGTTCGTGCAGATGCCAGGCCGTGTCCACCTTCGGGCGCAGCACGCCGGACAGCCGCTCGGCGGTCAGCGACGTGACCACACCGTCGTCCAGCACACCGGCCGCGTGGACCACCGCGGTCAGCGGATGCGCGAGGGAGTCCAACACCCGCCCGAGCGCGGTCCGGTCGGTGGTGTCGCAGGCCTCGATCGTCACGTCGGCGCCGAGCGCGGTCAGCTCCGCACGCAGCTCCGCGGCTCCCGGCGCGGCCTCGCCCCTGCGGCTCAGCAGGACGAGGTGCTTGGCGCCGCGCTCGGCCACCAGATGCCGAGCCAGGAGGCCGCCCAGACCACCCGTACCGCCGGTGATCAGCGTCGTGCCGTCCGGGTCCCAGGCGGGGACGCGGGGTGTGCTGTCGTCCGGTGCGGTCTGCCGGGCCAGCCTGCCCACCTGCACCGTGCCGTCGCGTACGAGGAACCGGTCGTCACCGGCCGCGAGCAGGCCCGGTAGGCGCGGCAGGAGGGCCGGGAGATCCGCATCCGTTGCGTCCACCAGGACGAACCGGTCCGGGTTCTCCGACTGCGCCGACCCCACCAGTCCCCACACCGCCGCCGAGGCCAGATCGTCGCCGGACACCGCGCCGCAGGTCACGAACACCAGCCGGGACGCGGCGAACCGCTCTCCAGCGAGCCACTCCTGCATCACCTCCAGTACCTGCGCGGTCAGTTCGTGCACCGCTCCCGGGGCTTCGGCGCCCGCACCGGACACCGGGAACACGACCAGCTCGGGAACGTCCACCGACGACGCCAGTCCGTCGGCGTCGAGCGTCACGCTGCGCACCTCGCCGCCTGCCGGCGCCTCCGGGGCCGCCACCCAGTCCAGCCGCAGCAGCGCACCCTGTTCCGCGCTCGTGCCGCGGGTCGGCTGCCGCAGGGGTCCCCTGGCACCCAGGACCAGTGAGTCCGCCGACAGGACGGGCGCGCCCGCGGTGTCCGCCACGACGACGGAGAACACGTCCTGCCCGGTCTTCACGATGCGTATCCGCACCTCTGAAGCCCCACCGGCATGCAGCGCGACCCCGTTCCAGGCCGCGGGCACACGGTCACCGTCGCATCCGGCCACCTGCGTCACCGCTTCCAGCAGCGCCGGGTGCAGGCCGAATTCCGCGGCGTCCTCCACCTGGCCCGGGAGCGCTGCCTCGACGAAGGTCTCGTCGCCGCGGTTCCACACGGCGCGTACGGTCCGGAACACCGTTCCGTGCTCGACGTCCTCCGCGAAGTCCGCCGGGTCCGCCGCTTCGGCACCGGTCGGCGGCCACACCGAGGCGTCGAACTCCGTCGCTCCGTGTGCCGGGTGTTCTCCTGTGCGTGCTCCTGTCCCTTCTTCTTTGCGTTCTTCGGAGGTCAGCGTGCCGGTGGCGTGGTCCGTCCACGACCGGTCGGCTCCGTCCGCGGCCTGCGAGGAGACGCGTACCTCGCGCACGCCGTCCGCGTCGGGGGCCCCGGCCCACACCTGGAGGAGTACGGCGTCGTCCTCGGCCAGTACGAGCGGCTCGGTGAAGGCGAGTGTGCCGACGCGGTCGCAGCCGACCTGGTCGCCCGCGTGGACGGCCAGTTCGAGGAACCCGGCGGCGGGGAAGACGTACGCCCCGTCCACCACATGATCCCGCAGCCAGGGGTGGGTCCGCGTCGACAGCCGGCTGGTGAACAGCAGCCCGCCCGTGCCCGCCGGCGGCACCGCCGCGCCCAGCAACGGGTGCTCGGCGGGCAGGAGCCCGGCGGCGGCGACATCACCCGCCGACGCGGCGGGCCTGGGCCAGTACCGCTCGTGCTGGAAGGGGTAGGTGGGCAGGTCGACACGGCGGGCGCCGGCACCGGCGAACCATGCGCTCCAGTCCACCCCGATGCCCGCGACATGCAGGTGGGCGAGCGCGGTCAGCAGAGCGGTCTCCTCGGGCCGGTCCTTGCGCAAGGCAGGAACGGCCGTCGCGGCACCCTCCAAGATGTGCTGCGCCATCGCCGTCAGCACGCCATCGGGACCCAACTCCAGGAAGACCGAAGCACCTTCGGCCTCCAGCGCCCGCACACCGTCCGCGAACCGCACCGTCTCCCGCACATGCCGCACCCAATAACCGGGCGAACACACCAGCTCCTCGGCGGCCACCTTCCCGGTCACGTTGGACACGATGGGGACCTGCGGAGCCTTGAACGACAGCCCCTCCACGACCCGCCGGAAGTCCTCCAGCATCGGCTCCATCAACGGCGAATGGAACGCGTGGCTCACCGACAGCCGCTGGGTCTTGCGCCCCTCGACCGCCAACTCCTCCGCGATACGCAGCACTTCGGGCTCAACCCCGGCGATCACGACCGCCTCGGGGCCGTTGACCGCAGCGATCGACACCCCGTCGACCAGCCGCCCCGCCACCTCGGCCTCCGCGGCCTGGACAGCCACCATCGCACCGTCCGCAGGAAGGGCCTGCATCAGCCGAGCCCGAGCCGCCACCAGGGTGCACGCATCCTCCAGCGAGAACACCCCGGCCACATGGGCCGCAGCAACCTCACCGATCGAGTGCCCCGCCACAAAGTCCGGACGCACACCCAAAGACTCCACCAACCGGAACAACGCCACCTCGACAGCGAACAACGCCGGCTGAGTGAACCCCGTCTCGTCCAGACCCCCCGCATCCGCATCGCCGAAGATCACATCCCGCAACCCGGCATCGAAGTGCCCAAGCACCGCATCCAACGCCTCGGCGAACACCGGGAACCGGCCATACAACTCCCGACCCATCCCCACCCGCTGCGCACCCTGCCCCGAGAACAACACCGCCAGCGAGCGGCCCGTCTCCGCGCGGCCCCGGATCGCTTCGGACAGCTCACCGTCCGGGCACTGCGCCAGCAGCACCGCCCGGTAGGCGAAGGCCGCACGGCCCGAGGTGAGCGAGTACCCCACATCCGCCGGTGGCGACGAGCCCCTGAGCAACGAGATCTGCTCGATCTGCGCCGCCAGCGCCTCCTCGGACCTGCCCGACACCGGCCACGGCACCACGGTGGGCGCCAACTCCCCTTCCATTGCGGGCTCTTCGACCGGGTCTGCCTGTTCCACGATCACGTGGGCGTTGGTGCCGCTGATGCCGAACGACGACACACCGGCCCGCCACGGACGGTCGGCCTTGGGCCACTCCCGGGACTCCGTCAGCAGCTCCACCGCACCGGACGACCAGTCGACATGCGACGACGGCGCATCCACATGCAGGGTCCGCGGCAGAACACCGTGCCGCATCGCCAGGACCATCTTGATGATCCCCGCCACCCCGGCCGCCGCCTGCGTATGACCGAGATTCGACTTCACAGACCCCAACCACAACGGCTGACCTTCGGCCCGGTCCTGCCCATACGTGGCCAGCAACGCCTGAGCCTCGATCGGATCACCCAGCGACGTCCCCGTACCATGCGCCTCCACCACATCCACATCACCGGACGACAAACCGGCGCTCGCCAGAGCTTGCCGGATCACCCGCTGCTGCGACGGCCCGCTGGGCGCGGTGAATCCGTTGGAGGCGCCGTCCTGGTTGACGGCCGAACCCCGGACCACGGCAAGAACGGGGTGGCCGTTGCGGCGGGCATCGCTCAGACGCTCGACGAGGAGGATGCCTACGCCCTCCGACCAGCCGGTGCCGTCGGCCGCGTCGGCGAACGCCTTGCACCGGCCGTCCGCCGCAAGCCCGCCCTGCCGGCTGAACTCCATCAGGGAACCGGGCGACGACATGACGTTCACGCCGCCGACCAGAGCCAGTGAGCACTCACCGGCCCTCAGGGCGTGGGTCGCCGCGTGCAAGGCCACGAGCGAGGAGGAGCACGCCGTGTCGACCGTCACCGCCGGGCCTTCCAGGCCGAGCGTGTACGACAGCCGACCGGAGGTGGCGCTGGCGGCGATTCCGGTGCCGATGTCGCCGGTGGCATCGGCCAGGGAGCCCACCAGCAGATAGGCGTAGTCCTGGCCGTTGGTGCCGACGAACACTCCGGTGCGGCTGCCGCGCAGGGACGCCGGGTCGATGCCGGCCCGTTCGATCGCCTCCCAGGAGGTCTCCAGCAGCAGCCGCTGCTGTGGATCCATGGTGACGGATTCACGCGGCGAGATGCCGAAGAAGTCCGCGTCGAAGTCCCCCGCACCGTCGAGGAAGCCGCCTTCCTGGCTGACGGCGTTGCCGCGCTGGTCGACCCCGGCCCCCCGTAGGGCGTCCAGGTCCCAGCCGCGGTCCGTGGGGAAGGCACCGATCGCGTCGTCGCCGGCGGCCAGGAGCTTCCACAGCTCCTCGGGTGAGTGCACGCCACCGGGGTACCGGCAGCTCATCGCGACGATCGCGATCGGTTCCGTGGCCGCGGCGACGAGCTTGTGGTTCTGCCGGCGCAGGTGCTCGGCTTCCTTCAGCGAAGCGCGAAGGGCCGCGACGACGGTTTCACTGGATGTGGTCATGGTCCGCTCTTTCAGCGCTCTTGGGAGGAATTGCCGTCGAGTGCCGCCTGCACCAGGTCGGCGACGTCCATCGCGTCGATCGAGTCGTCGAAGGCGTCTGCCGCCGTGGTGGCGGCGGCCTCGCCGTTGGACGCCGCGCTCTGCTCGGCGGCGAGCTTCATCAGGGGTTCGAGTACGCCGATTTCCCGCAGTCGGCTCATGGGGACGGAGGCGAGCAGGGCCCTGATGCCGGAGGAGTCCAGGTCGGCGTCGCCGGCCCCCTGCCCCGGTCCCTCGTCGGGGACGAGCAGGCTCAGGATGTGGTGCGCCAGGTCGGCGGGGTGGGGATGGTCGAAGACGAGCGTGGCGGTCAGGCTCAGCCCGGTCGCGGCGCCCAGCTGGTTGCGTAGTTCGACGGCGCTGAGGGAGTCGAAGCCGAGGTCGCGGAACGCCCGGTCGGCGGCTACCGCGTCGGCCGTGGGGTGTCCCAGTACGGCCGCGGCCCGGGTGCGGACCAGGTCCAGTACGGCGTCGGAGCGCTTGGCGGGCGGCAGGCCCGTCAGCTGCTCGCGCAGCGCGTCGCCGGTATTCCCGCCGCTGTCCGCCGCCTCGTGCTCGGCGACGGCCGGCTCGCCGAGGAGCGGGCTGGGCCGTACGGCGGTGAAGGAGCGGACGAACCGGTCGCGTTCGATGTCGGCGACGACCTCGGTGGGCCGCCCGTCCAGGACGGCCCGGCGCAGCGCGACGACGGCGAGGTCCGGGTCCAGCGGGCGGATTCCGATGCGCTGGGCCACGTCGGCCGCCCGGTGGCCGTCGGCCATTCCGCCGCCGCCCCACACGCCCCAGGCGATCGAGGTCGCTGCCAGGCCCTGGGCCCGGCGCTGTTCGGCGAGGGCGTCCAGGACGGCATTGGCGGCGGCGTAGTTGGCCTGGCCGGCGTTGCCGACCACTCCGGAGGACGAGGAGAACAGGGCGAACACGGCCAGGTCCAGGTCCCGGGTGAGGTCGTGCAGGGCCAGGGCCGAGGCGGCCTTGGCGCGGAAGACGGCCTCGAAGCGGTCCGGGGTGAGGCTGTCGAGAACTCCGTCGTCCAGGACACCCGCCGTGTGGATCACGCCGGTCAGTGGTGCTCCGTCGGGAATCGCGGCGAGGGCCTCGCCGAGCGCGTCGCGGTCGGCGACGTCACAGGCGGTGAGGGTGACCTCGGCGCCCAGGGCGGTGAGTTCGGCCCGCAGTCCGTCCGCGCCGGGGGCTTCGGCGCCTCGGCGGCTGAGGAGCAGCAGGTGCCGGGCGCCCGCCTCGGCGAGGCGACGGGCGACGTGGGCGCCCAGCGCTCCGGTGCCGCCGGTGATCAGGACGGTGCCGGTGGGGTTCCACTCCTGTGTGCCGCGCCCGGCCGGGACGGGGACCAGCCGGCGGCCGAGGGCGGCCGCGGGCCGGATGGCGATCTGGTCCTCGCCGCCGGGGGCCGCGAGGGTTTCGGCGAAGCGGGCCGTGGACCGCTCGTCGAGGGTGTCGGGCAGGTCGATCAGACCTCCCCAGCGCTGCGGGTGTTCCAGGGCGGCGACCCGTCCCAGGCCCCATACCGCGGCCTGGGCGAGCCCGGGTACCGGCTCGGAGGGCGCGGCGGCGACCGCACCGCGGGTGACGCACCACAGGGGTGCGGCGACGTCCGCGTCGCCGAGCGCCTGGATCAGGGCTGCGGTCAGAGCCAGTCCCTCGGGCGCCTCCGCACCGTGTCCGGGTGCGGTGGCAAGGGCGAGCAGGGACACCACTCCGGTGAACTCGTGCCCGTCGGCCGCCAGTTGGTGCAGCCGTGCGGCCAGCGCCGCGCGGTCGGGGCCGGGCGCTTCCAGCCGTAAGGTGTCCGGGCCCAGGGCGGCGACGGCGTCGGCGGCCCAGGGGTCGTCGGTGTATCCGGCCGGGAGTACGGCGAGCCAGGTACCTGCCGGGGTGCGGGCGGGCTGCGCGGTCAGCGGCTGCCAGGTGATCTGCTGCCGCCAGCCGTCGACGGTGCTCTCCTCGCCACGCCTGCGACGCCAGTCCGCGAGCGCGGGCAGCACCTTGGCCAGTGCGTCGCCATCGACATGCAGTGTCGTCTCCAGGGAGGCGAAGTCGGCCTCGCGTACCGCCGACCAGAAGCCGTCGTCCTCGCCGCCCGGTGCGGCGGGGTCGGTGGCCGGCTGGTTGGCCGGCCAGTACCGCTGGTGCTGGAAGGGGTAGGTGGGCAGGTCGGTGCGGCGGGGCTCGCCGGCTGCCTCTGCGAGCAGGGCGTCCCAGTCCGGGCCGGCTCCGTCGACGTACAGCCGGGCGAGGGCGGTGACCACGGCCTCCTGTTCGCCGCGGTCACCGCGCAGCGCGGGCACGGTGACCGCCGGCGAGGGCAGGGTGTCCAGGGTCTCCTGGGCCATGGCGCACAGCGCGCCGTCGGGGCCGAGCTCCAGGAAGGCGGTCACCCCGCGCTCGGTGAGGGTGCGGACACCGTCGCCGAAACGGACGGCTTCGCGGACGTGGCGCACCCAGTAGTCCGGGGAGCACACCTGCGCTTCGGTCGCTGCCTCGCCGGTCACATTGGACACGAGCGGGATCTGCGGGGCGTGGTAGTCCACGCTCCGGGTGACCCGTCGGAAGTCCTCAAGAATGGCGTCCATGTGCAGGGAGTGAAACGCATGGCTGACCCGCAAACGCCTAGTTTTGCGCCCGTCGGCGGTGAACTTCCCCGCAATGCCCAGGACGGCGGTCTCGTCGCCGGAGAGGACCGTTGACCGCGGCCCGTTGACGGCGGCGATCGACACTCCCTCGGTCAGCAGCGCCGTCGCCTCCTCCTCGGTGGCCTGGACGGCGACCATGGCGCCGCCGGCCGGCAGAGCGTTCATCAGCCGGGCCCGTGCGGCCACGACCTTGCAGGCGTCCTGCAGGGAGAAGACCCCGGCCACGTGTGCTGCCGCGATCTCACCGATCGAGTGCCCGGCGGCGAAGTCCGGGCGGATGCCCCAGGACTCGACCAGGCGGAACAGTGCGACCTCGATGGCGAACAGCGCGGGCTGGGTGAAGCCGGTCTCGTTGAGCCGCTCCGCGTCGTCGAACATGACGTCCCGCAGAGGGCGTTCCAGGTCGGCGTCCAGGTGCGCGGTCACCGCGTCGAATGCCTCGGCGAACGCCGGGAAGCGGGTGTACAGCTCCCGCCCCATGCCCAGGCGCTGTGTGCCCTGGCCGGAGAACAGCACCGCGAGTTTGCCACGGCGGGCCGCTGCCGCTGCCTGTACGACCTGCGGCGAGATGCGGCCGTCAGCGAGCGCGGCCAGGGCGCCGAGCAGGTCGTCGCGGTCGCCGGCGAGGACGGCGGCGCGGTGCGCGAAGACCGAGCGGGTGGTGCCCAGCGACCGGGCGAGCCCGGCGGTGGTGAGTTCGGGCCGGGCGGCCACGTAGGCGTGCAGCTGCCGGGCCTGGGCCTGCAGAGCTTCCGGCGCGGCCGCCGATACGGGCACCGGCAGCAGGCCGTGGAACTCCCCCGTGGGTGCGGTTCCGGCAGACGGATCGGGCTGCTCGAACTGCTCGATGATCACATGGGAGTTGGTACCGCTGGCGCCGAAGGCGGAGATGCCGGCCCGCCGGGGCCGTCCCGGCCGCTGCCAGTCGGCCGCGTCCGTCAGCAGCTCGACCGCGCCGGCACTCCAGTCGACATGAGCCGAGGGCTCGTCGACGTGCAGGGTCCTGGGCAGCATGCCGTGGCGCATGGCCTGCACCATCTTGATCACGCCGGCGACACCGGCGGCTGCCTGGGTGTGGCCGATATTGGACTTCAACGACCCCAGCATCAGGGGGCGTTCGCGGTTTTGTCCGTACGTGGCCAGCAGTGCCTGCGCCTCGATGGGGTCCCCCAGGGTGGTGCCCGTGCCGTGCGCCTCCACCGCGTCCACGTCGGCCGGCGCCAGCCCCGCGTTGGCCAGCGCGCGCTGGATGACACGGCGCTGCGAGGGGCCGTTGGGCGCGGTGATGCCGTTGCTGGCGCCGTCCTGGTTGACGGCCGAGCCGCGCAGGACGGCGAGGATCTCGTGCCCGTTGCGGCGGGCGTCCGAGAGCCGCTCCAGGACCAGGACGCCGACGCCTTCGGACCAGCCGGTACCGCCCGCGGAGTCGGCGAAGGCCCGGCAGCGCCCATCGGGCGCGAGGGCGCCCATCTCTCCGAACTCGACGAAGTTCACCGGGCTGGACATCACCGTCACGCCGCCGGTCAGAGCGATGGAGCACTCGCCGTTGCGCAGTGCCTGGGCGGCCAGGTGGAGGGCCACGAGCGATGACGAGCAGGCCGTGTCGACGCTGACGGTAGGGCCTTCCAGGCCGAAGTGGTAGGCCACCCGCCCGGAGAGCAGGCTCGCCGACTGCGCGGTCTGGGCGTGGCCCAGCTGGCCCGCTTCGGGTCGGTAGTCGCCCGAGCCGCCACCGATGAACACACCCGTGTCACCGCCGCGCAGCCCGGCCGGGTCGATGCCGGTGCGCTCCAGCGCCTCCCAGGAGGTTTCCAGGAGGATGCGCTGCTGCGGGTCCATCACCATCGCCTCGCGCGGCGAGATCCCGAAGAATCCGGGGTCGAAGTCCGCCACGTCGTAGAGGAATCCGCCTTCCCTGGCGACGGTCCGGCCGCCGCCGTCCCGGTCGCCGTGCAGCAGCCGGTCCAGGTCCCAGCCGCGGTCCGTGGGGAAGCCGCCGATGGCGTCCGTCTCGCCCATGACCAGCTGCCACAGGTCCTCGGGCGAGCGGATCCCGCCGGGGTAGCGGCAGCTCATGCCGACGATGACGACCGGGTCCTCGGCGGCGCCGGCGCCCTTCGCCCACGCCGCCGCGGGGAGTTCCTCGGCGTCCTCGCCCAGGAGTTCGGCCCGCAGGTGGTCGGCGAGCGCGTCGGCCGTGGGGTGGTCGAAGACAAGGGTGGCCGGCAGGGCCAGGCCCGTCGCGGTGCCGAGCTGGTTGCGCAGGTCGACCGCGGTCAGCGAGTCGAAGCCGAGATCCTTGAACGCCTGGCCGGAGGGTACGGCGTCGGCGTCCGCGAACCCGAGCACCGCGGCCACCTGGGCACGGACCAGGGCCAGTACGAACTCGGTGCGCTCCGCTTCCGAGCGGGTGGCGAGTTCGGCCCGCAGGCCTGTCGCACTACCCGCCGCGCCCGGCGCGATGTCATCCGGGTCGGCCAACACCACGCGGGCATCGGGCAGTTCCGCGAAAAGGGCCTGCGGCCGGTTGCGGGTGAAGGCAGGTGCGAAGCGGTCCCACCGTACGTCGGCGACCGTCACCGCGGGGGTGTCGGTGCCGAGGGAGCGGGCGAGCGCGGTCAGGGCCCGCGCGGGGTCCATCGCGGGCAGCCCATTGGCCCTCAGGTGGGCGGCCAGACCGTCGGTGACGGTATCCGCCCAGCCGCCCCACGAGACCGCCGTGGCCGGCAGTCCGCGGGTACGCAACGTGCGTGCCAGGGCTTCGAGTTGCGCTCCGGCCGCCGCCTCGGTGCCCCGGCCTCCGGCCCCCCAGGTTCCGGCGATCGAGGAGAAGAGGACGAACGCGTCGAGGGGACGGTCGACGGCCGCCACCTCGGCCACAGCCGCCAGGCTCTCCACATCGGCGCGCAGCGCGGCCAAGGCAGTGTGGGTTCCGTCGGCGTCGGACGGCCCGTCCGTGAAGACCACGGCGGTCAGAGGCTCCTGCGCCGGGAGCGCGGCGAGCGCGGTCAGCAGCGCCTCGCCGTCGGTCGGTGCGCAGTCGAGCACCGTCAACGGCACGCCCAGGGGGTTGAGTTCGTCACGCAGCCGTGCGGTGTCCGGTGCGGTGGGGTCGGCGAGCACCAGGTGCCGGGCGCCCTGTTCGGCGAGCCAGCGTGCGCAGTGTCCGCCGGTTCCGGAGGCCGGGCCGACGATGAGGACCGTGCCGGTCGGCCGCCACGGGGTCACGGCGGTGTCGTCCGTGGCGCGCACCAGCCGTCGCCCGAAGACGCCGGAGGGCCGCAGTGCCACCTGGTCCTCGCCGGTGCCGGACAGTATGGCGCAGAGCCTCTCGGCCGAGCGCCGGCCGAGCACCTGCGGCACGTCGACCAGGCCGCCCCAGCGGTCCGGGTGGTCCAGGGCCATGACCCTGCCGAGCCCCCACACCGCCGCCTGGGCGACGCTGACTTCGGTCTCCGAGCGGCCCACCGACACCGCGTCGCGGGTGACGCACCACAGCGGGGCGTCGATTCCGGCCTCCGCCAGTGCCGCTACCGCCTCGTCCGGCCATGCCGGTCCGGCGGGGAGGGCGTCGGCATACGGGGCCGCGAGCAGGGAGACCACTCCCGTGAACTCAGCTTGCTGGGCGCCGAGTTCGGCGAGCTGTCCGGTGAGCGCGGCACGGTCGGTCGGGTCGGCTTCGACGGTGACGGCGGACTCGCCGAGGGCCGCGACTACGGCAGCGGTCCATTCGTCGTCGGCACCGTCCGTCGGTACGAGCACCAGCCACGGTCCGGCGAGGGTGCCGGGCGCGGTGCCGGCCAGCGGCTTGAAGGTGACGTGGTAGCGCCAGCCGTCGACGGTCGAGCGCTCGACGCGCTTGCGGCGCCAGGCGGACAGGGCGGGGACGAGGGCCGACAGTGCGGCACCGTCCAGTTCGAGGCTGTCCGAGAGCGACGAGAGGTCCTCGCGCTCCACCGCGTCCCAGAACTCCGCATCCACGGGATCCTGCGGGCCGTCCTGCGGGTGTCCCGCGGGCGCCGCCTCCGGCCAGTACCACTCCTGCTGGAAGGGGTAGGTGGGCAGGTCGACGCGTCGGGCGCCGGCGCCGGCGAACCATGCGCTCCAGTCCACCCCGATGCCCGCGACATGCAGGTGGGCGAGCGCGGTCAGCAGAGCGGTCTCCTCGGGCCGGTCCTTGCGCAAGGCAGGAACGGCCGTCGCGGCACCCTCCAAGATGTGCTGCGCCATCGCCGTCAGCACGCCATCGGGACCCAACTCCAGGAAGACCGAAGCACCTTCGGCCTCCAGCGCCCGCACACCGTCCGCGAACCGCACCGTCTCCCGCACATGCCGCACCCAATAACCGGGCGAACACACCAGCTCCTCGGCGGCCACCTTCCCGGTCACGTTGGACACGATGGGGACCTGCGGAGCCTCGAACGACAACCCCTCGGCCACCCGCCGGAAGTCCTCCAGCATCGGCTCCATCAACGGCGAATGGAACGCGTGGCTCACCGACAGCCGCTGCGTCTTACGCCCCTCGACCGCCAACTCCTCCGCGATACGCAGCACTTCGGGCTCAACCCCGGCGATCACGACCGCCTCGGGGCCGTTGACCGCAGCGATCGACACCCCGTCGACCAGCCGCCCCGCCACCTCGGCCTCACCGGCCTGAACAGCCACCATCGCGCCGCCCGCAGGCAGGGCCTGCATCAGCCGAGCCCGAGCCGCCACCAGCATGCACGCATCCTCCAGCGAGAACACCCCGGCCACATACGCCGCAGCAACCTCACCGATCGAGTGCCCCGCCACAAAGTCCGGACGCACACCCAAAGACTCCACCAACCGGAACAACGCCACCTCGACAGCGAACAACGCCGGCTGAGTGAACCCCGTCTCGTCCAGACCCCCCGCATCCGCATCGCCGAAGATCACATCCCGCAACCCGGCATCGAAGTGCCCAAGCACCGCATCCAACGCCTCGGCGAACACCGGGAACCGGCCATACAACTCCCGACCCATCCCCACCCGCTGCGCACCCTGCCCCGAGAACAACACCGCGAGTTTTCCGTCGGCCTCCTGAGCGACGCCGCGTGCGAGTTCCCGTACGCCCTCGCCGTCAGCCGCGAGGACCGCGCGGTGGGCGAACGCCGCCCTGCCGGTGGCGAGGGAGTGGCCCACGTCGACCGGTGACGGGCCGGTCAGCGCCGAGACCTGCTCGATCTGTGCCGCCAGTGCGGCCTCGGACTTGCCCGACACCGGCCAGGGCACGATGCCCGGCACCGTGGTGGGCTCCGGTGCCACGGGCTCCTCGGCGTCCGGCGCCTGCTCGATGATGACGTGCGCGTTGGTGCCGCTGACACCGAAGGCGGAGACGCCGGCCCGCCGGGCGTGCCCGGTCTCGGGCCAGGTCTGCTGCTCGGTGATGAGCGAGACCGTGCCGTCCGTCCAGTCGACGTGCGAGGACGGGGAGTTGAGATGAAGGGTCTCGGGCAGGACGCCGTGGCGCATCGCCAGGAGCACCTTGATGGTGCCGGCGACACCGGCGGCGGCCTGGGTGTGGCCCAGGTTGGACTTGATTGCGCCGAGCAGCAGCGGGCGCTGCCGGTCCTGTCCGTAGGCGGAGATGAGGGCGTGTGCCTCGATGGGGTCGCCGAGGGTGGTGCCGGTGCCGTGGGCCTCGACGACATCGACGTCGGCGGGGGCGAGGTCGGCGTCGGCGAGGGCCTGGCGGATGGCGCGCTGCTGGGCCCGTCCGCTGGGCGCGGTCAGTCCGTTGGACGCGCCGTCCTGGTTGACGGCGGTGCCGCGCACGATGCCCCATACGTCGTGACCGTTGCGGCGCGCGTCGGAGAGGCGTTCGAGAAGGAGGACGCCCACACCCTCGGACCAGCTCGTCCCGTCGGCCGCGTCGGCGAACGGCTTGCACCGCCCGTCGGGGGCCAGCCCGCCCTGGACCGTGAACTCCGTGAAGGAGTCGGGGCTGGACATGACCGAGACGCCGCCGGCCAGTGCGAGGGTGCACTCGCCGTTGCGCAGGGCGTTCGCAGCCATGTGCAGGGCGACCAGGGCGGAGGAGCAGGCGGTGTCGACGGTGACGGCCGGTCCCTCCAGGCCGAAGGCGTAGGAGAGGCGGCCGGACATGACGCTGGCGGTGTTGCCGGTGGCGACGTGGCCGCGCACGTCGGCGGTGCCGGTGCCCTGGCGCAGGAGCGTGGCGTAGTCCTGGCCGTTGGTGCCGACGAAGACGCCGGTGCGGCTGCCGCGCAGGGTGGTCGCGTCGATACCGGCCCGCTCGAACGCCTCCCAGGAGGTCTCCAGCAGCAGCCGCTGCTGGGGGTCCATGGCCAGCGCCTCGCGGGGCGCGATGCCGAAGAAGGGGGCATCGAAGAGGCCGACGCCGTCGAGGAATCCGCCTTCGAGGGTGGCGGAGGCGCCGCGGGCGAGGGCGTCGAGGTCCCAGCCGCGGTCCGCGGGGAACCCGCCGATCGCGTCCTCGCCACGGCTCAGCAGCTGCCAGAGGTCCTCGGGGGACCGTACGCCGCCGGGGAAGCGGCAGTTCAGGCCGACGATGGCGATGGGGTCGTCGTCCGCGGCGCGGCCGGTGAGGGCCGGGGTGCCGGTGCCGGACTCGGGCAGGCTGCCCAGGAGTTCGGCGAGCAGGAACTCGGCGAGGGCGGTCGGGGTCGGGTAGTCGTAGACGAGGGTCGCGGGCAGTTTCAGGCCGGTGGCGGCCATGAGGATGTTCCGCAGTTCGACGGTGGTCAGTGAGTCGAAGCCGAGGTCGCTGAAGGCGTGTTCGGCACCGATGGCCGTGGTGCCGGTGTGCCCGAGGACCGCCGCCACCTGGGTGCGTACCAGATCCAGGACGAAGCGCGGGCGCGCGGCCGGGGAGAGTCCGGCGAGGTTCCGGCGCAGGGCCGGTTCCCGCAGGGCGGCTTCCGGTGTCCCGGAGGGCTGCGTGGCCCGGTGCAGTTCGGGCAGGTCGCCGATGAAGGGGCTGGGGCGCGTGACGGCGAACGCGTCCGCGTATCGCTGCCAGTCGATGTCCGCGAAGGTCAGCGTCGTGGCGTCCTGCTCGATCGCCTGCCGCAGGGCGGTGAGGGCGAGTCGGGGTGCCATGGGGGTGAAGCCGCCGCGGCGGACGCGGTCCTGGATGCCGGTGCCGTCGGCCGCCATTCCGGTCTCGGCCCAGGGGCCCCAGGCCAGCGAGGTCGCGGGCAGGCCGTGGGCGCTGCGGTGTTCGGCGAAGGCGTCCAGGAAGGCGTTGGCGGCGGCGTAGTTGCCCTGTCCGGGTGCGCCGAGGGTTCCGGCGACGGAGGAGAAGAGCACGAAGGCGGTCAGGTCCTGGCCGCGGGTCGCCTCGTGCAGGTTGAGGGTGGCGGTGACCTTGGCCCGCAGTACGGAGGCGAACTGTTCGGGAGTGAGGGTGTCCAGGGTGCCGTCGTCGACGGTGCCGGCGGTGTGGAACACCGCGGTGAGCGGGTGCTCGTCGGGGATCGAGGCCAGTACGGCGTGGAGCGCGTCACGGTCGGCCGTGTCGCACGCCGCGATGGTGACCCGTGCGCCCGCGTCCTCGATCTGCGCGGCCAGTTCACCGGCGCCGGGGGCGTCGGCGCCCCGGCGACTGACCAGCAGCAGGTGCTGGGCGCCCGCTTCGGCCAGCCATCGGGCGACGTGGCCGCCGAGGGCGCCGGTGCCGCCGGTGACGAGCACGGTGCCGGTGGGGCGGAACTCGGGGGACGCAGCCGGCTCGGGGACCGGTGCGGCCCGGTGGTGTGCCAGGCGGCGGACGAAGGTCGCGGTGGTGCGTACGGCGAGCTGGTCCTCGTCACCGCTGTCGGCGAGGACGGCGGCGAGGCGGCGCAGGGCGGTGCCGTCGAGGTCGTCGGGGAGGTCGATGAGGCCGCCCCAGCGCTCCGGGTGCTCCAGTGCGGCCACTCTGCCCAGGCCCCAGACGGCGGACTGGGCGGGCCGGGCCGGGTGTTCGGCGCGGTCCACGGCCACGGCGGTGCGCGTCACGCACCACAGCGGGGCCTCGATGCCCGCGTCTCCCAGGGCCTGGACGGCGGTCGCCGTCAGCAGCAGGCCCGCGGTCGTGGCGTCATCGGTGCCTTCACCGGCCGTTGCCAGCAGGGACAGGACCCCGGCGAACTCGCCGTGTTCGGCGGCTGTTTCGCTCAATCGCTCGCTCAGGTCCCGGCGCTGCGGGGTGGTGACCTCGACCCGTACGGAGTCGGTTCCCAGGGCGCCGGCGACGGAGTCGAGCCAGGCCTGCTCGCCGTCGGCCGGTGCGAGCACCAGCCAGGTCCCGGCCGGGTGCCCGCCACCGGCCGTGCCGGTGAGGGACTTCCAGGTGGCGCGGTAGCGCCAGCCGTCGACGGTGGAACGCTCCCGGCTCTTGCGCCGCCAGGAGGAGAGGGCGGGCACCACGGCGGTGAGCGTGTCGTCGTCCAGGTCCAGCGAGGAACCCAGGGACTGCAGGTCCGCGCGCTCGACGGCCGACCAGAACTCCGCGTCCGCCGCGTCGGCGGGGTGCGCGGGTGCGGCGGCGTCGCCGGCCTCGGGCCAGAAGCGCTCGCGCTGGAAAGGATAGGTGGGCAGGTCGACGCGGCGGGCGCCGCTGTCCGCGAACACGGTGTCCCAGTCGACCCGTACTCCGTGGAGGTGCAGCCGGGCCAGTGCCGTGGTGAGCGCGGAAGCCTCGGGCCGGTCGCGGCGGAGTGCCGGAATGGCGGTGGCCGCATGGGCATCGGCATGTTCACCGAGGCTCTCGCGCACCGTGCCGCTGAGTACGGCGTCCGGGCCGAGCTCGAAGAAGGTCGTCACACCGTGCTCGGTCAGGAACCGTACGGCGTCCGCGAAGCGGACGGTGCCGCGGACCTGTCCGGTCCAGTAGTCCGGGGCGTCGAGCTCTTCGTGCGTGAGGAGTCCGCCGGTGACGGTGGACACCAGCGGCACGGTGGGTGCGTGGCAGGTGACGGAGCCGACGGCGCGGGCGAAGTCCGCCAGCATCGGGTCCATGTGCGGCGAGTGGAAGGCGTGGCTGACGCGCAGCCGCTTGGTGCGGCGTCCGAGCTCCTGGAAGTGGGCCGCCACGGCCAGGACCGCGCCCTCGTCGCCCGAGACGACCAGGGATGCCGGGGCGTTGACGGCGGCGACCGAGGCCCGTCCTTCGTACGGGGTGAGCGCGGCGGCCACCTCCTCCTCGGTGGCCTGGACGGAGGCCATGGCGCCGCCCGAGGGCAGTGCGGCCATCAGCCGGCCGCGGGCGGCCACGAGGGTGCAGGCGTCCTCCAGGGAGAGGACTCCGGCGGCGTGCGCGGCGGCGAACTCGCCGATGGAGTGGCCCGCGACGTAGTCGGGGCGCAGGCCCCAGGACTCGGCGAGGCGGAACAGCGCCACTTCGAGGGCGAAGAGGGCGGGCTGGGTGTAGCCGGTGTCGTCCAGCAGCGCGGCCTCGGGGGTGCCGGGGTCGGCGAAGAGGATCTCCCGCAGCGGCCGGTCGAGTTCGAGGTCGAAGCGGGCCAGGACGGCGTCCAGTGCCTGGGCGTAGACCGGGTGGCGGTCGTAGAGTTCGCGGCCCATTCCGGGGCGCTGGCTGCCCTGGCCGGTGAAGAGGAAGGCCAGCCCGCCGCCGTCCGGGCGGCCGGTGAGCAGTCCGCCGTCGGGGGTGGCGTCGCACAGCGCCGTCAGGGCGCGGGTGAGGGTGTCGGGGTCGTCGGTGACGACGGCCGCGCGGTGCTCCAGGGCGGCCCGGGAGGTGGCGAGGGAGAAGGCGAGGTCGGTGAGCGGGAGTTGCGGGTGGTCGGCAACGTGGGTCAGGAGCCGTCCGGCCTGGGCGCGCAGGCCCGCTTCGGTGCGTCCGGACAGGATCAGGGGCACGGACAGGGGGTCGGCCGGGCGGGCCGGTGCGGTGGCGGGGCCCGCCTCGTCGGCCTCGGACCGGTCCTCCGGGGCCTGTTCGAGGATGGTGTGGACGTTGGTGCCGCTGAGTCCGAAGGAGGAGACGCCCGCGCGGCGCGGGTGTCCGGTGCTCGGCCACACGAGCGGCTCGGTGAGCAGTTGGATGGCGCCGGAGCTCCAGTCGACGTGCGAGGAGGGCCGGTCGATGTGCAGGCTCCGCGGCGCGGTGGCGTGCCGCATGGCCATGACCATCTTGATGACGCTGGCGACGCCGGACGCCATCTGGGTGTGGCCGATGTTGGACTTGACGGAGCCCAGCAGCAGCGGGTGTTCGGGGTCGCGGCTCTGGCCGTAGGTGGCCAGCAGGGCCTGCGCCTCGATGGGGTCGCCGAGTGCGGTGCCGGTGCCGTGTCCGTCGATGACGTCGATGCCGTCCGGGTCCACCTTGGCGTTGGCCAGGGCCTGGCGGATGACGCGCTGCTGGGACGGGCCGTTGGGCGCGGTCAGTCCGTTGGAGGCGCCGTCCTGATTGACCGCGGAGCCCCGGATGACGGCCAGGACCTGGTGCCCGTTGCGGCGCGCGTCGGAGAGCCGCTCGACGAGGAGGAGGCCGACGCCCTCGGCCAGGCTCATGCCGTCGGCCTGGTCGGAGTACGCCTTGCAGCGGCCGTCGGCAGCCATCGCGCGCTGCCGGCTGAAGCCGACGAACGCGCCGGGCGTGGACATGATGCTGACGCCGCCCGCGACGGCCAGGGAGCTCTCGCCGTTGCGCAGGGACTGGCAGGCCAGGTGCAGGGCGACCAGGGACGAGGAGCAGGCGGTGTCGAGGGAGACGGCCGGGCCCTCGAAGCCGTAGGTGTAGGAGAGCCGGCCGGACAGGACGCTGGAGATGGTGCCGGTGATCAGATGTCCCTCGGCGCCCTCCGGGCTCGCGCCAGAGGCTCCGTAGTCCTGGTAGCTGGCGCCGATGAACGTGCCGGTGCTGCTGCCGCGCAGGGTGGCGGGGTCGATCCCGGCGCGCTCCATGGCCTCCCAGGAGGTCTCCAGCAGCAGACGCTGCTGGGGGTCCATGGCCAGGGCCTCGCGGGGCGAGATGCCGAAGAAGGAGGCGTCGAAGTCGGCGGCGTCGTGGAGGAAACCGCCTCGGGTCGAGTAGGTGTGTCCGGTCCGGTTGGGGTCGGGGTCGTAGAGCCCCTCGGCGTCCCAGCCGCGGTCGGTGGGGAACTCGCCGGTGGCGTCGCCGCCCTCGGCGACCAGGCGCCACAGGTCCTCCGGCGAGCCGATGCCTCCGGGGTAGCGGCAGCTCATGCCGATGATGGCGATGGGCTCGTCGTCGGCAACGGCGGTGGTCGTGGTGGTGACGGCGGTGCCGGTGGCGGACCCGGCGAGGGACTCGCGCAGGAACGCGACGAGTGCGAGCGGGTTGGGGTAGTCGAAGACCATGGTGCTCGGCAGCGCGAGCCCGGTCACGGTGGCGATCCGGTTGCGCAGGTCGACGGCGGTCAGCGAGTCGAAGCCGACGTCGCGGAAGGCGCGTTGTCCGGAGAGCACATCGGGTGAGGCGTGGCCGAGTGCGGTGGCCGCCTCGGTCCGGACCAGATCCAGCAGAAGACGGTCCTGCTCGGCGGCGGCCAGCCCGAGGAGCCGGGTGGCGAACTCGCTTCCGGAGGCCGCGACGTGGCTGGTGTTCTCGTTGAGCCGCTGGACTTCGGGCAGGTCCTCGAAGAGCGGCGTGGGCCGGGCGGCGGTGAAGACGGGGTAGTAGCGCTCCCAGTCCACGTCCGCGACGGCCAGGACCGTCTCGTCGTCGTCGAGGGCCTTCCGCAGGCCGGTGAGGGCCAGCTGGGGGTCCATGAAGACCAGTCCGCTACGGCGGATCTGGCCGGGGTCGACGCGGCCGAGCTTGAGGTCGTCGGCCCAGATGCCCCAGGAGACGGCGGTGGCGTGGGCGCCGCGGGCGCGGCGGTGTTCGGCCAGGGCGTTCAGGTAAGCGTTGCCGGCGACGTAGGCGGCGTGGGCTCCGCTGCCCCACATTCCGGCGGTGGAGGAGTACAGGACGAAGGCGTCGAGGTCGTCGCCGAGGAGTTCGTCCAGGTGCCGGGCGCCGGTGACCTTGGCGTCCATGACCTTCGCGAAGTCGTCGGGAGTCGTCTCGTCCAGCGTCGCGAGCTCGATGGTGACGGCGGTGTGGACGACGGTGCGTACCGTACGGCCCTCGGCCGCGAGGTCGGCGAGCATCCGGGCGACCGCGTCGCGGTCCGTCAGGTCGCAGGCGACGACGCCGGCCTCGCAGCCCGACTCGGCAAGCTCCTGGACGAGTTCGTCAGCGCCGGGCGCCGCCGGGCCGCGGCGGCTGGTCAGCACGATGTGCTCGGCGCCCTGCTGGGCGAGCCAGCGGGCCAGGTGCGGGGCGAGGGTGCCGGTACCGCCGGTGACGAGGGTGGTGCCCCTCGGCGTCCAGGGGTTCGCCGGGGCCGGGGTGGCACCGGCGGCGCGGACGACGCGGCGGGCGAGGACACCCGAGGCGCGCAGGGCGAGTTGGTCCTCGCCACTGCGGCCGGTCAGGACGGCGGCGAGCCGCTCTCCGGCCCGCTGGTCGAGCCGCTCGGGCAGATCGACCAGGCCGCCCCAGCGCTGCGGGTGTTCGAGCGCCGCGGTCCAGCCGAGGCCGAGGATCTGGGCCTGGTCGGGGTGGGTCAGCCGGTCCGCGCGGCCGGTGGAGACGGCTCCCTGGGTCAGGCACCACAGGGGTGCGTCGACTCCGGCGTCACCGAGTGCCTGGACGAGCGCGAGGGTCAGAGCGAGCCCGCGGGTGAGCGCCGGATGCGTCGCGCTCGTCCCCTCGGCCGCGGCCAGCAGGGACACCACGCCCGCGAGGTCCGCCGCGTCGCCGAGGTCGGTCAGGTGCGCGGCCAGGGTCGCGCGGTCGGCGCAGGCGTCGTCCAGGACGAGGGTGCGCGGGTGGGCGCCGTGGGCGGCGAGCACACCGGTGAGGGCGTCGGTGTCGGCCCCTTCGGGGGCGACGACGAGCCAGCTGCCGGTCAGGGCCGCCGTGGGCAGGCCGGTCAGCGGCTTCCACGTGGCGTGGTAGCGCCAGGAGTCCACAGTGGTCAGGTCGCGTCGGCGCTTGCGCCAGTGCGAGAGGGCCGGGAGGACCGGGGCCAGGGAGGTGCGGTCCAGGCGCAGGCTGGAGGCCAGCGCTTCGACGTCCTCCTCCTCGACCGCCGTCCAGAACTCCGCGTCCGCGGGGTCCGCTTCGGGCCGGTCCTGGGAGCGGTCGGGGATCGCCCACAGGTGCTCGCGCTGGAAGGCGTACGTGGGCAGGGGCACGCGGCGGGCGCCGGTGCCGGTGAGGACACCGGCCCAGTCGGCGCTCGCACCTCGTACGAAGGCCTCGGCGAGGGACGTCAGGAAGCGGTCGGTACCGCCCGCGTCGCGCCGGAGCGTGCCGAGCACCACGGCCGCGCCGCCGGCTTCCTCGGCGGTCGCCTGGATACCCATGGCGAGTACCGGGTGGGAGCTGACCTCGATGAAGAAGTGGTGGCCCTGGGCCAGGAGTTCGCCGATGGCGGGCCGGAAGCGGACGGTTTGCCGCAGATTGGTGTACCAATAGCCGGCGTCCATGACGGTGGTGTCCAGCCAGTCGCCGGTCACGGTCGAGAAGAAAGGCACCTGCGCGGGGCGCGGGCGCACCGGTGCGAGGACTTCGTGCAGTTCGTCCCGCACCCTCTCGACCTGTGCGGAGTGCGAGGCGTAGTCCACGGCGATGCGCTTGGCGCGGATGTCCTCGCCGACCAGCTCGGCCTGCAGGGCGTCCAGCGGCGCGACGGCGCCGGAGACGACGACGGACCGGGGGCCGTTGACGGCGGCGATCGACAGGTCGTGGTACCCGGCGGTCCCGGCGAGGCGCTGTTCGACGTCGGAGACGGGCAGCGGAACCGACAGCATGCCGCCGGATCCGGCCAGCCCGCGGGCGATGGCCTGGCTGCGCAGCGCGACGACGCGGGCCGCGTCCTCCAGGGAGAGCGCCCCGGCGACGGCGGCCGCGGCGATCTCGCCCTGGGAGTGGCCGACCACGGCGTCGGGGGTGATGCCGTGGGAGGACCACAGGGCGGCCAGCGACACCATGACGGCGAAGGAGGCGGGCTGGACCACGTCGACGCGGTCCAGGGTCGGCGCGCCTTCGGTCTGTCGCAGCACGTCGAGCAGGGACCAGTCGACGAACTCCGAGAGGGCGGTGGCACATTCGGTCAGCCGCTCGGCGAAGACCGGGGACTCCTCGAGGAGCCGCGCGCCCATGCCGACCCACTGGGAGCCCTGGCCGGGGAAGACGAAGACGGTCTTGCCGTCGGTGTCGGCCGTGCCCTGGACGACGCCCGGGGCGGAGCCGCCGGTGGCGAGGGCGTCCAGGGCTGTCCGCCGGGTCCGGTCGTCGGTGCCGACGACGACGGCGCGGTGGTCGAAGAGGGTGCGCGAGGCCACCAGGCTGTGGGCGACGTCCAGCGCGCCGGGTGCCTGCTCGCCGTCGAGGTGGGCGGCGAGGTGGGCCGCCTGGGCGCGCAGCGCGCCCGGGGCGCGGGCGGACAGCACCCAGGGGAGGGCGTCGCCGGCCGGGGGCACCGACGGCGCGGGGGTCGCCTCGCTCGGGTGGGGGGCCTCTTCGAGGATGGTGTGGGCGTTGGTCCCGCTGATGCCGAAGGAGGAGACCGCGCAGCGGCGCGGGTGCTCGCCCTCGGGCCAGTGGGCGGGTTGGTTCAGCAGGGCGAGGGTGCCGGGTGTCCAGTCGATGTGGCTGGAGGGGGTGTCCGCGTGCAGGGTGCGCGGCAGCTCTCCTTGGCGCAGGGCCAGCACCATCTTGATGACGCCGGCGACGCCGGCCGCTGACTGGGTGTGGCCGATGTTGGACTTCACGGAGCCCAGCAGCAGCGGGTTGTCCGGCGCGCGGTCCTGGCCGTAGGCGGCGAGCAGGGCCTGGGCCTCGATGGGGTCGCCGAGGGCGGTGCCGGTGCCGTGGGCCTCGACGGCGTCGATGTCCGCCGGGGCGAGCCCCGAGTTGGCCAGGGCCTGGCGGATGACGCGCTGCTGGGAGGGGCCGTTGGGGGCGGACAGGCCGTTGGAGGCGCCGTCCTGGTTGATGGCGGAACCGCGGACGACGGCGAGGATCTCGTGGCCGTTGCGCTGGGCGTCCGAGAGGCGCTCCAGGACGAGGATGCCGACGCCTTCGGCGAGGGTCATGCCGTCTGCGCCGTCGGAGAACGCCTTGCAGCGGCCGTCGCCGGCCAGGGCCCGCTGCCGGCTGAAGGCGACGAACGGGTTGGGGTTGGTCATCACGGTCGCGCCGCCGGCGAGCGCGAGGGAGCTCTCGCCGTTGCGCAGCGACTGGCAGGCCAGGTGCAGGGCGACCAGGGACGAGGAGCAGGCGGTGTCGACGGTGACCGCCGGTCCTTCGAGGCCGAAGAGGTAGGCCAGGCGCCCGGAGAGCACGCTGGGGCTGGTGCCGGTCACCAGGTGGCCGGCGGAGCCGTCCTCGACGCCGAATCCGTACTCCTGGTAGGTGGAGCCGATGAAGGTGCCGGTCGGGGTGCCGTGGACGGTGGCGGGGTCGATTCCGGCGTACTCGAACGCCTCCCAGGTGGTCTCCAGCAGCAGCCGCTGCTGGGGGTCCATCGACAGTGCCTCGCGTGGCGAGATGCCGAAGAAGGAGGCGTCGAACTCGCCCGCGTCGTGCAGGAATCCGCCCTGGCTGGAGTACGTCGTGCCGGGGTTGTCCGGGTCGGGGTGGTGGAGGCCGGTGTCCCAGCCGCGGTTGACGGGGAAGTCGGAGATCGCGTCAACGCCTTGGGAGACCAGCTCCCAGAACTGCTGCGGGGTGCGGACGCCGCCGGGGAAGCGGCAGCTCATGCCGACGATGGCGATGGGCTCGTCGAAGCGGCCCGATGACGCCGCCGCGGCTGCGGGAGCGGCCGGTTCGCCGCCGGTGCCCAGAAGTTCCTCGCGCAGGTGGCGGGCGAGGGTGGCGGGAGTCGGGTAGTCGAAGACGAGGGTGGCGGGCAGGGCCAGGCCGGTGAGGGCGGCCAGCCGCTTGCGCAGCTCCACGGCGGTCAGCGAGTCGAAGCCTGCGTCGCGGAAGGCCCGCCGCTCCGAGACGGCGTCCGCGGAGTCGTGGCCGAGGGCGATGGCCGCCTCGGCCCGCACCAGGTCGGCCAGCAGCCGCTGCTGCTCGTCCTCGTCCAGGCCCCGCAGGCGCGTCGCGAATTCGGGCGCGGCGCTCACGCCCTGGGCGCGTACGAGGGCCTGGACCTCGGCCAGTTCGTCGAAGAGGGCGCTGGGGCGGGTGGAGGTGAAGACGGGGTGGTAGCGCTCCCAGTCGATGTCGGCGACGGTGACGGTGACGTCCTTGTGGACGACGGCGCGCCGTAGTTCGGCGAGGGCGGTCGCGGGCGTGAGGAAGCGCAGCCCGCGCTTGTGCAGTTCGTCGGTGACGGCCTCGTGGGTGGCCATGCCGGCCTCGGCCCAGGGGCCCCAGGCGACGGAGGTGGCGGGCAGGCCGCGGGCCGCGCGGTGCTCGGCGAGGGCGTCGAGGTAGGCGTTGGCGGCGCCGTAGGCGCTCTGTCCCGCGCTGCCCCACACTCCCGCGATGGAGGAGACCAGGATGAAGAAGTCCAGGTCGTGGCCGTCCAGGAGGCTGTCGAGATGGGCCGCGCCGAGCAGCTTGGCGGCCATCGCCTGCGCGGCGTCCGCCAGCGGGGTGTCGGCGAGGGCGGTCGCCTGGCCGACACCCGCGGCGTGCACGACGCCGGTCAGCGGGTGTTCGTCCGGTACGGAGTCCAGCAGCGCGGCGAGTGCGGCGCGGTCGGCGGTGTCGCAGGCCGCGAGGGTGACGCGGGAGCCCAATTCCTCGATTTCTGCGGCCAGTTCACTGGCGCCGGGGGCGTCGGGGCCGCGACGGCTGGTGAGCAGGAGGTGGTCGGCGCCGCTGCGGGCGAGCCAGCGCGCGACCTCGGCGCCGAGCGCTCCGGTGCCGCCGGTGACGAGCACGGTGCCGCGCGCGGTGAACGCGTCGGCCGGGGGCAGTTCGGCCTGCGGGTGGCGGACCAGGCGCCGGCCGAGCGCCGCGGTGGCGCGGATGGCGATCTGGTCCTCGCCGCCCTGTGCCGCGAGGGCGCTGACGAGGTGCTGGGTGGTGGGCGCGTCGAGGGCGGCCGGCAGGTCGATCAGGCCGCGCCACAGCTGCGGCTGCTCCAGGGCGGCGACCCGCCCCAGGCCCCAGACCGCCGACTGAAGCGGGTTGGTGAGCGGATCGCCGGAGCCGGTGGTGACGGCGCCGCGGGTCAGGGTCCACAGCGGCGCGGCGAGGCCGGTGTCGGCGAGCGCCTGGGTCAGGACGAGGCTGAGCGCGAACCCGGTGGGCGGCTGAGCGCCGGGCTCGGTCCCGGGCCGGTCGGCCAACGGGAGCAGGGACAGCACGCCGGTAAGGGGCCGGTCCTGATCGCGTACGGCGGCGAGCCGGTCGGCGAGGTGGCCGCGGTCGAGGCAGGCCTCGTCCAGGACGAGGGGCTCGAACTGGGCGCCGTGGCCGCGCAGCGCGTCAAGGATCTCGTCGCTGTCGATGCCGTCGGCGGTGACGAGCAGCCAGGTGCCTTCGAGTACGGGCGCGGCGCTCGCCTTCACGGGCCGCCAGGCGACGCGGTAGCGGGTGGAGTCCAGCAGCGCCTTCTCCTGCCGGTGCTGTCGCCAGGACGACAGTGCGGGCAGCAGCGCGTACAGGGAGGCGTGCTGTTCGTCGCGCAGCCCCAGGAGCGCGGCAAGCTCCGCGGCGTCGCCGCGTTCGACGGCGCCCCACAGCTCGGAGTCCGCGGGGTCGGCGGCGGCCGGCGCAAGGCGGGCCGGGGCCGGCTCGGGCCAGTAGCGCTCGTGCTGGAAGGCGTAGGTGGGCAGGTCGACCGTGCGTGCCCCGGTGCCGGCGAGGTAGGCGGGCCAGTCGACGACCGCGCCGCGTACGTGCAGGCGGGCCAGGGCGGTGGCCGCACAGCGTTCCTCGCCCCGCCCGGCGCGCAGCAGCGCCACGAAGTCCGTGTCCGTCTCATCGCCCAGGGTGTCCTGGGCGGGGGCCGACAGCGCGCTGTCAGGGCCGATTTCGAGGAAGGTGTCGGCGCCACAGGCGTGCGCGGCACGCACGGTGTCGGCGAAGCGGACGGTGCCGCGCGCGTGCGCGACCCAGTATTCCGGGGAGCGCAGTTCGTCGTCGGTGGCGGGCCGTCCGGTGAGGCCGGAGATGACGGTCAGCTCCGGCGCGCCGTAGCTGAGCTGCGCGGCGACCTCGCGCAGGCCGTCGAGCGCGGGCTCCATGAGTGGCGAGTGGAAGGCGTGGCTGACCTTCAGGCGCTTGGTCTTACGGCCCTGTGCGGCGAAGTGGGCGGCGATCTCCTCGACCGCGGCCGGCTCTCCGGCGACGACGACGGCGCGGGGGCCGTTGACGGCGGCGAGGGACACCTCGTGCTCGCGCCCGGCGAGCAGCGGTGCGGCCTCGTCCTCGGTGGCTTCCAAGGAGATCATGGCGCCGCCGCCGGGCAGTGCCTGCATCAGCCGTGCCCGCGCGGCGACCAGGCGGGCCGCGTCAGGGAGGGTGAGGACGCCTGCGACGTGCGCGGCGGCGATCTCTCCGACGGAGTGGCCCAGCAGGACGTCGGGGCGTATCCCCCAGGTGCGGAGCAGTCGGTAGAGCGCGATCTCGATGGCGAAGAGGGCCGGCTGGGTCCACTCGGTGCGGTCCAGCAGCGCCGCCTCGGTGCTGTCCTCCGGGGCGAACAGGATGTCCTTGAGGGGGCGGTCCAAGTGCGGGTCGAGGGCCGCGGTCACCTCGTCGAGTGCCTGGGCGAACGCGGGGAAGCGGGCGGCGAGTTCACGGCCCGCGCCGGGGCGCTGGCTGCCCTGGCCGGCGAACAGCACGGCCAGCTTCCTGGTCCCGCCGATCTCGCCCTCGGTGAGCGCGGCGGCGGGGCGGTCGGCGGCCAGGTGGGCCAGCGCGGCCAGCAGTTCGTCGCGGTCGCCGGTGACGACGGCGCGCTGGTCGAAGGCCGAGCGGGTGGTGGCGAGGGAGAGCGCGACGTCGGCCGGGTCGAGGGTGGGGCGCTCGTCGAGGAAGGACCGCAGGCGGGCGGCCTGGTCCCGCAGCGCGGCCCGGCTCGTGCCCGACAGCGTCCAGGGCACGACGGCCGGGGTGAGCGCCGGCTGTTCGCGCGGGTCGGGAGCGGCTGCCGGCTCCTCGACGATGAGGTGTGCATTCGTACCGCTGAAGCCGAAGGAGGAGACAGCGGCGCGGCGCGGCCGGTCGGACTCCGGCCAGGGCGTCTCCTCGGTGAGCAGGCGCACCGCTCCGGAGTCCCACTCCACGTGCGAGGACGGCTCGTCGGCGTGCAGGGTGCGGGGCAGCGTGCCGTGGCGCATGGCCATGACCATCTTGATGACGCCGGCGACACCGGCCGCGGCCTGGGTGTGGCCGATGTTGGACTTCACGGAACCGAGCAGCAGCGGGCTCTGCGCGTCGCGGTCCTGGCCGTAGGCGGCGAGCAGGGCCTGGGCCTCGATGGGGTCACCGAGGGTGGTGCCGGTGCCGTGGCCCTCCACCGCGTCGACGTCCGTGGCGGACAGACCGGCGGCGGCCAGCGCCTGCCGGATCACCCGCTGCTGGGAGGGGCCGTTGGGGGCGGTGAGGCCGTTGGAGGCGCCGTCCTGGTTGACGGCGGAGCCGCGTACGACGGCCAGGACCCGGTGCCCGTTGCGGCGGGCATCGGAGAGCCGTTCCAGGACGAGCACGCCCACGCCCTCGGCCCAGCCGACGCCGTCGGCGCCGTCGGAGAACGCCTTGCAGCGACCGTCCTGGGAGAGTCCGCGCTGGCGGGAGAACTCGATGAGGGCGCCCGGCGTCGACATGACCGTGACGCCGCCGGCCAGTGCGAGCGAGCACTCCCCCGCGCGCAGTGCCTGCATCGCCCAGTGCATGGCGACCAGCGAGGACGAGCAGGCGGTGTCGACGGTGACAGCGGGGCCTTCGAGCCCGAGGGTGTAGGAGATACGTCCGGAGGCGACGCTCGGGGCGGTGCCGCTGCCCTGGTGGCCCTCGAACTGCCCGCCGGACAGAGCCGTGGCGTAGTCGTTGTACATCACGCCCGCGAAGACGCCGGTCTGGCTGCCGCGCAGCGACACCGGGTCGATGCCCGCCCGCTCGATGGCCTCCCAGGACGCTTCGAGGAGCAGACGCTGCTGGGAGTCGGTGGCCAGGGCCTCACGGGGGCTCATGCCGAAGAAGGCGGGGTCGAAGTCGGCGGCGGTGTGCAGGAATCCGCCGAAGCGGGAGTAGGAGGTACCGGTGCGGTCCGGGTCCGGGTCGTAGAGCGCGTCCAGGTCCCAGCCCCGGTCGGTGGGCAGGCCCGAGATGGCGTCGGTGCCCTCGCTGACCAGCCGCCACAGGTCCTCGGGCGAGGCGACGCCGCCCGGGTAGCGGCAGCCCATGCCGACGATGACGATGGGGTCGTCGTCGGTGGCGGTGCCGGCGGGGGCACCGGCCGCGGCGGCGGCTTCGGAGCCCATGAGCCCGGCGAGGAGGTGCGCGGCGAGGGCATCCACGGTCGGGTAGTCGAAGATGACCGTCGCGGCGATGCGCAGGCCGGTGGCCGAGTTGAGCCGGTTGCGCAGTTCCACCGCGGTCAGCGAGTCGAAGCCCAGGTCCCGCAGCGGGCGCCGCGCGTCGATGTCGGTGGTACTGGAGTGCCCGAGTACGGCGGCCACTTGGCCGGCCACGAGGTCGAGCACCACCTCGCGGCGATCGGCCTCCTCCAGCCGCGACAGCTTCTGTACGAGGGTGACGGCGGCCTCCGAGCCCGAGACCACCGCGCGGCGGGCCGGGGTGCGGATCAAGCCACGCCACAGCGGCGGTATCTCACCCTGGACGCGCAGGACGGACAGGTCGAACCGGGTCGGCAGCAGGACAGCGGCGTCCGTGGCGGTGGCCGCGTCGAAGAGGGCGATGCCCTGTTCCTCGGTGAGCGCGGGCGTGCCCATACGGGCCAGGCGGTCGAGGTCCTCGTCCGTCAGGCCGCCGGTCATTCCGGCGGTGGGCGCCCACGGGCCCCAGGCCAGGGATTGCCCCGGCAGCCCCTGGAAGCGGCGCAGTTGGGCAAGCGCGTCGAGGAAGGCGTTGGCGGCGGCGTAGTTGCCCTGTCCTGCCGCGCCGACGGTGCCGGAGAGGGAGGAGAAGACGATGAAGGAGGCGAGGTCCAGGTCCCGGGTGGCCTCATGGAGGTGCCAGACGGCGTCGGCCTTGGGTCGCAGGACGGCGCTGATCCGCTCGGGGGTGAGCGACTCGATCACGCCGTCGTCGAGGACGCCGGCACAGTGCACGACGGCGGTGACGGGATGCTCGGCGGGCACCCCGGCCAGCAGCCGCTGTACGGCGGCGCGGTCGGCCAGGTCGCAGGCCGTGAGGGCCACCTGCGCGCCGTGCCCGGCCAGTTCGGCCACGAGTTCCGCGGTGCCGTCGGCGTCGGCGCCGCGGCGGCTCGCGAGGAGCAGGTGCCGTACGCCGCGCTCGGCGACCAGGTGCCGGGCCAGTGTGCGGCCCAGGCCGCCGGTGGCCCCGGTGAGGATCACGGTGCCCTCGGGGTCCCACTCCGTTCCGGTCGGCGACGCCTGGGCGCGGGCGAGCCGCGCGGCGAGCACGGCGGCGCCTCGGACGGCGGTCTGCGGCTCGTCCAGGGCCAGCGCTCGCCTGAGCGGCTCCGCGGCGGGCTCGGCGGTGTCGGGGTCGAGGTCCAACAGCCCGAAGCAGTCCGGGTGTTCGCTCTGGGCGGCCCGCACCAGGCCCCAGACGGCGGCGGCCACCGGGTCCGGCGCCTGCAGGCCGTCGGTGGCGACCGCGCCACGGGTGACGAAGACCAGCCGGGACGCGGCGCAGCGCTCGTCCTCCAGCCAGGTCCGCAGGCATTCCAGGACGTGGGCGGTGCGCGCGTGCACCGAGGTGACGACCTCGTCATCGGTGGCACCGGCGACGGGTGCGAGGACCACGTCAGGAACGTGGGCGGCGGCGTCCACGCCGGACCACGCGGAGACCGTGACGTCCGGCGACGAGAGGGCCGGCTCCAGGCCGAAGAGGTCCGGGCCGAGGATCGCGACCGAGGCGGGCGCCTCCTGTGCGGCCTGGCGCGGTTCGGTCCAGCGCAGCTCGAACAGCGCGTCACGGGCGAGGGAGTCGGAGGCGTTCAGCCGTCCGTCGGACATGGTCCGCAGGACCAGCGAGCCGATGGAGGCGACGGGGGCGCCGGTGGTGTCGGCGACGGCGATCGCCACCGCACCGTCGTCGGCCGGGGTCAGCTTCACGCGGACCGTGCTCGCCCCGCCGGCGTGCAGGGTCACGTCCTGCCACGCGAAGGGCAGGCCGCCGGGGGCGTGCTCGCCCAGGTCGAGGAAGGCCGCGGCGTGCAGTGCGGCGTCCAGGAGCGCCGGGTGGATCCCGAACACCGCAGACGACGCGGACGACGCGGCGTCGGCGCCGCCCGTCTCCGGCAGCGTCACCTCGGCGTAGACGTCGTCGCCGCTGCGCCAGGCGGCGCGCAGACCCTGGAACAGGGGGCCGTAACCGAAGCCGGTGTCGGCCATACGGTCGTAGAAGCCGTCGAGGTCCAGCTGATGCGCGTCGGCAGGTGGCCAGACGGTGGCGTCGAAGCTCACGCGGTGCTCGTCGGCGACGAGGGCGCCGACGGCGTGCTGGGTCCAGGGGAGTTCCTCCGGCCCGTCGGGGCGGGAGTGGACGCTCACGGCGCGACGGCCCGACGTGTCCGGGCTGCCCACCCACACCTGCACCTGGACGCCGCCCTCCTCGGGCAGCACCAGCGGGGCGGCCAGGGTGAGTTCCTCCACCCGGCCGCAGCCGGCCTCGTCCCCGGCGCGCACGGCCAGCTCCAGGAAGGCGGTGCCCGGCAGCAGCACGGTGCCGCGCACGGCGTGGTCGGCGAGCCAGGGGTGGGTGCGCTGCGACAGCCGGCCGGTCAACAGCAAGCCGTCGGAATTGGCGACCGACACGGCAGCGGTCAGCAGCGGGTGGTGCGCCGCGCCCAGGCCGGCGGCGCGCACGTCACCGCCGGTCGCGGGCACGCTCTTGGGCCAGTAGCGGCGGCGCTGGAAGGCGTAGGTGGGCAGGTCGGCGCGTCGTGCACCGGTGCCCTGGAAGTAGGGCTCCCACTGGACGGCCACACCGCGGGTGTGCAGACCCGCCAGCGCGGCGGTGAGGGTATCGGCCTCGGGGCGGCCCGGCCGCAGCACAGCGAGCGTCGCGGAAACACCGTCAGCGGCGCCGACGGCGTCGGCACCGTCGGCGGTGCCGGCCGCGTCCAGGCAGGTCTGGGCCATGGCGGACAGGACGCCGTCGGGGCCCAGCTCCAGGAAGGTGGCGGCGCCGTGGCCGTCGAGCCAGGCGAGGGCGTCGGCGAACCGTACGGCGTGCCGGGCGTGGTCCACCCAGTAGTCGGCGGAGGTCAGCTGCTCCACCGTGGCGAGGGTGCCGGTCAGGCCGGAGACCACCGGGAGCACGGGCGCCTGCGGTGTGAGCCGGGAGACGACCGTACGGAACTCCTCCAGCATGGGCTCCATGAGGGGGGAGTGGAACGCGTGTGAGACACGCAGCCGCTTGGTCTTGCGTCCCAGCGCGGCGAAGTGCTCGGCGGTGACGGTGACGTCGTCGGCCCGGCCGGCGACCACGACCGCGGCGGGCCCGTTGACCGCGGCGATCGAGAGGCGGTCCTGCCGGTCCTCCAGCAGGGGCCGGACCTCCTCCTCGGTCGCTTCGAGGGACACCATGGCGCCGCCCTCGGGCAGCGCCTGCATGAGGCGGCCACGGGCGCACACCAGGGCCGCGGCGTCGGCCACGGAGAAGACACCGGCCACATGCGCCGCGGCGATCTCGCCGATGGAGTGCCCGGCGAGGAAGTCCGGCTTGATGCCGAAGGACTCGGCGAGGCGGTACAGCGCGACCTCGATCGCGAACAGCGCGGGCTGGGCGTAGCCGGTCTCGTTGAGCAGGGCGGCCTCGGGCGTGCCCTCGGCGGCGAACAGCACGTCCTTCAGGGGCCGTTCGAGACCCTGGTCGAGGTGGGTGAGGACCTCGTCGAGGGCGGCGGCGAAGACGGGGAAACGGGCGGCCAGTTCACGCCCCATGCCCGGCCGCTGGGAGCCCTGTCCGGCGAAGAGGAAGGCCAGCTTGGAGCGTGTCCTGGCGGTGTCCTGCACCAGGCCCGGGGCCGGCGCGCCGTCGGCGAGCGCGGTGAGGGCGGCGCGGGCCCGGTCCAGGTCGGCCGCGGTGAACGCGGCACGGTGCTCCAGGCCCGCGCGTGCCGTGGCCAGGGAGTGGGCCACGTCCACGGGCGCGAGCTGGGGGTGGGACGCGAGGTGGTCGAGCAGCCGCGCCGCCTGGGCACGCAACGCCTCGCGGGTGCGCCCTGAGACGAGCCATGGGACGACGCCCGCCGCCCCGGTCCCCGAGGCCGGTGTCTCCGTGCCCTCCTGGCCGCCCTCGGGGGCCGGGGCGGCCGGGGCTTCCTCCAGGATCGTGTGCGCGTTGGTGCCGCTGAGTCCGAACGAGGAGACGCCGGCCCGGCGCGGCCGTTCACCCTGGGGCCAGGGGGCTTGCTCGGTGAGCAGGCGTACGGCCCCCTGCGTCCAGTCGACGTGCGAGGACGGCGCATCCACGTGGAGGGTGCGCGGGAGCAGACCGTGCCGCATGGCCAGCACCATCTTGATGACGCCGGCCATGCCGGCCGCCGCCTGGGTGTGGCCGAGGTTGGATTTGACGGAGCCCAGCAGCAGCGGGCGGTCGGCGTCGCGGCCCTGCCCGTAGGTCGCCAGCAGCGCCTGCGCCTCGACCGGGTCGCCCAGGGTCGTGCCGGTGCCGTGCGCCTCGACGGCGTCGATCTCGTCGGCCGAGAGCCGCGCGCTGACCAGCGCCTGCTCGATGACCCGTTGCTGGGAGGGGCCGTTGGGCGCGGTAAGCCCGTTGGAGGCGCCGTCCTGGTTGACGGCGGAGCCCCGGATGACGGCGAGGATCTCGTGCCCGTTGCGGCGTGCCTCCGAGAGGCGCTCCAGGACCAGGACGCCCACGCCCTCGGCCCAGCCGGTGCCGTTGGCTGCGTCGGCGAAGGAGCGGCAGCGCCCGTCGGCGGAGAGCCCGCCCTGGCGGCTGAACTCCACGAAGGTGGTGGGGCTGGACATCACGGTGACGCCGGCGGCCAGCGCCAGGGAGCACTCCCCCTGGCGCAGGGAGTGCGCGGCCAGGTGCAGGGCCACGAGGGAGGACGAGCAGGCGGTGTCCACGGTGACCGCCGGCCCGACGGCCCCGAAGAAGTACGCGAGCCGGCCCGAGAGGACGCTGGTGGCGGTGCCCGTCAGGCCGAAGCCCTGCACATCGTCGTCCGGGCCCACCCGGTATTCCTGGGGCATCGCGCCGACGAACATGCCGGTCCTGGAGCCCCGGACGGCCGCCGGGTCGATGCCGGCCCGCTCGAAGGCTTCCCAGGAGGACTCCAGCAGCAGTCGCTGCTGCGGGTCCATGGCGAGCGCCTCGCGAGGGGAGATCCCGAAGAAGGAGGCGTCGAACTCGGCCGCGTCGTGCAGGAATCCGCCGGAGAACTCCCCCACGTCCTCCGCCGACAGCTCCCAGCCACGGTCGGCGGGGGATGCCGTGATGCCGTCCCCGTCGGCGGCGAGCAGGGACCAGAGCTCCTCGGGGCTGCTGACGCCTCCCGGGAAGCGGCAGCTCATGCCCACGATCGCGATCGGCTCGCGGGCAGCCGCCTCCAGCTCGCCCACCCGCTGCCGCGAGCGCCGCAGATCGGAGCCGGCCCGCTTCAGGTAGTCGCGGAGCTTCTGTTCCTGGTCCATGTTCGCCACGTTCGACCCAACCCATCTCAAGAGCGGTGGACAGCAGAGGATTTCGATGTGGACATCCGGCACTGGGGACGGCTGTTCCACGGCAACTGAGTTATCTGCGTGCCTGCGCGAGGCAGCTCGACTTCCCGCACGCCACCTGCTCAGTCTCGACGCGCGCGGCCATGGAATTCCCTAGTGTCGGCCGGGTCTGGGGGCCGGCCGCACGCGAAGGCGCCGGGGCGCCGCGGATGGTCCGCGGCGCCCCGGCGCCTTGTGTCTCCTTGGCTCTCTCTCGGATCGGCCCGAGGTCACCGATTCGGTCGGGCCCCGGAACGCGAGTCCGCGCGCCGAACCAGCGGGAATGCCGTACTACTTGATGAAGTCCTCGACGACACGGGGCGGCCAGGTCCCCACCGTCAGCACCCCCATCGCATACGCGCGGGAGACCAGGGCCGCGCGGTTGGGGACCTTCAGTTTCCGCAGCAGTCCGGTGACGTGATACTCCACGCCCTGCCGGCTGAGATACAGCCGGGACGCCAGCGGAATCGTGGACAGACCCCCCGCGATGCCCTCCAGTATGCGCGCGTCGATCTCGCTGAGTAATTTCTTGCGCGGCGCCACCACCGCGTCGTCCTCCTCGCCCTGCCCCGACCGCATCACGACGAGAACCGAGGCCGGGTCGTGGGCAGCGCCGCTCACGGCGGTGGCCGCGAGGCTGCCGGTGAACGCGTCACCTGTCGGCCGCAGCGCCACCACGTGCGCGGCGAACCGGTCGCGGCGGCCCTTCAGCAGCCGCTCGAACTGCCCCATGAGCGGCTGCCGCACACTGGGGTGCACCAGATCACGGAACTTGCGCCCGCAGACGTCGGGTGCGGTGGTCGCGGATTCTGATGGAGGGGCGGCGAGTACGTCGACGGAGGACTCGGCGGGGGTCGCGAAGTGACGGAAGAAGTCCTGGTTGGCCTGACGAATCGTCAATTTCGAGTCCAGCAGGGCCATGCACAGGCCTGGCTGGTCGGACGACGGCCGCTCTTCGCGCCGTCCCGTCGCGCCGGCCGCACTCCGGCCTGCCGAAAACTGAGGAGAATCCACCAGAGCAGAAAACATCAAGGGACTGACATCCTTTCCAACCCCCGTCCGCAAAACGGCAATAGTGAGATCGAGCGAGAGAATCCGGAAGTTGAAGCGGGCCGGGCAGACCGAGGGGGCCCGGCAACCACCGGGAAGGAATATCCGTTCTTCCCGACACAATCGACACTAGGGAGAGACCCGGACAAGCGTCAACGCTCACCCGGCCTCCACCACTAAACCTGTGGTCGCGCCCCCGCTTGGTACGGTCCCCCACCCCCCTTTCGGTCCCCCCGAACGTCTCCCCGCACCATTGCCCTTTCTGCCCTGCCGAACACCCTGCGGTTTTGCCCTTTCGGTCACCCGCGTACCCGCATCGTTGCCCTTTTGGCCACACCCGAAGACCCCGCGCCGTTTACCGCCGGTAAGCCGCAAGAGAACAGGCATTCAGCACGGCATGCTCAGCGCGAAACGAGTACCCCGACCGCACTCCGGCCTCTCAGCAACTCGCGTCGCCCCGAAACACCCAGCTTTCGGTAACACGACGTCAGGTGCTTCTCCACCGCACGGGTGCTCACGCCGAGTTCATCGGCAATTTCCTGGTTGGTGAGGCCCCGACCCACCAGCGAGAGGATGTTGCGTTCGCTGTGGGTGAGCGATACCTCCGCGCTCGGGGCGGCGGTTCCCAGGGCCGCGTGGGCGCGTTCGGTCAGCCAGGGGGCGCCGCAGGCGGTGGCGAGATCGGCGGCCTCGCGCAGCAGCGCCTTCGATTCCTTGCCGCCCTCCAAGGTTCGGCCCAACTGGAGCAAAGTGCGGGCCAGTTCGAGTGTGCTGGCGGAGCTGCGGAGGACCTCAGCGGACTCGCGCAGGGCCGGGACGCCGCCTGCGCCGGACAGCAGGGCCCTCAGCCGCAGCGCGCGGCCGAGGGCCGCGGGGGCCGCCCACTGCCGCGCCCAGGCCAGCTCTTCTTCCGCCAGGGCCAGCGCCGGGCCGGGCTCACCCAGCCGGTGGTGGAGGGCGATGGCGCGGGGCCGCCAGGGGAAGAGGGCGGAGTTGCGCCAGCCGACCGCTTCCAGTTGGCGGCCGCAGGCCAAGACGGATTCCAGGGCGTGGACGCCGCGGCCGCGGCGGGCGTCGAGCGAGGATCTGAGAAGTTGCAGCATGGCCGTCAGGGCGAGGCTGTCCGGCCAGCGCTGCCCGGCGTCCTCGACGAGGCGCTCCATCAGCTGGATGTCGCCGGTTTCCATGGCCACCGCGGCCCGGACGGCGGCGGTGGGCTCGCGCCAGTCCGCGTCGGCCAGTTCGGCGGCCCGGTCGGCCTGTTCGCGGGCCTGGGTCAGGCGGCCGCGGGCGAGCAGGATCAGGGCGTTCTCGGCGTGCACCACCGCGTGCGGGTGATCGAGGTGCTGCTCGCAGGACAGGCGGGTGGTGATGCCCTGCACGGCGTCGGCGGCGTACAGGGCCACCGCGACCAGCGGGAGTGCGGTGCAGGCGCGTGCGACGGTCACCGGCTCGCGTTCCAGGATCTTTCCGGCAAGGGCGGCAACGTCCGTTGCCGGAAGAGCGCTGGAGAGAACTGCCGCGTTGGTCAGAACGGCCGCCAGTTCGCGGGCGCCGCCGGTGTCCACGGGGGGTGTGGTGCCCAGCGCGCGCAGGCGGTCCACCGCACCGGTCAGCTCCGTCGGGTTCTCGTGCCCGGCGTGCCACAGGCGTGCTTCCAGGCGCAGCGCGATGTCGCGGGCACGTCCTCGGTGCGGCGCTGTGGGGTCGAGGTCTTCGGAGGCACGGCGCAGCAGGTCCACCGCCGAGGGGCGTGCCTGGCCCAGAAAGTTGGGTGGGATGCGCAAGGTGGCGGCGGCCCGGTCAGTGGCCGACGGCAGGAGGCGCACGGCCTGGCTGATGTGGCGTTCGCAGGCGGCGGGGTCGATGCCGCGTTCGGCGCCGGCCAGCTCGATCAGCAGGCGGGCGCGCTCGCCGTCGCCCGCGGTGCTCTCCAGCAGGGCGCGCTGCAGGTAGCGGGCGGCGGTTCCCGGTACGCCGCGGCGCAGCGCGGCTTCCGCCGCCGCCCGCAGTATCCCTACGGCCCACGCGCGGTGGGTGGTGGTGACGGCCATCAGCAGGTCCGCGACATGTTCGGCGGGCCGGCCGGCCTGGCGCAGGAGTTCGGCGGCGGCGTACCGGGAGCGTTCGCGTTCGGCCACGGTGAGGGTGGATTCGACGGCGTCACGGACGACGCGGTGGAGGAAGCGCGGGGTGTCGTGGGGGGCGAGCAGGCCGAGGTGGTGCAGGGTCCGCAGCGCCTGCTGGTAGCCGATGGTGTCCAGTCGGGCGTGGCGCTGGATGAGCTCGGGCTCGCAGTGGTCGCCGAAGGCGGCGATGGCCGCGGCCAGGTCGCGTACGGGGCCGGGCTGGGCGTACAGGCAGCCGGCCAGGCGGTCGCGGAGCTGGGCGGGGCGCTGCGCGCGGGCCTGGTAGGCGTGTTCGGCGAGGGGACGGTGGCCGCTCCGGGCCAGGTCGCGCAGGACGGACCGGAGGAAGAGGGGGTTGCCGGCGCAGGTGTCATGGCAGGCGCGGGCGTAGCTGTCGTCAGCGGCTTCGCCCAGATAGTGGTGGATCAGGGCCCGGGTGCTGTCGAGCGAGAGCGGGGCAGGACGCAGGATGTCCGCGGCGTCCGCGATGTCGCGGACGAGCGGGTGCTGTGCGCGGGGGTCGCCGTCACGCAGGGTGCACACCAGGGCGGCGCGCAGCCCGTGCGGGCGCCGGGCCAGGTAGGCGAGCCAGCGCAGGGAGGGGACGTCGGCCCACTGCAGGTCGTCGACGAGGAGGAGGACGGGGGCGGTGGCACTGGCTTCGGCCAGCAGGGACCGCAGGTCGTGCAGGACGGCTTCGGAGACCGGGGCGTCCAGGTCACCGGGGACGGGAAGGCTGCGGGGGCGAGGCGGTCGGGCGGCAGCTCCCGCCTCCTGCTCGTGAGGAGGGCCGAGGTCGCCGGCCAGGAGGGGGCCGAGGAGCTGGTGGGCGATGCCGAAGGCGAAGTCCTGCTCCATCGCTGCGGCATTGGCCCGTAAGACCCGTAAGCCTTCGGGCGGATGTGCTCCGGCCTCCTGGAGGAGCGTCGACCGGCCGATGCCCACGGGGCCGGTGAACAGCAGGGCGGAGGAACGACCGGCCTGCGCCTGACGTACTGCGGTGTCGATGCGTGCCAGTTCGGATTCCCGCTCATACCACATCGGTTACGTCTCTTTCCGTCGGCCGGCTCCGCACGGGGAGTTCCCTGCGTGAGGTGATGCCCAGCTTCTTGTACGTACTGCTCAGCCGGAGCTCGACGGTGCGCCGGCTCACCCCGAGCTGTTCGGCTATCTCTCGGTTGCGCAGGCCGCGGCGGGCCAGTTCGGCGGTCTGCCGCTCGGCGGGCGACAGGGCGGCCCACTCCTCGGGGGCGGCGTCGTCGTCGGGGGTGGCGGGCCCGTCCAGCCGGGCGGTCAGCCGCCGTACGCGTTCGGCCAGGCGGCTGTCGGCCTGGGTGACGGTGAAGCGGGACAGTTCGGTCAGCAGGCGGGCCGCGGTGGGGCGGTCGCCCTTGGTGACTTCCTCGGTGGCGAGTGCGGCCAGGACCTCGGCGTAGGCGAGCCGGGTGGGCAGCTCACGCGGCGGGTGGGGGGACGCACCGGCGGGCGGCTCCCGGTGGTCGAGGGATCCGGCGCACAGCAGGGCCAGGCCCGTCGCGCTGGGGGCGCCCCACTGGCGGGCGAGGCTGAGTTCCTCGCGGATCAGGCGCTGGGCCTGTTCCCGGTCACCGAGATGGAGACACGCTCGGGCGGCCATGGAACGCCAGGGCAGCACGATGGGGTTGGCCCATTGCTGGCGCAGCAGCCAGCGTCCACTCTCCTTGAACAGTTCGAAGGCCTCGGCCCAGCGTCCTTCGTCGGCGGCCACGCGGGCGCGCGCGTACAGGAGGTAGGACCAGCGGACGCCGTATACGGTGCCCGGCGGCATGGGGGTGTCGAGCAGGGCGCGGGCCTCGTCGCCGCGGCGGGTCTCCAGGGCGATGAAGGCGCGGATGGCCATGAGGTGCGGGGCGGCCAAGGGGTGCCAGGAAGCGGCGGGTTGTGCCCGTTCGGCGTCGTCCACGGCGCGTTCGGCGGCGTCCAGGCGGCTGCCGCGCACGTGCAGCTCCGCGGACAGGACCAGGGCGCGGGCGAGTGTCGGGGGGCTGTTGCGGCGGCGCAGTTCGGTGACGATCGCGGCGAGGTGGTCCTCGGCTTCGGAGGCGGCGTCGGTGAGCCACAGCGCCTTGGCGGCGACCAGGCGGGGCATGACGGGTGCGGCGGTGCCTGCTTCCAGGGCGCGACGGGCCAGTTCCGCGACCCGTGCGCGGTCCCGGCCGCGCACGGCGAGCTGCCAGGCACGGATGCCGGCCTGGGCGGGGGCGAGGGGGTGTTCGGGCAGGGTGGGGACGCCCGGGACGGGGACGTCGGTGGTCTCGGGCCCGGTCTCGGAGGCGTACCAGTACAGCGCGACGAGGTCGTCGCGCTCGCTGCCGTGGGCGGTGGCGAGGGCCCGGGTGGCGGCGCGGCGGCCCCAGGAGTCGTCGCCGCGCGCCAGGACCATGTCCAGGGCGCGGACGCGCAGTTGGGACCATGGTTCGCCCCCGCCCGGAGTCTGGATGAGGGTGGTGAGCCTGCGGTCGCCGGCTTCGGGAGCGGTCACGGACTCGGCGCCTGCCAGGTCGAGGCTGAGGTGTGCGCGTTGCAGGGGGTCTTGAGGCTCGTCGAGGGCGCGGGTGAGGTAGGTGATGGCGCGGGCGAAGTCGCCGCGGCGCAGGGCGGCACCGAAGCTGCCGCACAGGGCGTGGACCGCCCAGGGCTCGCCGATGGGGGGTGCCTGGAGGAGGAGGCGGGCGATGTCCTCGTCGTCGGCCACGGCCCGGTAGGCGAGGTGGGCGGCGCGGGCGTGCAGGGCGGCGCGTTCGGCGGCGGGTGTGTCCTCCAGGATGCGCTCCCTGGCGACGGGCAGACGGATGCGTTCATAGGAGCCGTCAGGGGTGGTGAAGCCGGCCACTTGCAGCGCCGCGCGCAGCCGGGATTCGCGTACGGTGCGCAGCCCGGCCAGGGAGCAGTTCAGGGCGAAGTCCAGCAGGTCGCCGCTGACGGCCAGCGCGCGCAGCACGGCGGTGGCCTCGTCGGACAGTCCCCGCAGGGCGCGCCCCACGCGGTCGCCGATGATGCCGGTGACCAGGGCGCGCAGCTGCGGGACGCGGTCGGCGGTCGGCCGGTGGCCGGCTTCGGTGAAGCAGTGCAGGGCCGCGTGCAGGATGGCGGGGCTGCCGTGGGACGCCTCGGTGGCCGCGGCGGCGAACCCCTCGTCGCAGGGGGTGCCGCAGATCTGCTCGGCGAGGCCGGCGACCGCGCGAGGGCTCAGCGGCCGGACGACGAGATGGCGGGTCAGCCGCGCGGCGGGGGCGGCGTCGGCCAGCCATGCAGGGCCGTGCGGGTCCAGGCCGGTGCGACCGATGAGCAGTGCGAGGGGGATGTCCGAGGACAGGCGGCGTACCAGCGCCTGCAGCCAGTCCAGGGAGGCCGCGTCCAGCCACTGCGCGTCCTCCACCGTCACGAGCGTGGGTGTGCGGCGGGTGGTGTGCAGGAGTTCGGGCAGGCCCGGCAGGCCGTCCGGCTCGCGCCGCCCGCGCAGGAGCCGGAGGGGCCGTTCGGCCACCTCGCCCAGTGGGGTGAGGAGTTGGGCCACGGCTCCGTGGCGCAGATCGCGCTCGGCCAGGGAGCCGGTGACGCGCAGAACGCGTACCGAGCGCTCCTGCGCGAGGCGGGCGGTCCAGCGCACCAGGGCGTTGTGGCCGAAGCCGGGGCGGCCGGTCACGGAGACGACGGCGGGACGGCCTTCGCCGAGTGCGGCCACCACCTGCCTCAACTGCGCCTGCTCCTCCTCGCGTTCGAGAAGGGAGGGGTCGGTGCGCCGACGCCCCGCCCGTATAAACCCAGCGTATAGCTGCTCGTCCGTCAGTCCTGCCACAGACATCACCCCTGCCACCTTCAGCGCTGTCCGCGACGCCGCGACGCCTCCCGTGGCACCCGTTCCGCGCAGACGCCCGGGGAGCGGAGAACCACGGCGAGTTGGGCGCGATCGGAAATGTCCAACTTGCGGTACACGCTTGTCAGATGGGTCTCGACCGTGCGTACGGTGACGTACAGCGACTGTGCGATCGAGCGGTTCTTGGCGCCGCCGGCGGCGAGGCCGGCGACCTTGCGTTCCATGCTGGTGAGCAGATCCAGGGGCGAGGCGGTCATCCGCCGCATGCGGCCGCCCGCCGCCAGCAGGGCGCCTCGCGCGCTCTGGCCCAGCGCGAGGGCGCCGCAGCGCTGCGCGAGGTCGGCCGCCGCGCGCAGGTGCTCGCGCGCTGCGCGCAAGTCACCTGCCGCCAACAGTGCCTGGCCCAGAACGAGTTCCGCGCGGGCGTGTTCGATGCGTGCCGGTGAGGCGGACAGTTCCCGTACCGCCTCGCCCAGCAGTTCCACGCCCTCTTCGCCGGGGGTGGCCACGCCGCGGGCCAGGGCGGCCAAACCGAGAACGCGTGGGGTGCCCCACTGGCGCGCGAGCCGCGTGCCGTGCGCGGCGGGCTCCTGGGCCTCCTCGGCGCGGCCCAGTTCCGCGAGCACGCAGGCCGCCTCCGCCCACCAGGGCAGATATGCCGCATGGCGCACTTCGGCCTCCTCCAGTGACCTGCCGCACTCGCGGAACAGCGCCAGTGCGCCCTCCGGGTCCCCCAGTGCGTGACGGCAACGGCCGTGGGCCATGAGGTAGCGGTGGTAGGTCCACACGTACTGGTCGCGCCAGACGGGTGCGGTGCCGGTCAGCAGCTTCTCGGCGCCCGCGGCCTCGCCCCGGTCCACCATGACCCCCGCCAGGGCCAGGCGCGGCAGCACCACCCTCTCGCCCCATCGCTCCGCGCCGCAGATCTGCACCGCCCTCCTGGCGTCCGCGAGGGCGTCCGGAAGGGCGCCCAGGCCGTGCCGGTGCAGGGCGCGGATGGCCAGAGCCAGGGAGTAGGTGGATACGGCGGAGTTCTCCCGGGCGTGGCGCAGGAGACGGTCCAGCGCGTCCAGCGCGTCCTCAGTGCGGTCGGCGAGGTCCAGCACGAAGGCGGAGTTGATCAGGGACCAGCCCCTCAGGGGCAGTTGGGGGGAGCGGGCCGCGCGCAGGGCGTACTTCACCGCCGATTCGAGGGCCTGGCCGTCGAGTGCCGTCAGTACCGCCATCGACGCCAGTTTCTGGCGCTGGGCGGGGGTGTCGCCCTCGGGCACGGTCATCGTCGCGGCCCGCTTGCGCATCGCGGCGATCGTGCCGCGGTCGTGTGAGCCGACGATCAGCAGCACCGACTCGACGAGTGTGCGCAGTTCCCGGTCGGCGGGCGAGAGATGGGGGCCGAGCTCGGCGTCGAGGGCCGTGAGGACACCTTCGAGCACGCCCAGGGCGGCGGAGCTTTCGCGCGCGGCCAGGCAGGCCGTGCCGAACTGCGCGGCGACCCTCGCCCGGGTGCGGATGTCGACGCCGGGCCGCAGGACTCCCCGAAGCAGGCCGACAGCCTCGGACGGGTCGGTCTCGGCCAGCGCCCGCGCCAGCCGGACGCGGACCTCCACGCTCTCGGGGTCCACCTCCCATAACCCGTACAGATAGCGGGCCGCGGCCTCCGGGGCGCCGCGCGCCTCGGCCAGGGCGGCGGCCTCCAGCAGGATGCCGGGCATCCATGGTGCGGGATTCGAGGGCAGCGGCAGGAGGTGGTCGGCGATCTCTTCGGCGGGCCGGCCCGCGTCGCTCAGGAGCAGGGCCGCCCGCGTGCGCAGGCCGGACAGCGCCTGGCCGTCCAGCGGTGCCAGCACCGCCGCGCGCACCGCACCGTCCGCCAGGTGCCTGCCGCCGGACGTCAGCAGTCCGGCCTCGCGCAGCACCGTCAGCACGTCCTCGACGACATCGGCGGGGACCGCGGCCAGGGGGCCGACGTGGTCCGTGCCCTGCTCACCAAGGACCGCCACCGCCCGCGCGACGTCGCCGGCCCAGGACGGCAGGCGGCCCAGGAGCTCGCGCGCCCAGATCGCCAGCACACGACCGCCGATCTCGGCCATCAGGTCCGCGCCGCTCACTCCCGAACCGGCGCCCTCGGCCCGCAGTGCGCGCAGCAGACGGCCCAGGAGGCGGGGGTTGCCGTCGGTCACGGAGCAGGCGCGGGTGACGAAGGCAGGGGTGGCGGGTGCCGGGAAGAACTGCCGTACGACCTCGGCGACGTCCGTCTCGGCCAGCGGTCGCAGGCGCAGCGTCGTGATGCGGCGGCCGGCAGTGAGGTCCGCCAGGGCGCGATAGGCCGGGGCCTCCCGAACGAGGGCGGTGGCCTCGGCCTGCTGAGTGAGGACGATGAGCAGCGGAAGGCCGTCGGCCCGGCGCAGCAGGAAGTCCAGCCATCGCAGGGAGAGTTCGTCGCAGTGGTGGACGTCGTCCAGGGCCAGGACGAGCGGGCGGCGGGTCAGCTCGTGCGCCGCGAGGCGGTACAGGCCGTGGAACGCGCGCTGGACGGCGAGGGCGTGCGGCGGCTCACCGGCCAGCGCGCCGGGGGTGAGGGCGAGCAGGGCGTCGCCTTCTGGGGAACCGCCCTGCACGGTGGGGCCCAGCAGGCCGCGTCCACCGCTCAAGGGGTCGCCCGAGGCGCCCTCCTCGCAAAGGCCGTGCAGAACCGTCGCCTGCCGACAGCCGCCCCCGTCGAGGAAAGCACGCAGGAGGGCGGACTTGCCGATTCCGGTCGGACCGGTCACGACCGCCAAGCCCGTATGACCCCAACGCGCCTCACGTGCAAGGCGGTTGAGCGTCTCCAGTTCGTCGGTCCGGCCGAGCAAGGTGCTGTTCGAGAAGGAAGTGACGCCCCGATCTCGCACCATGGAGCTCCTCGCACCTCGGACACACAACAGAGATGACGGAACGTCACCACATCGTGTCGTAAATCACTCTAAAGGGTGATGACCGACGGGCGTTACAGTACACGATCGAACAAGTTGCGTGATCGAAAACCACACCTCAGTGTGTGAACTCCTGCCCAGAGGTGAGATGTTCGCGCAGCAGCGCAAGGACGGCGGGGGCCTGGGAGCTGAGGTAGAAGTGACCGCCCGGGTAGACCCGGAGGTCGAACGCGCCCGTGGTGTGCGCGCGCCAGTCCCCCGCCTCGTCCAGCGTGGTCTTGGGATCACTGTCACCGGTCAACGCGGTGATCGGCGCCTTGATCGCCGCCCCGGGCTCGCAACGGTAGGTCTCCACCGCGGTGTAGTCGCTGCGGATCGCCGGGAGGACCATGCGCAGCAGCTCCTCGTCACCCAGCAGCGCGGCGTCCGTACCGGAGAGCAGCTTCAGCTCGGCGACGATCCCGTCGTCGTCGCGCCGGTGCACGCTTTCCGTGCGGTAGCGCGACGGCGCGCGCCGCGCCGAGGCGAAGAGGTGCGTGAGCTCGCCACCGTCGGCCTCCATCCGCCGGGCCACCTCGAACGCGACCATCGCGCCCATGCTGTGCCCGAAGAACGCCGTCGGTCGCGACCTGAGCCGGTCCCGCAGGGCCGCGTACACCTGATCGGCCATGATCCCGATGTCGCCGGGGCTGGTCTCGGTGCGCCGGTCCTGGCGGCCCGGGTACTGCACCGACAGCACCTCCGCCGAGGGACCCAACTGTGCCGACACGGGGTGGAAGAAGGACGCGGAACCGCCCGCGTGCGGAAAGCAGACGAGCTGGCGCGGGCGGTCCGGCGCCGGGTGGTAGCACCGGGCCCAGAGCCCTTCCACCGTGTTCGTCGTCATGGTGCCCGTTCCTCCTCCTCGTCATGGCACGGGACCGTCCGCCGGCATGCGGCGGACGGTCACCGGGCCCCTGTTGGTCCACACCCCCATTCCACAATGAGGAATAAGGGAAATCACCTAGTCTCCGTGCTCCGCGTGACAGCGCGCCCGCCGCGCCGGAGCCGTACGGAGTACGCCGGGATCCGCGCGCCGGGGTGTCCCGTGTGCCCGGCTACCAGGTGGCATCCAGCAGCAGGTCCCCGTACTCGTGCTCGCGGGACACCTGGCGCAGGTCGGAATCAACCATCATGCGCATCAGCTCAGGGAAGCCGACGCTGGGTTTCCAGCCCAGCTGGGCGCGGGCGCGCTCGGCGTCCGCGCACAAGATCTCCACCTCGGCCGGGCGCACCAGCGAGGGGTCGATGCTGACGTAGTCCTCCCAGTTCAGACCCACGTGCTCGAAGGCGATGCGGACGGCGTCGCGGACCGAGTGCATCTGGCCGGTTCCGATCACATAGTCGCCCGGTTCGTCCTGCTGGAGCATCAGGTTCATGGCACGGACGTAGTCGCCGGCGAAGCCCCAGTCACGCACGGCGTCGAGGTTGCCCAGGGACAGTTTGTCCTGGTAGCCGAGCTTGATGCGGGCCACCGCGAGAGAGATCTTCCGGGTCACGAACTCCGTACCGCGGCGCGGAGATTCGTGGTTGAACAGCATTCCGGAGACCGCGTACATGCCGAAGGACTCGCGGTAGTTGCGGGTGATGAAGTGCCCGTAGGTCTTCGCCACGCCGTAGGGGCTGCGCGGCCGGAAGATGGTGGTCTCGCACTGCGGCGTCTCGGCGACCTTGCCGAACATCTCCGACGAGGACGCCTGATAGAAGCGCATCTGGCCGTTGCCACCGCTGCGCGAGCCGTTCAGGCCGCTGACCATGCGGATCGCCTCCAGCATGCGCAGGACGCCCATGCCGTTGATCTCGGTGACGAGCTCGGCCTGCTGCCAGGACATCGGTACGAAGGAGATCGCACCGAGGTTGTAGATCTCATCGGGCTGCACCTTGTCGACAGCGGAGACCAGACTGGCCTGGTCCATCAAGTCGCCGTCGACAAAGGACAGTTCGGATACGAGCCGGCTGACCCGCGACTTGCGGGGATTCGCCTGACCCCGCATCAGGCCCCATACCTGGTACCCCTGCGAGAGCAGGTGCTCGGCCAGATAGGAGCCGTCCTGCCCGGTAATTCCGGTGATCAGCGCACGCTTGGACATCTCAGTCCTCTCCTTCGCATAGAACAGGCCGCCCAAACGCACAGCCGTATTGACTACTTGACCTCTTGGCTACTCGGCCGCTCGGCTTCGAAGGGCATCGAAAACGCCGCGGACCGGACGCTGGGTAATCGCACGCTCCCAAGCGCCCGGTCCCGGCGTCAAGGAATTCCGGGCACACTAGGGAATTCCTGAGTCCCCGCCACCGGGCGCTTCCTGTTTGTTGAAATCCATGCCGCCGCCGATCGGTGCAAAAAGCGCCGCAGCGCACTGCCCGCGGGACACTAGGGATTTTCCGGTGTGCGGTGCGCTGCACTGTCCGGGTGAGCCCCTTCAGGCCCGGCCGGCGCTCCCTCTCCGCTGCCGACCGGGCCTGCCCATCTCCAGGAGCGTCGTCCGGTGCTGCTCAGACTCCTGCAATTCCACCTGCGGCCCCACCGGCGCGCCGTCGCGCTGCTGGGGCTGCTGCAACTGGTGCAGATCCTGGCCACGTTGGCACTGCCCACACTGGGCGCCGCGATCATCGACAACGGCGTGGTCAAGGCCGACAGCGGCTACATCACGCGGACCGGTACGACCATGCTGGCCCTCGCGCTCGTCCAGTTCGGGGCGTCCGTGGGCGCGGTGTCACTGGGCGCCCGCACGGCCATGGCGATGGGCCGCGACATGCGCTCGGCCGTCTTCCGCCGGGTACTGGACTTCTCGGCCCGCGAGGTCGGGCAGTTCGGTACTCCGTCACTGATGACGCGGACCGTCAACGATGTGCAGCAAGTACAGATGCTGGCGCTCTCCGCGTTCGGCGTCGCCGTATCAGCACCCTTGATGTGTGTGGGCAGCGTCGCGCTCGCACTCCAGCAGGACATCGAGCTCTCCCTGCTCCTGGTGGCACTGGTGGTGGTCCTCGGAATGTCCTTCGGACTCATTCTGAGCCGCACCGACCCGTTCTATGCCCGTATGCAGAAATACCTGGACCACATCAACGGGCTGCTGCGCGAACGCATTACCGGAGTCCGCGTCGTACGGGCTTTTGTGCGCGATTCCCATGAAGGCGCGAGATTCGGCCGCATCAATTCCGAATTGCGCGGCATCTCGCTGCGTGTCGGCCGACTGCTGGCCACCATCGTTCCCGTCGTGCTGTTGGCCCTGAACGCCTTCATGGTGGCCGTGCTGTGGCTCGGAGCCCACCGTATCGAGACCGGGTCAATGCCGTTCGGCGCGCTCAGCGCGTTTCTGAGCTACCTGTCATTGGTCCTGATGTCGGTGGTGATGGTCACCCTCGTATGTCTGGCGATGCCGCGGGCGAGGGTCTCCGCCGAGCGCATCCAGCAGGTGCTGGCGACCGAGCCGAGCGTAGCGGCGCCGCCCGAGCCCGTACGCGCCGTGCCCAGGGCCGGTGAACTGACCCTGAGCGGAGCCGAGTTCCGCTATCCGGGAGCGAAAGAGCCGGTACTGAGCGGGATCGATCTGAGCGTCCGGCCCGGCGAGACCATGGCGATCCTCGGCAGCACCGGCAGCGGCAAGACCACCCTGCTCAATCTCGTACTGCGGCACTTCGACGCCACCGGCGGCTATGTCCACGTGGGCGGTGTCGACGTCCGCACCCTGGACCCTGCGGTGCTGCGCCGTACCGTCGGCTTCGTACCGCAGCGGCCTTACCTCTTCTCCGGCACCGTCGCCGGCAATCTGCGCTTCGGCGACCCGGACGCCGGTGACGACGAACTCTGGCGCGTGTTGGAGATCGCCCAGGCCCGTGATTTCGTCCAGCGCATGCCCGAGGGGTTGAACGCGCCGATCACCCAGGGCGGCACCAACGTGTCCGGCGGACAGCGGCAGCGCCTGGCGATCGCCCGCACCCTGCTGCGCAGGCCGGACATCTATCTCTTCGACGACTGCTTCTCCGCGCTGGACCACGCCACGGACGCCGCGCTGCGGGCCGCCCTGGAGCCGGAGCTCTCCCGGGCGACGGTGCTCACCGTCGCCCAGCGCGTCAGCACCGTCCGCCGCGCACGGCGCATCGTGGTTCTGGACGCCGGGCGGGTGGTCGCCACCGGCACGCACGAGGAACTGCTCGGGACCAGTACCACCTATCGGGAGATCGCCCGTTCCCAACTCACCGCGACCACCGGCCCCTACGGCGGCTCCGGCCAGGACACCGCAGCCACGACGACTCGTCAGGAGGCCGTCCATGGTCGCGGCGAACAGCGCTAGCCGCGAGCGGCGCACGACCGTCCTCCGTACGCTGGCGCTGCTGCGCCCGCACCGTGCCCCGGTGACCGTGGCGGTCGTTCTCGGCATCGGCAGCGTCGCGCTCAATGCGACGGGCCCGATGCTCCTGGGCAGGGCCACGGACCTCGTTTTCGACGGCATCCGGCACGCGCCCGGATCCGGTGGCGTCGACTTCGACGCCGTCGCCCGTGTACTGCTGGTCGCGCTCGCGCTCTTCGGCGCCGCCTCCGTCCTCACCCTCCTCCAGGGGTGGCTGGTCGCGTCCGTCGTCCAGCGTGTGGTCTTCACACTGCGCGGGTCCGTGGAGGCCAAGCTCGCCCGCCTGCCGATGCGGTACTTCGACCGCCACCCCGCGGGCGACGTCCTCAGCCGGGTGACCAATGACGTCGACAACCTCCAGCAGACCCTCCAGCAGACCCTCAGCCAGCTGATCACAGCGGTGTTCTCCGTGCTGACCATGCTGGTGTCGATGTTCGTCATCTCTCCGCTGCTGGCGCTGATCATGCTGACCTGCGTTCCGGTGTCGGCCCTGCTCGCCGCCCGGATCAGCAGACGGGCACAGCCCCGGTTCACCCAGCAGTGGTCCGCCACCGGAGCGCTCAACGCCCATGTCGAGGAGGTCTACACCGGGCACTCGCTGGTCAAGGGCTTCGGGCGGCGCGATCAGGCGGAGCGGGCCTTCGACGAGCACAACCAAGCCCTGTACCGCGCCGGAGCGCGGGCCCAGTTCGTCTCCGGTGCCATCGAGCCGTCGATGATGTTCGTCTCCCACCTCGGCTACATCGCCGTGGCGGTCGTCGGCGCACTGCGCGTCGTCAGCGGAGCCCTGTCCATCGGCGACGTCCAGGCGTTCATCCTCTACTCCCGGCAGTTCAGTCAGCCGATCGTCGAGGTCGCCGGCATCGCCGCCCGCCTGCTGTCCGCCCTCGCCTCGGCGACACGGATCCACGAACTCCTCGACGCCGACGAACAGTCCCCCGACCCCGACCGCCCCGCGCGGCTGGAAAAAGGCCGCGGACACGTCCGGTTCGACAGAGTCTGCTTCCGCTACTCCCCCGGCACGCCCCTCATCGAGGACCTCTCCCTCACCGTCGAACCCGGTCAGACCGTGGCCGTCGTCGGACCGACCGGCGCGGGAAAAACCACTCTGGGCAACCTCCTCATGCGGTTCTACGAAACCGACGCGGGGCACATCCTCCTGGACGGCACCGATATCACCACCCTGACCCGCGAAGAACTGCGCTCCCACATCGGCCTGGTGCTCCAGGACGCCTGGCTCTTCTCCGGCACCATCGCCGAGAACATCGCCTACGGACGCCCCGACGCCACCCGCGAGGACATCGTTGCCGCCGCGCGCGCCACCTGCGCCGACCACTTCATCCGCACCCTGCCCGACGGCTACGACACCGTCCTGGACGAGGAGTCGGCCAACGTCAGCGCGGGCGAGAAGCAGCTCCTCACCATCGCCCGCGCTTTCCTGACCCGGCCCTCGATCCTGCTCCTGGACGAGGCGACCAGCTCCGTCGACACCCGCACGGAGGCCCTCATCCAGCGCGCGATGCACTCGCTGCGCGCGGGCCGCACCAGCTTCGTCATCGCCCACCGGCTTTCCACCATCCGCGATGCGGACCTCATCCTCGTCATGGAAAGCGGCCGCATCGTCGAGCGCGGCACCCACGACCAGCTCCTCGCCGCCAAGGGGGCCTACGCCCGGCTGCACTCGGCAGTGGACACCACCGGGCCGGAGGACACCGAACGCGAGGACGCCGCGCTCCGCTGACCGGGGGCGCGCCCTTCCCGATGGGCTTGTGGTGGTCGTCGACGGTCGTCACGCTCACCGGGCGAGGGCGGGGGCGAGGGGGGTCAGGGGCTTGCGCACGTCACCGCCCTAGCGGGGCCAAGCGCGGGCGCCCACGCGGTGGTGGCCGGGGCGATGCCATGCTGAGGGTCCTCCCCTTCTCGGGTGCGGGCGCACCCACCGAGCGGCTGGTGGAACGCCACGGTGGTGTCCGGCGCCGCCCACCTCGCCGCCTTCACTCCCCTTACCGAAACGCCCGGTGGCATGAACATCGTGGCGTTCGCCCCTGACGCAAACGCACTGGCCGGCAGCTATCCGAGCGGGCAATCACCTTGTGGCCCGTCCGGACAAGGCGAGTTGACGTGCACGCTGCCTTCACACCCGTATACGGACGGACAGGGCCCTTGGCGGCTGTCACCGGTGCGAGGCCGAGAAAACGCGGATCGGCCGGCAGACGAAGCACGTGCCGCTGCTCGCGCTCAGCGTGCGCGCTCGACAGTTGGGTCCGGCCGCACCGGCACGTGCGACGGCACACACAGGCGCGCGCCGCCACGGCTGTGGCCTCTCGTCGGCCTGTGAACGGACGTACAGGACTCTGCGGTGGTGGCTGCGGTGGGCATCACCGGGCCGCAGCATCTGCAGGCGCGTACCTCCCGTCCGCGCGGGCCGGCACCTCCGCGCGGACGCGTCCGGGGCGGCCTCAGGCGGCGCCGCCACTGATGTGCTGCTGCTCCCGCCGGTCGGACGTGGCCCACGCCTGCTCGGCCTGCTGCTGGATGCCGGTCAGTGACTTGCCCAGCGTCAGCGCGAACTTGTCCGCCAGACCCACGTAGTTCTTCGCGCTCTTCGCGTCGGCGATCGCCTTGAGGGTGGGATACGCGGCGGGGAGGTGGGTCTTGGTCCATGTGTCGACGAACTTGACCCGCTCGAAGGCATCGCTGAATCGCGAGTTCCTCAGCCGGTTCTCGTGCTTCTTCAGCGCCGCGACGTCGAATCTCTTCAGCGGCGAGTCCTTGGCCGACGGCGCGGCGGCGGGCGGCTGCCCACCGCCGACGCTCTCGCGCTCGGAGAGTGCGGACGGATCGCGGGCGGGATCTGCGGTCGAGCGGGCGGGATCGCGGAGAGGTCCGGAGGTTTCGCCGACGGAAGCCTCCGCAGGCCCACGGACGTCGTGGGGCGTCTGCCCGGGAGTGGTCTCCCGCGGCGAGAACGGCGGGTTGAGAAGCCGGTCCATGGCGAGCCAGTCCCGGAAGACGTCATCGCTGTGCCCGTCATCGTGGAACCCGCTGCCAGGCTTGCCCGTGCCGGTTGCGGTTCCGGTTGCGGCTCCGGCTCCTGTGCGCCCATTCGTGTCGGAGGCGGCTCCGTGCGCGGGCGCCGACGTGGGGACGGCGAGGGCGTCGAGTTCATGCCCGGCCGCCTCATCGCCGACCCGCGGCGCCGCGACACTCCGTACCCCGCCGGCGGCCCGGGAGTCAGCCGTCAGCCTCCCGAGGATGTCGACGAGCGAGTCGATCCGCCGAGCAGCACGGCCCGACAGGCCGGCCAGTTGGCCGACCTTCGTCATCATGCGCGTGACCTCCGTGACGGCGAGGACGACACAGCGGCTCACTCCGACGATGAGCGAGGCACCGAAGGTCCAGGCAGCCGCGGCCAGCGCGACGAGCATCGTCGCGATGATGTCGCCGAGCACGGACGTGATCATGTCGCGGATCAGGGCGCGCACCGCGGTGATCACCGCCATCGTCGTCTCGACCACGTAGCCGGTGGTGTCCACGGCCTTGCCCGCCGCCTCCATCCGCTGCGCGTGGCCGTCGATGCTCTCGCGGCAGCCGTCGGCCGCCGGCCCCTCCCAGGAGGCGGTGTACGTGTGGGCCGACGATGTCACTTCCTCGGCCGCGTTGCGGAGGTCCTGCGCGTATTCGTGCAAGGACTCCGCGATTCCGGCCACCGCCTTCGGGTCGCCCGCGAGCAGATCGAGCGGCTCGCGCAGGAACGCCACGTGCTCGATCAGCCAGCCCAGCCCCATGGCGGTCAGCTTGCTCAGCGGATCGAGTCCCACCGAGATCACGTCGAGCACCGAGGAGACCACGCCGATGCCGATCTCCGCGGCGGCAGCCGCCCGGTCGCCGTCGTGGGCGCCGCGCACGCCTCCGATCAGTCCGTTGAAGCTGTCGACGATGCCGGCGCCCGAGGACCAGTTGCCCGAGGTGACCTCCAGTTGCGACATCGGATCACCGCCGGCCCAGGGCGGTCGAGCGCTCCTCGGTGTCCTCGTACACCGACGCGGTGTCCCGGACCGACTTGGATACGTCGCCCATGGTGTGCGCCAGGTCGTCGAGGTGATCGGCCGTCACCGCCATCGCGATCCGGGCGGGCACGCCGAGCACCTGGGCGAGCAGCACGCCGAAAGCGTTGACGTCCCCGCCGTTGAGCGTGTGCACACCCTCGGACACCCGCTGGATCGTGGGAACCGTGTCGTTCTCGAGGGAGTCGGCGAACCGCTTCAGGTCGTCGGTGTCGACGCCGACAACGCCGTTGTATGTCATCGCGTCCTCAACTCTCCACGCTCGTCGTCACGATGGCGGCCCACGTCACGCCGTACGCCCGGGCCGCTCGTGAGCACCACCGGGCCGCGCAGTGCGCGGCGGAACGTGCCCCGCGGACGCCCCCTCCCCGACGGCGCCCACGAAAGGCGACAGCACATCCATCGCCGCGGAGTTCCCGCCGACCAAGTCGCCGAAGGCCGCGCGCACCTCGCCGCCCGCGCGCACGCTCGCCTCGCTGACGAGCTTCTTGACCAGTGCGGCCAGCCGCTGAGGCGGCATCGTCGCGGCGTTCCTGCCGAACGCGATGTCGAGGAGGTTGCCGCTCGCGCCCACGGTGACCGTCACCGACCGGTCGGGAGCGGTCACCGTGACGGCGCATCCGGCCACGGCCTCGGCGGCTCGCTGCGCTTTCGCGCCCAACTCCGCCAGATCGCTGTCCAGGTATCGCAGCATGTCGTCGTCTGATCCGTAAGGCATGGGGCAAGATCACCCCAGCCGGACGACGCCCCGTGATCATCCCGGTGAAGATCCGGGCAACGACACGGCAAACCTCAATGATCGCGGGCCGCCGGGCCGACGCGAGACCGATGAGAACTCCTCGGTTCTGATCGGGGTTTGCTCGGCCTGCACGTCTCCGACCACCCGCCTCTCGGCGTCGACCACCACCACCCGATGGCAAGCCATCAGCCTGCGCGGCGTGTGCACCTCACGTGACAGCGCATGCCCCATGCCGGGTATCTCGACGGTGTGCGCGCCTCGGACCGCCTGGGCAAGGTGGTGGGGGCGTGGCGGCGCGGCAACCGGGTCGGCGGGAGCGGAGATGAGGAGAGTGGGGCACCGCGGTCCGGGCGAGTTGCTCGGTGCGATCCAGGTTGGAGGCGTCGGCGCGGGCGGGCGCGGTGCTGACGGCGTAGTGCCCGGTGTGCGCGGTGACCTTCCACTCAAGGGCGCGGGTGTACTCGGCGTCGAAGGGGAGCTGATCGCCTCCCAAGGCCTGCCCGTGCTCGACCCGCCGTTCCCACTCTGCTTCCAGGCCAAGATCCGCCACGGGGCGGGACATCTCCAGCAGGCGGGGTGCGATACCGGGTAGCTCCTCGGGCGGGGTCCGGTTTCCGTCCGGCTGGATGTACGGGACGGTGCTGAGCGCACTCGTGCCGATCAGGGTCGCGCTGAGCAACCGTTGGGGATGGTCGGCGATGAGGAGTTGCGAAGCATGCCGCCCAGCGACATGCCCACTATGTGGGCGCGTTCGATGCCGAGGGCGTCCAGCACCGCGAGGGCGTCTTCCGCAAGTTCCGCGAGGGGATAGGGCTGTTGGTCGAACGCCCAGGTGGAGCGACCGGCATCGCGGTGGTCGTAGCGGATCACGCGGTGGCGAGGGGCGGTCATGTCCACCAGTTCATCCGGCCAGCCCAGGCCGGGTGCTTGCGCACCCATGATCAGCAGCAACGGAGATGCTTCTGCGGCACCACGGTCTTCCGCCCGGAGTCGTACACCGGGTGCGAGGTCGATGAAGCGGTCCATGATGCTCCTCCTGCGGGCCAACGAAGAGGAGACGAGACGTATCGCATCGCAACCTTCACCTGCTACCGGCGCACCACAACCGGGACGACACCTTGTGCGGTGACCGTCCCGCGAGTGGTCATGCCCGGCGGACGATGATCGGCGCGGCAGGTCACTGAGGGTTGCCGCACGAGCTGGGGCGCCTGCCGCCAGACCCGGCGAAACCAGGTGACCAGCCCGGCCCGCCTGCCCGTCGCTCCGCCTCGGCCTCCATAAGCCGCCTGACCAGCGACCTTCCAGACGGCCACTGGCTCACGAATAGGATGGAGAACGTCTCCGCAGTCACCGACAGGGGACGGAGGCCCGAAAGATCAAGGAGGTGGCGTGATCACGAAATTGCATGCCGCTACTGCTGCTGCCTGACGGGGGACGACGCCCACGGCAGTGAGACTGGATGGACACCTACCGGCGGCACGTGGCAAGACCCGCGTGACAGTGGCTGGGATAAATACACAAACCCAGTCGTGGTCCGGATCCAGAGCTGCACACGCACTCTGGTGAAGCTGGAGCCGGAAGTAATCGCCCGCCCAAAGCGGCGGTGAACCGCGTCACTCCCCAGTCAAGCCTGCGACCCCTGCCCCGGCAGGAGGAGAGCGAACGGAACCCTGCGCCTCCGAGTTGAAGACCCCTTCGACTCGCTGAGGAGCAGCACCATCAGCAGAACAACCGAAAACACCGGCTTCACCTGCGAAAACTGCGGCAGGACGGTCGCGGCATTGGTCAACGGAAGCTATCGCAACCACTGCCCGCACTGCCTGCACTCGCTGCATGTGGACGTCTGGCCCGGAGACCGTGCCAACGACTGCCGTGCGCTGATGCGCCCTGTTGCCGTCGAGCACCACTCCGCCAAGGGCTACATGATCGTCCACCAGTGCACCGACTGCGGGTCCCGTCGCCGCAATCGCATGGCGGACGACCCGCACCAAGGCGACGACCTGGACACCGTCCTCGCAGTGATGCACAGGGCCGTCGACCCAAACGAAGCCGGACACACAAACCGGCGCCAGACACACATCTGACGCCCCGGCGGCTCCCTCTCACAGCGGGAGCCGCCGGCCGCACCCCCACCGGCTCGACGCGCTGGCGCAGAGCGTCACCGCCGGATTCGTTCGGGCGCATCCACCACCTGACGAAGGAGCGGCTGGCCGCGGTCATGGACGGCTTGTGTGAGCGCGGGCTCGTCGACGCCCACGGCCGGTTCACCGACGCCGGCCGCGAGACCAAGCAATACATCGAAGCCCTTATACCGGCAAGGGGATCACCCCCCTCCCGGCAGTACCACCGTCCAGCCCCGCCAGACGCCAGTCCCCAGATCGTCCAGCCGTACGAACCCACGACCAGAGTGCACAAACACCTGCCAGCAGGCCTCGCGTGCGGCACCGATGAATTTCCGGCCGCCGACCGGTCCAAGTGGTGACAGCAGTCGGCCCGCACGGGAGGCAAGGACATCGTGAGAGTGATCGTGGCTGGAAAAGTGTACGTGGACCAGGAGGACCGGGACCGCTGTGTTGATGCGCACCAAATCATCGTTGAGCAGGCGCGCAAGCACCCTGGTTGTATCGATGTGGCGATCTCGGCCGATCCCACTGAGGCAGGACGGGTGAACATTTTCGAGCACTTCGAGTCCAACGAAGCTCTGGATCACTGGCGATCGGTAGCGCCATCCCCTTCGGCTTCCTTTGACATCAAGGACGTCCAAGTGTTCAAACACGTGATCGCCAGCTCCGGCCCTCCCTTCGACTAGGCAGCTTCGTCCGGATCACCGGGCGGACCAGGTTGGTCTGCCGGGACGGAGAACACCGCCCTACGCCGCGCCTGCGCAGATGCTCGCGGAAGGCGCGCGAGGAGTGCGCCTTGCCGAAAGGCGATTCGGGAGTGTCTTGCGGGCGTTCTGTCTCAGCGGAGGTTCGCTGCCCCATCTCAGTTGATCCAGCCTGTGGGGAGGGATCGAGGGAACGAGGGATCGAGGGAACGAGGGATCCGACCTGAGGCGACCAGAATTGAGCTGCAGGCCGTAAGAATCTCAGTCGACCCGGACTCGCATACACGGATGCCGGGCGGTGTGTCAGTTGATCTGGTCCCTCTGCCTACGGCTTCGATCGATGCAACGCCGGGGTGACCATGGCCAGGACTGCAAGGTGGCGCATCTGACCCATCGTCACATATCGCCCACGGCTGCCGCCTGCTCCTGAAGCGCGTGAATCAGGGTCGCGAGCTGGGGGTGGTCGCGGCGGCGGCTGAGCGTGGCAGCGCCGATGTGCCGAATCGGAACCGGCTCCTTGATCGGGACGGTGCACACGCCTGCCACCTCCGGGACCGGCGCGATGGAGGGGGCCAATGAGATCCCCATGCCCGCAGCGACGAGCGAGCGCGCGAAGAAATAGTCAGTTGTCGGGCCACGCATCTCCGGGCTGAAGCCGGCTCGCTCGGCGTAACGCCGCAGGTACGCTCCCTCGACGGCCCGTCAGGCCCGACCTCCGTCGGCACCGCCTTCCACCGCATCGCGGCCGAGCACGGCGTCAGCCCGCAGCAGATCGCCCTGGCATGGCTGCTCACCCGCTCCCCGGCAATGATCCCGGTGCCGGGAGCCAGCCGCCCGGCATCCCTCCACGACTCGGCCCAGGCCGCCGAACTCACGCTGAGCTCGGCGGAACCGGCGCAGCTTGACGACGCGCTGCCGGGCTGAACCTACGCCGCTCGACGTCCGCCCCGAGACGGCCAAGAGGCTGGGGCCCGGGGCCCCCGGGCGGTTACTCAGCTGGGCAGGGAGGCAAGCCAGCCGGTCAGGATCTGGCTGACCTCCTCGCGGCGTTCCTGCTGAATCCAGTGGCCGCAGCCGTCAAGGATGTGCGAGGAGACCAGTCCGGGCAGGGTGGTGGGGTATGCCTGGATGGCCTGGGTCAGCCAGGTGGTGGAGGCGTCCAGTGCACCGCCAAGGAACAGGGACGGCTGGGTGATGGGCTTGCCGTGGAAGTCGACGAGGTCCTCCCAGTCCCGGTCCATGTTCCGGTACCGGTTGAGCGCTCCGCTCATACCGGTCCGCTCGAACTCCCCGGCGTAGACATCGAGGTCGTCCTCGCTGAGCCAGGCAGGCAGCCGACCAGAGGGGAACCGGTCACGCAGCATCTCGCCGCGGCTGACGAAGTGCGGGTCCGGGGCGTCGGCCGCGGGCATGGTGTCGGCGGAGAAGGCGGCATAGAAGCCCGCCAGCCAGCCCCGGACGTCTGGTTCGATCTCGGCTTCGGCCCGGCCGGGCTCCTGGAAGTAGGAGACGTAGAACTCCTCGTCCCCACCCATCTGCGCGAAGACCTCGCTGGGCCGCGGCCCACCGGGCGGCGCGTAGGGCACGCTCAGCAGTCCGACCGCGCGGAAGACGTCCGGCCTGGCCAGGGCGGAGTTCGCGGCGATGGTCGAGCCCCAGTCGTGCCCGACAATCGCGGCGGTCTCCTCACCCAGAGCGCGCACCACGGCGACGTTGTCCTCGACCAGGTCGAGCATCCGGTACGCGGCCACCCCCTCGGGCCTGGAAGAACGGCCATAGCCGCGCACGTCCATGGCGACCGCGCGGTATCCGGCTGTGGCCAGCGCCTGCAGCTGATGGCGCCAGGAATACCAGGACTCCGGGAACCCGTGCACCAGCAGCACCAGGGGCCCGGCACCCCGCTCCACCAGGTGGATCCTGCCGGCGGGAGAGGGGACCAGACGATGTGTGACATCCGTGACCTGGACGGGCTGCGACATGAATCCTCCGGGGCTGTCGATCGATCTGCGTGCGCCGAGTGCGTCACCGGCCGGTGGCTGGATGGACCGCAGGCCAACGCCTCAGGACGCGATCATGTGACAGGCCCAGAGGTCACCGCGAGTTCTGTTGCTGCTTTGGCAAACCCCCCTCTCCGACCTCACACCGCGCAGGTCATCCATCCTGCGCCGCGGTCGCGTCGCGCGGCGCCGACCTCCACCGGGGCGATGGCAGCCGGCGAGCCGGTCGACGAGATCTTCGAGTAGTTCATCGGCCCGCTGGTCGAAAAGACGGTTCCGGAAGGGCAGGCCACCCTGGACGCCCTCCTCTCGCTGCCTGAGATCGGCGGTCCAGTCGGGTATTCGGGGTGGACCGCCGTCGGCATTCGGCTGGCGGCGGTCGAACAGCGCATCGCGGCCGCCGGCTTCTTTCGCCGGGGGTTACGTGCCCCGCGCCCCGCGCCCGACGCGAGGAGGCCCGGCAGGTCACCATTCCGCTGTTGTTCCTGCTGCAGTGGGACGACGAAGCGAACCCCGTCAGCGGGCCCTGGGACCCCGTCAGCGGGCCCTGGACCTGTTCGACGCCTTCGGCGCCAAGGAGGAGACGCTGCACGCCAATATGGGCGATCCTGCCTGCACCCCGTGGTTCGAGGTGGACGACGGGGACCGCTTCTTCGGCCGGCACCTGAAATGAGGCCGGGCCGTCAGGCCGGCAGCAGACGCTAGGCGGTGCCGGCCAGGATGCGGCTCTTCGAGGACAGGTCCCGGCCCTCCTCGACAGCGGCGCCCAGCAGATGCACAACCGCCCCGATCACGGCGGCACCAGCCATCGGCGGTGCCGACCGGTTGGAGGTTGAGAACCCCGAGGGGCCGACGTTCTCGACCCGCATGGCGCCCCACCAGGCAGGTCAGCGGCTTGCCATCTGACAGGTGCACTTCGAAGGCCAGCAAGTCGCGCCTGCCATCTCGCTCACGTGGAATGCCGACGCCTGGAAGGTCAGGGCCGCGCCGGGAACAACCGGTCCGGTCGGCACGGTTGCATCGACCGAGGGAACGGCGCCGCACGGGCGGGGAGCACGGACACCACAAGGTCGTCCGCCCCACCAGGATCCGGTCCCCACGATCGCGGTACGACCGCCGCACACTCGGCACAAGACGCATTTCTGCAGGAGGACCTTTTCATGACTGACCGGCCCTTGACGCTCATGGCAGTGCACGCCCACCCCGACGACGAGGCCACCGGAACCGGAGGGGTCCTCGCACGGTACGCGGCGGAAGGCATCCGCACGGTTCTCGTGACGTGTACCGACGGCGGTTGCGGTGACGGACCGGGGGGCATCAAGCCGAGTGATCCCGGACACGATCCGGCGGCCGTTGCCTTGATGCGCCGTCAAGAACTTGAGGCGAGTTGTGACGTCCTGAAGGTCAGCGATCTGGAGATGCTGGACTATGCCGACTCCGGGATGATCGGCTGGCCGAGCAACGACGCCCCCGGATCCTTCTGGCAGACCCCCGTGGAGGAAGGCGCCGCCCGACTTGCGGAACTCATGCGGCACTACCGACCCGATGTGGTCGTCACCTACGACGAGAACGGTTTCTACGGCCACCCCGACCACATCCAGGCCCACCGCATCACGATGGCGGCGCTGGAGATGACCGCGCTGACACCGAAGGTGTACTGGACGACGATGCCCCGCTCGATGATGCAGCGGTTCGGGGAGACCATGCGCGAGTTCGAAGAGGAGATGCCGGAGCCGGATCCCGCCGAGACCGCCGCGTTGGCCGAGATCGGCCTCCCCGACGAGGAGATCACCACGTGGGTGGACACCCTCGCATTCAGCGGCCAGAAGTTTGATGCGCTGGCCGCGCACGCCAGTCAGGGCGAGAACATCTTCTTCCTCAAGATGGGCAAGGAGAAGTTCGGCGAGTTGATGGGCATGGAGACCTTCGTACGTGTCAAGGACGCCACCGGCGCGACCGTACCCGAGAACGATCTCTTCGCCGGACTGCGCTGACCCACCCGTCCGACCGCTGCCCGAGAAAGCTCATCAGCCGCTCGATGGCATCGTGCGGGTCACACAGCCTGAGACTGTCCACGCGAGTACCCCTCCGGCAGCCCGCGTCCAGGCAGGCCCTAGCCGGCGGCACCGACACGTGGCCGCACCGCCGACCCGGCACCGCGCTCATGCCCAATCCACCTGACCACCGCACAGGTGGGAGACCGGCGGGCTCCTGACGCGGAGGGTGCGCGACAGCCCAGGTCACAAGCCCGGCGGCCTGCTCCGATCAAGGCAGGCCGCCGAGGCGGTGACACCTGGCAATCCGATGTCCGGCAGTGCTGCCAGGCGTTTTCACGCCCGCCCTGGGAATCGTCATCCGCCCGCGGCGCCCTCGGCGACCGCAGCATTCTCCGGGTCCTCCGGGTCCTCCGGGTCCCAGCGCAGCAGGTCGCCCGGCTGACACTTGAGCGCCTCGCAGAGCGCGGCGAGCGTCGCGAAGCGCACCGCCTTGGCGCGACCGTTCTTGAGTACCGCCAGGTTGGCGGGCGTGATCCCTACGCGGTCCGCGAGCTCGCCCACGGACATCTTCCGCCTGGCCAGCATCACATCGATGTCGACGGCGATCGGCATCAGATCACCTCGTCCAATTCGGCCTGCATCTGCGCCGCTGCAACTTCGCGCGCGACGGCCTGGGCGAGCAGCATCCGCAGCACTCGCACGATGAGCGCGACCCCCAGGATGGCCACGCCAATCCCGCCCATGATGACGGTGACGCCCGGGTCGGCCCGCTGGCCCGGCGCATTGACGGCCGTGACCGCGAACCACACGAAGGCGGCCGCCACGATCGCGCCGGTCATGACGTCCACGTGCCGGAAGGCGGTGTGGGAGAAGACGGTTCCCTGTCGGACCATCGTCACCAGCCGCCATACGCAGACCAGGGCGACCTGGGCCGACACCATGCCCAAGATCGTGATCACGCGCAGCGGGGTCAGCGGGAGTGACCCGTCCTCCGGGTCGGTGGCCAACGCCCACACCATCAATGCCTGCACGAACACGGTGCCGGCGAGCACCACCACGAGCACGGCACGCAGCGCACCCACTGTCAGCTTTCCCATCGCCCATCCTTCCATCGACTCACGATGTGAATCTATCGAATCTCGATAGATGAGGCAAGGGGCGGGTCGGCGAAGGGCAGCGGATGCGCGCTGCGGCGGGACACCGCAGCCCCTCCCACGGCCTCCCATGGCAGGACGTTCGCGAGACCCTGCCTTGATCCTTTCGGCGTCGCTTGAGCACACATCGGACGCCATCCGACTACGCCGAAGCCCCGTCCATGAGCAGCCCAGTCAACGACCAGGGCCGTGAGGCGCACGCCCATGCGAGATACCGGCCCAGCCGCGATCGAACCGGACAGCAGCCCGCAGACCGCATCCCCGAACCAAGACAGGGGCGGCATCCCCCTGGCCCGCCGTGCGCCTGGACCACAACACCCCGAGACTCATCCCGCGAGACGCGGTCGCTGAGCACGAGGTGGGGCAGGCCCCACAGGCAACACGGTATGGGAGTCCGCCGGTTGGGCAGCAGTGCGCAGCCGGCGCGCGTAAGTATCCGGGCTCATGCGTGCATCGGCGGGGCAGGTTCTACTTCGCGTATGGAACAGCTGCCAGCCCCCGATGGAACCCGCGCCCGACGGGCGACGACCGGGCACCGCTGGCGCCGATCGCACCAGCGATCGCGACGGCAGTGACCCTCATGGAGGGATTCGTGATCGGCTGGCTAGTTCTTATAACTCCCGCTTTGTGCGGAAACTCCTGGGACAACGAGCGCTACCGGGCGAGCTTTTCGTTTGGTCTCACAGTGAGCGCCTGCGGGCTCACCATCCCCGTGGGATTGCTGCTGACCAGCTGGATCCCGCCATGGCGGCGGCGCTATAACGGGGCACGAGTGGCCGCCGCGATACTGACGCCGGCCTCCCTCGCGGCGCTCTACGTACTCTTCAACGTCCTGCACACTCAATCGAGTTGAGGAGCTGCCCTCGTGCCGGCACCAGCCCTGATTCCCCGACGGCAGATCTTCGGGAGCGCCCGCATACGCACCTACGACGTGGAGGACTCAGCCGTCCGATCGCCGGCCGTCGACGCGACAGGTGAGACGGGCGCGTGCACCCGCATCCGCGATATCCGCCATTCCACGCCGACATAGCTGGTCGCGATGCAGCAGCTGCCGAGGGAAACCATCGCGAACTTGGCATCCCAGGGAACATCACACCAGCAGACGGTGCATGGGTACTCGCGCTCCTCGCCGTCCTGGCCTCTCCGGTTGGGAACGTTGCCGCCGGACGCCGTTTACGGGCCACCGGGCGGCGATCAGGGACGACCGGTCGGCCCGGGTTCAGAACCTGCCCGGCCGCACGGTGATCGCCCGCATGGCACCCGTTCCGCACCCGCTCCGACCCGCACATTGCTCATGCCTCCACCCCGCCCGGGCGTCAGGGGCCAGGGTGCCGGGCGCCCACAACCGGCGCCGATCAGGTGAGCGTCACGTGTGCCGCCTCATAACCGACCTTCAGACGGCTCGACTTGATTTTGACGGAGCGGATGGAGACATCGGTGAGGCAGCTCAGGTCGGTGACGTGTGTGCCTCCGCAGAACTCCGTCGCGAGGCCCTCGATGGTGATCGTCCGCCGCCCGTCACGCTCGCCGGAGCTGATCGGGAGGCCCTGTGCGATGGCCTTGACCACTCCCTCCTGCAGGGAATCGGCCAATTGTTCCTTGTCCACTTCCGCGCCTTCCAGCTCGTATTCGACCCGAGCCTGACCGGGAAAGTGATTGCTGCCGACGTGCCGCACACCGAAGGGGCGAATCAGCGCGTCGACCAAGTGACCCGCGGAGTGGAGGGCGGCATGCAGGCGGCGCTGTTCGGCGTCGATAGTCGCGGTGACCATTTGGCCCGCGGAAAATGCACGCTCGTCGTTCTCGGATGCCGGGGCCAGATCGACGTAGGCCCATCCCGAGTCGGGGTCACGGACCGGGGTGGCGGGAATGTCGTTGACCCATCCCCGGTCGCTGGGCTGCCCACCGCCCTGCGGATGGAAAATGTTGTCCGCCAGGGCCAGCCGAATCCCGGCGGCGCTCGACGCGCAGCTCAGAATCCTGCTCTTGGCCTCATAGGTGTACGTCTGGGTCAGATAGACGTTGTTCTGCGTGCCCACTGTCCTTGGGATGCCTTCCATGTTGGTCACGGCGTGTTGCGGAAGAGTGCTCATGGGTGCCCCACGGGATAAGTGGATATGGCGAATTATTCAAGCCCCGGTGGCGCCGGTCCGCGTCGCTCGGCCGGTCGCGCCATCTGTGAGGGGATGGGCGACTCCTTCCCGTCCGGCCCGTCCCATTCGTCGGTGTGGGCCCCGGGCTCTCCGGCCGGCGCGTCGGGGGCGTCGCCGGTAGCCGCGCGGGCCGGACGGCGATTGATGAGTGCGACGCCGGTGATCCCGAGTACCCCTCCGACCAGCGCCAGGGGGGCCGGCACCTCCCCCAGCCATACGTACGCGACGATCAGGGCGACCGGTGGCACGAGGTACAGGGCCGCGGTGGACGAGGCCACGGACAGCCGGGCGACCGCGTACCCCCAGACTACGAAGCCCACGGCGGAGGGGACCAGTCCAAGGAAGATGGTTGACCCCAGTGACGCCGCCGACGCGGTCGCGAAGCCGTGCACCATCCAGGGGGAGAGGGGGAGCAGGAAGAAGGTCCCTGCCCACATCGCGTAACAGGCGACCTCAAGACCGGTGTACCGGGCCAGCAGGGGCTTGGTCGCGAAGTGGTAGACGCCCTGGACGACGGCCGCGGCGAGAACGACCCACGCCGAGGCGGTGTATTCGGCGTGGCCTCCGGCCAGCGCGATCACCGCCGCGCCGACGATCGCCACCACGCTTCCGATGGCCTTCAACCAGGTGATCCGCTCCCCGAGGAAGGCGGCCGCGAGCAGCACGCTGAACACCGGGGCGACAGCGATGAGCAGGCTCGCGGTGCCGGCGGAGACGTGCACCTCGCCCCAGTTCAGAAGGACTTGATAGGCCGACATGCCGCTCACACCGCACAGCACGATCATGGGCAGGTCGCGCAGGCGCGGTGTGCGTACGCCGAGGAATGGTGCCGTGATCGCCAGGGCGACCGAGGCGACCATGAGGCGGGCCAGCGAGAGACCGGCGACACCGAATCCCTCCAGGCCCACGCGAATGGCGGGGAAGGCCGACGCCCACGCGAAGACGGTAAGGGCCAGAGCCCAGATGGCTTTCGGGATCTTCACGAGTGCGATCGTGTCACCGACGCACGCATGGATCAAATGACCCATACGCAAATAAAGGGGGGTGGGTTATTTTCCGGCCACACGTCTTGCGGCGATCACTCGCACTTTCTTGCGAGAATTCACCGGAACGGGTAATTCCGATCCCGTTTCCCCTGGCAGCCTCGTAGCCTCACCTGGAGCACCTGGTCCTTACGGATCTGTGCGGACCGCTGCAAGCAACCCAGACAAGCGAGGTAGAGCGCTCCTTATGGCTGATTTCGATTTCACACGGATTCTCATCTATGCGTTCAACTACGCCGACCGGATGCTGCAAGAGGTGTCGTACCTTCGGTACTCGGCGGAGCGGAGCCTTTGTTTCCTGTGGGAACTCCGCGACCCGGCGGTGCGGGCTGTCGTCATGACGTCGGAACCAGTCGATCCCTACACGCTCGAGTACCACTTCCGCGACGTTTTCCGGTTCGACGACCGAATGGTCGAAAGCGCCCGTGAGCGACTGACCCTGCTGACGCCGACCTCCCACCAGCCGGGCACGCTCGATGAGCTGGCCCTCGGCGAGGACCGGATCATGGACGCACTGCGGGGTGCCGCGCAGGAGAGTGCGCGGACGTCCATCGTCCACTTCATGGCCTCCGACTCCCTCGACGAGCTGGCCCGCAGGATCGGTGCCGATCTCGAAGAGGGCCACCGGTCCTTCGTCGCCCGCTGGGGCAGCAAGGCCGGGGGCAAGGAGATCCTCCTGCGCGCCGGTGTCGCGGTGCCCGACGGGACGGCGGAGGAGCTGCGCAGCGAGGAGGCCGTGGTACGGGAAATCGAGCGGCTCGCCTCGCGCCCTCACCCGGCGCAGCACGTCATGGTGAAGCTGAGCCCGGATACCTATGCCGCGTCGATCGGCAATGTGCTGGTCGACTGCGACAAGCTCGGGAGTACGGGGGATCTCGTTGCAGCGGCCGAGGTGATCCGGATGCCCTCCGACGACTTCTACCGGGAGCTCGCCAACGGAGGGGCGATCGTGGAGGAGTTCCTCGACGACGTCACCTCATCGCCCAGCGGGCTCGGGCACATCGGCGCGGACGGCACGGTCAAGGTGGTCGCCAGCCACGACCAGGTGCTGTCGGGCGGCCAGTACTGGGGGTGCCGGTTCCCGGCGGAGGAGCGGTGGCGGCCGGTCATCAGCGACGCGGTCGCGCGCACGGGTGCGGTGCTGGCCGAGCTCGGTCACCGGGGCACGTTCGGAATCGACTTCGTGATCGCGGGAGAGCGCGGGCCGCTCGCGGTGGAGATCAACCTGCGCAAGGTCGGTCCCAGCCATGTGCTGAGGTATGCCGAGGCACTCGTCGGCCGGGAGGTCGGAGACGACGGACTGCTGCGGCGGAGCGACGGACAGCCGATGTGCTATGTGCACGGGCGGCTGCACGAACCTGAGGCGCTCGGCAGGATCGACCCGAGGACCGCTGTCGAGCGGCTGCGTGCGGAGGGGTTGCTCTACCAACAGGAAAAGGGCGAGGGCGTTGCCCTGCATGTTCTGGGGGCCCTGACGTCCTGCGGCTTTGTGGAATTGACCGCCTTGGCGCCCACCTTCGAAGCCGCCGACGCGTACATCAAGGCGGCGAAAGCATCCCTGATGCGCGATTGAGGACGCGTGCTCAAGAAGCTGAACCGCCCTGCGTGGCCAGGGCGGTTCAGCTCGCTCAGAGTGGTCGCAGGGCCTGCTCGAAGGTCTCCACAATCCGCTCCGGCTCCTCGGTGCCGGCGGAGATCCGCAGCATGTCCCGGTGCAGCCCTCTGGCTCGCAGGGCGGCACGGCCCTCCGGCGTCGAGAGCAGGTCGTAGTGCGCGATGAAGATCTGTGGTGACGCCATCGTGAACTCGGCGCCGAAACTGGGGCCCTTGGCGACCGCGAGACGGTCATACACCTGCTCCAGCGGAACTTTGAGGTCCACCATCAGCAGGCCCCCCGGTGCGTCAGGCCGGCGTTCGACCTTGCGGTAGTTGCTCTCGGAATGGGCGTCGTACGCCCAGTCGACGCGTCGGACGACCCTGTCGTGGCGTTCGAGACAGGCCGCGAGGGCAAGGGTGTTGGCGTTCACCCGGTCCATACGTTCCGCATAGCCGCGGATCCGGGCGGCCACGCGTGCCGTATCGCGGTGGTAGGGATGGTCGCCGTGGCGCCGCAGCTCGGTGCGGAGGTCCGGCCCGAAGGACGAGTCCGGGTTGACCACGGCCGCGCCCATCAGGACGTCGGCCGAGCCGGTGGCGTACTTGGTGAGGCTTTCGCAGACCACGTCGGCGTGGGGAAGCACATCGACGTTGTAGGGGGTGGCGATCGTCGCGTCGACCACCAGCGCACAGCCGGCCCGCGCGGCGATCTCCCGCAGGGCCGGGATGTCCGGAGTACGCAGGCTCGGATTGCTCGGCACCTCGGCGATGATGCCGGCGAGCTCCCCGACGTGCGCTTCGGCGACGCGGGCGACCTCCGCCAGGTCGAACGGGTCGGGGACCGTGGTGTGTTCGACATCGATGATGCGCTTCTCCAACAGGCTCATGGTGTCGAAGAAGATCCAGCCGAGCTGGAGCCATCTGCGCCGGCCGTTCTCCCGCTGGATCTCGGAGACCGCGGCGATGGCCGCCGTCACGGCGTTCATGCCGCTGTTGTGCAGCGAGACGTCCGCCGTGTCGCGTACACCGTAGGCCTGGGCGAGGACGGCCCGGACGGCTTCCGAGGGTGCGTCCTCCACCGCGGCCTCGGCTTGCCGGCCCTCGATCAGGCCGGCGTCCAGCAGCACGTCCTCCGCCTCGCGCGAGGACAGGTGGCTGCCCGTGTGCTGTACGTACGCACGGACCCGTGCGGCCGAGGCGTCGTCGGCGGGGAGCCGCACCCCGTGCACGCGGCCTCCTACGACTGCGGCGTGGGGGGAGAGCCCGGCGTACGCCGCAGCGGCCGTCGCGGCCCGGTCCGAGCAGGTCAGGACGAGGCCCTCGCCCGGCCCGATGCCGTCCTGAGCGAGGAGTCCCGCCACCCGTGTCACATACGGATGGGTACGGAAGCGCGGGTAGCCCCACGAAATGCGGCTCCGGGTGGCCGCGTCGCCCGACTCGTAGCCGATGACGGCCGCGATGTCGGGGATCGAGACGGACACCGAATGGATGGAGCCGGGGATGGGCCGGCCGACGGCGATGTGCCGCAGGCCGCGGGCCGACCCGATGTCCCCGGATGCCTTGAGGGTCATGCCTCAAGGCCCACGAGCTGCTGCACCCCGTCCCAGTAGTTCTCCACGAGCCCGAGGAACTCGAAGGCCCCCTCCTCGAACTCCGCCCGGGTGGCCGGCGATCCCACATAGGGGGCCATCGCATTGAAGACGGAGTTGCTGTGCCCCACCTCTACGTCGATGTGCAGCTGCCAGAAGTGGCGCAGGTCCTTGTCGTAGCCCTGATTGGCCAGCCCGTCATTGATCTTGGAGACCATGATGGACGACATGGTCTCGTCGGCGTACAGCGCTCCCAGTGCCTTGTGAATCGGAGATTCGGTGTAGAGGATCCGGATTCCGTCGTTCAGGCGTTTGGTGACCTCCAGCGGCTCGTAACCGTCGAGGTGTTCCTTCTTGATTCCGATCCGGGAGAGGAATCCGCTGAAGAGGGCGGAGTGCATGCTGTCGCCGCCCACCTCGTCGTACACGTTCAGGACGATCTCGCGAAGGATCATCTCGTCCCGGGTCTTGATCGCCATTCCGGTGATGTAGAAGGGGAGATGGCGGAAGAAGTAGTGACACTCGCTGTACATCAGTCGTTCTTGTTCGGGGGAGAGTCGCGTGGTCCGATAGGCGTTCAGGTACGGGTGCTCGACACCGCGGTGCCCGGCGATGCGGGCCAGCATGCCGTCCAGGTATTCCTTGATCGCCGGGTCCTCGACGGCTATCCGGCGGCGGATTCCCGGTTCGACGTTATCGAAGTGGTCCCAGACAGCTGTGGCGGAGGAGCCCGCACTGTTCAGCTCGGTCATGGTCGTCTCCTTCGTGGGCGGGAAGCGGAGTGGGATGCGTTCACTTCTTGATGGCGGATGCCGCCGAGACGCCGGCGTTGTCCCACCACCGGTCATCAGCGTCAAAGTTGCGCGTCAGGTCCCGGTCTCCTGCCCACGTCATGTTCAGGATGATGCGGGTGGCGTCCTCACGAAGCGGAATCGTGCGGTGCAGAGTGGTGTCGGTCCGCAGGAAATACACGTCTCCCGAGCCGAAGTGATAGGTGTTGATGGGGTTTTCGGCGAGGTAATTGTTGATTCGTGGTGACGCCTTGTCCCATGCGGTGTGGGGTACGCACTGAAGCAGGCCGCCGACGTCGATCGGCGGTGCCAGGAGCACCCAGATGAGGGCGAAGCTGAAGTCGCCCCAGTGCCATCCGTGCGTGTCCCCGCGCTGCTCCTGGCGAGTGATCAGGAACTCCTCGTCGGCCTTGGGGCAGGGGTGTAACTTCTCGCCGGCGAGGGCTTCGAGCGCGCGTATGAGGTCGGGGTTCGAGTAGACCGAGGTCACCAGTTCGCTGTTGGCCGCGATCATCTCGCTGGGCACCACGGACATGGAGCGGCGGGTGTAGCCGGTGGTCTCGAGGCGCAGATCGCGTCGCTCGGCGTGCTTCTCGAGGAGACGCTCCGCTTCGGCGCGCACCAGTTGACGTGTGTGCGCTTCGATCAGGTCGGTCACGGTGGCGATGCCGTACCGGTGGTATTGGTGGGTCATCCGGCGGATTTCGCTGTTCTCCAGCGGGACGCAGATGTTCTCGGATCCAAGTCCGTTACCGCTCACGAGGGGTCTCCGATGCTCGACTGGTGAATGCGGGATCGGCCGCAATGATCAGAGGCGGTGCCTGGTGGAACGCACGGTCGGACCGTAAGTGCGTCTCCTGGGCCTGATCAACCACGCAATCGTTGGGGTCGTGAATTCCGGTCAACTGCGGAGTCACATTCGACGCGTGTTATGGCTGATTGAAGGGTGGGGCTGACCTGAGGACGCAATAATCGCGGTGATCGAGATTCGAGGTAGGAGCAGGCGGGCGTTCGAGATTCGACATGATGGATCTTCCGGCCGCTCAAACGGTCGTCGTTCCATCAACGTGGCGCGAATCGAATGACGGCCGATTCGCCCTCTCGACTGGCCGGCGAGCGCGTTCTATCGGGAACACATTGCGCCACACTGACCACTCGCCTACTCGCCTACTCGCGCGAATAATCAGCGGGGCATACTGTGGGGCCGACATCCACCAGGCTTCTCATGCTGAGCATTGACGGCTGTCCCGTCGTCACCCCGTGCGCAGCCAGCATCAGGCGCCCGTACACCCCCGCGTGCGAAGACGCTGCTCTGCCTGGCCCTGCCATTCCCCGTCCCGGCACCCATTCTGACATCGGATATGGAGACGTGATGCCCAGCACAGCGCTCGACCCGAGGTTCTCCGTCGTGGATGTTTCCGCCTTTTCCAGACGGCACATCGCCGATATCGCTGCGCGCAAGCTCGCCGCGGCCCGCATTCCCGGCTGCTTCGACCGGGCGGCACTCGACAGCATGACGGCCGCACTGCACCGTCTGCCCACGGTCGACTACCACCCGGTCCGGGTCGCCATGACGAGGTTCGGCCCGGCCCTCAACGACTACCGCACCCCCCAGGGGGTGCTCGAGGCGGAGCGCTACTGGGCAGCCGCCGACGCCGCGGAGCGGATGTGGCGGGAGGCCGCCATGGAACCGGACCCGGCCCGGATGTCGCTGGACATGCTCGGCAAGGCATGGGGCGCGAAGGTCACAGCCGCCACCATCGGTGGGCGGCCCGCCTTCGTGGGGATGATGCGCGAGATCAACGCGGGCACCCTCCTGCACTACGACGACATCCACCTCGAATACCCGGCCGGCCTCTTCGACCAGGAGATCGTCTCCCAGCTCACCTACAACGCCTACCTGGCGGTGCCGGAAGAGGGAGGCGGGACGCGCCTGTGGCAGCACCGCTGGGAGGCGTCCGACGACACGCATCGCCAACGGTATGGGTACGACCCCTGTGTGGTGGACGGCTGTCGGCGCGTCACCATTGCCCCCGGCCACGGTGACGCCCTGCTGTTCAATCCGAACCACTACCACCGTGTACTGCCCAACGGGCAGGGTGAGGAGGGCCGGCGGCGCGTCACCGTGACGTTCTTCCTCGGTCTCACCCCAGCAGGCGATCTGGTCGCCTGGTCCTGAACTCCGCCCTGCCACCCGACCCAAGGAGCCGAGGCCCCATGGACGTCATGACCGCGATCGTGACCCGCAGGAGCGAGAAGATACGTACCGAACCCGCCCCGGGCGACGAAGAGTTCCGCTACCTCCTGCGCGGCGCGGCCGCAGCGCCCGATCATGGAAGGCTGCTCCCCTGGCGCTGGATGCTGGTGCGCGGCGAAGCGCGCGCCGCTGTGGCCCGCGCGGTGGCCCCAACGGGATCCCGCGCCGTCGAGAAGCGTCCGAACAGTCTCCCGGAGCCGCTGCTACGGGCCCTCCTGGTGTTCGCCCCCGTTCCGGGACACAGGGTTCCCGGAGGGGAGCAGCTCGCCGCGAGTTGCTCCATGACGCACGCGCTGATGATGCTGCTGCACGCCCGTGGTGACGGCAGCGTCTGGCGCACCGGGCAGCTGTGCACCAGCCCCGGCTTGCGCGTCCTGTTACCCATGGCTGAAGGGGAACGATTACTGGGCTCCCTGGACATCGGTACGTCTCCGGAGGGCCTGCGGCAGCGCAGACCGCTTCCCGACATCTCGCACCGGGTCTCCGACGTCGAGGCCTTGACCGGCGTGCGGCCTGCGCACGGACTCCGGGAAGCCGTCGGTGCCGAATGAGCGGCGGACTTCTCGTACAGGCCGGGGTGTTGCTGGCCACAGCTCTGGTGCTGGGGCGGCTGGCCGTACGCGTCGGGATGCCGCCCGTGGTCGGTGAACTGTGTGCGGGGATCCTGCTGGGCCCCTCGGTGCTCGGGCACGCCGTCCCCGCTCTGTCGTCCTGGCTGTCCCATGCGGCCGCGCCGCACGGCCCCTTGGACTCGATCGGACAGCTGGGCGTCGTGCTTCTGGTGGGCACCACCGGTATCGAGATCGACACGAAGATGCTCCGCCGTAGAGGAGTGGCGACCCTGACCGTAGGCGCCACCGGGCTGCTGGTACCGCTGGGCCTCGGGGTGGCGGCGGGGTTCCTGCTGCCGTCGTCGCTGGTCGCCGAGGGCAGCGGGCAACCGATGTTCGCCGCGTTCCTCGGCGTGGCCCTGTGCGTCAGCGCCATCCCCGTGATCGCCAAAATCCTCGCCGATATGCGCCTGCTGCATCGCACGGTCGGGCAGCTCATTCTCGGGGCCGGCATGGTGGACGACGCCATCGGCTGGTTCCTGCTGTCGGTGGTGTCTGCCATGGCCACCAGCCAGATCCGGGCCGGCCACGTCCTCCTGTCGGTCGGGTACATGGCGGGTGTGGTGATCCTGGCACTGACCGTCGGCCGGCCCTTGGTGCGCCGGGCACTGGCCATCGCGGAGCGGGCCGACGATGCCGCGCCCACCATCGCCGTGGTCACGGTGATCCTCGTACTGGGCGCCACCGCCACGCAGGCGCTCGGGCTTGAGGCCATGCTCGGAGCGTTCATCGGCGGCGTTCTCATCGGCTCCGGAAGCGACGTCGACCTCAGGAAACTCGCTCCGCTCCGGGCGGTCGTCATGGCGGTGTTCGCCCCCCTCTTCTTCGCCACCGCGGGCCTGCACATCGACCTGGGCGCCCTGGCCCATCCGGTGATGGCGGTCGCCGCACTGGTGGTGCTGGCGGTCGCCGTGCTCGGGAAGTTCGCCGGAGCGTTCCTCGGGGCGCTGCTCGCCCGGCTCGGCGTGTGGGAAGCGCTGGCCATGGGCGCCGGGATGAACGCGCGCGGTGTCATTCAGATCGTCGTCGCCACGGCGGGCCTGCGCCTGGGCGTACTGACCCCGGCCACGTACACCATCATCGTCCTGGTCGCGGTCGTGACCTCGGTGATGGCTCCTCCCGTCCTCCGCATGGCGATGCACAGGATCGAACAAACCGAGGAAGAGGAACTGCGCCGCCGCGACCTCGCCGCGTTCTCCGAGCCGAGCCTCAAGGGCCCGCCTCCTCAACGTCAGTGACCCGGCTCAGCCGGTTCCTCACAGGTCGGCGCGGGGTCTATGGGCTCGTCTTGCGGGCTCCCGATTCGGCGGCCAGGCAGGTGCGGCGAGGCTGGCGCCCGTCGAGCGAGTGCTGACCGCCCGGTGATCTTCCCGTCGACGGCGGGGACCTGACTGCGCCCGACCTGTCGGGAACGAGCCATGACCGCGCGGACATCCAGGAGGGTAGGGACGTCCGCGAGCCAGGGCCAGCCGGCTCAGCGCGCCGACGCGCCGACGCGCCGTCCGAGGGCGAGCGGCGGGACAAGGGATCCCCCGACCTACCCCCGGTGAACACAGTCGGCCACGCCACACCCTTCGTCGCCTGTCCGGGCCACTACGCGGCTTGACGCTCGAAGGAGTGGAGAACGGGGCAACGGGCGTGGGGTCGCATAGGTGCCGGTATGCAAAAAGCATGACTCTCGACTACGGCACTCACGTGACAGAAGAAAAGCTGGTCTTCGACGGCCGCCGGTTCGTGGTCCGCACCGCTACCGCGGGGGCCTCCGCGACCGACCCTCTCATCGTGCTCGGCGGCTCCTCGCAGGACCGGTTCTCATGGCAGCGCTACGAACGATGGCTTCTGCCGCACACCACCGTGCTGACACTGGAACTGCCCGGCTACGGGGAGGGCGACCCGCTGCCCGTCGAGTACGGCATGGACTTCCTCGCGGACACCGTCCGCCATGCCGCCGAGGCCCTCTCCTTGGGCCGGGTGAACATGTTCGGCGCCTGCTTCGGCGCGTCCATCGCCCTCCGCTTCGCCCAGCGCCATCCGGATCGGATCGCGCGTCTGATGCTGGGAGGCACTGCTGCGGATATTTCACCCGAGTACGCCGCAGCGGCCCGACGATGGCGCCGAATGGTGGACGAGGGGCTGTTCGACGACATGGCCCAGGACATGGTCGAGCAGTTCATGGCCACGCCCGATCACGGAGTCGTGCGCCGCCGGGCCGCTGTCGCGCGCCTGATGCGCCAGAGGTTCGCGAACCTTACCGAGCGCGAACTGGCGATGGACATCACCCACCACGAGCGTCTCCTGACACACCCGTGGAGCCGGCCCCACCCGGCTGTCACCGCTCCCGTGCTCGTCTTCACCGGCGAACACGACACCATCACCCCGCCCCCGGAGGGTCGGCGCGTCGCCAAGGACCTTCAGGCCCGGTTCACCACCATCAAGGAGGCCGACCACCTGGTTCAGATCGAACGCGACAACGACCTGGCAGACCTGATGGCCCGCTTCTTCACCGACCAGCCCCTCGACGACCTCCCCTACCTCAACCCGGTCGAGCGCTTCGGCAGCCGGTAAACAAGCGGTGTGCTGCTGAACCACAACCGTGTCCCAGATGGTGAGGTTGCGGAAGCGCGCTTGTAGCAGGAGACGGTGGCGTACAGCCCGAGAAGGGCCAGGTAGGGCACTGTCCTGGGGTCGCTGCCTCGGCGAGCACCGCGCCGTTCGGCCGGCCGGCCCTTGGTGCGATGCACCGAACTCGTCAGCCCGCCCACCCACGCCCACTCCCCTGCCAACGGTCCTACGCATGCACCGCCCGACTCCGAGGCCGACGATCGGCACCTCCCCGACCCCGTCACATCCGAGGTGACCCGGCGTCACCACACGTGAGGACGGCCGCGGCAAGGGCGGAGGGCCGTGCCGGCAGCGGCAAGCACTCCACCGCGTACGCCGACAACACGTCAGCCCTGGGCCGGATGGCGATACCGGGCTGCCGGATCCGTGAAGATCGTCGTCAAGGCCCGGTCCGCACGGCGGCCGACAGGCGTGACGACGCCGGGAACGGCAAGACGATCGGTGTGATCACCGCACACTTCAAGGGCAGGCAGAAGCGCCTGCACTGGGCACATCAGTGACAGACGAGCACGACGAGATCGTGGAACAGCAGGCCGACATCACGGGCCTGCTGTTCCCTCACGTTTACGCCCCTCTCCTCGATGACCAGCACGTACGGGGCGTCCTCCCCGTACCTCCCCCTACGGACGCCGTGCGCGTGGTCCTCGGCGACAAGGACGAGTACGCCCCCGACCAGCTCACCGCCTACGAGATCCCCCTCCGCACGGGCGACGAACTGCGCACACCGCACGACGTCGCCGCCCTCCTGCGCACCGTCCACACGGGCACCCACATCTACCCCAGCAACAGGGTCAGCACCGTCATGGGAATGACCCTGTTCACCGTGGACCCCGCGACCGTGACTCCAGCCCCTTCACCAACGAGGACTGGACCTTCACGCTCCTGCGCTGCCTGGCCTTCCCGTCCACCGAAGAACGCCCACAGGCACGCCTGTGCGGCTTCCTGTTCCTGGCCCCGGACCGGCTCCGTCTCTACCTCGACGCCGAGGAGGTCCGCCCCGGGACAACTGCCGCCGACGTACGCCCCGGCGGCGCCCTCACAGCGCTGCTGGCGGTCCTGCCATCACTGCTCGACGAACAACGGCTCACCACGACCGACGCCGACGACCCGCACTGTTCACACGTGGTCGACCTCACCGACTGGTGACCCCCGGCTACAAAGGGGCCCGCACCCGCTGAAGACGAGGTGCGGGGTGATGCATGTCGATGGGTGCGGGGCAGGCCAGCGCCTCGCGCCTGCGGCGACCGGGTTGCCTGCCCCCGTCCGCTGCCTTCAGGGCGCCGTGAAGAGGGCTGGGAAGCGGGGAGCGAGCATGGGCTTGCGGCCCCAGGTGAGGATGTGGCCGCGGGCCATGGCGCTCCACTGGTTGCGGCGGCCCAGTGCCATGAGGAGGAAGGTCACCGGCTCGGTGGCGATGGTGCAGTCCGGGCGGGCCGGCGGCTGCACGCCCACGGACACCGCGCCGTCGGTCACCGTCACCCCGAATCGCGTACCACCCCACAGGCGGATCGCGTAGCGGGCGGTCAGACCGGCCGTGCGGGCGGTGTCGGTCACCCGTGGCATGGCCGTGATCATGAACGGCAGGGTCAGCTCGACGCGGGCGCGGTTGATCATGTGTGGACGGCCGAGTGCGTGGGCGAGGTCGTAGCCGTGGCCGAGCATGTGCGTGAGCAGGTAGGACCCCAGTACGGCCTGGCTCATCGGTCCCAGCGGGGTGATGACGGTCTCCTCCGCGGTGCTTCCCTGCACCGCCTTCAGGTAGGCATCGGCCTGCGCCACGATCATCGCCGCCAGCGGCTCGGCGCCGCGCTCGTCGAACGCGGCGAGCGCTCGCTCATTGGCCGCGGCGAGGCTCTGCGGCGTGCCGTCACCGTAACGACGGGCATGCCCTGCGGCGATATCGGCCATCAGCTCGTTGGCCTGCGCCAGATGCGCTGCCGCCTCCCCGACGTTCCACTCCGACCCGGGTATCGGAAGGTCCATGTCGGTTGCCTCGCGCAACAGCGCGGCGATCTCTTCGGCGGTCTCGCGGACGGCCGCGCCGAGCCCCTCGGGCAGAGTGCCGCGGATGTCCTGCCCGGCCGCTGATGCCACGCCGCTCTCTCCTCCGCTGTCCCGTGTCGCTGTCGACTGTCCGTAGCCCTGCCGGCTGCGCGGGCAACCGGACCGCGTACGCGCGACGGGTTACCAGGGGTACAGAAGACCAGGCAGCGGAGGCTGAGACAAGACCTTGAGCCGGGTGCGGTGGAGGTCACCGGGCGGCAGGCAGGCGGCAGGGGCGGACAGCCCCGACACCGGATACCCGACCCTGCCGTCGTGGAATGTTGCCCAACTGCGGTCAGAGACTGAAGATCCATCGTGCGTTGCCGGACAGAAACTGCTCAGTGGCTTCCTCGTCCAGGCCCAAGTCCCCGAGGTGTTCCAACGTCGCGATGCTCAAAGGCCACACCCGGGGACACAGCAGGTGGCCGGCGCTCACTCAGCGGGCCCCGTTTGACCTTGACACAGTGACAAGGCCTTCACTGCTCACCAAGGAGGTGGTCACGATGACGATCACGAGACAGGACCCGGATGCCGTACGAGTGCTCCAGGGATTGGAGGACGGCCGTTCGTCCGTGCGGCTGCGGGCTGCCATGGCGGTCGGCACGACGCCTGACCCGGGCTTCGTCGACAAGCTCATCGAGCGATGCGCGATCGAGCCCGAGTTTCTCGTCCGCGACATGCTGACCTGGGCGCTCACTCGCCACCCGGTGGCCGTGACGCTTCCCGAGCTGCTCCGCGAAGTCCGCTCGGAGCGTGCGCAGGCACGGAGCCAGGCGTTGCACACGCTGTCCAAGATCGGGGACCGGCAGGCGTGGCCGGCGATCACACGGACACTGCTGTTCGACGCCGACGAGGAGGTGGCGCGGAGCGCCTGGCGGGCCGCGGTCGTGCTCGTGCCGGAAGGTGAGGAGTCCGCGTTGGCCACGGTGTTGGCGACGCAGCTCGGTCGCGGTGGGCGGGAGACACAGCTGAGTCTCAGCCGGGCGCTGGTCGCCCTCGGTGAAGTGATCGTGCCGGCTCTGCATGCCGCAACGACGGCCCCTGAGCCGCACCTGCGCGCGCACGCGCTCGCCACACAACGGCTGCTGCGCGACCCGGACGCAGGATTCGATTTCGCGATCGAGGAGGCGAAGCGCATCGTGGCCCTCGGCGGGTCCGGCAAGGAGGGGCGATAGGGCATGTTGATCGGCGAGGTGGCGCGACGGTCCGGGGTCAGTTCCCGCATGCTCCGGCATTACGAGTCGCTCGGTCTGGTGCGTCCTTCGGGTCGTACCGGCTCCGGCTATCGGGAGTACTCCGGGGAGGACATCCGGCGGATCTTCCATATCGAGAGCCTGCGGTCGCTGGGTCTGTCGCTGCGTGAGATCGGACGCGCCCTCGACGATCCCGGCTTCACGGCCTCGGCTCTCGTAGGCGACCTTGTCCGTCAGACGCGCGAACGCATCGCGGCGGAGACCGAGTTGCTCACGCGGCTGCGCCGGATCGATGCCGCGGAGCCCACCGGCTGGGACGACGTCCTCCAAGTCGTGGCGCTCCTCCAGGCACTGGGGTCGAAGAGCCCCGACGCGCGCCAACGCGCAGCTCTTTCCGCGGCCGACGAGGTCCCGGTGCCGGTGGAGGCCTTGGCCGAGGCGGCCCTGAGCGAGACGGAGCCGAACGTGGCCGGGGCCCTTCGATGGGCGCTGGCTCGATCGGGCGACGGCGGCACGGCACTGCTGGCGGAGGGCCTCGGCTCACCGGTGGCCGCGGTGCGGGAGCGTGCCGTTCAGTCCCTCGCCGAGATGCCCGGTGGCGAGGCCACCGCGCAGCTGCGGGTTGCTCTCACGAACCCCGACGTCGTGGTCCGGGGGTATGCGGCTTTGGCGCTCGGGACACGTGGGGTGGCCGATACGGTCCCGACGCTCATCGACATGATCGTGGAGGGACGGAACGACACCGATGCAGCCGATGCGCTGAGCGTGCTGGCGAGCGACAGTGTGACGGCGGATCAGATCGCGACCGCGCTCGTCGACCGTCTCGCCCACGACACCGCTGAAGCGCCCGCACGCGGGCGGCTGACCCAGGCGCTGGCGGGCATCCCGGGGACGAGGGCGTCACGTGCCCTCGTGGAGCTGTCGCATGACGGGGAGCGTGCCGTTGCGCTAACTGCGACGTACCTTCTTCGGCTACGCGACGCACAGTGACGGGGCTCCCCCGGGGTGCCGCGTACGCGGCCTGCGGGGCCGGAGGGGCCGGACCTACCACCGTCCGCTGAAGGGGGACGGTGGACCTCCTGGCAGGGTGTGCTTGGAGCCTCAGTTGAGGCATGCGGAGGAGGCAACGTCCCCTGGCAATGGGCACTGCAGCCGCACCCACCGGCGGCGGCCCCGTGCGCATGCCGGTCACTGGCCTCGTGCGCATGCCGGTCGCCGGCCTCGTCCACACGCTGCCCGAGGAAGGGCTGCGGGACCAAGCGCGCTACGGCGAAGTCCTCCCCGCCTCAGCCCTTCACCGAGCAAGTGCGGGCACCACACCGGGCGGGCATCTCGTGCGCCACGGCTGAGGCGATCGTCGAACCAAGGCGTGGCACCCTCTTGCATGTTCTATGCCATACCCCATAAGTTACCGACAGGTAGCTGGTCCTGGTGGACCGCACCGGCATCGGGAAGGGTGGTGGCAGGTGAGCCCGCGCAGGAGCGACAGCCGTGACCGCATGATCCTCAGCGCAGCTGCTCTGCTGCGCGAGTACGGGGCGAGCGCGACCAGCATCGACCGGGTCCTCGCGCACAGCGGAGCCCCTCGAGGCTCGGTGTATCACCACTTTCCCAGCGGGCGGACGCAGCTCATCGGCGAGGCGGTGGCGCTGGCGGGGGACTTCATCGCGGGCCTGATCGACGCCGCCATGCAGGCGGATGATCCGGTGGAGGCCATCGACGCGTTCTTCGTGCTGTGGCGCGACCGGCTCCTGGAGAGCGGCTTCCGGGCCGGCTGCCCGATCGTGGCGGTGGCCGTCGAGACCAACGATGACGCCCCCCAGCTTGCCCGCGCTGCAGCCGCTGTCTTCGTCCGCTGGCAGGACGCCCTCGCGGCCCTGTTCGTCCGACACGGGCTGCCCGAGGAACGCAGCCGGAGGCTTGGTGCCTTCATCATCGCGGCGGTGGAAGGGGCGGTGATCATGTGTCGGGCCGAGCAGAGCACCGCCCCGATCGAGGCAGCCGCCGCCGAGATCCACGACCTGCTCCTCTACACCTTGGGTGACCGCCCCGGTGCCGCGTCCGGGCCCCGGTCGTAGTCCGCGGCCGCCTGCCCCACTCAGCTCAGCTCGAAGGAGTCGCCATGCCCTCGCTCGACCGACAGGACAACCTCTTCGTTCTCGACCTCGGAGACGGAGAGAACCGCTTCCACCCCGACTGGCTCACCGCAGTCGGCGCCGCGCTCGACGAGGTGGAGAAGGCAGAGGGGCCCCGGGCCCTGGTCACCGCCGCCACCGGCAAGTTCTACTCCAACGGGCTCGACCTGGACTGGCTGTTCGCCCACGCCGACCAGCACCAGGACTACGTCGTCTCGGTCCATGAGCTGTTCGCGCGCATGCTGTCGCTGCCGGTGATCACCGTGGCCGCGCTGCAGGGGCACACCTTCGCCGCCGGCGCGATGTTCTCCCTGGCCCATGACTTCCGCGTCATGCGCGCCGATCGCGGCTACTGGTGCCTGCCCGAAGCGGACATCAACATCCCCTTCACCCCCGGCATGTCCGCGCTGATCCAGTCCCGGCTGGCGCCGCAGACCGCGCACGAGGCCATGATCACCGCCCGACGCTACGGCGGCTCCGACGCTGCGGCCGCAGGCATCGTCGACCAGGCGGTCAGCGAGGACGCCGTGCGCGCCACCGCCATCGAGATCGCCCAGGCGCAACTGAACAAGGCCGGCGACACGCTCGGCACCATCAAGGCCCGGATGTACGCACCGACTCTGGCCACCCTGCGCGACGCCACCAACCCCCTCGGCTGACCAGCACCTCACTGACCGCACCACCCCGCGCCCCGGGCACCTCGCCCCGGGGCGCGGGCTGCCCCAGCTGCCCACCGCATGAGGAGACAGGGCCGATGACAGCCGACACCGCCTGGCACAAGAGCGCGTGCATCCTGTGCGAGAACAACTGCGGCATCCGGATCCAGACCGACGGCCGCCGCTTCGCCAAGATCCGCGGTGACAAGGAGCATGTCGCCACCGCCGGCTACACCTGCAACAAGGCCCTGCGCCTGGACCACTACCAGAACGGCGGAGCCCGGCTGACGACACCACTGCGGCGGGAGGCGGACGGCAGCTTCACCCCCATCGACTGGGACACCGCCTTCCGTGAGATCGCCGCCCGGCTGAAGTCCGTGCGGGACACCCACGGCGGCGAATCGATCTTCTTCTACGGGGGCGGCGGACAGGGCAACCACCTTGGCGGCGCCTACAGCGGCGCCCTGCTGCGCGCCGTTGGTGCCCGCTACCGCTCCAACCCGCTCGCACAGGAGAAGACCGGCGAGGGCTTCGTCGACGCCCATCTCACCGGCGGCCACACCACCGGCGACTTCACTCGCGCCGAAGTGTCCCTCTTCCTCGGCAAGAACCCCTGGCAGTCCCACGGCGTCCCGCGGGCCCGCACCGTGCTCAAGGACATCGCCAAGGACCCTTCCCGCACCATGATCGTCATCGATCCGGTGCGCACGGAGACCGCCGACCTCGCCGACATCCACCTCCAGGTGAAGCCCGGTACCGACGCCTGGTGCCTGGCCGGCCTCCTCGGCGTCCTGGTCCAGGAGGATCTCCTCGACCACGCCTTCCTCACCACCCGCACTACCGGCGCCGAAGCGGTGATCGAGCAGCTCAAGACAGTGGACGTCACCCGCTGCGCGCTGACCTGCGGCGTGGACGAGGATCTGCTGCGCCGGACGGCCCGCATCATCGGCACCGCCTCCAGTGTCTCGACGTACGAGGACCTCGGTGTGCAGCAGGGGCCCAACAGCACGCTGGTGTCCTACCTCAACAAGCTGACCTGGCTGCTGACAGGGAACTTCGCCAAGCCCGGCGCCATGCAGCCGCATTCGTGGGTCGCCCCGCTGGCCGGCTACTCAACCCGCCCGCGCCGCACCCCCGTCACCGGCGCGCGGATGCCCGGCGGCCTGGTTCCCTGCAACGTGATCGCCGAGGAAATCCTCACCGACCACCCCGCCCGCTTCCGGGCGATGATCATCGAGTCCGCCAACCCGGCGCACTCCCTGGCCGACTCCGCCGCCTTCGCCCAGGCACTCGCCGCGCTCGACCTGGTCGTTGTCATCGACATCGCCCTGACCGAGACCGGCCGCCAGGCCGACTACGTGCTGCCGGCGGCCTCACAGTTCGAGAAGTGGGAGGCGACGTTCTTCACCTTCGAGTTCCCGCACAACACCTTCCACCTGCGCGCCCCGGTCCTCGACCCGCTGCCCGGCACTCTGCCCGAGCCCGAGATCTACGCCCGCCTCGTCCGCGAACTGAACGCCGTCCCCCGCAGCAGGCTGACCCTGCTGCACACGGCGGCCCGCCTGGGCCGCACCCCCTTCACGCTCGCCTTCGCCGCCTTGGCCGCCATCGACAAGAGCACCTTCGCCCTGGCCCCGTATCTGCTGTACGAGACCCTCGGCCCGACCCTTCCCGCGGGCGGCCGATCCGCCGCGGTGCTGTGGGCGCTCGCGCAGCGCATCGCCAAGGAGTACCCGACCGCCATGCGCCGGGCCGGACACCGAAGCGCCGATGCCCTCTTCGACGCGATGCTGGGCGGCCGCTCCGGCATCACGTTCACCGAGGACGAGTACGGCGACGCCTGGAACTACGTGCCCCACCCCGGCCACCGCATCCCGTTGCCCATCCCCGAACTCCTCGGTCTTCTCGCCGACTTGGACACCACACCGACCGTGCACACCAGCGACGACTTCCCGATCGTCCTGGCCGCCGGCCAGCGTCGGGCCTTCACCGCGAACACCATTTTCCGCGACAACACCTGGCGCAAGCGCGACCAACAGGGCGCCTTGCGCATCAGCCCGCACGACGCCGAGCAGCTCGCTCTGTCCGACGGCGGCCTCGCCCGGATCACCACGTCACGAGGTACCGCTCAGGCGGTCGTCGAGATCGACGACCGCATGCAGCCAGGGCACGCGGCCCTGCCCAACGGCTTCGGCCTCGACCTGCCCGCCGACGACGGCGCCACCGAACGCTCCGGCGTTGCCCTCAACACCCTCACCGACCTCGCCTGGCGCGACCCGATCGCGGGCACCCCCTGGCACAAACACGTCCCCGCGCGCATCCAGCCCCTTCGCGCCTGACGACACCCCGCCCCGCGCGCCGGTGTCACCGACCATCAGCACCAGCACCCTGCAAGGAGAACGACCCGTGACGACCACCGACTTCACCACCATGACCGGCCTGGAGCTGATGCGCTGGGTGCAGACCGAACGCCCGACCGACATCCCCTCCATCGGCAGCTTGCTCGGTATGCACTTCGACGAAGTCGACCACGGCCGCATCGTCATCTCCCTCGACACCCGCCCCGACTTCGCCAACCCCCTCGGCAGCGTCCACGGCGGCATCGCCGCCACCCTCCTCGACTCCGCCATGGGCTGCGCCGTCCACACCACCCTCCCCGCCGGCGCCGGCTACACCACCCTCGAACTCAAGGTCAACTACATCCGTGCCGCCCGCACCGACGGACAGACCCTCACCGCCGAGGGCACCGTCATCCACGCCGGCCGCCGCACCGCCACCGCGGAGGGAAAGGTGCTGGACGACCAGGGAAAGCTGATCGCCCACGCCACCACCACCTGCATGATCCTTTGAGCCGTACCCCCGCGAGAGCAGCACCAACGGACGCACCTCAGCTCCGAGTTGCCGGGTCCGGGGGTGGCGTGAGCGGGCAACGCGAGGATGGCGGGGCGCTGACGCGAGCGGCGTTATTGAGGGCGAGCCGCCGGACGGCACCGGCCAGGCCGGCGGCCGGCCAGAAGCCTCAGCAACACCGAGCAGTCAAGGCCTTCCCCCCTCCAACTGCGCAGCCGCAGCTCGCTTGGGGAGCCGCCGATCGCACCCCCGCAGGGCCGTACCGGGAGTGGCAGCGCCGGGCCACACGTGACACGAACGGGGTGCTGCGCCAGCGCCTATTGGCGCTGAGCTTGATGTATGGACTGACGCCCGAAGGCATAAGACAAGGTCAATATCCAGCCCCTGGGTAGGGTTGTGGCCATGGCCAAGGGAATGGGGCGGCGGCACAAGGTGGGTCTGGACAGCGGCGTCGAGGACGCGACGCTGCTGATCCTGGAATGGCTCGGCGAGCAGGGTGTCAGTGCCATGATCCGGGTCGACGCAGAGCGCCTGCGTCACGGTCAGCCGGCGTGGACATTCGCAGCCTCTGGTGGGCCCCTGGATGGTGGGATGAGGGCCGACGGCGCCTCGGCAGCCGAGTGTATGGGCAGGGCATTGCTTGGATTGCGAGAAGCCGGGCTGGTCGTCCCCCTCTGAAGCCGTGTTCACCACCTGAGCTGGCCGTGTTCGGTGACGCTTTCGGGGCGTCTGGGGTGCTTGACGACGTCGTAGCGGGCGCCGGTTCTTCGAGGCGAGCGGCCGCCGGAGCCGGACGGGGTTGGGTTTGGGCGCGCCGACCGGACAGGGCAGGTTCGGGCGGAGGTTCTACCCCCCTGGGGGTCGGGGCCGGGGCCGGGGCGAGCATGCCGGGCTCGGCCGGCTTCTCCCTAGGACGACGAAGGTAGGCGACGGGGTCACCATCGGGCTTCTGGAGGGCCGGGGGTGCGAACCACTGCCCCCCTTCGAGCCGTCTTCGGCCGACTCAGGGCTCAGCAATCCGAGCGTCAGGCGGTGCTCCCATCCTGCTTCCTGACTGATCGGCGCTTTGCCCCGTAGAGATCGACCGAGGGAGACGCGCCGTCGGCCACATGTCGGGACTGTCGGCGCGATATAGGCAGGCTGTTGGCGGGGGCCGGGAGCCTTTCCAGGATCTGCCGGGTGCCTATCCGGCAGGCGTGCGACATGTAAGGAGCTCCCATGCCCACCCCTGTCACGATCATCGGCGCCGGACTCGGCGGCCTCACGCTGGCCCGCGTCCTGCACGTCCACGGAATTCCGGCCACGGTATACGAGGCGGAGCCCTCCCCGACCGCCCGCGCGCAGGGCGGAATGCTCGACATCCATGACTACAACGGTCAACCGGCCCTTGAGGCGGCGGGCTTGATGGACGAGTTCCGCGGCATCATCCTGGAAGGCCGCCAGGCGATGAGGGTCCTCGACCGGGACGGGACCGTCCTGATCGACAAGGCCGACGACGGCACGGGTGGCCGCCCCGAGGTGCAACGCGGCGAACTGCGACAGATCCTGCTCGACTCGCTCCCCGCGGGCGCCGTCCGGTGGGGCCACAAGGTCAGCGCTACCCGCTCCCTCGGCGAGGGCCGTCATGAGGTGACCTTCACCGACGGCACCACCGTGGTCACAAGCCTGCTGGTCGGCGCCGACGGCGCATGGTCACGAGTCCGACCACTGCTGTCCACCGCCACGCCCGAGTACACCGGCACATCGTTCGTCGAGACCTACCTGTTCGACGGCGACGCCCGCCACCCTGCCGCCGCGAAAGCCGTCGGTGGCGGATCCCTGTTCATCCTGGATCCGGACGCGAACGCGAACGGGAACGGGAACGGGAAGAAGGTCGGGGCTCACCGGGAGAGCGGCGGGAACCTCCACACCTACGTGATTCTGTCCAGGCCGCAGGACTGGTTCGCCGCCATCGATTTCACCGACCCCGCCGCAGCCACCGCGCGGATCGCGCAGGAATTCGACGGCTGGGCACCGGAACTCACCGCCCTGATCACCGACAGCGATACCCCGCCGGTCCTGCGCCCCCTCCACGCCCTGCCGGTCGGGCACCGCTGGGACCGGATACCGGGGGCGACCCTGCTCGGCGACGCTGCCCATCTCTCGCCCCCCGACGGCGAAGGCGCCAACCTGGCCATGCAGGACGGCGCCGAACTCGGCACGGCCCTCGCCGCACACCCCGACGACATCGAGGCCGCCCTCACCGCATACGAGCAGGCCATGTTCCCCCGCAGTGCCGCATCCGCCGCCGAAGCGGAAGCCATCAACCACCTCACACCTCAGGACATGATCGACTTCTTCGTCCACCCCAAGCAGACCTCATGAGCCGCCCGCAGACGCCATGGGCCGCCCGGGCCAGTCTGCTGCAGGCGGTGCTCCACGACATCAAGTTGCGCGATCACCCAGTCAGACGGACTCCCGCCGGCCGGAGGCGGAGCCCCTGCTCGGCGAATGCGGATAAGGACCGGAGCCGGGAAGGATTCCAGCCCGGGATCCTCTCCAGGGCGTCCCGCCTTTCCTGACCTTTGAGCAGGAATTACTCAGCTCCGGCTGGACGACATCGGCGAAGATTCCGTAAAGCGGCTGACATTGCACGTGAGGTGCTCTGCGGACGCTTCAAGAACAGAAGGTCTCCATGTCTCTCAAGAAACGCGCCGTTGCCGCATTGGTCACCACGGCCGCCTTGTCCGTAACACTCGGAACCGCCACTACGGCGGCGGCCGCGCCGGGATACCAGCACATGGATACGTGCACTGGCGAATACCAGCTCGTGAGCGTCTTCCACAACGCCCTCTGGCACTACAAGATCGAGTATTCAATTCGCGGCGGCGCCAATGACCATGCCGAATGGTACGAAAATTCGCTGGCCATTCCGTTCCATGATTCCGGTGAATTCAACACCTGGGGCGACGTACTCATCCTCCCTACTCCTTCCGCATGGGTCTACATAAAATGTGCGAAGGGTGCCGAAATCTACTCCCGGGACTCCGTCAATCACGTCTGACCAGTGTCCGTGATTGACCTCTGATCCGTCCGGAGCGCGACCGGTTGTTTTTCGCGTTCGCTCTTCCTGCCGCATGAATCACAGCGACCACTCCCGGCCAAGGCCCCGGACGGACTTCGCGACATCGCATGACCAACGGCATCGGCACCGCACATCGAAAAGGAACACCCATGAGGAAGCGCACTCGCATCAGAGCCCTGCTCACCACCGCAGTGGTGGGGACCGGCATCCTGCTGGGCACAGCCGCACCTGCCCAGGCCGCCGACACGGAGGGAAAGTGCACCGGCGGCTGGGCCTACGCCGGCGACTACCACAATCTCGCGTGGGCGTACTTCGCCACCGCATCGTCGTCCGACGACAATGCCGAATGGTCCTACATCTCCTTGGCTGCTCCCTTCTACCAGCAGGGAAAATTGGTAGGAGCAACGCACATCATTTTCCCGCCCACCCCGGCCGCCACGCTGTCGGTGAAGTGCGCGGCAGGCGAGACATTCTTCGTTCAGAATCTCTGAACTTTTGGATGTGGACGCCGTACTGAGCACCGGCTGAAACGAGCAAGCGCGCCCGGCCGGGCCGAGGGGGGCGGTCCTTCTGCTGAGGACCGCCCCCCTCGGGGGCAGGGAGAGCCCGGGCCCTCCCTGCGTGCGCCGGGGGACCCGTCAGGCGCACGCAGGGCGCGGCGCCGCAAGCAACCAAGACCCACCGGTCTGACGTAGAAATCTCGGCCCTTGCCTTGCCGCCCTCACCACCACAATGCCCGCACACGCCGCCGAGCCCCTAAGCCTCCACGACGCCATCGAAGCCCTTCCCCCGAGCCGCAGAAGTACGAGGGCTACGAGCGCACCCAACCGTCGGAGCCGTCCGCAGGCGCCACGCCCACACCGACCAGCTCGGCGCCGAGCTGGTCGAGTACCTCACCCGGCACTTCGGATCTGGCTGGACAAGCTGGAGAACAGCGTGGAAGAAACAACTCAAGAGGGCCCGAAAAAATCGCGGGGTGAGACAGTCGCAGACAACATCGGAGCGTCCCCGCCCTCTTCAACTTCCTTGCGTTCCTCGGCTTCTTCCTCGCCGAAACGCAAGAAGGCGAACACGGGGAGTGGTACATGTACTCCGCCGGCTGGGTACCGCCCCTCGCCATGCTCACCAAGGCGGCCATCACGCGGAAGAAGCCCGAAATGGGCACCCTCGTAGGGGTCGCACTCCTCGTCATATCCGGCCTTCTGTTCTCGTTCACCCACCGGGATTCATTCCCGTTCTGAAGGCACTGGGTCAGCAGCGAGCCCCGCCGGACCTGGCCATCGACGCAGACGAACGCACCGCGCTTCAGGAGCTGGCCACCAACTGCGCCGAACGGCGGCGGAGTTCGAGCTGGTACAGCTTCGCTGCTGTCTGCGATGACAGTCAGGTAGGCGTAGCCGCTGTACGTCTTGATGCCCTTTCAGCAGGGTCTCGGCGGCTGGCACTTGCCGCCCCATGACGTTCCGCTTGCCGACTCAGTGGCGATGCTTGCGCCGGCGGCAGCCCTTTGAGGAGAACCGGGTTGTGATGAGAACCGGTTCACGCGGCGGCGTGCTGTGTGTGGGTCGGAGCCTCGGCGGTGGTGCCGTGCTGCTCGCCATCGGGGCGTCCCTGCTTGGGCAGCAGGAAGGTGATGGCCAGGAACGTCATCAGCAGACACGCCTGGACGATCAGCGCACGGTGGAAGCCGCCCGTGAAGTCACCGGTCTTGGCCTGCGCGAAGAACACCGAGCCGAAGATCGCCACGCCGACGGAGCCGCCGACCGCCTGCACGGCCGACAGGACGCCGGATGCGGAACCGATCTCGTCGTCGTCGACCGCGGCGAGGATGAAGCTGAACAGAGCGGCGATCACCATGCCCGCTCCGACACCCGCCAGCGCCGCCCCGGGAACGATGTCCCCCATCGAGAACGAGCGGGCGTCCAGCTCGAACCACAGCACAGTCGCACCGACCAGCTGGACCAGCGGGCCGATCTGCAGCACCTTGCGGCCGATCTTGTCGGCGAGGAACGCGCCGCTCACGGCTCCGCCGATCGCCGTGCCCACTGCGAGCGGCAGGTTGCCCAGGCCCGCCTCTCCGGCGGTGAAGTGCTGTCCGATCTGCAGGAACAGGGTCAGCACGAGCTGTGTGCCGATCAGTCCGCCGAAGAACAGGGCGATGCCGCCGAGACCGACGGTGAAGGCGGGCTTGCGCAACAGGCCAAGGGCGACCAGCGGTTCACGGCCCGCCGCGGCCGTACGGCGCTGCTGTACGGCGAACAGGGCGAACCCGATCGCGGACGTGGCCATGCACAGCCACGTCCACAGCGGCCAGCCGTCCTCCTGCCCCTGGTTCAGAGGGAGCACCAGCAGGGCGCACGAGGCCACGACCAGGCCCGCACCGACCACGTCGACCCGCACGGTCCGGTCGCCCTGCTTCCTGGGCACGAACTTCGCGGCGACGATCAGGGCCGCGATCCCGATGGGCAGGTTGACCAGGAACACCGACCGCCAGCCCAGACCGAAGAAGTCACCCTCGATGAGGAAGCCGCCCAGAACCGGGCCGATGATGCCGCCCAGGCCGAGGACTGGGCCGAAAATCGCGAAGACCTTGGTGAGTTCGGGCCCGGAGAAGTTTTCCCGCAGCAGGCCAAGGCCCTGGGGCAGGAGCATCGCCCCGGCGGTGCCCTGCAGCAGCCTGAAGGCGATCAGTGACCCGATGCTCGGCGCGGACGCACACAGCAGCGAGGCGGCGGTGAAGGCGGTCAGGCCGAGCAAGAACATGCGGCGGCGCCCATAGCGGTCGCCGAGCCGACCGCCGAGCACGAGCCCGGCCCCCAAGGTGAGGGCGTAACCGCCGATCACCCACTGCAGGCCAACAGAACCGGCACCGAGAGATTTTTCCAGGTCCGGCCCGGCGACGTTGACGATCGAGGCGTCCAGGAGATCCATGATCTCCGCGACGATCATCGCCACCAGGATCAGCCATCGCCATCGATAGGGCTCAGTGGACTCGACGGTGGTGGGGGACGGGTCACGCACGTTCGATACCTCCATGGTGAAGTAATTCCATCATGAAGGTAAAGTGATGGCGATAGGTTGTCAACGCGGGCTGCCGACGTGGACCGCGCGGCAGGAGTGAAAGGTGGGCAAGCCTCCATGGAGGAAGCGATGCGCGACGGCGTTGCGGCGCAGCGTGAACGGCTGATGGAAGGACTGAGGATCTACGGCGGCCACTACGCCGAGCTCAGCCGACGCTTCGCCGCCTGGCTGGGACTGCACTCCACCGACGCGACGGCGGTACTGGAGATCGCCGCCGCCGAAGAGCGAGGCATGCCCCTGTCACCGGCGCGGCTGAGCGAGCGCATCTCCCTGTCCACGGGCGCCACCACCGCGCTCCTGAACCGTCTCGAAGCGGCAGGGCACATCACCCGCACCCGCGAACACTCCGACCGACGCATCATCACCCTGCGCAGCGGCACACACATCCAAGAACGCGCGGACGAGTTCTTCGGCCCGCTCGCCCACCGCCTCGACACCGCGATGTCGCACTATCCGCAGGACCTCCTGGAGCAGTTCGAGTCGTTCATGACCGACCTGAACTCCACGATGGACGCCCACCTCACCGAGCGGCGGACCACGACAACGCCCCACTCCCCCGGCACCCTTGGTGACCAGCCGCGCTAGCCGGCGTGGTCGTGCGGCGGGGCTTTGGTAGGCCGCGCCTCGGCTCCCGATGGAGCCTCATCGCCAACTGACCGCCGCAGCCGCCGAGCAGGGTAGACGTCGCGACCGGGCTCGAGAGACCGGGGCCGTCGCAGCGACGGGAGGTGGCCCGGCGGCGAAGAAGAGGGGCCGGCAAGGTCCTCTTCTGCCCCCAGCCGAGGCGGAGGAGGAAATCCGCAAGCGCATCGCCCTCCTCCAACCTGGCCCGAGCCGTGCGGGATATCCGTCAGTGGCAGAGGAGGACGATGAGGCCGCTGCAGTCGTCGTCATCGTCGTAGCCGTGGCCCCAGTCGTCGCCGTGGCCGTGGCCCCAGCCACCGCCGTGGTCCCAGCCGCCACCATGGTCGCCGATGGGGCTCGACTTGGCGGCGTTCGTGGCGGCGTGACGGGCGGGCGCCGCAGCCGCGGCGGACGTGACCGTCGCCGCCCCTGTGGCAAGAGCGATGCTCAGGGCAGCGCTGACCGCGAATATTCGCGAGGCCGTCTTCTTGGAGCGAACAGTTTCCTTCAGGCGATTCACCTGTGCAGTGTCCATGCCCGCACCCTGCCACGCCGATACAGCCGACTTCCCCCCGAGCGCAGCTGATCGGGTGAGCCACGCGGAACCCAACGATTCGGGCTTTCGGAAAGCCCACTTCGGTTCCCTTCGCAGCCTTGAGCTTGTTCTTTGTCTACCACCACTTTTCCGGCTTGCCGATGGCCTTGGGAGTTCGGGGCGTGTGACGGTCTTGCCCCTGGCCTGGGGCTATAGGCGGTCCCCTGCTGTCGCCGGCCGGGGCGGGACCGCAGCCCCGATGCCACGGCTGCGGTCCCGCCCCCTCTGCCGTTCCTCAGCCCAGCGACAGGTCGCCCTGATCGTCGTTGATCTTCACCTTGACCCAGGCACGGCCACTGCTGCTGCCGTCGCCGACGCCGACGACTTTGCACTCGAACTCCCGGCCCGCCTCGACGGGGATGGAAGCGGGGCAGCTGACATCGTCGATGGTCGGGGGCTTGGCGAAGTCGTCGGCGGATTCGACGTTGTTGAGCACGGCCCGCGCCAGCGCGTCCTGATCCAGGACGCGCTGCGGCTGCACGGCGGGACTCCCGGCCAGCAGCATGATGGTGAGAGTGAGCGCACAACAGGCGATCACGGTCAGGGAGAGCGCGATGACGGTACGGGCGAAGCTGCGTTGGTCGGTCACGCGGACAGTCATATCCGGTTGTCCGTGCCCATACAATCCCCCTGTGGTGACGTGAAGTTGCCTCTCGGACTCTGCGGAGCGCTCCCGCACGACTGCCTGCGCGGCCGGAGGGGAGCTGGTGCGCCCCTGCAGGGCGAGGAGTTGGGCGGCCCCGGTTCTGGTCAGTTGTCTTCCGGCATCCAATGACGTCTCGAACTGGGCCGCTCACCCGAAGGTTCGCCGGAGGTGGGGGCGACCTTCGGGCGACCTTCGATGTACGGCGGCCGGATGGGAGACGGCGTCGCAGTTCATTCCAGGCCGGCCGCACACCTGCGTGGCCGTGCTGGAGCCGGGTGCCACGTCCTGGACCGCGATCCGCTTCGATGCTGCACACGCCCACCGCAATGAGAAGAGGAGCGCGGGGTTTCAGCCTTACGGCTGCGACGGCTTCGGCAACGTGAGGATTTCGGCTCCGTCCTCGGTGATGGCGATCGTGTGCTCGCTGTGTGCCGTACGGCAGCCCGTCGTGCTTCGGAGCGTCCACCCGTCGGCGTCGGTGACGAGTGTGGCGGTGTCCGCCATGACCCACGGCTCCAGCGCCAGCAGCAGCCCGGGGCGCAGTTTGTATCCACGGCCAGGCCGTCCGGTGTTCGCAACGTGCGGGTCCTGGTGCATCGTTGACCCGATGCCATGCCCTCCGAATTCGGTGTTGATCTCGTATCCGGCCTGGCTGAGGACTGTGCCGATGGCGTGGGAGATGTCGCCGATACGAGCTCCGGGTTTGGCGGCGGCGATCCCTGCAGCCAGTGCGCGTTCGGTTGCCTTGATCATCGCGATGCTCTCCGAGGGCTGCGCATTGCCCACGACGAAGCTGATGGCGGCGTCCGCAGCGACTCCGCCCTTGGAGACGGCCAGGTCCAGTGTGAGCAGATCGCCGTCGGCGAGCGTGTAGTCGTAGGGCCGGCCGTGGAGCACGGCGTCGTTGACGGCCGTGCAGATGTAGTGGCCGAACGGGCCTCGCCCGAATGATGGTGCGTAGTCGACGTAGCAGGACAGCGCTCCCGCCTCCACGATCATGGTCTTGGCCCACTGATCGATGTCCAGGAGATTCGTGCCGACCGTGCTCCGGCCCTTCAGCGTCTGCAGGATCTCTGCGACCAGGGCGCCTGTGTCTTTTGCCCGGGCCAGCAGGGTGGGGTTCAGGATCTCGATCATGTGCCACTTTCCTCGTGGAGCCAATAACTATACCGGTCGAACTATACCGGTACTAGAATCGGCGGCATGGTCAGACTGCCGCTCACTCCCGCAGAGGTCGCACGCGGCCAGCGTCTCGGTGCCCTCCTGCGTCGGGCCCGGGGGGAACGCTCGATGCTTGAGATTGCGCTCGACGCACGTGTCTCACCGGAGACGCTCAGGAAGATCGAGTCGGGCCGCGTGGCCACCCCCGCCTTCCCGACCATCGCGGCGATCGCCGATGTCCTCGACCTCTCCCTCGACGCGGTGTGGGCCGAGATCAGCAGGTCCGACAGCGACGTGAGATCGGCGAACGCCGATCACTGCGCACGGGAGCGGCTGACCGCGTAGGCCTCCATCCCGCAGCTGCGTGGGGGGCTGGTCGGGGCGCGCCCGGCGACCGCCGGCCGCCGAAATCCCACGCGGCCACCTCTCCGACTGCGTATCCACCAAGCTCCGCTGGAGGCTCACCAGCGACAGCACCGAATGCACCACCCTCCACGAGCCCGCCACCACCTGCACCGGCACCGGCACCGGCACCGGCACCGATGCTGGCACCACCGTGGACTATGAACCGGGTATCACCACCTCCGCTCGCCCGTGGCCAGCGGCCTTACGGGCAGCCGAGGCATGGAGGTGCGCCGCAGGCACTGCCTGCGGCGCACCATGCGCTGTGCTCAATGTGCGCCCGCGTGGCCCAGCTGAGGCCGCGCTTGGCCGTGCGGGCTCAGGGGGTGACGAGTTCGCGGGGCAGTGCGCTCTGCTGGAGGAAGGCTTGCAGGCTCGTGTCCCAGCAGCGGGCGAAGCCGTGCGCGATGTCCGTTGCCCCGCGCACGGGCTGCGGTAGGTGGATGTCAGGGGTGAAGCCCATCATCCGCGCGATGGCGCGCCAGGCCCGCGCGTCGGTTCTGTGTCCGACCGCGGCGTGATGGACGGCCAGGAGGTGGGCTGCGAGTTCGTCGTCGGCACCGGCGGCGAAGCGCCACCAGTACAGGGCGCTGTCCCATTTGTTGAGGGTGTAGAGCAGGCAGGCGAAGGTGCGGGCTCCGGCCGCGTCGTAGTCGGCGGCGAAGTCGCCCAGGGTGTCGATGTCGTCGGAGCGCAGGACGATGTTGCACAGTCTTCGTGCCTCCGCCAGGACGACGGCCGGGTCGATGGCCGGTTCGAGGATGGGTGTGGGGCGCCTTCTGCGCCGGCGGCCGTGGTGGAGGGCGGGGCGTACGGGGGCGGGGCGGATGCCGTTGACGGCCCCGCGGGTGACGCGGTCGGGCTCCCGCCCGGTGCCATCGGCGATGCGGGCGGCCAGGCGCTCGGTGAAGGCCACCGGGTCGTGATCGGCGAAGTCCGCACTGAGGGCCTTGGCCTGGCGTTGGAGCAGGTCTTCGAGCATCACTCTTCCCCACTGGTTCCGCAGGAACCGGTCGTCATGATCGATTTGAGGCGCTGGAGTCCGATGCTCGTGCTGGATTTGACCGCGCCGGGAGTGGTGCCGAGCCGCTCGGCGATCTGGTCGTAGGACAGCCCCGCAAGGTGGCGCAGACGCACCGAATTGGCCTGCAGGGGCGCGGCGGATTCCAGCTTCTCCAGGGCAAGGTCGAGGCATTCGTGGCTGCGCAATTCCTGCAGATAGGCGGTGTCGGGCGGTTCGGCGTAGGGCTGGACGCGACTGTTGCGGACCTCGCGGCGGTAGAAGTCGACGATGACGCCGTTGAGGATCGCGTAGGTCATGGCCTCGGGATTGACGTGGGCCAGGATGCGTTCCCACTTGGCGTGCATGCGGTGGCCGGCCTCCAGGACGGCCTCTTCCGCATCCCGCCGGTCGCGCAGGCGGGATGCGGCCAGGGTGAGGAAGGCGCGCTGCTCGCGCTGGAAGAAGACCTCGAAGTCCAGCGGCAGGCCGATGGGGCGTGCCACGGGAGAGTGCTCGTTCATCGGGCCTCCCCGCAGCGGGGGCCCGACGGCGGCCGCTGCACCGGCGGCCGGGGGTTCGCCGCACACACCGCGTGCCCGGAGTGCTGTATCGGCGGCGTGGTGACGTCTTCATGGGCGTGGTGGTGCTCGGCGCAGGTGTGCGAGGCGGTGCGGGCCACGCGGCGGACAAGGGCGTCGAGTACTGCGGCGGTCAGCCGGTAGACGCCGACCAGGGCCAGCGCGGACCAGGGCCATGAGTGCCCCAAGTGCTCCACATGCCCTCCCTTCAGATGAGTACGATCCCCGCTTCGTTGCGGATGGGAAGGAACGTGCGTTCCTGCCCCTCTCACCGAAGAAGGCACCGTCAGGGTTAACCACCTCGCGCACATAATCGGCAGAAAGTGATCGATCACTTGCAGACAGTGGGCCTGACCTGCGGATACCGAAATCAAAAGTGATCAAGGCCACATTCATCGAAGGTTTAACGATCGGTAACTACCGTTCGAATACCGCTAGTTAGCGATCGCAACACATGCAACAAACCGTCAGCACCCCGCACCCGCACCTCACTCCGCCATCCCAGTCACCACAGGCAATCGCACTCATCACAGGCATCGCACTCATCGCAGTCACCACGCCCGAGAGTCCGCTGTGCGGTTGCCTGCCAACCGGTTCTCCATACCGGGTGCTTGACGCGCCGACCCAGCTCGGTATGGCACGGCCGGGTATCGCACGGCCCCGTCGGCGCGGCAAGCACCCGGGCGTTCCCCCGTGCCGTAGCCGAAGCCGTCGCCTCTCGCTCAACGGTGGCTGCCCACCCACCGGGTCACCCCGCGGCCCCGCACCCCGCACCCCGCACCCCGCCTACGGTGAGACCATGCCGCCCGGACCTGCCCCAGCTCAACGCGTACGTACTCACCTCACCGCCCCCGACGGCAGACGCCTCTCCTACCTCACCTTCGGGCCCGTCAAAGGCAGCCCCCTGCTCGCGCTGCACGGACACCTCGGTGAGGGCGCCGACTTCGCCGAGCTTGCAGATGCCCTAGGTCCCCACGGATGGCGGGTGATCGCCCCCGATCAGCGGGGGCACGGAGACTCCGACCGGGCGGAGCGCTACGACCGGGACGGATATCTCAGCGACCTCCGCCTCCTCCTCACCCACATCGGTCTTGACCAGCACGCCCTACCCGTCCTCGGCCACTCCCTCGGCGCCATCAACGGCTACCACCTGGCCGCGGGCCAACCCGGCGCCGTGAGCGCCCTGATCAACATCGACGGGCCCGCGTATCTACCCCCCGTCGCCCCCGCCCCGCTGTCCTTCCTCCTCGATGTGCCGTACACCGCCTCCACGCGCGAGGAACTCCTCGCCGCCTGCGGCCCCCTGGCACCCCTGCTGGAAGGCGGAATGCGGCCGCAGCGCGACGGCTGGCGACTCGGAAGCCACCCGAGGGACATGGTCGACTCCGACACCCGGGTGCTCGGCGACCACTGGCACCAGTGGCTGGGCACCGACTGCCCCGCACTGCTCCTGCACGGCACCGCCAGCACCGTGCTGCCCACCGCACAGGCCCACGAGATGGCCTCCCGGCGCCCCGGCACCACCCTGGTCGAGCTGGACGCCGACCACTGGGTTCATCTGCGGCGGCCTGAGGAATCAGCGGCCACGGTTCGCCGCTTCCTCGACACCTGGTCATGAACGTTCCGCCGCCCTCGCGCTGACCCGTTCACATTCAGCGGGCCGCCCGGCTTCCACGGCTTCCACGGCTTCCACGCGTACTCCGTCACCCGGTCAACGCCGAGCACACAGCTCTGCGCCATACGCTCGCCATGCGGGCCCGCGGCCGGCCCGGCTGACCTGGCTGCCGGCCTGGCCGCTGACCTATCGGTACCTCCACGAGCCGTCAGATGCCGCGCACGATGCACGGCATCACGCAAGCAGCGGGCCGGCAGTGCGCCGGAGGTAACTCCCTTGCGTCAGAGCCGTCTTCCCTTCCCCTCACCTTGTATCGAGCATTTGACACAAGATCTCGATCAAGGCATCTTGTACCCACTTCTTAATACAAGATGATCTGGGGGGATCTCCATATGCTCGACACCGCCCCGCTCCAGTCCCGGTTCCTCGACCACGCCGACTACTACGCCCGCTGGTCCGGCCTGGCCATCGGCACGGTGGCCGCACAGCAGTTGATCACCGTGCAGAGCGGCGACATCACGATGCCCCTCGTGCTCGCCATCACCGCTTTCGGCCTGTGCGCGGTGGGAGGTGTCCTGCTCGGCGACGCCCTGACCCTGCGTCCCCAGGAAGCGGTACGCACCGCGAGCATCACCCCCCGCCTGGTCAGAGACCAAGTGCCGCCCCGCATGGCGCCCCTGCTTCTTCTGCAGGCGGCGTCCCTCGGCACCCTGCTGGTGATCGGTGCGGTCACGGCCTCCTCCGACCCCGCCCAAATAGGCAGAGCGGGTCATGTCATCACCGTCGCCTGCGACGGGGCGCGCGCATCCCTCGGCCCGTGGCCCGGCCTGTACTACAGCGGCCCGATGTTCGCCGCCCTCGCGGTCGGAACGCCCGTCTGTGCCTGGGCCCTGCGCCGTATCGCCCACGGCCCGGGCGGCGAGCAGCAGCGCCGCGACCGCGCGTGGGCGATCACCGGAGCCTGGGGGCTGCTGGTGTCCAGTCAGATACTGCTCGTCGTACTGATGATCTTCGTCGCGCTCACGGAGAAGGAGAACTGCGCCGGTCCGTTGGGCGCCGCGACCATCGTGGCGATCTGCCCCCTGGGCCTGCTGAGCCTGTTCACCTTCGGATGGTCCCTGATCACGGTGGTGGCACCGCGGGCGGTCGACGACGAGGCAGCCGACGATGGCTCTTTCGACGATGAGTGACCCCGCCGTCCGCGTCGACACCACCAGCCAGGTACCGCCGTACGAGCAGATCCGCGCCCAGCTGGCCGCGCTGATCCGCACCGGCCGACTGGCCGAGGGCGAGCGCCTGCCGACCGTGCGCCAGCTCGCCGTCGATCTCGATCTGGCGCCGGGCACCGTGGCTCGCGCCTACCGCGCGCTGGAGGCCGCCGAGCTGATCCGTACCCGCCGTGGCGCGGGCACCCGGGTCGGCAGGATCCCGTCCGAGCCGTACGCGCACGATGCGGGCCAACTCACCACTCTGGCACGGGACTTCACTTCCGCCGCCCGTGCGCTCGGCGCCGACACCGAGGACATCCTGACCGCCGTCCGTGACGCCCTGGACACGTGACCCTGCCCCACCCCCTCCGACGCATTTCTCGCCACGGGTCCCGCTCCCCCGGCGCTGTTCGTCCACAACGACCTCGCGGCCCTCGCCGCGCAAGATCAGTGCCTGCGTTCCGGATTGCAGATTCCTGAGGACATCTGGCTCATCGGCGATGACAACACCTCACTCACGGAATGGGGCATGGATGAGCCGCAGTTCACCACGGAACCGATCGTCAGCGAGCTCGTCAACGACGCCCTCCGGCACGGCAGCGCGCCCATCCGCCTGCTACTGATGCCGATGCGCTCGACAGTGGCCGACGACCCTGGTCATCACACCGGAGTCCATCCGCAACGAGACGCCCGGTGGCGCCCGGTGAGGGGAGCTACGCCCCACAATCACACAGCGCTGCATGTCCGTTCGCTGTAGCTGTACGAGAACCGGGCCGTGCCGAAGAGGGCGAGGCGACCGGCACCGCAGGTGCGCCCGCTCCGGCGTCACCGCGCTCCGTCCCCCTGCTCCGATCCATACGCTCAGCGTATAGGTAGCCGCGTAGATGCATTTTGCGTATCGCGGCGAGGCTTCCATCGTGGAGCCATGGACCTCGACTCCCCTCCCTCTCCAGCCGTCGTACCGCAGGCTGCCGCGTCCGCTGGTTCTGCCGCCTCCCGGCAATCGGGGCGATGGGGCGGGGTGGCACTGATGCTGGCCAGCGGTCTGTCCAACCAGACGGGGGCCTCGATAGCGGCGCTCGCGTTCCCGGTCCTCGGCCCGGCCGGGGTGGTGGCGGTTCGCCAGTGGGTGGCCGCCCTCGTGCTGGGGGTCGTGGGCAGGCCGCGGCTGCGCCACTTCACCGCGGCGCAGTGGCGCTTGGTGTGGGGTCTGGCGCTGGTGTTCGCGGGGATGAATCTGTCCCTGTACGCGGCGATCGAACGGATCGGGCTCGGCCTGGCGGTCACACTGGAATTCCTCGGTCCGCTGACCGTGGCGCTGGCCGGCTCCCGCCGCCGTATCGACCTGATTGCCGCGGTGGCGGCTGCCGGCGCGGTGGTGGTCCTCACCCGCCCCACGCCGTCCACCGACTATGTGGGCATCGGCCTGGCTCTGCTGGCCGCGACGTGCTGGGGCTGCTACATCCTGCTCAACCGGACGGTCGGGGCCCGCCTGCCCGGCCTGGAAGGATCGGCCGCCGCGGCGGCCGTGTCCGGCGCCCTCTACCTGCCGGTCGGCGCGTGGGTGCTGTGGCGACACCCGCCCACGGCCGGGACGCTGGGCTGCGCGCTGGCGGCCGGGGTGCTCTCCTCCGCGGTGCCTTTCCTGGCCGATCTGCTGGCCCTGCGCCGGATACCTGCGCCCTTGTTCGGGGTGTTCATGAGCGTCAACCCGGTCTTCGCCGCCCTGGCCGGCCTCGCTGTTCTCGGCCAGCACCTCGACGCCCTCGACTGGCTCGCCATCGCGGTGATCGTCAGCGCGAACACCGCCGCCGTGACCACCGCACTCCGTCCCACCACCCAGCGGAGCACCACATGAAGGTAGCGACCCTCGCACTCCCCTCCCGTGTCAGCGCAGGTGCAGGCGAGTTCGCGCGGCGTGACGCGCTCATCGGTGTCGAGGATCAAGGGTCAAGGATCAGCGGAGCTTGGTGCTCGCCCAGTCTGTGAGGGAGGTACAGGTGACGTCCGGGCGGGCAAGCCGAGCGGGCCCTCTGCGCCGGTGGCGGACTGCAGGTCGTTGTCACTTGTGGTCACGAAGGAAGGTGGGGATCTCGCTGCGGGTCGGGTAGTTCGGCCGGGGTGCGGGCCTGTCCTCAAGAAACGCGGTGACGGTGGCGGCGGCTCGGTTGTTGTTGTCGTCGAGGCCGTTCCACATGTGGTGTCCGACGCCGGGCATGTACTGCGTGCGCTGGAGGGCAGGGTCCTTGGCCAGGATGGCGGTCGCCCATTGACGGACCTGGGAAGAGCACTCGGCGACCATCAGCATCGCGGGGGTCCGGGAGTGCCGCAGTCGCGGTGCGATGGAGGCAGAGTCCTTGATCGTCTCCTGGACGCGGAGGCTGGCGGCGGCGCTGAAGGAAAAGTTCTGTTCGGTGTCCTCGACGGGGATGCGGTGCGCGTCGCGCGCGCAGTAGCCGGATGCGGTGTCGCTGCCGAGATCGGCGGCGGTGAATGCGTTGTCGCCCTCTGCCTGTCCGATCAGCCCGGAGTCGGGGGCGAGGAGCCCGAGTTGCAGGAGGCCGAAGGCGACGGCGTACCGGGGGATGCGTGTCGACCGCGGTCCGGTCATGGTCGGCGCAAGGCCGCGCGCGGACTCCCGGCCCGTGTGCCCGGTGATGTGCGCGGTAGGGCCGTCCATCGGGCCGGGCTCGGCGATGACCGCCCGGTGCAAGCGCGCCGCGACGCGCGGGTCGGCCAGGGCTCGTGTGAGCACGACCCCGCCCGAGGAGAACCCGAGGATGTCGACCCTGCCCTTGCCCAGGCGATCGACGAAGGCGGCGAGATCGCGAACCGACCTGGAAATCGTGTACTGGTCCATGGGAAGCAGGTCGCTTCGTCCGCCGCCGGCCTGCTCGTAGGCGTAGACGTCGTAGCCCTGTCGGGCCAGGAGCTGCAGGAACCGATGGTCAAGCACCGAGATGCCGCGAACTGGCCCGCCGTTGAGGTACACGAACGGAACGGGGTGTCGGGCGCCGTCGTTCGCGGGCGGGTAGTGATACACCGCGACCCGGCTGCCTGTGGCCAGGCTCCAGTGCTGCGTCGCCACGAAAGGCAGGTCGGTCGGATACCGCCGTGCCGTGGGCACGGTCGGGAGACAAACCGACGCTGTCAACGCGGCCGCGACGACCACCGGCAGGAACGGCACGAACCGCGCCGGCCAGGTACGGCGCCGACCCCACCACAGTGCGGCGGCAGTCGCGATTCCCAGGGTTGCCCACCACGCGGCGAGCCCCGAGCCTGCCCCGTCCGTGAGAACGATGAGCGCCAGGAAGAGGACAACTGGCCCGGCTACGGCAGCCAGGGCCGGCACCAGGCGGCCGGCCAAGCGGGCCGGACGTATTGCGGACGTGGGCATGAGGGTCCCCCAGAGTTTCAAAACACTGTTTCAAAACGACGTTATCAGGGACGGTACGCTGTTCGTCGTGGGTAGGCCAAGAACGAACGACGAGACCGTCAAAGACCGGCTTGTGGCGTGCGCGATCGAGATGCTCGCCACCCGTCCACGGGAGTCGGTCACCGTCCGCGCCCTGGCCACTGCCGCAGGGACGTCAACGACGGCCGTGTACTCCTTGTTCGGCGGCAAGGACGGGCTGATCGGCGAGGTACGCAACAGAGCCGTGGCCGGCCTGTTCCAGGAAGTGTCGGCAGTGCCGACCTCCGAGGACCCCCTTGCCGACCTCTACGCACTGGCCGCCGCATACCGCCGATGGGGACGCGAACACAGCCACCTCTACACGGTGCTGTTCGGCGGCGTGCAATCCTTCGACCCGTCCGGCACAGTCGGCACCAGTGACCCCATCCGGCCGCTCCTCGCGGCGATCGACCGCGCCCTGACGCAGTCCGTCCTCGCCGGCGAAGCGACGCTCATCGCCCTCTCGATCTGGGTGACCCTGCACGGACTTGTGACTCTCGAACTCGCCGGAGCCCTCGACGCCGCCACGGCCGAGGCCACATTCCGCTCGACGATTCACGCGACGCTGCGCGGCTGGGCGACCCCAGAGGTGTTCCGCAACCTTCGACACGTCGAGCCCGCCGAATAGCAGTGACAGCGACCAACGTCGCGGTGCCGCCAAGGTCAGCCCAGGAGCCAACGGTTGCTCTTCAGGTGTAGCGCTTCCGTCGGGCGGCGAGGGCGCGCTCGGCGAAGTGACGGGCGACCGCGCCGGCGCCGGACCCAGGGCAGGCGCACTACCCGAGGGAGCGGACGGGCCCGACCCGGCGCCAACCGTTACTCACCACCCCAGTCGGGAGTGCTGGGGCGGCCGTAGCCGTCGAAGGTGGAAGAGACGTCAAAGGTGTAGGTGGCGGTCATGACGCTCTCCTCGGGTGTAGTGGAGTGAGTACCTGGATTCAGACGGGACGTCACGGCGAAACTCATCGCTGTTCCGGCCGCACCGCACAGCCAAAGGGTGTGCGGCTACCGCCTCACTCGGAGGCCTGGGCCGCACCTGCGCCCCTCCGCTCCCTGGCCCCGAACAGGCGCGGCTACCTTGGTTTTGTTCGGCCCGCCCCTCACCTACAGAAGGTATGGCCTCAACTCCGCCACTGTTGGGCCGTGTTACGAGCCGCCGCGATCACCCCTTGGTTGCCGCATTTGGAGGAGGGTGACACCTTCTTTTTCTTTGTCAGAATAGCGTCGGACTGACCTCGTTCCTGGAGACTGCATGAACACGGCCCTTCTCGTGATGGACGTTCAACAGGACATCGTCGACATCGCCGACGATGGCTCCGGATACCTGCCACGCCTGAGCAGGGCGATCGACGGGGCCCGTGCGGCAAACATCCCTGTGATCTACGTGGTCATCGCGCTACGCCCCGGCTTTCCGGAAGTCGGCACGCGCAACAGGGCTCTCACCGCCATCGCGCGTGCCGGCCTCTTCGTCGAGGGGCACCCAGGAACCGAGATCCACCCCGAGGTCGCGCCTCGGCCGGGCGACGTGGTGGTCTCCAAGAGACGGGCGAGCGCATTCTCGGGCAGCGATCTCGACGTGGTTTTGAGGGCGCGCGGCATCGACAGCCTCGTGCTCACCGGCATCGCCACCAGCGCTGTGGTGCTGTACACCCTGTGCCAGGCGAACGACCTGGACTTCGGCCTCACCGTCCTCTCCGACGCCTGCCTGGACACCGATCCGGAGATGCACCGGGTCCTCATCGAGCGACTGTTCCCCCAGTGGGCGGATGTCGTCACCGTCGACGACTGGCTCACTGCGATCGCACCGCGATAGCGGAGACCAGGTGGATAACACCTCACAAGCCATCAGGCGGCGCCGAGGGGAAGGCGCGGAAGGGAAGTGCGCGGGCGTACTTCGGCAGCAGGCCCGGGAGAGTCCCCGGCGCCAGGCGTACTTCGGCAGCGGGCCCGGGAGAGTCCCCGGCGCCATGCTGCTCCACGGTGAATCCCCGGACGAGCCTCAGAACCAGACGACGATGGTGCTGCTGGGCGCCCCACCGCCGACGGGAGTCAGGCAACACCCCTCGCCGCGCCGAAGGACGCACCAGCCAAGAGGCGGCCGCGGGCCAGTAGCCGCCGGACCTTCGCAAGGCCGACGGCCTGGGCCAGGAGGAAGAGGGTGGCGAGGAATACCAGCAGCAAGCTTCCCAAGTCAGCGAAGTTTGCGCTCCATGGCCTCCGCCTGCGGAAGCACAGCTAGGGCGGGGCCACACTGGCACCATGAGCAAACCACAGACCATCGACGAGTACATCCAGGGCTTCAGCGGACCGAGCCGAGAGCTGCTTGAGCAGTTGCGCACGCTGGCCCGTGAGGCCGTCCCCCAAGCGACCGAGGCGATCAAGTGGGGCAGCCCCGCATGGGTGCACTCATCCGGCACGATCCTGTTCATGGTCAGCGGGCACACTAAGCACGCGAACGTCGCCTTCACACCCAGCACCCGCGAGGCCTTTGACGCCGACCTCACCGACTTCTCCACCGGCAAGGGCACGGTCAAGCTTCCCTACGGCCAGCCCGTGCCAGGCGACCTCCTACGCCGGATGATTGCGTTCCGCGTGCGCGAGCACGAGAGGGACGGCGTGCTGTGGAGGTAACGACCCCGGCCGCCCTCTTCTCCTCCTCCTGACGTGTGCCGCCACCGCGGCAAGCGACCGTCCGGAGGGGCACCACACCCCTCACAGAAGACCAGCTCGCCCCGTCCTGGCTGATTGCCCGTCACCACACTTCCCTGCCCAGCACGGTGTGACCACGAGTGCGTCCACCCACTGCGGTATGACGTGGTGCTCCTGCTCGGGATGCCGTCCGGCGTCCGCGGCGTCGTCTTCGCCGACACTCACGGTTCCCTGCGCAACATCGTGCAGATCACTTCGAAGCCATGCCGTGCAGACCACCACCCGTCCCCGAGGGCAGGCCACCGCCGTCCTCGCACTCACTCGGCCCCCACGTATCACCGAAGAGGAGTGGCAGGCGGGCGGCGAGGACGGTGACACGACGAGGGCCCGGCGAGGACTCGGGTGACGGCTGGATCTCTCAGATGCCATGCCCTGCCTTCCCACAGGGAGACGCGGCGAGAACTACGAGGCGAACAGGGCCTGTTCACACGGCCCGAGCAGTCGGCAGGTCGCGATGGCTGGATGGCATGGGCCGCCCATTGCGCCCAGGCCGGTCGTCACGTACGCCAAGCAGGGCGAGCGCGCCGAGCAGCGGGCCTGCCGCGAGGACAGCGAAGGCCGTGTAGAAGGAGCCGGTGGCACCGAAGACCGGGCCGATCACCGCCGGGACGGCGACACTGCCGAGCTGCCACACCGCGTTGACCGCACCCGCCGCCGAGCCGGCAAGCCGGTCGCCGGACAGCACGGGGATCATGGCGGCGGTCAGCGGGCTGTAGGCGTAGGCGCCGATGCCGAGCACCGGTGCGACGACCACAAACGCCAAGTAGCTGTCCAGGGCGCCGAAGACCAGCAGGGTGAAGGTGAAGAACAGCAGGATGGCCAGGGTCGGCAGACGCATACCGAGACCGAGCCGGTCGGTGACCCATCCCATGAGTGGCTTCACTCCGACCGCCACCGCGGAGAAGATCACCACGACGATCCCTGCATCTACCGGAGAGATCCCGCTCCCCTTGATCATCAGGGTGTTGGACCAGGTGACGAATCCGTACGTGCCCCACAGGCCGCCGAATCCCGCGGCGCCGAGCAACAGCAGATCCCTGTTGCGTGCCAGCGGCCGGACATCGGGCAGTGCACGGTGCCAGGAGGGTTCGGCGCCCGCCTCACCGGTGGCCGGTCCATTGCGCAGCAGCGCCGCGCACACCACGGCCAGCATCATGGTCGCCGCACCGAAGACGTGGTACGAAGCACCCCAGCCGACCCGCTCGCTCAAGGTGGGGACGACCGCGTTGGCGACGACGGTGCCCAGCGACGTCGCCGTCATGAAGATTCCGCTGGCCCGGCCGATCTCCCGCGCAGGCATCCAGCTCGTGATCAGCTTCATGCCCGCCGAGAACTCCACCCCGGCGAACAGCCCGATCCCGCCCTGCACAACCAGCCCGACCGGGACGGAAGTAGCAGAACCGAAGGCCACCATCAACGCGCCCGAGGCCAGCAAGCTGATGCCCAGCACGACCCGGCTGCCGAACCAGTCCGTCAGGAACCCGCCCGCCGCATTGGAGACCACGTAGCCGATGTAGTAGCAGGTGGCGAACACACCGAGGGCGGCGAGCGGAACGCCCCAGGAGTCACTGATCGCGGGCGAGGCAGGACCCCAGGTCGAGCGGTCGATCGACGTCATGGTGAACCCGGCCCAACACAGGAGCAGCACGACCCAGCGGTAGTGGGGAGGCTGCGCGGGCACAACACCATCCGGGAGGGACGCGGCGGCCCGGGGTGTGGATCTCATCATCGAGGCTCCGATGTCATGGGGACGAAGAGGGGGAAGGGACCACCGGCCGGGGCCGGTCAAAGTCCGCGGATTGGACGATCGCGTCCTGGCGGGGAACTCCGCACGGATCGCGGCCAGGTGGCGCGGGAGTCCGCCTGCGTGCTGGGTGGCGGCCACCCCGGCCGCGTATCCAGTGTCCAAACCAGTGTCCAAGGCGGGTGTCCAAACCGGTGTCCAAAGCGGTGCCCGTGGCCCTGCCGGAGGCGTAGGCCTCCGCTTCGGCGCTGGTCGGACGGCCAACGGCCCACAGGTTATCGGTGTCGAGCGGGCAGACGGCACGGTAGGGCGCGTCGCACCGGCTGTCCCGTCTCACCCCATCGAGCCGTTTCTCGGAGTCGTCGACATCAATCCGTGCGGACGGGCGGATCGAGCCGACGGCCGCCGAAGCGTTCGAGGTGACGCGCCTGCTCTGCGCCCAAGCCGGGGGGAGGTTCGACCGGCTGGGATACCGGACGCGATGCTGCTTGCGCATGTTCGGCGGCTGTCGCGCTACCGGCTCCCACGGTGTCCGCACGGCCCGGAGGCGGACCGGCTCCGGGCATCCCCCGCCACGCAACCCCGGGGAACCGACGCTGAGACACGACAGAGCCTGGTCGCCCCCCACTTGCGCTACTACTGAGGTGGAGATGGTGCTGGCCCCAGGGCCGCCGTTGCTAGTACTCCGCGGTATGCGTCGAGCAGGCAGCAGGCGTGGAAGCAGGTTGAGCCCGCCGACGGCTCATGACAGGCTCATGGCCCGTGATCGATGATTTCGCGAAAGAGTACCTGCACAGCGATCTCCGAGAGATCCGCGAGGCGATGCTCTGGAAGCTCGACGGGCTCGGCGGGTACGACATCCGCCGCCCCCTGACCTCGACGGGCACCAACCTTCTCGGCCTGGTCAAGCACCTGTCGATTTTGGAGTCCAGATACTTCGGTGAGGTCTTCGACCGGCCGTTCCCTGAGCCTCTGCCCCGGTGGGACGACGCCGGGGAACGCGGTGCCGACATGTGGGCGACCGAGCACGAGACGCGCGGCGCGGTCGTCGACCGTTACCGTCGCGCCTGGGAGCACTCAGACGCGACGATCACCGCCCTCGCCATCGACTCTCCCGGCCACGTGCCCTGGTGGCCACGCCCCGACGTGAAGCTGTTCAACATCCTGGTCCATATGCTCACCGAGACAAGCCGGCACGCTGGACACGCCGACATCCTGCGCGAACAACTCGACGAGTCGACAGGCGCAACAGCCCGGTACGCGACGCCACATCGCGACGCGACCTTCTGGGAAGCCCAGTGCGCGAAGATCGAGCGAGCCGCCAAAGCAGCCGTCACCAAACCCGATCACGCCGGTTCCTACGACTCCACGCTTTGAAGGTCAGTAACTCCCCATCGGTCCAGGCCCCGATCTTCCCGACCTTGCAACCGTGACAGGCGTCGCCGCCGAGGACGCCAGGCGCCCGCGCCGAGGCACTGGCGCAGGCGCGGGCGCGGGCGCGGGCGCAGCAGTGCCAGTGGCCGCTGTGCCTCCTCCAGCACGCGGTGGAACAGGGCGGCAGCCGTCCCAGTGAGCGCCTTGGGGGGCCTGTGTGAAGGTCAGCCCTTCCTCGTGGACGTCAGCCCTTCCTCGTGGACGTCAGCCCTTCCTCGTGGACGTCAGCCCTTCCTCGTGGACGTCAGCCCTTCCTCGTGGATGTCAGCCCTTCCTCGTCGGTGGCTTGATCAGGTAGAGCCGACGGGCGAGATCCAGTGCGGTCAGCAGCACGTGGGCCCCATTCCAGTCGTATTCACGGCGCTGCTGCCACACTTCGCCATTGCCGCTCGGGTCGTTGGCGCGTGCCTGAAAGACGACCCGGGACCGCTGGTCCCAGTTCCTGATCTCGTCCGCGTGGTTGCCCACGACCCAGGCCGTCCTGCCACGGATCGCCTGAGCGATCTGCGCGGGAATCGCCTGGAACCGCGCCCCTTCGGCCAGGGCCACGGCCAGCGCCTGGACTCCGGCCTCCAACGTGTGGGTGCTCGTGTTCGGGTCGTGATGGAAGATGGCGAGCACCGCCTCCCGCAGGCGGCTCCGGCTGATAGTGGTGGCGGGGAGGCCTTGGTACGTGACGCCCCAGCCGAAGTGCTCCCTGCGGACGCCCGGGTACACGTTGCCCGGGACCATGTCCCTCGTGCGGCCGTTCACCTGCTCGGTGAAGGTGTAGAAGACCCGGCGGCTCGCGTCCCGGTTCTCCACATAGAAACCCAGCAGATAGCTGTCGGACCGGCGGAAGACTCCTCGGACCATGCCGCCCAGGATGAACTCGTCCTCGGTGAACCGTCCGATGTTGATCGACTGAAAGACGTCGGGGTCGGGGTTCTGGATCAGGTGGCCGGCACCGGGCCGTCGGACGCTCTGCTCCCCCAGCATCGCGCCGCGGACGTTCGCGACCGTACGGGTATAGAGGTCGGCGAAATCCTCGTCGTCCGTCACCGCCCTCGGCTGCGCCTGCGCCTGGAGCTGGGATGGGGCGCTCTGGCCCTGTCCGGGCCGGGCCGGTGCGCCGTAGGTGACCGCCTCTCCCGCGCCCAGGGTGCCCGCCAATACGGAAACCACCACCGCCGCGCTGACCAACCGCCGCCGCACCGACCCGCGTTCGTGCCCTTCGGCCCGTTCCACCCTTCGCTTCATCTGTGCTGCGTCTCCCATGTCAGGCCCAGAACTCGAACTCGGCCTGCAGGTGACCCTTGGTGACCCGGCCCCCGTCGCTGAAGTAGAGGGCCTTGTACTTCGCGCCCTTCGTCAGGTTGGCATCGATCAGGGTCGAGCCGTACGCGCCACAATTGGCATTGCCACAGGCCCAGTCCCACGTGACGCGCTTGCCGTTGCTGTCCTGGATCTCGATCCAGTCCCAGCCGTTGTACGGATCCCGCCCGGAGGGCGCCACCCACGTGACACTGACCCCCTTGACGTGGGACTGGTACCAATAGCCCCTGAACTGCGCCGGCGATACCTCACTGATCAGGTAGTCAGTGTTGATCTTGCCTGGCTGCGGGTCCGCGGGGCCATCGCTCCGGACCGTCGGCGGCTTCCAGTGCTCACGCACCGAGTCGGTCGCCGGAGCCGCCTGCACAGCGGCCTGCGTCGGCTCCTCCGAACCCTGCGACGCCGCGGACGCCGTACCCAGCGCCACCACGGACACAGTCACGAGCGCCCCGGCCATGACCGCCGTTCGCCACCGGGGGGCGTTCGCCCCGGCGTATAAGGAAGAGAGCCTGCCTTTGCCTTGGGTGCGGGACAACATGGGCACTTCACCTCGCTGTTGATCGGAGATCGTCTATGCGCCAGAAACGCTAGGGAGCCGCGATCAACGTTCCATTGACGATCGACCAACGCGAGCCTTCACGCATGCCAGGCATGAGGCCGAGATGCTTTGGCGCGACTCCGCGACTCCGCGACTGAGCGGCTCAGCGGCTGTCCGACCGGCCGGCTGTCCGGCTCTCCGGCTCTCCGGCGGGGCACGACCGAAGCCGGAGGCGGATAGCAGCGACGGGCGCGGGGGACGTGGATGACGCACGCCGGCCCTGCCGTCACGAGCGGCGCAGTACCGCTCCGCCCGCATACCTTGCCGAGGCACCCAACTCTTCCTCGATCCTGATGAGTTGGTTGTACTTCGCCGTACGGTCGGACCGGGACAGCGATCCGGTCTTGATCTGGCCGCAGCCCGTCGCGACCGCCAGGTCCGCGATGGTGGTGTCCTCCGTCTCGCCGGAGCGGTGCGACATGACGACGGTCCAGCCCGCACGGTGCGCGGTGGCGACCGTCGCGAGGGCTTCGGTCAGGGTGCCGATCTGGTTGACCTTGACCAGGACGGAGTTGCCGACGCCAGTGCGGATGCCCTCGCGCAGCAGACCCTCGTTGGTGCAGAAGACGTCGTCGCCGGTGAGCTGGCAGTGATCGCCGACGCGGGCGGTCAGCTCCCGCCAGCCGTCCAGATCGTCCTCGGCCATCGGGTCCTCGATAGAGACGATCGGGTACGCATCCATCAGCTTGGCCAGGTATGCGGCGTGCTCGGAGGGCGTGCGACGCACACCCTCCCCCGCGTACACGTACGTACCGTCCTGGAAGAACTCCGACGAGGCGGGATCCATGACCAGACCGATGTCCGTGCCGGGCCGGTATCCGGTGCGGTCGATGGCTGTCATGACGAAGTCGAGTGCCTCCTCCGCGGTGCGCAGCGCGGGCGCGAAGCCGCCCTCGTCGCCGACGCCCGTGGCGTGCCCGGCGGACAGCAGGTCGCGACGGAGCGTGTGGAAGACCTCAGAGCCCATGCGGACGGCTTCCGCGAAGTTCTCGGCGCCCACCGGAGCGATCATGAACTCTTGGAAATCCAGCGGGTTGTCGGCGTGGGCGCCGCCGTTGACGATGTTCATCATCGGCAGCGGGAGAAGGCGGGCGTCGGCGCCGCCGAGGTAGCGGTAGAGGGGCTGGCGGTGGGCCGCCGCGGCGGCCTTGGCGGCGGCGAGGGAGACGCCGAGAAGTGCGTTGGCGCCGAGGCGGGACTTGTCCGCCGTACCGTCGAGTGCGACGAGTGCGGCATCGAGGCCCGCTTGATCGTCGGCGTCGCGTCCCTTGACCGCTGCCGCGATGTCGCCGTTGACGTGGGCGACCGCGCGGTCGACGCCCTTGCCGTGCCAGCGACCGGGGTCCCCGTCACGCAACTCCACGGCTTCCCGTGCGCCGGTCGAGGCGCCGGACGGGACCGCGGCGCGGCCCAGGGACCCGTCGACGAGGAGGACATCGGCCTCGACAGTGGGGTTGCCGCGGCTGTCGAGGACCCTGCGGGCGGTGACGGACTGAATGACGGTGGACTCAACTGCTGTGGAAACCATCGGAGTTCCTTCGCGTTGATGCACGCCGCGGCCCTGCTGCGACAACGCTGGCGCGTGCCGCGACAACGCCGACTCTACAGCAATGCTGTTCAGTTCAGCTGTTCAGTTGTGCTGTTCAGTTGTGCTGTTTAGTTGCGCTGCCCTGTTCATCGGTCCAGTTCAGCTGTACAGACAGGGTGCGCAGTCTCGCTGGTGACCACCGGTTAAAGTGCCTTATGCGCACCCCGGAACCCGCCGCCGTCGCCACCGAACTGCGTACCGCGATGGGGAAGCTCACGCGGCGCGTGAAGCACGAGGATCGGATCCCACACGGCCAGGTCTCCGTGCTCGGCACCCTTGATCGCGACGGGGCCATGACCACCAGCGATCTCGCCGCGGATCAGCGCGTACGGCCCCAGTCCATGGCCCGTGCGGTCGGGCTGCTCATGGAACAGGGCCTGGTCGTCCGCCGCGCGCATCCCACGGACGGCCGCAAGGCCCTGGTCGAACTCTCCCCTGCGGGGCAGGCCGCACTCGATGCGGAGCGCGGGCGCAGGGCCGGCTGGCTCGCCCAAGCCATTGAGATCGAGCTCACCGGCGAGGAGCGGGAAGTGCTGGCGCGCAGCGCCGCCCTGATGGAGCGGCTCGCCGCACGCTAGGTGTAATTGCCCTGTGAGGTGAGGGACGCGGCGTGGCCGGCGTGCACCGGCCCCGGGTCCGGGGCCGGCGTTGGTGTCAGGCGGTGGAGTCCGCCGTGTCCCCGGCACATCGAGGAGAGCTACCGGGCGCGCGCAGGTGGTCGTCAAGGACCGCGAAGGCCGTGCAGGTGAGGGGAAGGGTCAGGGCCGCGGTGACCAGGATGCCGACGGCGACCGGGGCAAGGATGCCGGCGTAGTAAGCGGCGAAGAAGTTACCCGTGGCCTGTTCGAGGAACGTTCGCACGAGGGGGCGCAGCGGTAGGGCGAGTTGCACCGTCAGCCGGAGCACACCGGCCGTGAGGGCGGCCAGCGGGAGCGCGAGGGCGAGGACGCGGGCTCCTCCGGCGCGCGTCCACGTCAGTGACCAGGAACGGCGCAGGGCCGCGCGGGGGCCGAGTCCGCCGGCTGCGGCGGCCGGGGCGAGGGCGAGCGCGAGGCGCAGCAGCACGGCGACGAATGCAGCCGCCGCCGGAGAGGCCGCGACCAGTGTGTAGGGCCACGACCCGCGTTCCAGAAGCTGGTCTTCGGTGTCGAGCTGGGACCCGGTGAGACTGTTCGCCACAACAGCGACGAGCAGCGGAAGGGGCCATACGACCAGGCTGCGCAGCGTGTACACCGCGAGCACCGGCCGCAGCCGTGTGCGGACCGAGGCACGCAACCGTTCGTCCTCCGGCGATGCTTGAGGCCGTGCCGTGAGCCCTGCCGTCACGGCCCGGGAGTACACACTCTGCAGAGCCGCGCTGCCGGATCCGAGGAGGAGCAGGAAGAGCGGGAGCGTGCAGAGGGCGACCATCACCAGGTCGCTACTGTCGTGGAGGTAGGGATCCTCGACGTGGTGGTACCAGATGCGTTCGTTGCGCATACGGGTGAAGACGGGCCAGGCGAGCGCGAAAATCGCGACCGTCGTCAGCAGCCCGGCCAGTCCGGACAGGCCGACGACGCGTACCGTCGCACCCGCCAGAATCCTCCGGTTTCGCCGCAGGACGGCGAACGTCGTGGCGGTGACGCCGCGTTGCGGGTTTCCGCTCGTCGGTGGCGCCTTGAGGTCGTGCTGAGTGGTACGCGTCACGGGGCGAGCTCTCTGTACGTTCCGGATCCGTTCCCTGGTGGAGACGCGGGACAGACCAGGTGCGGTTCTCCCACAGTGCCCCTGCCTTGGTGGCTCCGTAAGACTCTCCACGAGGTCCCGCCATGGCGCCCCCGTCTCCCCCGGACGATGGCCCGAGTCATGCGCCCGCACGTGGGAGAACAGTTCCGCCCTCAACATTCCTATCGCCGGCCAGTGGCAGACGTGCCCCCGCGCTCGCCCGCCCACTGCGACTACGAGGACGGCCGAGGACCGCCGTTGCGCCTACAGCGCGTTCGTCCGGCCGGATGGGGCCTCATTGGCGTGGATCCGTGCGTGCTACTGGTGGTCCAGTTCACCAGTTCAGACAGCAGGTGTTCGCTCCTTCGAGAGGCACCCGATCGAAGCGGATCCTGATCGACACTGTGCCGCGTTCGATGGCCACGAGAAGGGACAACACTGGGCCGCCCGCCATCGCCTCGGCTGTACTCGACCGAGCAAGCGCAGGGCCAGGACCAGGGCCAGGGCCCTCACGGCCTACTGGATGCTCCAGCGGTGCGGATGTGAGGGGCCGCCGGGGCAAGCGAAGACATTCAGTTGACCCCAACGGCCTACGGTGACCTCGGTCGGTGTGGCGGAACGGTGCGCGGGCAGGTCCCGTTCCTCGATGGGTTTCCAGCTGCCGCTGCCGCCGTCCCACTCCCGGCTGTCGATCGTCAGCAGCAGGTCCATCGGTGCCGCGCAGACGCGGCAGTCCATGGGAGAGGGGTCGGTCAGGTGCCACGACGCAAACCCTCCGACGCGCCAGCCGGGCGGAATGGACAGGTCGTACTGATAGGCGGGCGGCTCGGGCATGTCAGCGTCCGCCGCGTCGTCGGCCTCCTCCTCAAGGGATTCCTCCCAGGCATCGATTCGGGCGCACAGGTCCTCGGGGAGCAAACCGGCGTACGGGTACGTGGTCACCTGTTCCGGGTGCAGCACGCAGGGCTCCGGCACATACCCCTGGTAGCCGACGACCTCCGGTCGGGGCGGTGCGGCCAGGGCCTCGGATACCTCGGAAGAGCGGCGCCAGCGGAGGTCCAGCGACATGCCGTACCCGGTCCTCCCGTGCCGGTCGAAGGGACACCAGAACACCTGGAGCAGGTCGCAGCCGTCCGGGCCCGCCAGCAGGTCGGGGAGGTCCCGCCGGTAGAGCTGGGCGACGCCGATCATCGGCAGCGGGTCGGTGTCGGCCACCCCGGCCGCGCAGTGTTCCCGCGACAGCTCCACCAGGAGTGCCCGCTCCTCCGCCGTGGGGCCGGAGCCAGGGTCACGCTCCCAAGCGCCCGCGAGGACCTGGCGCTCCCGGTGGATGTCCGCGGGGCGCCGTCCGGTCCCACGCGCGTGCGGCTCGGTGCACACCGGCCACGGCTCGTCCGCCGGCCACAGCAGGGGCCCACCCACGGAGCTGGAGGATACCGACGGGCTGCCCGGCCGCGGGTGCAGCCGGGTGGTCGTTCCGCGGTAGGCGGCCAGCTCTGGGAAGAGCGCCTCAACATCGAGCGGGCGTGGCGGCGTGGTCCTCGTCATGGAAGCGACCCTAAGCATCTGCTGACCTCGGTGGCCCAGCGCCCCTTGACGTCATCCTCAGGAGCACCGATCCGTGGCTGCAAAGGAGTTCTGGGCAGAGTCCGCCCCGGGCCGGTGCTGTCGACACTCATGAGCAGTTTGATTCACTCATTCCCGGTCGTCGTCCGCCTTCCGAACCACAGATTCCGTGAGGCCGAGCGCGTCCGGGCGTGACGGAGCGGTCCGGAGGGGCTGCGCACCTCGGGAGCCGGTGACGAGGGGCTCACGCGGCTGCGAGGGTACGGAGCCGAGCCTGCACCCAAGCCCACTCCCCCTGAACAGACGTCACGCACGACCCGCCGGCATCCCCAGTCCTGCCGTGCTCGCTCGCCGACTGGTCGGTCACGGCGTCAAGTCGAGGAATTCCCAGTGTGCTTGGGGCTGGGCGCCGCTGAGCCACTTCCCGCAGTTCTGCAGGACCGTGGGGCTTGAGGTGACGTGCTGGGAACCTGTGGCGAGATCACGCAGGAACCGGTCGATCGGGCCGCGCCGGATCGCTGCCGTCCCCGCCCATCGGTGCACCGTCTGACCCACGTCCTGGACGGTCCACGTCGCGTGGTTGAGCGTCAGTCTGAGCAGCGTGTCCTGCTCGGTGCTCAGCACCTCGCCTGCGTCCAGAGTGGCTTCGATGCCTTGCCATACCTCCCTCGCCCACGCCCGCGCCGAACGAAGCTTGGCTTCGGCGGTCGCGTACTCCGCATGGAATTGCGTGGTGTCGACGGCGGCGTTGCGTGTGCCGGACTTGGCTGCGGCGACCACCCCTTCAGTTCATCGAGGAGGCGCCGCCCCACACCCAACGCCCAGCCCGTGTGCCCGATCGCAGACATGTTGACCAGGCCGACGCGGTATATCGCGCCACCGTTGGCCGGGTTCGTCGTGGTGGCGAGGTACGTGTGCGTCGCCGGGACGTGCACATCGGCGCAGTGGTAGTCAATGCTGTGCGTCGCACGCAGCCCGAGCACATCCCAGTTGTCGACGAGTTCCACCTGCGACTTCGGCATCGCCAGCACCCGCAGCTCACCGGTGCCCTCGACTTGGATCGCGCTGTGGATATGGGTGGCGTGCGCCATACCGGAGGCGAACTGCCAACTGCCGCTCACCAGATAGCCGGCCTCCACCGGGACGGCCCGGCCGGGCCGGGTGCCGTGCCCAGCCAACAACGCGTGTCCCCCGCCCGCGACATCCGGGAACAATTCAGCCGCCGCAGCGGCATCGAGATAGGCCGCAGTAGTGCCGGTCATCAGCTGCAGCGCCATCATCGTCCAGCCGGCCGCGGCCTCGTGATAGCTGACCCGCTCGACCGTCTCTATCAGTTGGCGCGGGGAGAACTCGTAGCCGCCCAGGCTCCGCGGCAGTGCGGCCCGCACGACCCCAGCGCCCAGCAACGCCCGCGTGGTGTCCTCGGTGAGCCTGCCCAGCTCCTCGGCCGCGTCCGCCTCCGCGTCGAGCGTCCCGCCGAGTGCGTCGATCCGCTGAAGCATCGCGGGAAATTCCGGGCTCACGTGCAATCCAGCCGAGACCGCCATGGGTCGTCACTCCTGTCCATCAGTACTGGGTCAGTGTCACCTTGAGCGAGAAGCCTTACCGCTCCGCATCTTCGCCTTGGTCTTGGTCTTGCTCTTGGCCTGGCCTGGCCTGGCCCAGGAGTTCTCCCGCTGCGGCGCGGAGTGACAGGTAAACGTACGTCGTGAGCCGCCAGTTGATGACGGCGAAGGCCTCCGTGTGTGGTGATGGTGTCGCGTTTTCACCACACACGGAGGCCTTCGTGTCCACCGCAACGCCCGGCTGCACTGCTCCTGTTCACCCGGCGCCCCGTGAGTCGATGTGGGCGAGCACAGTAGCGGCGCCGTCCTCTGCGGCGATGCGGTGGGCGAGTGCGGACGCGCGGCGGCGGTAGTCCGGCTCGGACACGCACGCCTTGATGGCGGCACCGAGGGCTTCGGCGGTGAGGTCCTGGAACGGCAGAGGCCGGGGGCCAACTCCTAGCTGATACAGCCGAGACGCCCAGAACGGCTGGTCCGCCATGACGGGTACCGGCAGGGCGGGCACTCCGGCCCGCAGTCCGGCCGCGGTGGTACCCGCCCCGGCATGATGGACGACGGCGGCGGTGCGGGGGAACAGCCAGTCGTGCGGGACGTCGCCGACAGCCAGGACGTCGCCACCGCGCCCACTCAGTCCGGCCCACCCCGCCTGCACCACCGCACGTACGCCCGCCCGCTCCACCGCAGGGGCCACCAGCTCACTGAGCTGTTCCCCCTGCCCCGGCGCCATGCTGCCGAACCCGATGAACACCGGAGGCGGACCCGCCTGGAGGAAATCGACGAGCTCGGCCGGGGGCTGCCAGCGGTACGGCCGCGCGGGCCACCAGTAGCCCGCCACTTGGACCCGGGACGGCCAGTCCTCAGGACGCGGCACCACCAGCGGGCTGAAGCCGTGGAAGACCGGCCCGGTGTCCCCCGGTGCAGAGGAAGCGTCGGCGGGCAGCCCGAGTCGGTCGCGCAGCAGAGTCACGGCGCCCGCGAAGAGCCCTGCCGCCCGCTTCTCCACTGCACGGCCCGCGGTGAAGTTGCTTTCCGGTCCGAGGCACTCGGCGTCCCGTGCGCCGGGCAGCGGGAACTGGCCGGTGGCGAACGCCGGTACGAGGTAGGTGCCGATGACGGGGATGCCGAACGCCTTGCCGGCGGTCCGGCTGAGCGGTGCCGGGCCGGCGGCGGTCAGCAGCAGGTCGGTTCCGCCCGCCACGGCCTCCGCCACCCCGTCGGCGAGTCCGTCCGCGTACGCCCTTGTCAGCGCGCGGGACTCCTCCCGCGACGCTGCCCGGGACCAGGCCCGAAGCAGCCCCTGCGGGTCTCCCGGCACAGGCCGGTGCTCAAGGCCGCACTCGCCGATGAGTGCGGCGAATGACGGGTGCGCGGCCACGGCGACCTGATGGCCCGCGTCCAGCAGGCGCCGCCCCAGGCCTGTGAACGGCGCAACATCACCCCGCGAACCCGCGGTGATGATCAGAACCCGCATGCAGCGATCCTCCTCACGAATGCCACCCGGTCACCGGCGCCGGCAGGGTGATCCCTCAGCGTACGTACCTGCTTCTCCAGCGACACCCCGCCGCCCGGCCCGCACGCCTCTGGACGACCTCCTCCCACAACCTGGCACCGGCTCCTGCAGGTATCCCTTCCTGCGGACCTGACCGGCCTGCCCGACCTCATCGCCCTCGCCTACCTCGCCCGGAGGAAGGGCCGCAGGCTCTCCCGCGTTGGTCCCGCAGGTCTCCCCTCGACACACCAACGACTTCGGCGCCCAGTAGCGCGACACGGACCTCGTACGCGCGCTCCTCGCGTTCGCGGACGCCACCACCTTTACTCCCTGCACGGCGTCGACGAAGAGCCCCGGAGCAAACAGTGTTCACCGGGAACCCGCACCATCATGATCTTCGCCGAAGGCCCCCAGAAGTCCGCCCGCGGGTAGGCACCGCGGCCCCCTAGGTGATCAATTCCAAGAGTGCGCCTGAGCGTCGCGTCTGGCGACTGAAGGGCTTGAATCGGCGGCGCCGCGTGCTCCAGTGCGCGTTCGCGGCGCTCCTGCACCTTGCAGCGGTGGCGGCGGGCGCCGCGATGCTGCGAGCGCTCGTTCGTACGCGGCTGGTGTCATCGACGTCGTGGTCGATTCTCTCCCGCGTGCGTCGCTCGACGGGCTGAGCGCTTCAACGGACAAGGCCGGCTGCTCGGGACAGTGCGTGGCATCAGCGGGCTTCGGCCGTCCGGCAGGCGGCAATGTCGCTGCCGTCCGCGAAGACGCGCCGCAGCACGACCCTTGAGGTGACGCCCACATTCCAGGGGGCTTCTTGCTGCGGGGCGGGCAGGTCCTTGATCGGCTGGTCGCGGATCAAGCCCCGGGCGGCCGGAAGTCCACCACCTTGCGTGCCGCCGCGTCGATGTCGGCCACGCTCAACAGCGGGACAGCTGTGGACTGCACTGCGCCGGTGGCCCGGACCGCCATCGACGTGGCAACCATGGCGACCTCGTCCGGCATGTCGAGCACCAAGTACAGGTCGTCCTCACCCATCGCGAAGTACATCCAGTCGAGCGTGCCCCCACAGGACCTGAGGACCTGTTCCACGGCCTCCTTGCGGCCCGAGCCGCCCTCCGCGAGCAGCCCTTTGGTTCCCTCGGTTGTGTAACTCGCCCGGACCAGATACTTCGGCATGCGCCACTCCTACTTCCACAAGACGGGCCGCGGTGCAGCCCAGCTTGAAAGAGCGATGCCGTCCGCGCCATCCGGGAACGGCTGAGTGGGGACGACACGCGGAACCAAGGTGGCCGGACGGGCGAACCGGCGCAGCAGGAGAGGGGTGATCGGCTGACTGTTCCACCACGGCGGGGTCGCTCGTACGTGAGGGCGGGCGCCGGCGAGGCGGCAGGGTGGCAGGGGTACGAGCCATCGAAATTTGAGCGCCGCCGATGCGATCAGCCTCGCTGCCGCCACCGGCCTTAGCCAGGCTCATGAACCGCACCTTCGCGTACCGCTACGGCCACGGCCACGGCCACGGCCACGGCCACGGCCACGAAATCAACTTCACCAGCACGCTCCACGCGGACGCGTAGAGCGTGCTGCGGCTGACAGTCGTTCACGTGGGCAAGGGCGGATCAATGTGGTGCCGCTCAGCTTGGTGGCACGCGGCTACCACCGCCCCGGCCGGCCCCCATGGGAGGGCCCCGTCATCACCAGCATCGTGATGCCATCGAGCGCCCCCGCCCCCGGGGCCGGTCGTCAGCGGGGGAAGCCTGAGCCCAGTGCCGCGCCCGACTCCGGGCCACCGAGGGCGCCGGGGCCGTACGAGACCGCGCCGGTGGTGGTCAGGCCGGTGGGAGAGCCCAGGAGGGACCAGGCGGCGCCGGTGTCCTTGAGGGTGGTGCCGTCCTCGCCGGGGGCGCCGGTGGTGAGGTCGGCCTTGCCGTCGCCGTTGGTGTCCAGGAGGGCGAGCGCCTCGCCGTGCCGGTCGCCGGGCTCGGCGACGCCCGGCACACCCGGGGTGTCCTGCGTGAACGCCTGGGAGCCGGCGCCGGTAAGGCCGCCCTTGCCGCCCTTGAGGAGGACGGTGCTCCCGGCGTCCTTCAGCGCCCGGCCCGAGGAGCTGGTGAGGTCCTCGAAGGGGATGCCGACGGCGACGTCCGCGTAACCGTCGCCGTTGACGTCACCGGCGCTGAGCGTGTAGCCGAACTGGTCGCCCTCCTCGCCGACGCCCGGAACACCGGCACTGTCCTGGGTGAGCGTCGTGCTGCGCGTGCCGGGGCCGCCGGCCGCGCCGTACAGGACCTTGACGGTGCCCTTGTCGTACGGCAGGTCCTCGACGACACCGTTGGGCACGGGGCGGAAGACGAGGTCGCCGTAGCCGTCGTTGTCGACGTCGCCGACGGTGCCGGCTGCGGCAGCGGGCAGGGCGGTGGCCTTGCTGTTCAGGCCCTCCGCGGTGCCTCGCCACAGCTGGCTGCCCTCGGACATCTCCTCGAAGGCGTGGAAGCTGACCAGGTCGTCCTTACCGTCGCCGGTCACGTCGCCGGCCACGAGGTCGACGGAGCCGAAGGTGCGTCCGGTGTTGATGGTCCCGGTCGAGGCCGGCTGGCCGGCGCGGGTGAACGGGCCGTAGGCGACGTGCAGTTGCGGCTCGTCGCCGTCCTTGGCGTCGGAGACCAGGTCGGTGTGGCCGTCTCCGTTGAAGTCTCCGGCGGTGGCGTTGCGGCCGATGCCGGGCAGCGTCGCCGCGCCCCCCTTGCCGTCGGTCGATCCCCAGAGCACGGTGACCTCGGAGGCGTAGCCGGTGTCTATGACGAGGTCGTCGCAGCCGTCGCCGTCCAGGTCGCGCGCGACCGTGCGGTATCCGAAGCCGCCGTCCTCGGTGGGTTCCCCGGGGACGCCCGGGGTGGCCTGGCTGATCACCTGGCGCTTCGTGGTGTCGGCGCCCTTCGCGGAGCCGTGGACGACGGTGACGTAACCGGCGCCGGGCTTGCCTGCGACGGTGCCGTGCGGCGCGGTGGCAACGATGTCGGCATAGCCGTCGTTGTTGAAGTCGGCGGTCACGGCGGTGGGGCCGGCCTCTTCGCCGTCTGCCGCGGTGGCTACGGGGCCACTGACCGCAAGCGGACTGGCCAGCAGAGCAGCCACCGCGATGCGACGCGCGGCGGTGGAACGGGAGCGGTGACGCACAGGTCCTCCTGGGGCCGATGGGGATGTGCGCGCACGCCGCGTGCGCGACGTCGCGCACCCACGGTCAAGCACCCGCACGCCGGTTATGACGTAGCACCCGGGCACGCGGTTCTGCCGTTCACCATCCCGTTACCTTCAAGCCTCCTTGAGCGACCGGCCAACTCACATGCCACCCGATTCCCACACCGATATCACTGCCGGTGTCACTCTCACCGGCAGCCAGGCAGCCCTCTTTCCCGACGGCGGGACAGACCGAAACTGACCAACCGTCGGCGGCTACCCGCGGAGGTCAGACCTCCGACGAGACCGTGATGAGGATCAGGCCCGAGAGTCCCGTCACCGCCCGGATCGAGTCGGCGAAGACCTCCGTCGTCCACGCGGCCACATCCGTGGACCACTCGCGCACCTCGCAGCGGAAGGCGATCTCCCGGCGCATTCCCTCGGCCTGCACCACCCCGGCGAGGGGACGGGCGAGCCCCGGAGTCATCACGCCGGCGGGCTTGAGGGGCTCCACCGTCATGTGGTGGTACGTACGTTCAAGCGCTGCCTCGCGGATCTCGGCGGCCCGCCCGGCGAGCTTCGCCGACGGCAGGGCGGACACGGTGACCGTCAGCGAGGCCGCGCCGGAGGGGTCGGCGAGGGCGAACCAGTCCGCCACTTCGGCGAGTTCGATGCGGGCGTCTCCGGCGCGGTGCAGCGGCACGAGGGCGTGTGCGCCGGTGAGGCGGACGGTGCCGACACGGCGTAGCGCGTCCGAGAGGACCGTGATGACGGGCAGGACCGGGAGGCGGCGGGCACGCTGCTTCTTGCCCGGAGTGTTCACGGGCTTGGGAAGCGACGAGTGCAGCCAGGCCAGCTGGCGGACCTGGCCGTCCTGCGTCCAGTCGCCGTCCGCCTCGTGGTGGTCCCAGAGGTTGTCGGCGGGCTTGTCCGTAAGGGCGGTGGAGCTCCAGGCGTAGGCGGACGCCCGCTTCACGGCGAGGCTGAAGACGTCCTCTTCGAGGTCGAACTCGGCGCTCACCCGCTCGATCCAGGGATGCCGGTCCAGGACCCCGTGAAGTCCCACGATGAGGGTGGCGCCCGGACCGGTATCACTCATGGTCGTACTCCTGGATCAAGCGGATGACATGGCAGAACTAGGAAATCAGACGCCGCACTTGACCGTAACCGGCTTCGTGTAGGCCTTCTCCGGCGAGTCGGCCACGCCGATGAGGTCGACGTCGATCTTGGTGCGCCACTGGTGCTTGCTGTGGTTCGTGCACTTCTTGCGCGCGACGACCCGACGGGCGCTGCCGCCGTTGCCGGACTTGAGGTTCTTCGCGTTCTTGGCGACCGAGTGCCACTTCGTGCCGGACTTCATCTGCAGCCAGATGGTGACCTTGGCCTTGGTGCCGGGGCCGCTGACGTGGGTCCACCAGGCGTGGGCCGATGCCGTGCGCGGCGGGGTGCTCGAGATGTGCACGCGGTCGCCATTGGTGATGAAGGTGCCGGGGCCGGGCACGGCGGCCGGGGCGGCGGCGGGCGCGGCGGGCGGCGTGGCGGCGGGCGCGGCCATCGCCGGGACGGCGGAGCCGCCGATCAGCGCGGTGGCCAGAGCCGCCGACGTGATGAAGGTGCGCATGCGCATGGTGTGGTGTCCTCCGTTGGTCGTGATGCTGTGTGCGCGAAATTCGCCGACGGTGGACGGAGCTGACACGCGCATGCCATACCAGCGCCGGTCAAGCGCGGGCGTGTGACATGACGTCAGCCCCGAGAGCATCCCCGTGATCCCCGTTCCCCGTGGGCGGTCGGCAAGATCATTGCCGTCCGCGCGCACCGCACGCTACGGGGGTCGCCCGCGTTGCGCAATCACATATTCGATTTATGGTGATTCCGCGACTCTTCCTACGAGTTGCTGGTCGGTTGGTGGACCGATCCGGTCGAATGCGGGATCAGCCGCCTCAGGAGGCCGGCACCGCGCCGTCGCCACTCGATATGACAGCTCGCGGTCCGCTACGAGGCGACCGTCCTCATCGCGGCCATCAATGAGTGCTGTGATCGAAACTCGTCGCTAGACCTCGTGGTCCTGGGCCAGTTCCTCCCAGCGAATGCTGCGCAGCGCAAGGTCGGCGTCCTCGCCTGAGGGGGCATCCACAACGGCCTGGAACCAGACCACGATGAGCGCGGAACGGTGTAGCACCGGATCGAGCTCAGGGGCGATCACTGTCGAGTGGAAGGCCCCGATGCAGGCCACGGAAGGCAGCACCTCGACCGGGCCGAAAGCGCCGGCGGTCTGATCCGGGTACTCGCGGGTCGGGGGAACCAGATGGACCGGCGTGGTGGGAAACGCACCTTCAGCCTGCCGCCAGAGGCCACTGACCTTCCTGTCATTGACGGGCTTGCATGGGTAGCCCTCCAGCATCCCTCCGTAGGTCGAAGACATACGCAGCTCGGTGAGCTCGATCGAACGGCCGGACGAGAGGACTATGTGGCTCAGCGACATGGCAAGACCCTATGCGCCGATTCCCTTGCGATATGCGGCCCAGGTCGTTTCCTTCGGATCTTCTGATCGCTGGTTGATGTGTGCCGTTGACTGACGCGCAGTGGGCGCGGATCGAGCCGTTGCTGCCGGACCGGACCCTCGGCGGGGTGGCCGGTGGCGTGATCACCGGCAGGTGATCGACGCGATCGCGTTCAAGTACCGCACCGGGATGCCGTGGAGGGATCTGCCCGAGCACTTCTGGTTGTGGAAGGGGGCCCATAATCGGGTGCGGATGTGGGCCGAGCGGGCCTACAACCGGTCCACCTGGCCGGGCATGATGAACCATCACTCAACTGCACTGCCCGAAGGGGCGTCCCGGAAGAGAAGTCCTCTTGCGCTCGCCCCCCTCGCCGTACGTCCGGGCGACGCGATCGATGTCCGTCGGCGGCGGCCATGGCAGGGCAGGGCAACCGACGCCTCACCTCTCGCCGACTGCCGATCACATACCGGCCCTTGGGGAAGGGCAAGGCCGTTTCCTTGGGATCAGGTGGCTGACCAGAGGTGAAGGCCTTGTCCCAGGTGCCGTCGGCGGCCCGCATTCGCAGCTGGTTGTGGCCCCGGATCCGGAGGAAACGGCCTACGGCCGCTGGCCCCTGCCGAGGGCAGCGCCCCCAGAACTGAGCGAAGTCACCGTGGGCGGCCGCGCGTGAGAGCACCGCATGAAGTCGGCTGAACCGTTCGATCCGCTCCCCAACAGGCGTCGCACGCTGCGTTCGGTTGGCTTCGTGAGGTGATCGCGGCGGATAATCCGTATCCGGTGCGAGCGAACGGGACATGACGTCAGGTCAGTCCAGCCGCACCGAGAGGGAGGGAAGTCATCGTGAGCCCCGCCGACCCCGCATCCGGCCTGTTGGCACCTGCCGCGGTGCTGGAGTTCTCCGATGACCTTCGCTACGCGGACGTCGAGCCGCTACGGGACTTCCTCGCCGCCCGGCTCGGCGAGATCGCCGACGCCACCGAGGAGGGCACCGACGCACAGTTCACCGCGACGCGGCTGCGCGACATCACCAGCGACGACTGCGTGAGCCTGGCAGATCAGCTCTCGGAGTGGGAACAGGTCGTGGAGGCCGGCCAGGTCCGCCGGCCCGGCCGTACGCAGACGCTCCGCCAGAACCTCGGCCGTGACTGGCGCAAGCTGACGGTCACCGCGTCCCGCTTCCGCGACCACGCGGACTTCAACCCGCGCTGGCGGCCGCTGCGTTACAGCTGCGTTGAGCACGCCGAGTTCGTCGAGCAGGCCATGCACGGTAGGAGCAGCGGCAGCTACGAAGACGGCCCGCACCCCTGACGACCATGAGCATCGCGAAGGCGGCCGCCGCCGACTTCCCGAGCACCAGCAGCTCACCAAGTGCCGATGGCGGCGCCCTTGGGGCGGGTGAATCCGTAGCGGCCCCAGCCGTTCGGCCGCGTCGGGGGAACGCCTTGCCGGCGCGAGGGCAAGGAGAGGACTCAGCCGCTGGATGACCCGACACGCCATCGTCGACGAGCAGCCGAACAGCTGCGCGAGCCGGCGGCATCGTGAGGGTCGTGCGGTAGTACACGGCCACCAGCAGTACCCAGTCACGCCAGCGGCGGACACCACGGCCGCCCGCCACCGGGGCCGTACTCACCCCGCTCCCCCCACGGCCCTCAGCACCCCGCCCCTGGGCTTCTGGAAGGAAATGCCGTCCCGCAGCCTTCTGCAACACGCTTCAGCGCGCCACGCGGTAGCGGAGGTAGACGAGTTTCGAGCTGAAGGTGCGGGTCTCCACGAGTTCGAGATCCACCCGGCGCTCGCGCTGGGGAAAGAACGGAGTGCCACCGCCCACCAGCACCGGGTAGACCCGGGCCCGGTACTCGTCGAGCAGACCCAACGCTGCCGCCTCGGCGGCGAGAGTCGCGCCGCCGATCGCGATGTCGCCCTCCCCCGGCTCGGCTCGCAACCGCTCGATCTCCTCCGCCAGGTCGCCAGAGGCCAGGCGGGCAGTGCCCTGCACCGCCGACAGCGTGGTCGAGAACACCACCTTGGGGAGCGGCTTCCAGATCGCGGCCCACTCGAGCATGGAGTCGTCGAGCGAGGGATCCTGGTCGGCCGTCTCCCAGTACAGCATCGTCTCGTACAGCCGTCGTCCCATCAGGTGGGTGCCGACCTGTCGAATCTCGTCGGTGACGAAGCGAAAGACCTCCTCATCGGGCGCCGTCCAATCGAAGGTGCCGTCCGGCCCGACGATGTAGCCGTCGAGTGAGACACCCATCGAATAGGTCACACTGCGCATCAGAAGTCCTCCTCGGTGCCGGCTTCGACAGTACGACCGCGGGACGCCGCAAGACTCATTACGGCGCGCGGGATCCCTGGGCTTACGTCTCCTGACAAGCGGAGGCTCATGAGGTCGCCGGCCGGCCATGGGAGCTCGATGACGAGTTGTGGGCGCGATTTCGTGGCGATGTGAGCGGGGACGGCTCGGCGAGTGCGTTCAGTCGACGACGGCGCCGCCGGTGACATTGAACTCTGTGGCGGTCATGGTCGGCGCGCGGTCGGAGGCGAGGAAGGCCGCGGCGTATGCGACGTCTTCGAGACGGGGCCGGCGGTGGAGCAGAGTCGCGACTGCCTCAGGGTCATCCTCGGGCGGGTTGGATGGATCCGGCGAGCCGGGAGAGAGCAGCCACGCTGCCCGGATGCCGTGCGGACCGAGTTCGCTGGCGAGCTGGCGGCACAGGCCGGAGAGGGCGGACCAGGCAATATGGGAGCCGCCGAGGCCAGGGATGGCTTCCCGGCCGCCCCCCATGGCCAGGATCACCCCGGTGCGGCGGGGGATCATATGGCGGGCGACGGCGGTGGCCAGAGTCAAGTGGGTGGTGACTGCCTTGGTGACAGGGCGCAGTACGTCTTCGTCGGCCATGTCGACCAGCGGTGTGCCGTGCAGGTCGTCGTTGGACGTGGCGTTGAAGGCGATGTCGATCCCCACGGAGTGCCGGGCGACCTCGTCGGCGTGCTGCTCGACCGCGGCGCGGTCGGTCGCGTCGAGCGTGGCGACCGCGACGCGACCCCCGGATGCGGCGATGGTGTCGGCCAGCTCCTCCAGAGGTGCGCGGGTACGCCCGGCCAAGTGGACGGTGGCGCCTTCGGCGGCAAAGACGCGGGCGACCGCGGAGCCAATGGCTCCAGCGCCGCCGTAGACGATGGCGGTCTTGTTCTCCAGCAGCATGAGATTCCCCTACTTCATCGAGGTTCGATCACCTGGCCCCGCAGCTATACCGCGCTCGCAGGCCACCGCCCATCAACCGCGTGCACAACCTTCAGGGCCACTTCACCCGGCTGGACCGATACCGCCACGCCTCCATCCGCTCTTGGAGCGATCCGCCTGCCTCGGCGTCGACGAATGCGCTCGACACATCACAGAACACGGCCCTTCACGCCGATACGTGCTCCCTACCCCTCGGGGCCGAGCAGGTTCAAACACAGGCTCCGAGGACGAACTCGTAGCAGTCGGGCCCGCGCTCCTCACATCCGGGATCTCAGCACGTCGACCTCGCAGCCCGGCGCGGACGGGTCGAAGCCGTGCTCGACCAGCCAGCGAACCCCCAGCAGGCTTCGCAACGACCACCACGCGCGGATCACGTCGAGGTCGACGTCAGTGCCGTAGCCGGCGATGACGTCGCCGAGGTGCTCCTCGTGTCCGAGCGTGAGGGTGGCGAGGTCGTACAGGGCATCGCCCTGGCCCGCCTCGGACCAGTCGATGATGCCCGTGATCTCGTCGCCGTCGACGAACACGTGAGCGATCTGCAGGTCGCCGTGCGTGAACGCCGGAGGCGACGGTCGGAGCGCGGCCTCGGCGATCTGGCGGTTACGGGTGACCAGGTCGGCGGGCAGGACGCCGTCCGCCACGAGCAGTTCGCACTCGCCGTCGAGGTCCGCCGTCAGCTCGTCGAGGTCCCGGCCGGCCCGGCCGGGCCTGGGCGGCAACGGCGCATCGTGCAGCTTCCGGATGGCGGCGCCCGCCGCGGACCATGCCGCCGGGGACGCGGTCGACGGCTCGCCGAGGCGGCCGAGTGCCCTCCCCGGGACTGCGGCGATGGCGAGCACGGGCGGCTTGCGCCACAGGACCTCTGGTGTCGGGACCGGCGCCAAGGCCATCGCATCGACTTCCACGTCGATGCGCGCCTGATCGGCGTCCACCTTCAGAAATACGTCCCCGACCCTCAGGGTCGCGCGCTCGGAATGGGCGACGACTACCTTGACCTCATCCATGGCGACCAGTATCTCGAGGTGACCCGTCGACGTCGCCGAATTTATCGCGTGCGATGGCACGACTGCCCATGTCCCGCTACTCGGTGGCCTCGGGCACGACTCCGACTGCGGAGCAGGCCCAGCCCACCACTGCTGTAAGGAGTCCTCAGGCGGCTCCTTCTGAGCCCGGCGGCCTGCCCCTACGGCGTTCGCCTGCAGCACCGTCCATCGATCACCTGACAGTTCTCCCGCCCCACGCGAAGAACGTCACGTCGGACGGCGCCCCTTCACCACACCGTCCAGGCCGGCATCGACGACAACAAGGGCTGAGTGGTCTCGCAGCTGCCGCTCCCCATTCGTCGAGGACGGCTTTGCGCGCGGCCTCACGGGGTCGATGGTGGTGCTGGTAACGGTGGGGGGCGGGATCGTCGTGTCCGCGCCATAGACGCGGCCGCGCATCAACTCGTCCATCCCCTTGAAAATCCCGCCCGCCGCTGACACCCAGCTGAACGCGGAGCCGTTCCTCCGCGAGCCGCCACGAGGCGAGGCACCAAGGTCCCTGCTCCCTCCGGTGGAGTTGTCGAGCCATTCCGGTGATCCACCACTCGCGCGGCGAACTGTGCAGAGTCCGGTTCGTTTGGTCGGGCATGCGACAGATCAAGCGTGTAACCGTGACCCTGGGAACCTGCGCCGTCATCCTGACGACCATGTCAGCCGCGTCTGCCTACGCCGCACCCGCGAACCTGGCTTCCGTGCAACCGATTCTGCAGGGGATCCTCGCCTTCGTCCGGCGGATGCTCCTTTGACGCCAGCGGGGTGGTGCGGCCGACGGCAGCACGGCCCCTGGTCTGCGGCGCCGGCGGCCAGGTCGACTCCGCTGGGGCGACAACGCCTACGACCGGCCCGGCAGCCTCAGTCGGCTGCGTGGCCGGCCTGCGGGGGGTGTCTGTGGCAGGAGTGAAGTACCCGGCAGCCGCAGCCCGTTGACGCGCCATATGCCCGGTGCCCCCACCGCGAGGTCGGGGGCACCGGCGCGACACCAGAGCACCAGGACACCAGGACGGACATGCCTACTCGGCACCCTGATCCCGCCCAGCTCTGTATCTCATGGCTAACAGGAACGGAACCGCGCAGCTGCGAGCAGTGCTTTGTGGCCGCGCTGCTGACATCAGCGAACGCGCACCGTCACGACGTCAGAGGCGTGCAGGCGTACGGGGTGTTGGTCGTGCGCGCTGGTCAGGCCGTACAGCACCGCGCGGAATTGCAGGTCGCCGCGGCGCGCGGATGTGCCGTGTGAAGTGAGCCGCGCGTCGCCCTTGACGGCGGCGCTGCAATTCTCCTGGTGCCATCCCTCGCCGAAGCCGTTCTCCTCCAGGCACAGCTGATGCAGGTAGCCGACACTGTCGTCGCCGCCATGCGCTTTGATCGTGATGGTCTTACCGACCTGTGCCGTGTGCGGCGCCGTAATGTCCACACTGCCCTTGGCGAACGCAGGCCCGGCAGCCAGAGCCACCGACGCCAGACCCAGCGCACCGATCGCGGCCACACGGCCGCCCCGCGCCATCATCCCGGTCTTCGTTGTCCTGGTCATGGACTTCCCTCCCGTGGGTCTCCCCCACATGGCGAGAGCCCCCTTCACGAAGGCGCCCGGTGCGCCTCGCTGACCATCCAGATGAGCCGGCAGACCCACCCGTTGCATCCCGCCCAACACCGTTACAAATCCACCACAAACCTGCCGACCACGCTGATCTCGGATCAAACCGAAGGAGCCACTCAGGGCAGATCGGAGCGAGTAAAAAGCCCTCGATACAACGGGTCTGACGGGGTGTCGCCCCTCCGGCGGCCCGGTCCCAGGCTGACCGTCACCGACGACACCCGCCCCTACGGTGTGTAAGGACGGCGCCGCGTCAGAACCGGGGAGCCCACCCCCCGTTGTCGGAGCATCCGTCCGGGTGCTCCATGACGCACACGCGAACGTGCCCAGCTCACTGACTCGGTTCGTCAACGTGCGGACGCCGGGGCATTCCGGGAGTAGCTGCGGTCTGCGAGATCTGGCGCCACCCGGAGCCGCCCTGTCAGAGCGAGGAACGCGACGAATGCGCCCATCGCCATCCCGCCAAGGCCGGCCAAAGAGCCCCATAGCATCGCAGGCACGGACACATACCAGGTACCAGGGCTGCCCCGGATACTGACCGCCCATCAGTGCTGCGCCCCTGCCCTCGGGTAACGCACAGCGGCTTTGCGCGGTAGCACCGTTGAACCGCGCGCCCTGAGAGGATCGGCGCATGACGGACTCCCCTATGCGTGTGAATGCCCTCATCGTCGATGCCGCCAACCCCGTTCGGCTTGCCGCATTCTGGTCGGAGCTGCTCGGCAGGCCGGTCGTGGGGCGCACGGGACCGTACGTATGGCTGCAGCGCGAGAACGGCCTGGGCCTGGGATTTCAGGAGACCGACGAGCCGAAGTCGGGCAAGAACCGCATGCACGTCGACATCAGCTCACCCGACCCGGCCGCCGAGCAACAGCGGGTCGAGGCACTCGGCGGGCGCAGGCTGGAGCAGTACGCCGATGGCGGGTTCCTGGTGATGGCTGACCCCGAGGGCAATGAGTTCTGCATCATCCCCGAGGGCCCGGTCGAGCTCGATGACGAGGGGCGGGCCCACTACCTCAACTGACCGACGCTCCCGGTCACCAGCGGCCCGTCGCGTCGCTGTTCGCTCTCAAGCGTCTCCGCGCTGAAGCTCCAAGCCGTGGCGGCGCTCCGGCCCCTCAGTGGACGAATAACACGTTGGCCGGCCGCCGCCGAGCTGCGACGATGCCTCTGTTTGCCGAGCGGAGGTTCTTTGTTCGTTTTTGCGTGTGTGGGGTGCGACGCCGGCCTGACCATCCCGCTGTCCCAGGTCGCCCTGCCGGTCCATGCCCATCAGAAGTACGGAAACGGGACTCAGCTCCCGGTGCTCATGGAGTCGGGCACTTTCGCCGTGGACCCGAAGCCCTTGGGGCCGCCGTGGCGGCGGTGGGAGGAGGTCGATCCGGACGAGGCGGCGGACCGCGGCATCCATGCGCCGGTCTACGCCCTGTCGGACGGCTCACCCGGCGCCATCGTCATCGCACCCGGCGATGCACGCGGCACCCTGCTGATCCCGGAGAAGGGCGGCGGCTATTGCTGCGGCCTCGACTGGGCCGACGGCCCCAACATGGCCTGCGAGACGTGCGGCCTGCCCGTGGCGAGCAGGATTGACGACTGCTCGCTCTGGCAGGCGGTGTGGTTCGCACCAAACGCCGTGTGTCGCCGCCTCGTCGACGGCGCCGACGCCGCACCGCTTTCCTGGGCGGAGCTGACGGCAGAGGGGAAGGGCACACCCCCGTTCGAGCCGATCGCCACGTGGGGATCGTGGCTGGGGTCGGACCGTTGGTGGTCGTGGAGTCCGCAGTGGGAGGCGGCAGTCGGCCGGGCGCTCGCCCACCTGTTGGTGGCCTCGGAAGGCCGACCGGTCACCGTCCCGGAAGGCCTGACCGAGGAAGTGTTCCAGCGCGCCCTCGACGCCCTGCTACCCGCGGGTCCGCCGGTGCGGCGGGCCGTCCTGGCCGGACCGGGGCTGCCCGCCTCCGACACGGACGCCGGCATCCTCCTCGTGCCGACCCATCCGCAGACGGGTGAGACTTGGAGCCCGGCCGACCCGCCCAATCCGGCCGCCTCGGCATACTCGGTACCCCTGCCGTTCGGCGTGTGGCTGTGGTTGGCATTCCCCGAGCCGTACCTGCCCGTCCCTGCGTCAGGCGGCATGCCCGCCGGCGTCCTCCGCGACGACCCACCCGCGCCGCGCCCCCGTCACCGGTTCCGGGCCGACCCGGGTACGTTCCACGACACCCTGGTCCGGCTACCAGCCGTCCGCAGCCCGTGGCTTCGGGAGATCCTCGAAAACCTCACCAGGCACATGCGCGCCCACCTCTTCTAGCCGGCCGGCAGAAGGCACGGACACCGCCCTTGGACCCATCCGGTGATCGTGCTGCCCCAAACGAACAGTGCCGGACAGCGGTGCCTAAGAAGTGGGCTTCTGGCTCAACTGCTGTGGTGGCAGCGCTTGAGGTGGCCTGCCCGGGACGGCTGATTCAGGAACCAGCAGGTCAGGTGCGAAAGCCGTCGTCGCGGCAAGCCAGTTCCACAGAAGGTGCGCCAGAACCCGCTCTCGTGTGCGTGTAGCGATGCAGATCACGAAGTCTGCGCATCTGCAGACACGGACGGCATCGGGCCCCGGGAGTGCAAGGGCTCAGGACACCACTCCGCGCAGAATTCGGGGCTAATATTGCCGGCGGCTTCATCGGCCGAAGAAGGCTTCATCGGGGGAAAGAGAAGGCGTGGCAAGGATAGAGCTGTCGTGCACACCGACGGTCGAGGACTTCCGGGAGGCATTGCGGGTTCGGGCGAAGGCTTCGAAATCGGCTCGCCGGACTCGCTGGCTGCTTGCAGGCACGGCTGGTTGCCTAGCCGTCGGGCTGGGGCTGTCGTGGACGACTCAGGGGACAGTCGATCCGCCTCTTGTGGTCATGCCGTTGGCTCTCGTGCTGCTCCTGGTCGGACAGGCACGGCTCCAAGCACGAGCTTTCCACCGCCTCGCCGCAAGCAAGGGCGAACAGCGCATCATCGCGGACGAATCCGGAGTCACCGTCACCACTGAGCAGACGTCCACGTCCCTTACCTGGCAGGCAGCGCCCCGTTACGCCGAGACTCCGCGATTGTTCGTATTGCTGAGTGGTGACAAGAACGCCTCGTCCATGACGCTGTTGCCCAAGCGCGGCGCGGGTGGGGAAGCCGATGTCGATCGGCTACGCGGCCTCCTTGAACAGCACCTTGCCCCCATCGGATCGAAACGCGATCGCGCCTACGCCTGAGTGATCCGGGGGTTGGCTTTCGTCTCCCCCGCGGGTGTCATGAGCAGGGCGCTACTCATAGCGGACCTCAGGTTCGGACAGGCCGGCCCCGAGGCATCGACATCTTGGTGAACCTGCCGTCGACAGCAGCTGGATAGCGAACCCGGGGAGCGGCCCGCATCCCCCCTTCGCCAACGGATCAACTCCAGCAAACTCTGCGGTCCTGGTTCTCACGGCCGTTGAGGAACTCCGCGGCAGCGCGCAGCTGGTACCCACGGGGCGACTGTGAAGAGCTGCGGGGCTGTGGAGAGAGGGTCGGTACGTTCGTCGGTGATGCAGTGTTCTGCTCAAGGGCGAAGGGCTGGACATCGACCGGGAGGACCCAGCTGCAAGGGATGTGCGGTTCAGCAAGGCTCTGCGGACCCTCGCCCGTGCCGGACGCCTCTGCCGGCCGGCTACGCGATCGTCCGACCGCCTCCCTCACCCGTATTACGCGGTCCGTCCCCGGGAGCCTTTCCTGGCCTGGGTGGCGGACTTGGCGGGGGTGGATGACCGGTCTTCGCTGATGCCGGTCAGTCCGGCGAGCCCCGGGCCGTACTGCTCGTTCAGCGGCTCACTGAGGTCGGTGTAGATCTGCTGGACGTACATGTCGTGGCGTACATATCCCTTGACCAGCGCAGCGAACAGCGGGTCGTTGACCCACACGCAGTCCCAGTCCTTGCCGTCGGGTGCCAGGGCCCACAGCGCCGTCGCGCCGTCCGCCACGACGGCCAGGTGCCGGGCCTGGTGGTGGCGGTAGACGACGCCTTCGGTACTTGCGTGGCGGAGTGTCCGGCCGGGCAGTTCGAAGGGCGGGGTGCCGAAGCAGAGCATGTCGAAGGTGACGCCCCGTTCGGCCGCGGCGGCCGCCTCTTCGCCGAGTGCTTCCAGTTCCTCCGTGCGGCCCGAGAGGTAAACGTGCCGCTCGGAGTCGGCGAGCAGACTGCGGGCCCGCCCGATGATGGCGGCGCGGTCGTTCGTGGACCGCAGTGGTCGGATCTGCTCTGTCCGGTCCTCGGCGACGAAGCGGTTGAGTTCGTAGCGGGCGTCCGAGACCCGCCTTCGGAAGTCGGTCTCGAGGTGGCCGAGGAGTTGGTCGGCCGCTACGGCGGCGAATCGGGCCGGGGAATCGCCGACCTTGACCACAGCGCCCCGTGAGGTGAGCCGCCGGAGGGTCTCGTAGACCTTGGGCTGCGGGATGCCGGTCACGTTGGACAGTGCGTATCCCGTCAGGGGCTCCTTGCCGAGCAGCCCGACGTAGGCCCGTGCGTCGTACTGGGAGAAGCCGAGCTCCACCAGCCTGGCTGCGGTCTCGTCAGCCGTACTCATGGTTCCGCACTCCCGTCAGCCGGACTTCGCAGGGTCACTACCGTAAGAGTGAGTGTATCGGCGGCCAGGGGCTGCCCTGTAGTCCTTGGTGGGTTCGCGACGACAGCACTTAGGAGGCCAGGGTCTCCAGTTTCCGGCGTGCGGTCTCAGGGCCGAATGCCCAGAAGACCACCAGGCCCACCACCAGAGTGGTGAGGAACATGAGATAGAGGGCCCCCATCCCTCCGTCGCCGTCGAGAACCCAGCCGATCACTGCGGGGGCGAGGACGGCCCCCACGTTGCGGAAGCTGCTGGCGGCCATGGTTCCCCACGCCCGCATCCGGGTCGGATACAGCTCGCCGGTGTACATGAAGGCGATCGGCGCGACCGCGTTCACGCCCAGCAGGACGGGTACGGCAAGAGCGATCAGGCCGACCGCGGACTGAGGGTGCCCGGACCAGGTGACGACGGCGCCTGTCGCGGCGCCCAGTGCGGAGACCAGGTAGCCGAGTGTGATCCAGAACCGGCGCCCGAGGCGGTCCACGGTGAGGGCGATGGTCACGACCAGTGCCACGTTGACGGCCTGGAGTCCTGCGCTGGTCAGGGATGCGGTCGCCGGGTGCATGCCGCCCTGGTTGACCAGCAGGCTCGGCAGCCAGGTGGTGAAGCCCCAGAGGGTGAAGTAGGTGGTGAACCATACGGTCCAGATCATCACGGTGCGCCTGAGGTACTGCGGGGAGAAGATCTCCGACAGGCGCGTGGACCGGGTGTCCGGCGCGATCGGAGCCTCGGGGGGCTCCAGGCGGCGTCCCTTGCGCAGGCTCTCCGCCTCCATGGCGGCCACCAGCCTTTCCGCCTCCGCGATCCGGCCGCGGGAGGTGAGGAATCGCGGAGACTCCACCAGCCGACGCCGTGCCCAGAGGGCGACGAGCAGCGGGGTCGCTCCGAGGCCGAGCATGGTGCGCCAGGTCGCTTCGTCGTGCAGCAGGCCGAACAGGGCTGCCGCGACGAGGGATGCGGCCATGTTGCCCAGGGTGAAGCTGGTTTCGTACAGCATCACCGCGCGGCCGCGGGCGCGGCCCCGTACGAGCTCGTTGAACAGCGCGGCGGCCACCGGCACTTCGGCCCCGAGGCCGATGCCCTGCACGAGGCGGAAAAGGCCAAGGCTCAAGCCGCTCCACGCGCCCGCCGCCAGGAGGGCGGCCACCCCGAACAGGGCCATGGCGGCGAGGAACACCGGGCGGCGGCCGTAGCGCTCGCTCGCCCGACCCAGGCCGAGGGCGCCCGCTATCTGACCGACGTAGCCGGCGCTGATGAGCAGGCCGGCGTCGCCGAGGCCGATGTCCATCGTCGAGGTGACCGCGGTGAGTGTCACCGCCAGCGCCACGGTGTCGAAGAACGTCCCCGTCCCCAGGATCTGAAACGCCCTCCGGTGGGCGCTGGTGAACGGCAACCGCTCCCATCTGGCGAGGAGTTCGCCCCCTCGCGTGCCGTTGTCCTCGGATCGTTGCCGTACTTCGGTCATCACGCCTCCCACGAACAATCAACCAATTGAAGGGCTAGTCACTACCGCAGTAGGTAGTACACACTGAGGCGAGCCGGGCCCCGCTGTACAGAGGCCTGCACGGAAGAAACGAAAGGGAGCGGCCCGCTCCCGACACAGACAGGAAAAGGAGCGCGGATGAGGCGGATCGACCTGCATTGCTATCCCGGGACCGCCGAGTGGATCGCCTCCCAGGAGCCTTTCCCGGCGGCGCTTGCGGAGTACTGGAACAAGCCCTGGGAACCACGCACCGAGGAGGAGGTGGTGGCCGACCTGGACAAGCACGGCATCGAAGCCGTGCTGGTGGCCTTCGACATCGAGACCGTCACCGGCGCCCCGCCCTGCGGTAACGACTATGTCGCTGCCCTGCGGGACCGGCACCCGGGCACCTTCCTCGGTGCCTGGGGAGCCGTCGACCCGCTGCGCGGGGAGCAAGCCATCGCCGACGCCGAGACGGCGGTGCGCGAACACGGTGTGCTCGGCTTCCACTTCCACCCGATCATGGGGCGCTACTCGGTGGACGACCGGCGGCTCTACCCCCTGTTCGAGACGATCACCGCCCTGGGCGTGCCGGTGATGATCGACGTGGGAACGACGGGGATGGGGGCAGGCATGCCCGGCGGCATGGGCGCCCGCATCCGCCATGCGCACCCCCGGGCGGTGGACGAACTGGCCGCTGACTTCCCGGACCTGACGATCATCGCCGCGCATCCGGGCTGGCCCTGGATCGAGGAGATGACCGCGGTGGCCCTGCACAAGGGCAACGTCCACTGGGAGATGTCGGGTTGGGCGCCGAAGCACTTCCCGCAGCAACTGCGTACCGACATCCGTGCCCGGCTGCGGGACAAGGTCATGTTCGGTACTGACCACCCGAGCCTGCCGTTCGAGCGGCTGCTGCGTGAGTGGGAGGAGCTCGGCTACACGGAGACCGTCATGAATCAGGTGTTCCACGGCAACGCGGAACGGCTCCTCGGCCTATAGGCCCAGGTCCTGTCCCCCCAGGTCCTGTCCACGCAGGCCCTGTCCGAGTAGGTCTTGTCCATGCGAAAGGGATGATCATGACTGACGACACGCCAGTGGCGCTGGTGACGGGCTCCGCACGAGGAATCGGGCGGGCTGCCGTTCTGGCGCTGGCCGCGGCCGGGTACGACGTGGCGGTGAACTACGCCTCCAGCGACCAGGCAGCCAAGGAGACCGCAGCCCTTGCCGAGAAAGCCGGGGCCCGGACGATGGTCTGCCGCGCCGACGTGGCTGACGAGACGGCGGTGCTCGGCATGGTGGAGGAGATCCGCAACCGGTTCGGCCGCCTGGATGTGCTGGTCAACAACGCCGGCACCACGGCCCGTACGCCGCCCGCCGACCTGGACGGGCTCGACATGGCCGAATGGGACCGGGTCTTCGCGGTCAATGTGCGCGGCCTCTTCCAGGTGACCCGCGCCTGCGTGCCGTTGCTCCAGCAAGCCGCCACGAAGCGTCCGGGCCGAACGGCCGTGGTGAACCTGGCCAGCATCGTGGGCCTGCGTCCCGGGCCGCAGCCGTTCCCGTACGCCGCGTCCAAAGCAGCGGTGGTGAACCTGACCAAGACCCTTGCCGGGCGCCTCGGCCCGGACGGCATCCGGGTCAACGCCGTCGCACCCGGCTGGATGGTGGGCGAGTGGATGGAGGACCAGCTCGGAGAGAACTACGAACGGCTGATGGAGCGACGGGGCCGCCACACCCCGATGCGGCGGTGCGTCACACCGGAGGACGTCGCCCGGAGCATCCTTTCCCTGATCGACTCCAACCCCTTCGTGACCGGCGAGATCGTCGTCGTCGACGGCGGCTTCACCGCGACCACCTGAGTGCAGGAGGACACCGTGACCTTGGACGGAATCGTTCCCTACCCGCCCGAGTACATCGAGCGCTACCGCGCGAAGGGCTACTGGGAGGACCGCACCCTGCGCGACGTGTTCGCGCAGCTCTGCGCGCAGTATGCCGATCGCGTGGCCCTGCACCACGACGGCGCCGACATGACGTATGCCGTACTGGAGGAGCGCGCCGCACGAGCGGCCCAGGGCTTCTGGGCAATGGGCCTGCGTCCGCTGGACCGGGTGGTGCTGCAACTGCCCAACGCCGCCGACTTCGCCGTGACCCATCTCGCGCTGCAGAAGATCGGCGTCATCCCCGTCATGGCCCTCCCCGCACACCGCTACCGGGAACTGGAGCAGTTCGCGCGGCTGTCGGACGCCGTCGCCGCGATCACTCCGGACAGGTCCAAGGACGCCGATCACCGCGAGATCGTCGCCCGGGTGCGCGCCACGGTGCCCTCGCTGCGTCGGCACATCGTCGCCGGCGACCCGGGCGAGGACGCCACGGCGCTCAGCACCGTCCTGGCCGGCGATGTGGGCGAGGACGCCTGCGTGGACCTGGCGTCCGTCGAGGTCGATCCCATGGACCCGGCGCTCTTCCAGCTCTCCGGCGGCACCACCGGCATCCCGAAGCTCATTCCGCGCCTGCACAACGACTACGTCTTCAACACCAGGAACGCCATGTCGGTGTGCGACATCCGGTCGGACGACTGCCTGCTCAACGTCCTGCCGATCTCGCACAATCTGCCGCTGGCCTGCCCCGGCCTGCACGGCTTCCTCTTCGCCGGAGCCCGCACCGTACTGCACCCCACCACGCGCGGCGCCGAGGTGTTCCCGCTGATCGAGAAGCACCGGGTGACCCACATCCACGTGGTGCCCGCGCTGCTGATCAAGTGGCTCAACGACCCGCTGATCCACGACTACGACCTGTCGTCGGTCCGCGTGATCCAGAGCGGCGGGCAGCGCCTCCAGCCCGAAACCCGCGCGCTCGCCCAAAGCATGCTGCCGGGGTGCCGCATCCAGGAGAACTTCGGCATGGCCGAAGGTCTGCTGACCTTCGTACGGCTCGACGACCCCGAAGAGGTGCGCATGGAGACCGTCGGCCGCCCCGTATGCCCGGACGACGAAGTGCTGCTGCTGGACGAGAACGGCCACGAGGTGCCCGACGGCGAAGTCGGGGAGCTGGCCGCGCGCGGCCCTTACACGCTGCGCGGCTACTTCCGCGCCCCCGAGCACAACGCCCGCGCGTTCACCCCGGACGGCTTCTATCTGTCGGGGGACCTGATGCGCCGACACCCCTCAGGCAACTATGTCGTCGCCGGCAGGCGCAAGGATCTCATCAACCGCGGTGGGGAGAAGATCAGCGCCGAGGAGATCGAGAACCTTCTCATCGGCCACCCGGCGATCGTCAACGTGGCCTGCGTTCCGGTGAGCGACCCCGTACTGGGCGAGCGCATGTGCGCCTGCGTGGTCCCGCGCGAAGGGGTGGCGCCACCGACCCTGGAAGAGCTGACCGACTTCCTGTCCCGGCACGAGATCGCCAGGTTCAAACTCCCCGAGCGGCTGGAGATCATGCCGAGCCTGCCCCTGTCCCACGTCGGCAAGGTCTCCAAGAAGGACCTGGTCGCCCGCTTCGCCGACGCCGCACCGTCCGCCGCACCGGGCGGTACCTCATGAGCGCCCTGCTGCGGAGTCAGTGCGAGCGGGGCACCGCCACTCTCACGCTCGACGACCCGGACCGCCGCAACGTCCTGTCCGGCCCGCTCGTCCGCGAACTCCTCGCAGCATTCGACGAGTTGGAGGCGGACCCGGCCATCACCTCAGTCGTTCTCACCGGGGCGGGCTCGGCCTTCTGCGCCGGAGCCGACCTCACGGACCTCATGGCGGCATCCGAGGGCGACACCTCGGGAGTCGAAACCGTCTACGAGTCCTTTCTCCGTGTCGCCCGCTCTCCCCTGCCGACCATCGCCGCCGTCAACGGCCCGGCGGTCGGCGCCGGCCTCAACCTCGCGCTGGCATGCGATGTGCGGGTGGCCGCCGAATCCGCGTGGTTCGACACCCGCTTCCTCAAGCTCGGCCTGCACCCCGGCGGCGGCCACACCTGGATGCTGCACCGCGTGGTCGGAGCCCAGACGGCCGCCGCCATGGTGCTCTTCGGCGAACGCCTGGACGGCGCCGCGGCCACCACCGCTGGTCTGGCCTACCGGTGCGTTCCCGACCCGGACCTGCTTCCCGCGGCCCATGCTCTCGCCGCCAGAGCAGGCGCCGTCGAACCGGAGCTGGTCCGCCGTACCAAAGGGTCGCTGCGGCGCGCGGGCGACGGGCGGGGGCACGACCAGGTGGTGGAAGAGGAAACCCGGGAGCAGCTCTGGTCGCTTTCCCTGCCCGGCACCGCCCAACGCCTCCGCGAGCTCCGGAAGAACCCCAGAGGCTGAAGTCCGCCTCCCGACATGATGAAAGGAGTTCACCTGTGCGCTCCGTTGTGATCGTCTCTCTCCTCCGCACCCCTATCGGACGGGCCGGCAAAGGATCGCTTCGGGACATGCGTCCCGACGACCTGGTGGCCGGTGTCATCGCCCGAGCCGTCGCGGATTCCGGCCTCGCGCCGGACCTGCTGGACGACCACGTGCTCGGCACGGGCTACCCCGAGGGGCGCCAGGGCTCCAACCTGGCCCGACGGGCGAGTCTGCTCGCCGGCTTGAGTCCGGCGCTCCCCGGCTCGACCGTGACCCGCTTCTGCGCCTCCAGCCTGCAGGCCGCCCGGATCGCCACCCACGCGATCCGGTGCGGCGAGGCCCAGGCATACCTGGTCTCCGGAGTCGAGTCCGTCAGCCAGGTGGGGCGCACCCTCAAGGAGGAGGACAAACACCCTGAGTTGTCCTCCGGGGAACAGATCACCGATGTCTACATACCGATGGGCCTCACCGCCGAGAACGTGGCCGAACGGTGGGACGTGTCCCGCGAGGACATGGACGCCTTAGCCGCGGAGAGCCACCGGCGGGCGGTGGCCGCCACCGGGGCCGGGTTCTTCGCGCGCGAGATCCTGCCGGTGCACAGCCCGCAGGGACCGGTCACTGCCGACGACGGGCCGCGCCCGGACACCGACAGGGACAAGCTGGCGGCGCTGCCACCGGCCTTCCGGCCCGGCGGCACAGTGACCGCCGGCAACTCCTGCTCGCTCAACGACGGCGCCGTAGCAGCCGTCCTCGTGGACGAACAACTCGCGGAGAGCCAGGGGCTGCCCGTACGGGCGCGCATCCTCGGTACGGCGGTGAGCGGCGTCGATCCGGCCGTGATGGGCGTGGGCCCGATCGACGCGGTCCGCCGTCTCCTCGACCGGGCAGGGCTCCGCATCGACGAGGTGGACATCGTCGAGCTGAACGAGGCCTTCGCCTCCCAGGTCCTGGCCGTCAGCCGAACTCTCGGCATCGACCTGGACGAGCAGCTCAATCCGTACGGAGGGGCCCTCGCCCTCGGACATCCCTTCGGCATGACGGGGCTCCGGCTCATCGGCACCCTGCTCAACGGGCTGGAGACGACCGGCGGGCGCCTCGGCATCGCCACCCTGTGCGTGGGCGGCGGCCAGGGCATGGCCGTACTCCTCGAACGGGTCTGAGAACGGCTCGCGCCCGGAAAGGTGGTGCCGGCGGGCGCTAGTGGGGAACGGCGTCGGCCCGTCACCTCGGCACCGGCGCAGCGAACGGAAACCGTGCGCAGCGACGGGCAGCACGGAGCGGGCGAACACGGCAGGCCGAAGGCGCACCGCGAGATCTATCGCTGCGGTGATGTGGAAGGCATGCGCAGGCAACCCGACCGGAGGCCTGTGCGGACGTTACAGCCCCTTGCCGTCCGCCGCGATGCTGCTCATGAGGCGGTTCAGGTGAGAGCGCATCACGGCGATCAAGTCGAAGGAGCGGCCGGCCGCCAGCCACTGGATCCGCAGCCCGGCGTCGAGCGCGGCGCACTCCCGGGCGATGTTCTCGTGGTCCAGTCCCGCCTTGAGTTCGCCCGACTCGGTGCCGGCACGCAGACGGTCGGCGAGTTCACGTACGCCCTTCTCCTGCCATTGGGAGAAGAAGTCGTGCGCGGGGTGGTCGGGAGCGGTGGCCTCGGCGCCCACCACGACGGCGAGTTCCATCATCCCCGGCATGTTCAGCGACTCGGCGGAATCGTCCAGGTGACATCGGAAGGCGTCTCGAACCGAGTCGGACACACGGACCCACCGCTCGTCGAGCTTCTCGTGCCAGTACTGCACCACGGCCAGCAGCAGTTGCTGCTTGTCGCCGAAGTGGTGAAGCAGCCCGGCATCGGTGATTCCGGCGTCGCGGGCAACGCCGGCCAGCGAGGTCTTGCGGTAGCCGTCCTGCCCGAAGCGCAGCAGCGCGGCCTCAAGGATCTGGTTCCGCCTGGCCAGCCCTGTTGCGTAGCCGCCGCGCGGCCCCCTTGGTGTCCCCATGCACCCAACCGTACCGAGTGCCGGGGCAGGTACCACCGAGCCCCTGCCGCCTGGAGGGCGTCTCGTCGATCAGTGATGCGTTGTTCCGGGGCATGCTTTCCCAGCAGGGGCAGCTGACCGATGACCGCGCACGTCAGGCCGACGCGGTGGCTGTCACCCGCCCGAACGCGATGCCGCCCGCCCTTTCCCACCACGTGATCACCGGCACCTGACGGAGCCGTACGGCAATGGGCGACCTGCCGCCGCGCACAGGAATGCCACCGACATCTCGACGTGGGTGCCGCCTTCTTGCACACTGACCGCCACAGCTTGGGTCACGTCGACAGCGGATCGTCAGGCCGCCGCAGGTGGCCGCGCGACAGCCGGCCGGAACGCACAATCGGGAATCGGTGAGGCGCTTTGGACGACTCGCTCGCAGGTGAGGCGCGGCACGCCGATGACGGACCTTCGCCCGTGCCGGACGAAAAGGGCTCGATAGCCCGCCGCCGCAGGCCCGAGTCGGGCGCGCGGCCCGTCCTGGGCCGCGCGCTGCAGATCCTCGGCGCGTTCAGCGCGAAATGCCCGGAGATGACGTTGAGCGAACTGTCGCGGCGGTCCGGGCTGCCGGTGTCGACCGTGTACCGGATGCTCGGTGAGCTCACCGCCTGGGGAGCGCTGGAGCGCGGCGACAACGGGTGCTACCGCGTCGGCCTGCGACTGTGGGAAGTCGCCTCCCTTGCGCCGCGCGGGCAGGGCCTGCGCGAAAGGGCCCTGCCGTTCCTGGAGGACCTCTCCCGGATCACCCGCGAGAACGTGCAGCTCGCGGTGCGCGAGGGCACAGAGGTCGTCTTCGTCGAGCGCATCGCGGGGTCCGGTGCGGTGCCCGTACTGACGCGCGTGGGCGGGCGGTTCGCGCTCACGGTCACCGGTGTCGGGCTGGTCCTGTTGGCGCATGCCCCTGCCGAGGTGCAGGAGCAGGCGCTCGCCGGCCCCCTGGAACGGTTCACGCCGGGTACGGTCACCGATCCGCGTGCGTTGCGGCGCATGCTGGCCGAGGCGCGGACCCATGGCTACGCGGTCAGTGACCGCCAGGTCACGATGGACGCCCTGTCGGTCGCGGCTCCTGTGCACCGCGGTAACGCGGTGATCGCCTCGGTGTCGCTGGTGGTACGCCACGGCAGCACCTCCGCGCATGCGCTGGCCCGGCTCGTCTGTACGAGCGCCCGGGCGATCTCCCGCGCGATGAGCACGCCGCAGGTCTGAACCCCGCCGTCCCGGACTTGAGCCTCAGGACCGCGCATGCCGTGCCACGTCCTGACGCGTCGTGCCCCGTCGTGCCCCGTCGTGCCCCGTCGTGCCGCAGATCCTGCGGGACGTCCCGCCGCGGCGGGCGCGGCCGCGCTTACGCAGAGGTTTCCCGGCATCCGGAAAGCTCCCTGGTGACCCGGGGGCGCCGACCCCACGATGGTCTGCACCGGTCGGCGCCCGGCACCGGTCCGCCGGGGCCCCGCGACGCTCTCCGCACACCCCCGGCGGCGAGGGACCGATAAGCCTCCGCCCCCTCGCTGGAGCGCGCGCACCGTACGCCCCACTCAGAAGGGAACGATCATGACTGCTTTCGTACGCAATCACTGGTATGTCGCCGCCTATGGCCGCGAGGTCGGGCGCGAGTTGCTCGGACGCAGCGTATTGGGCGAGCCGATCCTGCTGTACCGCACGGAGGACGGCCGGGCCGTGGCCATGTCCGAGCGCTGTGTGCACCGACGCTTCCCACTGTCGCACGCGCCGAGCCGGCTGGAGGGCGATCGGGTGGTCTGCGGCTACCACGGTTTCACCTACGGCACCGACGGTGGCTGTGTCTTCGTTCCCGGCCAGCAGCGCATCCCGCGCACGGCGCGCCTGAAGACGTACCCGGTGATCGAGCAGGATTCCTTCGTGTGGGTGTGGATCGGCGACCGCGAGCCCGGGGATACCCTGCCGCCCCGCGCTCCGTGGATGGACTCCCCCGACTTCACCGTGGTGTCGGGCATGGAGCCGATCGACGGCGACTACGGTCTGCTGGTCGACAACCTCATGGACCTGTCGCACGAGACGTACTTGCACGGCGGTTTCATCGGCACTCCCGAGGTGGCCGAGACGCCCATCACCACCGAGGTCGACGACACGGCCGGAATCGTCCGCGTGCGCCGCCACATGGACGACGCGGAGTGCCCTCCGTTCTACGCCAAGTCCACGGGTATCGAGGGCCGGATCAGCCGCTGGCAGGACATCGAATACCACGCGCCCTGCCTCTACTTGCTCCACTCGCGCATCGCGCCTGTCGGCGCACCCGGGCCGAATCCTGACGGCAGCGACCCGCATGCCTTCCACGTCGAAGTCGTCTACGGCATCACCCCTTCGACGGAGAGGACTACGTACGACTTCTGGGCCGTGGCCCGCGACTTCGCCCTCGATGACCAGGACGTCACCGCATTTCTGCGCAGCAACAACCACACCGTGGTGATGCAGGACGTCGTGGCCCTCAACGTGCTGCAGAAGTCCCTGGACACCGAGCCGGCCGGCTACCAGGAGCTGAGTATCAACATCGACACGGGCGGGCTCGCGGCCCGGCGCCTTCTCGCTCGCCTGGCCCAGGAGGGGGCCGCGGCGCAGGACCGGGCGGTGGCCCCGTGATTCCGCCGCGCCCACCTGTCCTCTCCGGCGAGGACGTCTACCGCATCCACTGGGTGCTCGGCACCGACCTGCTGCTGGCCGTCTGTCACTGCGGCGCGCAGCGGGAGTTCGAGGACCCGGTCGAGCTGTGGGACTGGCTGCTGGGCCACCCCGAGGGCCACCGCCCCGTCCCTGCCCCGGAGTTCGGTCCCTCGTCCACCCCTCAGCCTCGAAGGCGGCCTTCGCTTGATGCTGCCCCCCGCCCCCGTCCCGTTACCGGACCCGGTCCGGAAAGAGAGTCACCATGAGCACTACGAGCCTGCCCCTCACCGGGGACGAACTCGACCTGACCCTGCTGCGCAAGGAGCCCCTCGCCGAGGGCGTCGTCCGGCTCAGCCTGGCTCATCCCTCCGGCGAGCGGCTGCCCGCATGGAGCCCGGGTGCCCATATCGACCTGGCACTGGGGCCCGATGTCGTACGGCAGTACTCGCTGTGCGGGGACCCGGGGGACGCGTTCCTCCTCCAAGTGGCCGTGCTGCGGGAGCCGGAGAGCAGGGGCGGCTCCCGGTACGTGCACGACACGCTGGCCGAGGGCGACACGGTCCGGGTGAGCGGCCCCCGCAACCACTTCCCGCTGGTCGACTCCCCCCGCTACCTCTTCATCGCCGGCGGCATCGGCATCACCCCGGTCCTTCCGATGATCGCCGCCGCCGAACAGCGAGGAGCTGACTGGCAGTTGGTCTACGGCGGGCGCAGCCGCGCCACCATGGCCTTCGCCGGGCAACTGGCCAGGGACCATCCCCACCGGGTGGAACTGTGCCCCCAGGACGAGTCCGGCCTCCTCGAACTGGACGGGCTGCTGGCCGGACCCGCCGCCGGCACGCTCGTCTACTGCTGCGGGCCCGAACCTCTACTCAACGCAGTGGAGCGGCAAAGCGCTTCCTGGCCGGACGGCACGCTGCACATCGAGCGGTTCGCGCCGAAGACACGGATGGACGACACCCCTTCAGCCTCGTTCGAGGTGGAGCTCTCCCGTAGCGGCATCACGGTGACCGTCCCGCCGGACAAGACCGTCCTCCAGAGCGTCGAGGAGGCCGGCGTGCAGGTCCTGTCCTCGTGCCAGGAGGGCACCTGCGGCACCTGTGAGACCGCGGTCCTGGACGGGGTGGTGGACCACCGCGACTCCCTCCTCAGCCCCGCTGAACAGGCATGCAACGACACGATGTTCCTCTGCGTCTCGCGCGCCGCCTGCCCGCGCCTGGTCCTGGATCTGTGACCCCACAGGCAAGAGTCCCTCGCATGGACCCGAGACCGCGGCCGTGATCGCCGCGGGACCGGGTCCATGTTCGGTTCGCCTCCGGCGAGAGCCTGGCACCCGGGGCTGTGATGTGCGTCACGCATCCAATGCCTAGCGAGTACTAGGTATTGGCTTCATCATCATCCGAAAGCGAGGGACAGTTTCGAGCCAGCGCCCGAGACACGAGCCATCGACGAGCCATCGGTAGTGGCTGCCGTCATCGGTAGTGGCTGCCGTTCCCCGCACGAACCCCCGACCGCCCTGTTCGCGAAAGGAGCGGCTCCATGACATCGACGTCTGCCGGCCCCTCGCTCGACGCAGCACAGTCCGACGACACCGCAAGGTGGACCCCGCGTCTGGTGGGCGTGCTCATCGCGCTGATCTGGCCGACCCAAATGCTTGCCGCCGCCGGGATCCTGGGGGCGTATGCGACCTCCAGCGTGGCGCAGAGCTTCCACACCACCTACGTGGCCTGGTTCGGTCTGACCTTCGTCCTCGTCACCACGCTTCTGACGCCGTTCGTGATGAAACTGGGTGACCGGTACGGCAAGAAGCGGCTCATGCTTGTGATCACCGGCATCGGGGCCGTCGGCGACATCATCGCCGCGACCGCGGGCAGCTTCTGGCTGATGCTCATAGGGCGGGCGATCGCGGGCTGTTATGGCCCGTTCGGCGCCCTGTCGTTCCCGGCCGTGCGGGACATCTTCCCGGCCCGTCTGGTGAAGCCCGCCAGCGCCATTCTGGGCAGCAGCGTCGGCCTGGTGGGCGTCGGCGCCCCTTTCCTGGCCGGCTGGCTGGTCGACAGCTGGGGTTACCAGGGCGTGATGTGGTTCCTCACCGCGGCCACGGCCCTCTCCTTCGTGCTGATCGCCTTCCTGGTGCCGCACACCCCGCCGCGCGACAAGCGGCCCGGCTTCGACTGGCTCGGCGGTCTGGTGCTCGGCGGGGGGCTGACCGCGGTCATCTACGCGCTGGGCCAGGGGCAGAGCTGGGGGTGGGCCGACGCCCGTACCCTTGGCTGGCTCGCCGGCGGTCTTGTGGTCTTGGGTGTCTTCTTCTTCGTGGAGCGCTCCAGCGCCCACCCCATCCTGGACTTCACGGTGCTCAGGCGCCGCCCGGTCGCCCTGGTCCTCACCGCGGGCGGGCTCGCCCAGGCCATCGCCTACACCATGCCGAGCCTGGTGATCCTGCTCGCCGTGTATCCGCACATCCCCGGTGTTTCCGCCGGTCTCGGGTGGTCCGCACAGCACAACGCCGCCGTCGGTGTGACCTGGAACCTGGTGATGTTCGGTACCGGCATCGTCGCCAGCCGCCTGATGCGCAGAGTGGACGCCCGCCATCTGTGGTGGGCGGGGCTGCTCCTGATGGGGCTCGGCTACGGCCTCGCGGGCTTCTTCCACGCCGATGAAACGGAACTCATCCTCACGTCGTGTCTGGCCAACCTCGGCTCCGGCCTCGTCGTCTCCGGCGCTCCGGTGTTGGTGGTAGGCGTGGTGTCCAAGGACGAACAGGGCCTGGGCAGCGGCATGCTCAACATGCTCATCACCCTCTTCGGCTCTGTCTTCACCGCCCTGGCGTTCGCCGTTCTGGCGAGCCACAGCGTCGTCAAGAGCGGCACCGCCTTCTACCAGGACGCCGGCTACGACTGGATCTTCTGGACCGGAGCACTGCTCACCGCCGTGCCCCTGGTGATCTCGCTGTTCGTTCCGCGCCTGCGGGATCCCGCGGAAGCCGACGCCGCCCCCGCCGCCTGACCACCGCTCCCCCACAGCCCCGCCCGCCGACACCGAGAAAGACGCCCATGCCGCACACCTGGACCGCACAGGTCATCACCCCCGCCTGGCGCGAAGAGCCGCCCGTCGCACCGGGCCGCCCGGCTGCACTCCTGCGCGCGGAGTTCACCGCGAGCAGCCCGGTGCGACGGGCGGAGCTGCGGGCCACCGCCCTGGGGGTGTACGAGATGCACCTCAACGGTGCCGTGGTCGGGGACCACGTCCTGGCACCGGGCTGGACCAGCTACCACCACCGCCACCGCTACCAGTCCTTCGACGTGACCCCATGGGTACGGCCCGGCGCCAACGCCTGGGGCGCCCACCTCGCGGACGGCTGGTACCGGGGCCTGCTCGGATTCAACGGCGGCAACCGCGACATCTACGGACCGGACACCGGGCTGCTCGCCGAGCTGCGGATCGCATACGCCGACGGCAGCGTCCAGACGGTGACGACCGGTCCCGACTGGCGGGCCGCGGCCGGGCCGGTCACCGCCGCCGGCCTGTACGAGGGGGAGGTCTACGACGCCCGCCGGGAGCTGCCGGGCTGGTGCGAACCAGGCTTCGATGGCGCCCCTTGGCAGCCGGTGCGCGTGCTGGACTTCGACACCTCGGTGCTCTTCCCGGCCGACAGCCCTCCGGTACGACGCATCGAGTGCCTCCCTCCGGTGGCCGTGACGACCTCGCCCACCGGCCGCACTCTCGTGGACTTCGGACAGAACCTGGTCGGCAGACTCCGCATCCGCCTCCGCGGTGACGCGGGCCGCACAGTGACCCTGCGGCATGCCGAGGTGCTGGAGGACGGCGAGTTGTGCGTCCGTCCGCTGCGCGGCGCCGCGGCCACCGACCGCTACACCCTGCGCGGCGATACCGACGGCGAGCAGTGGGAGCCCCGCTTCACCTTCCACGGCTTCCGCTACGCCGAACTCGACAACTGGCCCGGCGAACTCACCCCCGGTGACGTCACCGCTGTGGTACTGCACAGCGACCTTCGACGAACCGGCTGGTTCGAGTCCTCCGACCCGTCCCTGAACCGGCTGCACGAGAACGTGGTGTGGGGAATGCGCGGCAACTTCCTGGATGTTCCCACCGACTGCCCCCAGCGCGACGAACGCCTCGGCTGGAGCGGCGACATCCAGGTCTTCGCCCCCACCGCCACCTTCCTCTACGACACCGAAGACTTCCTGCGTTCCTGGCTGAGCGACCTGGCCGCCGACCAGAGCGACGACCCCGACGGCGTCCCGCCCCTCATCAGCCCCGCCATCCCCGTGAACATCCCCGTTCCGCTGCCCCCCGGCAACCTCGCGATGGCCGGCTGGTGCGACGCCGCCGTCATCGTCCCGTGGGTCCTGTACGAGCGGTACGGCGACAGTCAAGTACTGCGCACCCAGTACCCGTCCATGCGCGCCTGGGTGGACGCCGTCGACCGGATCGCCGGCCCGGGACACGTGTGGGGCGAGGGCTTCCAGTTCGGTGACTGGCTCGACCCCACCGCATCCCCCGAGGACCCGGCCGGGGCGACAACCTCCTCCCCGCTGGTTGCCACCGCCTATTTCGCGCGCTCGGCCCGCCTGCTGGCCCGCAGCGCCGACGTGCTGGGGAAGTCGGACGAGGCCGAGGCCTACCACGCTCTCGCCGACGCCGTGCGGCAAGCCTTCCGCGCCCGCTTCCACATCGGCGGCGGTCGCCTGGCCGAAGAGACCCAGACCTCCTACGCCCTCGCCCTCGGGTTCGACCTGCTCCAGGACGGCGCCGAGCGCGCCGAGGCCGGCAGCCGGCTGGCCGCCCTGGTGGCCGAGCGCGGCCACCGGATCGGGACCGGCTTCCTCGGCACCCCTTTGGTATGCGACGCGCTCACCGCCACCGGCCACACCGACACCGCGTACCAGCTGCTGATGGGCCGCTCCTGCCCCTCCTGGCTCTACCAGGTGGACAGAGGAGCCACCACGACCTGGGAGCGCTGGGACAGTCTGCTCCCCGACGGCAGCGTCAATCCCGGAGAGATGACCTCCTTCAACCACTACGCACTCGGCGCCATCGCCGACTGGCTGCACCGCACCGTCGCGGGTCTCGCACCGGCCGCCCCCGGTTACCGCCGTCTGCTCGTGCGGCCCCGCCCCGGCGGCGGCCTCACCTGGGCGCGGGCCGCGCACGAAACACCGTACGGCCGGGCCGAAGTGGCCTGGCACCTGCACGAAGGGCAGCTCACCGTCACCGTGACCGTTCCGCCCGGCGTCGAGGCCACCGTCGAACTGCCGGACGCCGAGCCCACCCGCGCCGGGCCGGGCACCCACACCCTCCACGCCCCCCACCGCATCGCCGAGGAGCAGCAGTGAACCTTCCCTACCAGGACCCCAGCCGCAGCGTCGAAGAACGGGTGGCCGACCTGCTGCCCCGGATGACACTGGAAGAGAAGGCCGGACTGCTCTTCCACCACGCCATAGGCATCGGAGCGAACCCCGCCCCTGTCGGCCTCACCGCCGAGCAGATGATGTCCGGCGCGCTCATGTCGCACTTCAACCTGCTGGGCGCGGGCACCCCGCGGGAGATGGCCGAGCTCCACAACCACCTGCAGGAGCAGGCCGCAGCCACCCGTCTGGGCATCCCGGTGACATTGTCCACCGATCCACGTCACGCGTTCACCGACAACCCGGGCACCGCGATGATGGCCGGCCCCTTCTCCCAGTGGCCCGAAACCCTGGGCCTGGCAGCCACGGACGACGCCGGCCTGGTGCGCCGATACGGCGACACCGTGCGCCGCGAGTACCTGGCCGTCGGCCTGCGCGTCGCCCTGCACCCGCAGATCGACTTGGCCACCGAACCCCGTTGGGCCCGCATCTCGGGCACCTTCGGCGAGGACGCCGACCTGACCTCCCGTCTGGCCGCCGCGTACATCGAGGGCCTGCGGGGGCCGGGCGGACAGCTCGGCCGGGACAGCGTGGCCGCGATGGTCAAGCACTTCCCCGGCGGCGGTCCGCAGAAGGACGGCGAGGACCCGCACTTCCCCTACGGCAGGGAACAGATCTACCCGGGCGGCTTCTTCGATTACCACCTCAAGCCCTTCAAGGCGGCCCTCGCCGCCGGCGCCACACAGGTGATGCCGTATTACGGCATGCCGGTCGGCACCCCGTACGAAGAAGTCGGCTTCGGCTTCAACCACGGCATCATCACCGGGCTGTTGCGCGAGAAGCTGGGCTTCGACGGCATCGTCTGCACCGACTGGGGACTGCTCACCGACGGCCCGATCATGGGCGAGACGCACGCGGCCCGCGCCTGGGGCGTGGAACACCTGACCCCCGAGCAGCGGGCGTTGAAGGTACTGCACGCCGGTGCCGACCAGATCGGCGGCGAGGCATGCCCCGAGCTGATCACCGCGCTGGTCCGCGACGGACTGCTGACGGAATCCCGGCTCGACGTGTCCGTCACCCGCCTGCTGGCCGAGAAGTTCCGCCTCGGCCTCTTCGACGACCGCCGCTACGTCGACCCGGACGCCGCCGAAGAGACCGTCGGCCGCGCCGACTTCCGCACCGCCGGCGAGGCCGCCCAGCGCCGCTCGCTGACCCTGCTGGAAAACCGCGCCGCCGTACTCCCGCTGACCGGCCGCCCCCGGCTGTACATGGAAGGCGTCGACCCGGACACCGCCGCCGAGTACGCAGACCTCGTCACCGATCCCACCCGGGCCGATATCGCGGTACTGCGCCTGAACACCCCCTACGAACCCCGACCCGGCCTCTTCGAGTCCTTCTTCCACGCCGGCCGCCTCGACTTCGGCCAAGAACGCCTCCAGCAGATCCTGACCCTGCTCGACACCGTGCCCACCGTCGTCACCCTCCACCTCGAACGTCCCGCCGTCATCCCCGAAATCGCCGACCGCTGCGCCGCCCTGCTCGCGGCGTACGGCGCCGGCGACCGGGCGCTGCTCGACGTCCTGTTCGGCCGGGCCGATCCGCAGGGCGCACTGCCCTTCCCGCTCCCCCGGTCCATGGCTGAGGTCGAGGCCGGCCGCCCCGATGTCCCGCAGGAGAGCGCCGAGCCGCTCTACGCGTTCGGCCACGGGCTTCGATACGCCACGCACCGTGCCAGGCAGCCGGACCGCGCTCGCTGAACCCCCGGTCCGTCGCACGCCCCTCACGACTCCCACACAGGCGACCCGCCCCCTGCAGTCTTGCCCACCCACATCAGCCCCTTCGCATCACGCGTGAATACGTGAATACCAGGAGTACCCATGAGCAGCACCTTCCCCAACGGCTTCCTTTGGGGCGCCGCGACCGCTTCCCACCAGGTCGAGGGCGGCAACGTCAACAACGACTTCTGGGAAATGGAACACCGCCCCGACACCTTCTTCGCCGAGCCCAGCGGGGACGCTTGCGACAGCTGGCACCGCTGGGAGGAGGACCTGGACATCGTGGCCGAACTCGGCCTGAACACCTACCGCTTCTCCCTGGAGTGGAGCCGCATCGAGCCCGAAGCCGGTGAAGTTTCCCGCGCCGCGCTGGACCATTACCGGCGCATGATCGCCGGTTGCCGCGACCGCGGGCTGAACCCTGTCGTCACCCTGCAACACTTCACCGTGCCCCGCTGGATGACCGCCGGCGGCGGATGGGCCGCTTCCGGCTCCGCCGACCGCTTCGCCCGCTACTGCGAAACGGTCCTGCCCATCCTGGCCGAGGGCGTCTCCCACGTCTGCACCATCAATGAGCCCAACCTCGCCGCCATGACAGCCCAACTCCACCTGCCCTCCACCGGCGAGCCCAGCCCATTCCCCGGCTCCATGCCTCCGCCGCACCAGCCCACCGCCGACGCGCTGATCGCCGCCCACGCCCGCGCGACGGAAATCCTGCACAGCCGCCCCGGCCTCGCAGTCGGCTGGACCGTCGCCAGCCAGGTCGTCCAGGCCGCACCCGGCGCCGAAGAGGCCGCCGCAGCCTGGTCCCGCCGGCGCGAGGACATCTTCCTCGAAGCCGCCAAGAACGACGACTTCATCGGCGTGCAGGCATACACCCGCACGGTCGTCGGCCCCGACGGCGCTCTCCCCGTCCCGGAGACCACCGAGCGGACGCTGACCGACTGGGAGTACTACCCGCAGGCCCTGGAGCAGGCCGTACGTCACGCCTGGCGGACCACCGGCGGCGTACCCGTCCTGGTAACCGAGAACGGCATCGCCACCGCCGACGACACCCGCCGCATCGACTACGCCCGCACCGCCCTGCACGGGCTGCGGGCCGCCATGGACGACGGCATCGACGTACGCGGCTACATCCACTGGTCGCTCCTGGACAACTTCGAGTGGGTGGCCGGCTACAAACCCACCTTCGGCCTGGTCGCCGTCGACCGTCAGACCTTCGCCCGCACGCCAAAGCCCAGCGCCCACTGGCTCGGCACCATTGCACGCACCGGCCAACTCGCCGACTGACCGTCCGCGCGCCGCAGCCAAGGTGAGCGTGGCACCAGGACGGGAACACGGCGAGCACCGCGGCGGCCGGTCAGGCGTAATGGCGGTAGAAGGCCTGGGCGACGCAGGCCGGCTTGGCACTGCCCTCGACCTCGACGGTGAAGGTCAGCGGCATCTGCACGCCGTTGCCCTTCACCTCCTCCACCCTGCCGACGACACCGTGGAGGCGGATCTTCGCACCGACCGGGACGTGGCCGGCCTCGGGGACCTCCCGGTCCCCGTCGAACCGGTCCGGGGTGCCGAGCTTCGGCCGGCGGTAGACGCGGTGACGATGTCGATCACGGCACCGTCCAGCCGGACGAGCATGATCCCGAGACCGCGGCCTGGGCGGACGGGAGGCCAAACACCCAGCCCACTCCCCCGGCCAGGCCCTGACACAGGAACAGGCAGGCATCTTGGTGACACGCAACCCCAGGCGCCTTGGACGCCTGACACCCCACCCGCCGGCACCACACCCCCACTCGCGCCAACCTGCGCACCAGATGCCCAACGGCCGACGTCGTGCGGGCTTGTCACCGTCGCGCCAGGCGCCACCGGCTCAATCGACGAAGGCCAGATGATCGGCGTCCCCACCGCGCCACTCGATGAGGAAGATGGTCGCGTCGTCGCTGGTGATGCCGCCCCGCCCCTGTTTCAGGGCGTAGGAGAGCGCGCGCACCACCGGCCGCACCGCAGCGTGCTCACGGACGGCGCGGTTGGTCAACTCGATGAGTTGCTCCTCACCGAACTGTTCCCCGCCTGTTTGGTGTTCCTCGATCAGGCCGTCGGTGAAGCACAGCAATCGGTCCCCCGGCTGCAGCACCCGCTCGCTGACTTCCGGCTCCTCGCCGCCGAAGCCGACCGGCAATGTGGTTGGGCTCTCCAGATGATCCACCACAGCACGGTTACGGATCAGCAGTGGTGCCGGGTGTCCGGCATTGACCCATTGCAGCCTGCCCGTGGCGATGTTCAGACACATCATCTGCGCGGTGACGAAGTGGTCGTGGCCGAACTGCTCGTTGATGGCCTTGTCCATGAACGCATACACCTGGGACAGACCGGTGTTGGCCCGCCGAGCGTGGCGGTAGGCGCCGATGGCCACCGTCGCCATGGTCGCCGCGTCCAAGCCGTGGCCCATCGCGTCGATCATGGCCATATGAAGGATGTCGCCGTTGAGGGCGTAGTCGAAACTGTCGCCGGCCACCTGGTACGCGGGCTCCAGGATTCCGGCCACCTCAACCTGCGGAACGGTCATCGACAGCGGAGGCAGCAACGGCCACTGGATCTCTGCGGCCACGCTCATCGGGGCGCTGCGTCGGCCTGGAAGAACAAGTCGGTGTAGGCGTCCTTGGTGACAATCATGTCCGCGACCAAACCGGCAAGTCTGCGCAGGAGCCGCCGGTCGTCGTCATCCACGCTGTCCAGGGTGAGAGCCATCGCGCCGACCTGGTCACTGCCGTCCAGCAGCGGCACATACATCCGCACGCTGCCGTCCTGCGGCACCTCAACCGTTCTGCGGCTCAGGAATGCCTCACCGGCGGGTGAGTCCTCAACCGGCTCGGGGTGACCGACCGTCAGCCCTCGGCCCGGAAGCGGCACCAAAGGCATCTGTTCGTAGTCCTGCAAGAGGATCGACAGGTCCCGGCCACCGGCCCTGGCCACCTCTTCCGCGACGAGCGGGGCGATCAACTGCGGCGGCATCTCGTGAACCGGCCAGGGCCGATCGCCGCGCCATGCGCTGAAGCTGGCGCTCGGGCCGCTGGTTGGTCTCGCGCGCGTGATACGTCCGGCCAGGGAGCACACCTACCGGTTGATGATGAAGCTCGTGCAGCGGCTGAATCGGGCGGTACGGGCCGAGGCGGGGGGTCTCGCTGGAGACGGCGGCAGCGATGGCCGGCGGAAGCGGGCTACACGGTCAAGGACGTGGCGGTCGGGGGCGTCGCTGCGGTGATGGGGCGCGTTGGGCAGGAGGGCCGTCGCAGGGCCTGTCCGGTGAGCGCGGTGCTGGATGTGCAGGACGCGGTCATCGATGGTGTTCGCCTTCGGCGACGCCGCAGCAGTTCGGCCAGGTCCGTTTCACATCGTCGCACCACTCATTTCAGTGACATAAAGCCACATATGACGTACGTCGAGTTATGGTCTTCGTGGCGGTGAGCGACGCGCGGTAGGCGTGGTGACGCCAGGCGGAGTCCACCAGCTGGCCGTCCACCGTGATGGCTCGCCGTAAGGAGTGTTCATGAAACTCTCCCTGTTCCCTTCTCCTCGAGTCGCGTGCGCGGTGGCGTCCAGTGCGCTCATCGCGTCTGCGTTGGTGACATCCGCGGGCCCGGCCTTCGCCGGACCCGTCCGCGGTCCGGAAGCGCGGCAGGCCGAAGCGAGCTCTGCCGCACAGTGCGGCTTCTTCCGATACAGCGTCCGTGAGTCCCAGTTCGCCGCTTACGGCCACTGTGGTCCGACGACGGTGCTGATCCATGTCGACGTCCGAGGGCATGGCAGCACGAACGACTACCACCTCTGCGTCGGCCTCGGCAACACGCAGCTACCAGGTGCAGGTCCGAACTACCTCAACGCCTACTACATCGGCGGTGCCGGGTGTCGGCTCGGACATCGCTCCGGACACACGCCTCACTGACGCGGATGTGAAGGTGGCACCGCTGTTGGCCTGCGGTGTCGGATGGGGCGCGTGACTCGCTCCCCTGGTCATCATCTCGGTCGAGGCAGCCCCTGGTCGTCGACCAGGTCATGCACTTCAGCGACGCCGCGGGATCAAGCGATCCCGCGCGACCAGGGGGATGAGTCCACCCCGTAGAGCACGGGTGAAGCGCCCAGGCGAACGGGCCGCCTGCGTGCGTCGGGTGTCGCCGACCGCCGCACGCCGGCCGGCCAGCTAGCCGACGACATTCCCACGCTCGTGGCGCGTACGGGCCACGAGTACGAACGACCGGGCGAAGCAGGAGGCTTGGCCGCCGCCCGACCTCATCCGTATCGCGCCTGCCACGTTCCATTCGATCAACTCGGCGGCGCTCGGGCTCACCCATCATGCGGTCCCGACGCCGTCGCTGGCTGCGGCCCTTCACCACCGGAATTCACCGCCGTAAAGGCGCCGGTGCCACCATTCGCCATGCCACCGCAGGCGCCGGTAGGCGTGTGGGTCGGGCAGGGTCCGGCGGCGGAGTTCTGCGTCCAGACACGCCACCACGCGCCCGAGTTCGGCGCGGGACGGCTGCGGAAGCGCACGCAACGCCTCTTGCAGAACGTCCCGGGCGTTCGCCACGTCGACGAGCGATGATTCGGGATGGGGCGAGGCGGGGAAGCACAGTTCCAGATAGCGTCCGGGCTGTCGCAGGAACGCCCGGTAGTGCCTGAGCGCGGCTTCCACCGACCCGTCCCACAAGCCGTCCCACAGACCGGCCCAGGAGTCACCGTGCTCACGCTCGGTGCGCTGGATCTCGGCGCAGGTGCGCTCGGACAACCCGGGAATTCGGCAGGTCCCAGGGCTCCAGGCGGGCGGGATCGGATTTTCGGCGCGTAGCGCGCCAGGCCGTCTACGCGGCATGGGCCTTTCGGCTGGTCAGCATGGTCGCGATCATGCCGGACGGCCTGACAGCCCACAAGGCCCTGCGGACCTCACCGTCTCGCGACACACTCGCACCATCCCGATCTTGCGGGGTTGCGCTCGCCGACGTTCCACGTGTCGGACAGAGCCTCAATGAACAGGCCCCCTGCTCTGTCGCGGGTGCCCCACGTCAGCGGTGAAGCGCGGAGGGCCACCGTCGGCTGTCGTGGCTGCCGCAGCAAGTCACGGGCGGGGGTGGCCCATTGACAGGCCATCGAAGAGGAGGTCTAGAAACGGGTATCGCGAATACCCCCCGCGGCCCGCCCAGTTCCTGCTGTGACGCCGACTGCACCGCGGATCTCGACAGCGCGGAGCCGCCTTGCCGTGGCCGGCGAATCAGGTTCCGCAGGCGCAACCAGCGGCAGCCGGTGCGGGTTCGTCGGCTGGGGGTTCGCTGCGGCAGCAGGTGTCGCCGTTGCGGACGTCGCTCTTTCCCAACTGGTCGGCATCGGCCTTCACGACGTAGACCTCCCAGGGCTCCTTGCCGGGACCGTGCACCCAGACCTTGTCCTGGAGGGCATAGCAGCAGGAGGTGTCGTTCTCCTCGAAGGTCGCCAGCCCCGCGTCCTTGAGGCGGCTGATGGCGGCGGCGACCTGATCGGTGGTGTCTACCTCGACGCCGAGGTGGTCCAGGCGGGTCTCCTGGTCCGCCTCGCCCTCGATGAGGACCAGCTTCAGCGGCGGCTGGGTGATGGCGAAGTTGGCGTATCCGGGACGGCGTTTGGCCGGCTCTACGCCGAAGAGCTTGGAGTAGAACTCCACGGACCCTTCGAGGTTGGCGACATTGAGTGCGAGCTGGATGCGTGACATGACGATCTCTCCCGGTCTCGTTGCATTGATGCCTGCCTGAAACCGTCTCCGAACCCATGACTGTCCCTCGGCCTTCGAAGCCTTCGGCGCTGTCGTCTGCGTGCACAACGCCGGCCGGTCTCAGATGGCCGCCGCCTTCCTCTGCTACCTCGGTCAGGGCAAAGTCGAGGTCCGCTCGGCGGGATCCGCACCGGCCACACCGTGAATCCGGCCGTGGCGGAGGCGATGGCCGAGACCGGCATCGACATCGCCGCCGAGACGCCGAGACACCGAGACACCGAAGATCCTCACCACAGGTCGTGCAGGCGTCCGACGTGGTGATCACCATGGGATGTGGCGACGCCTGCCCGGTCTTCCCCGGAAGGAGGTACCTGGACTGGAAGCTCGAAGACCCGGCCGGACAGGGCGTGGATGCGGTCCATCCGATCCGGGACGAGATCGAGCAGCGGGTCCGGGGCCTACTGGCCGAGCTCCTGCCCAGCGAAGCCTGACCGCAGGAGGCCTGACGGCCCGCCCCTTGGGACCTTGCGAGCGGGACGAACGCGCGGCGACCCGGCCTGCTTCCGCCCCGGATACCGGCAGGTGAGCAGCGCACATGTCGCTGCGCGCTGGGGTCTCCGGAAAACCGCGCCTGGGTCCTGCGCCGTACGCAGGTGCCGTACGCAGCCGCGCACTCCCCCACCCTCGCCCCGGACGACCGGTGCCCCGCGCCCCGCGCCCGTGCCGCTCAGTAATTCCCTACGTCCTCTTCAGCAATTCCCTACGGCCTCTACGGAGGCATCAAACGGCTGCGATCTGGGCCGAGCCTTCTGCGCCGGGACCTACTCCGAGGGTTCGCGCAGGCGCACGGCGAGGGCGGCGATGTCGTCGTCCAGGCGGCCGCTGCTGTAGTGGACGAGGTCCCGGTGAAGAGCCGCGAGCAGCTCGTGGGGCGGCGTGGGGGGCTGGCGGCGCATCCAGGCCGCCAGCGGGAAGAACCCACCATCGCGGGCGCGGGCCTCGGCGACCCCGTCGGTGTAGAGAAGCAGCAGGTCGCCGGGGGCGAAGTCGAAGGTGTCGATGGTGTAGTGATCGCCCATCAGCTCCGCGAGGTTGAGCAGCGGCGAGGGGGTGGTGGGCTCAAGGGCACGGAGTTCCCCGCGGTTCAGGATCAGTGGCGGAGGGTGTCCGCAGTTGAGGATTTCGATGCGACTGCCCTCGTGCGGGATCTCGACAAGTAGGGCGGTGGCGAAGCGCTCCATCGTCCGCTCGGGGGGAAAGGCGGCGTTGTAACGGGTGCTGCTGGCGTCCAGCCGGCGCGCGATGCTGACCATGTCGGCCTCGCCGTAGGCGGCCTCCCGGAAGGAGTTGACGATCGCCGCGGCCGCCCCCACCGCGGGCAGACCTTTACCCCGCACATCGCCGATGAGCAGCCTGACCCCGTAGCGCGTGTCGACCACTTCGTAGAAGTCCCCGCCGATACGGGCCTCCGCCGCGGCCGCGAGATACAGCGACTCGATCTCGACGCTCCCGAAGCGGCGCGGCATCGGACTCAGCACCACCTGCTGGGCCGCGTCGGCGACGAGCCGCACCTGAAAGAGCGTCCGCTCCCGCTGGAGCCGGACATGACTTCCGTACGCGGCTGCCACGGTGACCGCGATGATCCCCGCGGCCGTCCACCAGGTCCCCAGACCGGGGAACACGATGCTGAGGCCGATCATCAGAAAGAGGCAGACGGTCCCGAGCAGGATGGTGGGGAGCACCGGCCACATGGCGGCGGCCAGGGCCGGTGCCGCGGGCAGGAGGCGGCTGAAGGCCACTTCTGGGGGCGTGGCGTATGCCAGGCCGGCGATGACGACGGTCAGGATCACCGGCGACAGCCGCACAAGCGTCCCCCGGCCGGGGCGACGACGGGGCCTCGGCCGTCCAGACTCGATCACACATCACAGAATATCTACGCAAAGCGAACATGGCGCCCCCGGTCGATGCCGCGCGGACCGCCCCCTGGGCCTTGACCTGCGGTTGCCGGTCCGATGCGGCCTCCTCCACCAGTGCGGCGGGACGGCGTTTCCACCCGCCCCGTCGTCGCCGGAGCGCCGTGGCGCCGGCTTGGCGGGTCAGCCCTCCAGAGCTGCTGCGATGCGGTCGAGGTCGGCGAGGAGCGCCGCGGCGCGCTCGGGCGGGACCGCTTCGACCATGCGCTGTTCGACGGCGTACACGGCGCCCTGGACGGCGGCGAGACGCGCGTGGCCCTCTTCGGTGAGGCGGGCGGGCCGGGCCCGGCCATGATCGGCGGTGGCAGGGCGGGTGAGGAGTCCCGCGTCCTGCAACCCCCGCAGGACGACGTTCCCGGACTGCCGGGTGACGAAGGTCGCGCGGGCGAGGTCGGCGTTCGACATGCCGGGGTGCTGGGCCAGCAGTTCGAGAGTGGCGTACTGAGGCACGGTCAGCCCGTGCTCGCGCACCACCTTGTCCATGGCGCCGCGCAGGGCGGCCTGGGCACGTTTGAGCAGGTACCCCACGTGGTGGGTGACGTCGTCCGCGGGACGGAACGGCTCGGTCGGCGCACTCTCGTTCATGTCAGCATTTTGACATGGTCGATTCCGGCGCTCTAGTCTCCCTATGTCAAAGTCCTGACATAGAAGAGTGAGGGGAACTCATGCCTGTCGCCATCGACGGTCCCGACTTCGTCGCCCTGCAGGTCCATGACCTGGAAGCCGCGGCGGCCTTCTGCGAGCAGCATCTGGGGCTGCGCCGGGCCGCGGTCTCGCCTCCGCATGCGGTCGTCTTCGACACCGAGCCGATCCCGTTCGCCGTCCGCGCGCTCCTCCCGGGCGTCAACGTCGCCGACACCCCACGGCCGGGCCTCGGTGTGGTGCTCTGGTTCCGCACTCCGGACGCTCATCAGCTCCACGACCAGCTCCTCGCCGCCGGCATCAAGATCCTCACGCCGATGGCGGACAGCCCCTTCGGGCCGATGTTCTCCTTCGAGGGGCCGGAGGGCTACACACTCACCGCGCACGGAGGCTGATCCACACCGCCGCCCGCCCCGGGACGGGCTCCTCCTCATTTCCCACCGGCATCCGGTTGCTGGAGGAAAGCTGAAGGAAAGGGGATGGCGCACCGCGGTCAGGCCACGTCCCGCCAAGGCAGAGGCCGGGATTCGCGCACGACCTCGGTACGCCTGGCGGCCAACGGGCCGGAGTTGCCCATACCGGCCCCGGCGGGCTGACCGGAGCGGTCGACGCGCCGGCTGGTGACGAGCCACAGAGCGGTGACGCGCGCCAGGAGGCCGGCCCGGCTGCCGGCGGCGAGGCCGATCACCGGCACGTTCTGGGCACACATCCCACCCGGCGACTCCGGCCCGGGAGATACGCCGCCCGCAGGGTCCGTTGCGGCGGCGATGCAAGGCGTGAAGACCCTGCTCCCTGGCGGTGACCACCACGGCGGCACCCCAGACCGGGCGGCGAAAGTCCGGTCCGCGTCCCGGCGTTCGGACCGCCGGGACGCGGAGTCCGGTCGCTCACGCCGCACTATCGGCGGGCTCGGGGCCCCGCGCCTCCTCCCGCGCGGCAGACGGCTCCGGCGCCGCAAACGGCTTCGTCGCCGGGGGAATCCGTCCGGCCATCCGGCAGCCCAGGCAGCCGGGGTGGCCGTTCCCGGCCGCGAGGTCGCGCGTGCGCATCGGCTGCTGCTCCCTCGGCCTGGGGCCGCTCGGTTTGCCCCAGCCGGCCAGATGCAGGGCCCACGTCAGGAGTGCCGCGACGACGCAGACGGCCAGACCTATCAGGATGCCCGCGGGTCGGCCTGCGCAGAGGGAGACGCCGATGCAGGTGGTGCCGAGGAGGGCCGCGGCGGTACCCGTCCAGCCTGCGACCGTGTGACCGAGGTCCGCATCGCCATGAGCGCTCATCGTTTCTCACTCCATCGAGGTGCCGGCGGTAAGCTCGGGACAGGGAAGATTTATCTCACGAGCTAATTTACTTAGATGCTAAGGAGAATCTGCGTGATGGGCAAGCCCCGCCCCGCGGCATCGGCAGAGCAGGCGCTGCAGCACATGGACCAGTTCGTCTCGCTGGGCCTCATGGGCCAGCACCACGCCGCCGAGCTACTGGGGCTGAACGTCACCGATCTGACCTGCCTCGGGCACATCATCGGCGCGGGAGCGAAGGCACTGACGGCGGGTGAGCTGGCTGAGCGAGCCGATCTGACCACCGGCGCGGTGACCGGAGTCCTCAATCGCCTGGAGCGCGCCGGCTACGCCGTCCGGCGTCCGGACCCGGCCGATCGCCGGCGCATCCGCATCGTCGCCGACGAGGCCGCCGCGGCGCGCGTCATCGAGGTGTACGAGCCCTTCTACCGACGTCTGACGGCGTTGTTCGCCGACTACTCCCCCGACGAGATCGCCGTGCTGGCCGACTGGTTCACCCGGGCCACCACGGAGATGCGCGCCCACCTCGAAGAACGAGCGGACGCCGGCAAGGGGTGACGGGAGCGGAGACGGCTCGGGACCGGTGTCCGACGACCGGCGAACCGCCACCCGCACCCGGCGGCGCGTCAGACAACTCGTTGGGAGGCCGGCTCAGCAGACGGCGTGGCGGGCGGCGCGGGTCGGGCAGCCGACGCGCCCGCTCCCGCCACACAACGTTCGGGCTGGCCCGTTGCCGCCGGACGAGCCCGCAGGGTCGTTCAGGGCCTGCGGCCGTGGAAGGTGCGGCGCAGGTCGTTCACCCAGGCGTCGGGGTTCTCCCAGGGGATGAAGTGGCCGCCGTGGTCGTGGGCGTTGACGTTGACGTGGTGAAACCAATCGGCCTGCGGGCCGGCCTTGAAGGCCCGGACGCGCTCGTCGGCGGTGTGGATGCCGGGCGGGTTCTCGTACGTGACGAAGGTGAGGCCGACCGGGGCCTGCACGACCGGGGTGCGGTCGTGGGCGGGGGCCCAGGGGTAGCGGTTGGCGTTGGCGTAGTAACGCATCGACGTGGCGATGGAGTTGTTCACCCAGTAGATCGTGGCGTGGGTGAGCAGGTCATCCTTGGTGAAGACGGACTCGACATCGCCGCCGTTGTCGCTCCAGGCCTTCCAGCGCTCCAGCAGCCAGGCGAGCAGTCCGGCGGGTGAGTCGCTCAGCCCGTGGGCCAGGGTGGCGCCGTCGAGCATGTGCACGGCGAGGTGGGACGCCGAGCGGTGGTCCAGCTCGATGATGCGGGCGCGGACGTCGGCGGGCTGGTCGTCGGTGAGGGGCCGGTTCCGGGCGAAGTCCCAGGCGCGGGGTCCGGTGAAGAAGTCGAGCGGCAGTCCGGAGCCGATGTGGATGCCGTACAGCTCGTCGGCGTACTTGTGGCCGAGCTGGCTGGAGACGATCCCGCCGATGTCGCAGCCGCCGGCCGCGTACTTCTCGTATCCCAGGGTCTCGGTCATCAGGGTGTGCCAGAGGTCAGAGACCTTCCAGAAGTTGATGTCTGAAAAGCCGGTGAGCGGTCCGGGGAAACCGAAGCCGGGCAGGGACGGCACGATGACGTCGAACGCGTCGGCGGGGTCACCGCCGAACGCGGCCGGGTCGGCGAGCGGGTCGATCACCTTCGACCAGTGCCAGAACGTCCACGGCCAGCCGTGGGTGAGGATCAACGGGATCGGGCGGGGGCCGCGGCCGGGCTTGCGCATGAAGTGCACGGGGACGCCGGCGACGCTCACCTGGTAGTGCTCGTAGACGTTGATGGCGGCCTCGGCCTTGCGCCAGTCGTAGTCGTCCCGCCAGTAGGCGACCAGCTCACGCAGATAGCTGTCCGGGACGCCGTAGGACCAGTCCCCTTTCCCCTCGTCACTCCCCTCGTCATTCTCCTCGTCCGCCGGCGGACGGGTCAGTGTGAGACGGGCGCGCAGGTCGTCGAGGACCTGGTCGGACACGTGGATCGGGGTGGGCTCCAGGGGGAAGGCGTGCGGGGTGGTCATGGCGTGGTTCCTTCGGGGTGAGGGAAGCGGTGTCGTCGGCCTGTTGGGTGGTTGGGCGGGGCGCGGAGCCATTTCAAGGACGGCGGGCAGCGATGCGGCGAGTGCCTGGCGGTGCTGCGGGTCGAGCTGGGCGGCGACCGGGCGACCGATGCGCTCCTTTCGCCGCGATTCGACCACCTTGGCACCGGCGCGGACAGTCAACGGCTCTGACGATAGGACGTTCCCCCATCCGCCCCGGTGCGGCGTGACTCGGTGGTCGCCTGCGTCACGCCCGGCCGTCCGGCGGTCCGCCTGCGGCGATCACGATGCATGGGTCGTTGCGAACGACTGGACTTCTGAAATGGCCTCGCCTGTCAGGCCGCCGGCACGCCCCGGCACGGACACCGAGGTGAGACCTGCGCCGGCCCGGCTGATGTACGCGTGTCCGCCGACAACGGTGAACCGGTCGATGAGGTCGGCGAGTTCGCCCCTCCCGGCCGGGTGGGCGTGGGCCTAACCTGGGATGACAGGGCAGAAGACGCTAAGGGGGAGGCGGCATGCCTGAGTGGGCTCTCGCGATACTTATTCCGGTCGGTCTGCTGGCTGTGGGCCTGGGGACGTTCTTGGTCTGGGCCCGACTGGGGACGAAGGAACCGTTGAATCACGACAACCCGATGCCGGAGACCCATTTTCGACAGGGTGATGGTGCGGGCGGTGGCTGACCGGCGGCGTCCGGCACGGCACGGCCGGCCTTCGTCGTGGCCGAGCAGGCCGAAGCGGGCGGCCGAGAACGTGTCCGGGTCAGCCACGCCGCCATCGACACGGCGCAGGACTCCGGCGCCGCCGGGCTGACGCACACCGGCGTCGGCAGAAGAGCTCCATCGGGCTGAGCAACGCCTTCATGCATCAGACCTGAGAGGGGATTCCGGCAGGGACTCCGGCAGGCCCGGAGCCGCTCGGCCAAGGTCCGTCACCGCCGTGGCGGGCCTTCGTCGAGCGCAGGCGCCAGGCGCGGCGGATCAGGTATGCCGAGTGAGTTGACGGACCGCGGCGTCATTGCTTCACTACGGATGCCCAGTGGCTGAGCCACTGATTCAGTTGGCCGGACTTCCCTGGAGACTTCCCATGCGTGACGAGACCATCGCACGTCAGTCGGTGGTTGACCTTCTGGAGGCACGACTCCGCGACGACATCCTGGACGGTACGCACCGACCGGGGTCGCTGCTCCCTCCGGAACGCGATCTCGCCGCGCGGTACGGCGTCACCCGTACGACGCTCAAGCACGCGCTCACCCGCCTGGAACAGGCCGGCATGCTGCGTACCCGGCACGGTATCGGCACCAAGGTCCGGGACATCTTGAAGGTCGGCGGCGCCGAGCTGCTGCCGATGCTGGTCGGGCGGGACAGTGCCTGGCTCGCGGAGATTTTCGAGGCCCGCCGGCACATCGGCGCCCTCATCGCCCGCCGCGCCGCCACCCGGCGCACCGATGCGCAGGCGCGACGGCTGTCCGCGCTGCTGGTGGCGGTGGCCGAGGCGGCAGACGGCAACGCCGCACAGTTGGCCGATGTCGAGGTGCACCGGGAGCTCGCCCGCGCCACCGGCAACAGGGTGTACCTGCTCCTCACCAACACGTTGTTCAACGCCTACCTGCCCGTGCGGCTCAGCCTGCGTGCGCCCTTCGAGCAGCCCGCCGAGGCCGCCGCCCGGATCGCCCCGCTCGTGCAGGCGGTGGTGGACGGCCGGGCGGCGGACGCCGAGCGCGCTGCCGAGTGCTATCTGCGTGCCACGGAGGAGCAGATGCTGCGTCCTCTGAAGACCACGCGCTGACGGGCACGGCGTGACGGGCGCGCTGCCCGTACGCCCACCCCAGGGCGATCGCCCTGTCATCCGGGCGGTGCGGCGGGGCCGACGGATGCCCGCCGCGGGCAGCTTTCGGTGCGCGCGGCGGGCTTCCGTCGGCCGGTCAGGAGCCCCCGGCCTCGACCACTGCGTTACGGCTCACGGCGAGCGCGGCCGCCATGATGGAGAGCTGCGGGTTCACCTCCGGGCAGCTGGGCAAGGCCGATCCGTCGGCGATGAGAACGCCGGCCGTCCCCCGGAGCCAACCGTCCTCGTCGGCAGGGCACACCTGCGCGTCGGTACCCATAGCGACGGTGCCGGTGGGATGGAAGGCGGACAGGTGCAACTGCCGGGCCGAGAGTGTCCGCACCGTCTCGTCGAGTTCCTCCGCCGACCGGACCCGCGGGGCGGTGGGAACGCCCGTGAGGACCTCCTCCGCGCCGGCGGCGAACAGCAGCCGGCCCATCGCGCCGACCGCCCTCAACAGGCGGTCCCCGTCCCGCGGGTGGAGGCCGTACCGGATCAGTCCGCGACCGCCCACCCTGCCGGAGGGACGGTCGGCGACCATCGCTCCGAGAGTCGCCAGGGAGCCCGCTTCCGCCAACTCCCCGCGGAGTTCCCGGCCGAGGCCGGGCAGGATGAACGAGCTCATGCCCGGCGGCCCGCCGGTCGCCTCGATGAGGATCCCGTCGCTGTGCAGTTCCTCGACACCGACGCTCTGGAGCACGCCCCGCCACGACTCGACGGGCTCCGGAAAACGGCCGGCGACACTCGTCGCGGGGTGAATGGCCAGATTGCGTCCCAGCCGTGGGTGGCGGGCGAGCCCGGAACGCCAGAGCAGGGGCGGAGACTGCAGGGCGCCCGCCGCCACCACGACCAGCGGGGCGAGGATTTCGCATTCGCTGCCGTCCGGGCGCCGGACGACCACACCGCAGGCCCGCGGACCGCCCGGCCGGTCCCGCTCCGTCAGGATGCGCAGCGCCCTGGCGCCGGTGACGATCCGGGCGCCGGCCCGGCACGCGTCGGGGAGCACGGAGAGCTGAACGCTCTGTTTGGCGCCGGTCGGGCAGCCGACCACACATTGGCATGAGCCCTTGCAGCCGGTCGCGTTGCGCCGTAGCGGCGCGGCCTGCCATCCGAGACGTTCTGCTCCCCGCAGGGCGGTGCGGCCGTTCGTACCCAGGAGATCAATGGGCGGCGTGGCCACCTGCAAGGTGCGCTCCACCTCGTCGAGGCAGGCGCCGAACGCCGCTTCGTCGGCGATGCCGAGGCCGAAGGAGTCGCGCCAGCGGGCCAGTACGTGGCCGGGCGTGCGGTAGCACGTCCCGGAGTTGACGACGGTGGTGCCGCCGACGGCACGCCCCACAGGGAGCAGGACCGGCGGATTGCCGACGGCGAAGGTGGCGCCCCCGTCGCGGTACAACTCCCCGAACCGGTCGAGGGGCACCCGTCGCGCGAAGTCCGCGGTGGTGTGCCGCTGCCCCTCTTCCAGCACGATCACCCGTAGACCGGCGCGGGCGAGGGTACGCGCGGCCACCGCCCCACCGGCGCCCGATCCGATCACCACGGCATCCGCGGTCGAACGGTCCGGCCACTGGTCCGACGCTACGCAGTCCAGCGGCGGGTCCTCCGGAGCTCCGGCGTCGGAGGGGGCGGCGGGCGTCTGGTGGAGCATCCGTGCCGTTCCCGCGGCCAGCAGGACCGGCATCTTCAACACGTCGAACTGCGCCAAGAGTCCGGGACGGCTGCTGATCGAGGCGAGCAGGTCCTCCCGCTCGGCGGGCAGCATCCCACTGAGCCCCCGGCCGGTCCGCAGGACGGCGTAGGCGTCGACGGCCGAGGCGGCGCCGTGGACCGCCACGCGGGCCGCGGCCGGCATCCGCTCCAGCAGAGCGGTGAGCCGCGCGGGCACCGAAGCCGCCCACGGCGCGTCACCGTCCTCCGCCAGCAATGCGGCGATCAGACCCTCCAGTGCGCGGCTCATCGCTCCCCCACCTCGGCGTGCGCGGTCCCGTCCAGGCTCCAGGTGGCTTCGGTGCGCCAACGGCCCCACCAGCGCTGCAGTACGACGCGTGCGTGCGAGGTCTCGCTGTTGCGGCACACCGCGGTGCTGCCGTCCGGGTCGGTGTACTCCAGGGCCAGCGTCCGGTTCTCCGGTTGGGTCACCAGGACCCGGATACGACGCAGCCCGGACCGCCCGGTGACCGTCCATGACGGCAGTCCGATCCGGGCACGGAAGCGGCCTGCCCCCAGTCGGCCGAAGGCGCTGCGCTCCGGCGTCCGCGGCCAGGTGCGGCCGTTCCTGCGCAGTCGGAGGAAGACCGTCGGCGGCAGCCTGCGCAGTCCCGCCTTCTTCGAGACGGCGGCCACGATCTCCAGGACGTCCCCCGACCCGAGGTCCGCGTGCAGCCAGGCCCAGCGGCGGGCGTTGCCCTCACCGTAGATCCGGGCGTCGGCACCGGGTGCCGCGTCGAGGAGCAGCCGGCGTCCCTCGTGCGTGACGCTGCCGGTGTAAGTGGCGGACGGCGCGCTGACGAGGTGGGCGGCGGGCAGCAGCCCGCGCCGCCAGGCCCAGCGCGGAAAGGTGTACAGCGGGGCGCCCCCGGAGTGCTTGGTGAGGTCCCAGGCGAACGCTCCTGCCGTACCCCGCAGTCCGCTCGGGCCGGCGTCGATCCCCTCGGCTGCGAAGGACTTCGGCGGACGGTCTGCCGACTCCACCGGATCCGGTCCGAAGCGGGCGTGTTGCGGGGGTGCGTCCGGCGCGAAGAGCCCGATCCATCCATGTGTGTAGGCGGGCGACCCGTCGGACGGCGCGGTCAGTTCGTGGTGCAGCCAAAGGCCCGTGCCGGTGGCCGGATCCGTCATGGTCGTGTACCAGACCTCGGTCCGGTCGGGTTCGCCCGCCCAGCGGCGGGCGTACAGGGACGCTGGAGCGTCGTCCCGTTGGGGCCATCGGAAACTCGCCACGAACGGCACCAGCGCACGCGCCACTTCGAACCGCAGCACACCGTGTCCGACCTCCGTCCCGCCGTCCAGCAGCACGAACGGAAGGACCGTCAAGGACGCCAGTGGTCTGCGGGGGGAGACGGATTTCCAGCCGTCGAGCGTGTAGTGGCGTCCGTTCGCGGTGAACCGCATGCGGTAGCGGATACGGCGCCGGGCCAGCGGCGAGATCTCCATCTCCCCGCGCACCGGCACGTCACCCGGGAAGCCCTCGATCCGGACCCGCCCGTCGATCCGGCCGTCCGTCGTGCGATGCGGCAGCAACATCCGGTCGGTGCGCACCGCGAGGTCGAACCGGATCCGGCGCCCGGCGGACTCGCCAGCGAGTCGCACCGAGCCCCTCATGGTTTCCCTGAAAGCCGTCGACCGGCCACCCATCGCCTTCCTCCGCTTCCTCTGCGTCCCGTTCCTCTGTGTCCCGGTGGGATATCCAGCGCACTCCGCCGCTCACCGAACTTCGCCCAGTGGTCCACTGGCTGAGCCACTCAACCACCAGGGAGATGTTCCTGACAAGACACAACCGGAGCCGTCCTCACCACAGCGCCACGAGGTGAGGGTTCGAGCGCGGCCCCGCCGACGCAGGTGGACGACCCTCGGATCGCATGCACCGCCGTCTGCCACACGTCCTCGCACGAGGGCAGGCCGACGCGGGCGAGGCGACCGGCCGCACAAGGCCAACCACCGCCCATGGAGGGGCAATTGACCGCCGTGCACGAGTCCTGAGCGCCCCACCCACGCGATCGAACGGCAGCCCGGCCGCCCCGGCGGGCAGGTGCCGTTCACCCTCCGTCCCGCGCGACGACCGACAGACCCTCGCACGGCCTCGCACCGCCTCGCCCGCCCCCTTGACCGACCTAGGGCCTCGCGGACACCGCCGCTCACGGAGAGCCCCTAAGCACAACCACATTTGCGCAACCAGAGTTGGCGAAGACACAATGGCGATATGCCGGAACCCTCTCCCCCTACCGTTGCCACCGACGAACTGGACGTCGGCAGCCTCGCGCTCTTCGTCGGCTTCGCCGCCTCCCACCTGGTGCAGGAGCAGCTCACCGAAGAAGGCTTCGGCGACCTCCGCTTCTCGCACGGCTATGTCTTCCAGCACCTCGTCAACGACGCCCGGCCGACCGTCGGGGAGTTGGCCGCCAAGCTGGACATGACCCAGCAGGGCGCTTCCAAGGCCGTCGTCGAACTCGAACGCCTCGGGTACGTCGAGCGCATCCCCGATCCGCAGGACGCCCGCGCCCGCCGCGTGGTGCTCACCGCCAGTGGCGACAGGGCGGTCAGCGCGGCGCGGCGCGCCCGAAAGACGCTCGACGAGCGCCTGGCCGCACGGTTCGGAGCCGACCGGCTGACCGAACACCGTGCGCTGCTCGCGCAGTTGCTGGACGAACTCGGTGGCGCGGCGGCCGTCCGGCGCCGCAGCGTCCGGCCGCCCGCCTAGGGAGTGAGGCCGACATCATCCCCAAGGTGCCGGCGCCCTTGTTCAGCGTGTCGTGTGCGACCGGCCGGCGCAGCACCGACGGCCCCCTCCCTCGAACATCACGCCTCCGCCGGTGCGCGCCGGAGCGGGCGATGGCCCGGCCAGGGGCGGGCCGCCTTCAGAGCAGCGCTTTGGCGTTCCGTTCAAGGTCCTCAATGCCGCCGCACAGGAAGAATGCCTGCTCGGGAAAGTGGTCGTACGCCCCGTCGGCAATGGCATTGAAGGCATGGATCGACTCGTCCAGCGGGACGGTCGAACCATCCATGCCGGTGAACTGCTTGGCGACATAGGTGTTCTGCGACAGAAAGCGTTCGATTCGACGGGCTCGGTGGACCGTGATCCTGTCCTCTTCGCCGAGCTCTTCGATTCCCAGAATCGCGATGATGTCCTGAAGGTCCTTGTACTTCTGCAGAATGCTTTTGACGCGTGCGGCGCAGTCGTAGTGCTCCTGCGATATGTAGCGCGGATCCAGAATGCGGGACGTGGAGTCCAGCGGGTCCACCGCCGGGTAGATGCCCTTCTCCGAGATCGGGCGGGAGAGCACCGTCGTGGCGTCGAGGTGGGCGAAGGCCGTGGCCGGAGCCGGATCGGTCAGGTCGTCGGCGGGGACGAAGATCGCCTGCATCGACGTGATCGAGTGCCCGCGGGTCGAGGTGATGCGCTCCTGCAGCATGCCCATCTCATCGGCCAGGTTCGGCTGGTACCCCACCGCCGACGGCATGCGGCCGAGCAGGGTCGACACCTCGGAGCCGGCCTGGGTGAATCGGAAGATGTTGTCGATGAAGAACAGCACGTCCCGGCTCTGGACGTCACGGAAGTACTCGGCCATGGTGAGGCCGGCCAGCGCGACGCGCAGACGGGTGCCCGGCGGCTCGTCCATCTGACCGAAGACCAGCGCGGTCTTGTCGATGACGCCCGACGCGGTCATTTCCTCGATGAGGTCGTTGCCCTCACGGGTACGTTCACCAACACCGGCGAACACTGACACACCGTCGTGATGGCTGGCCACGCGGTAGATCATTTCCTGGATGAGCACCGTCTTACCGACACCGGCACCGCCGAACAAGCCGATCTTGCCGCCCTTGACATAGGGGGTCAGCAGATCGATGACCTTGACGCCGGTCTCGAACATGTCGGTTTTCGATTCGAGTTCGTCGAACCGGGGCGGGTGGCGGTGGATCGGCCAGCGCTCGACGGTGTCGGCGGGCTTCTCGGTCTCGTTCAGGACATCACCGAGCAGGTTGAACACCTTGCCCTTGGTGAAATCGCCGACCGGGACCGTGATCGGGGCACCGGTGTCGATCACCGGAGCCTGACGGACCAGACCGTCGGTGATCTGCATGGCGATGCACCGCACCACGCCGTCCGCCAGATGCTGGGCCACCTCAAGCACCAGAGTGCGCCGCTCCCCCGCGAAATCCACGTCCACATGCAGCGCATGATGGATTTCCGGCAGCGCGTCCGGGGGGAATCGCACGTCCACGACGGGCCCGAGCACACGGGCAACTCTGCCGGTGACGTGGGTGGCGGTAGCCATGAGAGGGCACTCCTCGCTGTCACGGACGGGGCGGGCCCCATCGCGGTCAATTTCCCACAACCTTAGTTGCACAACTTCAGATTCTCAACTTTAGTTGTTTACTCTCGCGAGGGAGGGAGGCTCGGGAGGGAGGAGAGACGGACGGCCTCTTCGACCGGTTCGGGGACAGCTGCACCACAGGCCAGGGCTGCTCGATCCCGCCTGGGGGACCGGGGGGACCGGACGGGGGCAGCTTCATGATCCGAGTACCGAGACCGTCGGCACGCCTGGAGGACACCACCTTGGACACCGCTCCAGGCTCCGCCCCAGACTCCACCCCACAGTCCGCGAGCCAGGTATGCCCCCGAGCTCCGAAGTGTTTCCCCGTCAGTTCGGACGCGCCTGCCTCCCCCGGGGTCCCGCGGCATTTCGTCGTCTCCCCTGACGGCTGGCGGGTCCTCTTCGTCCGTACCCGCGGCGCGACCCCTGGGCACGGGTGCTCGCCACGTCGGCGCGGGCCACGCTGTGCACGCAGGGCCAGCCGGCGGCCGGGCGCGCAGCCCCTCCGGCAGCAACAGGGCCCGTTGGTCCGGCAGTTGGGCCGCCACGAAGCCGGGCTACCAGATCACGAGGGTGCCGCGGCCACCCCGAGGTAGTGCAGCGTGTACGGGTGCACCTGGCCCGGAGGGGTCCGCAGCCAGCTGCCGGGGATCAGTACGGCCCGAGAAATCCACGGTGTGGTGCGCGCGGCCCGAGCCGACGTGGATGAGGGGGTGACCGCGCGGCCTCTGCGGCGCCCCCCGCCCGCCGCATTGCAGCGGCTCACCCTCGAATCGGCCCGGGATCTGGTGGACGGTTTTGCCCAACCAGGCCCAGGTCAGGCCTCGCCAGGCCAGGTCACGCAGACTCAGGCCCCATCGCGTTGATGACCGCGAAGACGGCGCCCTGCGGGTCCTGCACGACCGCCATCCGGCCCGCCATCATGTCGAACGGCGGCTTGAGGACATTGCCGCCCGCCCGGATCAGCGCGTCGACCGTGCTGTCGGTGTCGTCGACCGCGAAGTACGGCAGCCAGTGCGAGGGCGTGCCGGTCGGCAGGCCGTCGATGTTGGAGAGGGCCTGCATGCCGCCGACGGTTCGGCCGTCCACGTTGAGCGCGTAGTAGCCGCCCCCGCCTTCCATGGGGGCCGCGGTGATGCCCAGCGCCGTGGAGTAGAAGGACGAGGCGGCGTCCGTGTCGCTGGTGTCGAGCTCGTTCCAGATGATCGCGCCGGGCTCGTTGACGATGCCTGCGCCGGGGAAGTCCTTGGCCTGCCAGAGACCGAAGACGGCTCCCGTGGGGTCGCTGGCGACGGACAGCCGGCCGAGCGTCATCACGTCCATGCCCGGCATCATCACCTGGCCGCCGTTGCTCACGATCTTCCTCTCCGTGGCGTCGACGTCGGCGGTGGCGAGGTAGCTGGTCCACACGGGCGGCGGCGTGGGGTCGGGCTTGGTACCGTCCCGATTCATGGCGGTCATGATCCCGGCGACCGGCTTGCCGTTCAGGGAACAGACCGCGTAACCCCCGGTTTCGGGCGGTCCGACCTCTCCTTGCCAGCCGAACAGATCCCGGTAGAAGTCGAGAGCCGCCTGCTGGTCGGAAACCATCAAATCGACCCAGCAAGGTGTTCCGGGCGCGTACGGACCGGTGACATCTGACATGAGCAGCCTCCATAGCCTGACTGAGCGGTCGCGGAGCTGCGTGCGCGCAGAAGGCCAGCCAGTGATCTCTCTGCCGGCACGGCTTCAAAACCAGTCAAGCACCGGTCCACGGTGGGTGCACGCCGACGGGTGACGGTCCGGGGGCAGGATCTGCGTCGAGCCGCCTGTTCCGCTTGCTGACATCGAAGCTACTGAGCAGTAGTGTCGCGGGTCGAGGAATGGAGCTCATATGACCCGCACGCAACGCGCCTACACGGCATCCGGCAGCATCGTCGTCAACACCGCCCCGTCCACGGCTTACGAGCAGGTCAGCAGCCCTGCACTGATGGGGCGCTGGAGCCCGGAGAACCTCGGCGCGACGGTGCGCGACGCGCAGCAGCCCTCCTTCGTCGGCATGACCTTCGACGGCCACAACAAGCGTGGCGCCTTCCGCTGGACCACACGCTGCACCGTGACCGCGGCGGAGCCCGGCGAACGCTTCGCGTTCCGGGTGCACGCCATAGGGCTCAAGCGGCCATTTCTGCGGGGCCCGATCGCCACGTGGGAATACCGCTTCGAGAGTGCCGGCGCGGGCACGAAGGTGACCGAAACCTGGACGGACGACCGGCGGTCCTGGCCCGATTTCGTGGCCAACACCTTTGACCGGATCGCCACCCGCGGGCACACCTTCGCTTCCTTTCAGCACCGCAATATCCAGACGACGCTACGCAACCTCAAGTCGGCGCTGGAGGAGACTTCGAAGACGCCCTGATGAGTAGCTCGCTCCCTGTATGCCGTGGGGAAGGGCGCAGCGATTCGCCGCCACGTCGCCGCACACACCGAAAGATGCCGGTTGGTGCGGCGCCAAGGGCCGGGCTCCCGGTTCAGGCGCCAAGGGCCGGGCTCCCGGCGGTGGCCTGGGCGTACTGGTTGAGAGCGAGCCAGACCCGGTCCCGGGTGACGGGCAATTCGGTGAAACGGATGCCGGTGGCATCGCGCAGCGCGTTGGCGAACGCCGGAGCCACCGGGTTGAACGGGCTCTCGCTCATCGACTTGGCACCCAGCGGGCCGATCGCGTCCGTCGTCTCCATGAAGTGGACCTCGGTCCGCGGGATGTCGGCGTACTGGGGCAGGCGGTAGCGGCGGAAAGCCGCTGTGGTGACCTCACCGCGCTCGTCCACCCGCACGGTCTCGAAGAGGGTCGCGCCGAGCGCCTGGGCGACGCCGCCTTCCACCTGGCCGCGGCACTGCATCGGGTTCATCACCTTGCCTGCGTCGGCCGCGTGCACGCTGCGCAGGATGCGGATCTCGCCGGTGCCGGGGTCGACGGCGATCCGGAACCACTGGGCGTTGAAGGCCACCGAGCGCGGGGATCCGCCCCAGTGTCCGTCCGCAGCCAGTTCCTCCTCCGCCCCGGCCGCGTGGGCCGCCTCGTACAGTTCCTTCAGCGTGACCACCCGGCCCGCGCAGTCGATGGCTTCAGCGCCGATCTTGCACAGGTGCCGTGCCACGCCCGTGTGCCGGGCCGCGAAGGTCTGCAGACGCTCGGCCAGGGCGGCGGCTGCCAGCAGGACTGCCTTGCCCGCGACGACGGTGCCGGCCGAGCCGAAGGCTCCCGTGTCGTGGCGCACGACGTCCGTGTCGGACTGCCGGATCGCGATCCGGTCCTCGGTGGTGTTGAGTGCGCCGGCGGTGATCTGCTTGTGGACGGTGGTGGTGCCGTTGCCGAACTCGGCCGTGCCGACGGCGATGTCGTACGTCCCGCCCTGAAGGAGGGAGACACGCGCGTCCGCGTAGTGGCCGCCGGGCGGGCCGGTCGCGATCATCGCCATTCCCGTGCCCTGACCGATCAGCCAGCCTTCCGGGGCCTGTTCGGCGCTGGTGTCCTCCGCCATCGCGGTGCGGACCACGGACAGGCACTGGTCGAGCCCGTAGGAAGCGATATGGAGGTCCTCCTCCTCGCCGATCGGGCTGAGCATGTGCTCGCCGGGTCCGATGATGTTCTTCTCGCGGAAGGCGAGGGGATCCAGGTCCAGGCGGCGGGCCAGTTCGTCCATCACCGACTCGACGGCGAACGTGACCTGGCCCAGGCCGTAGCCGCGGAAGGCGCCCGCCGGCACGCAGTTGGTGTAAACGGAGTAGGCGTCGACCTTCTTGTGCGGGGCCCGGTAGACGGCCATCGACTCCCCCACGCTGTGGAACATCACGGCCGGGCCGTGGTTGCCGTAGGCGCCGGTGTTGGACACCACCCGGAAGTGGAAGGCGGTCAGGGTGCCGTCCTGGCGGGCGCCCATCTTGATGGCGACCTTGAACGGGTGGCGGGTGGTGGCCCCGTAGAACTGCTCGGCGCGGGTGTACTCCAGCTTCACCGGGCGGCGCAGCTTGAGTGCCGCGAGGGTGACGATGTCCTCGGTGAGCATCTCCTGCTTGCCGCCGAAGCCGCCGCCGACCCGGCCCGCGATGACCCGGACCTCGTCCTCGGGCAGGTCGTAGAGCGCGCACAGCGCGCGTCGGGTCAGGAACGGTGTCTGGGTGGAGGAGCGAACGGTCAGGCGCTCGCCCGTGCCGTCCTCCTTCGGCTCGAAGTACGCGACACAGCCGTGGGTTTCGAGGCTGGCGTGCTGGACCCGCTGGGTCTGGAAGGTTTCCTCGTAGATGACGTCCGCCTCGGCGAAGCCTTCCTCGACGTCGCCGATCTCCCCGTGCACCTCACCGGCGACGTTGTTCTCGGCGCGGGCGATGCGTGCGTCGGGGCCCTTGTCGCCGTGCAGCGCGGGTGCGCTCGGGAGCATCGCTGCCTCGGGGTCGATGACATGGGGCAGTTCTTCGTACGTGACCTCGATGCGTCGGCAGCCCTCCTCGGCGGCCTGCTCGCTGTCGGCGACGACGGCGGCGACACGCTGGCCGACGTACCGGACCGTGGTGTCGAGGACCCGCGTGTCGTCGGGGTCCTCGGTGGGGTGCTCGTGGCGGGCGGAGGAGTACAGCCGCTCGGGGGCGTCCTCGTGCGTGAGGACGGCATGCACGCCCGGGACCCGGAGGGCCGCGGCGGTGTCGATGGCGAGGATGCGGGCGTGCGGGTGCGGAGAGCGCAGGAGCTTCATGTGCAGCAGCCCGGGGACTTCGATGTCGAAGGTGTAGCGGGCGGTGCCGGTGACGACCTGGGGGCCGGCCGGTGCGCCGAGGCTCTTGCCGACCGCTTTGCCGGCGCACGGCCGCTCGGTGTGCTTGACGCCGCACACCGCGTCCTTGATGGCGCGGTAGCCCGTGCAGCGGCAGATGTTGCCCTTGAAGGCGCGGGGCAGGTCGTCGAGTTTGCCGTCGTCGTGTGCGGTTCCCTTCTCGGCTTCGAGGGCTGCCGTGGTCATCAGGAATCCGGCGGTGCAGAAGCCGCACTGGAAGCCCTGGGCGTCGAGGAACTTCTGCTGGACAGGGTGGAGTTCACCCTCGGGGGAGGCAAGGCCCTCGACGGTGGTGACGCTGCGGCCCTCGGCCCGTACCGCCGGATAGAGGCAGCTGTGTACGGGCTCGCCGTCCACGTGAACGGTGCAGGCTCCGCAGTCGCCGGCATCGCAGCCCTTCTTCACCCCGAACCAGCCGCGCTCGCGCAGATAGGTGCGAAGGCACTGCCCGGCGCGGGGGTCGGCGTCGAAGGGCTGGTCGTTGACCTGGATGTGGAAGCTCATCGCACACCGTCCTGGGGAAGCTGGGTGAGTTCGCGGCGGATCTCCTCGGCGAAGCGGAACGCCATGTGCCGCCGCCATTCGGGCAGGCCGTGGATGTCGTCGAACCAGTCGTCGTCGCCGACGGCCGCCTCGATGGCGCGGCGCAGACGGTCCTCGTCGGGCGGCAGCGGGAACCAGAGCCGGAAGGGTCGTACGGTGGCGGCGGTGACGGTCACCGCCATGGAGCCGTCCACGGGGTCGAGGGTGCCGATGACCAGCGCACCTGAGCGGCCGAGACCGTACAGCGATGCCTGGCGGAAGGCCGTACGGCTTCCCAGAGCACGCGCGGGCAGAGCGACCGAACGCAGCAGTTCGCCCTCGCCGAGGTCCTTGCGGCCCGCGCCGGTGATGAAGTCGGCGACCTTCACGCGACGCAGCGCGCCGCCTTGTGACTGGAGCAGGCACTCCCCGTCGAGCCCCGCCGCCAGCGAGATCATCGGCCCGGCCGGCAGCCCGTTGCAGAGATTGCCCCCGACGGTGGCCATGTTCCAGATCTTGAACGAGGCCAGGAAGGCCCGGCAGCACTGCTCGAACAGCGGCGCCGCCACAGCGTCGAATGTCCGACCGAAGCGGTAGAGCTGGGCGATGGTGCAGGTCGCAGCGATCTCCAGCGCCCCGTCGTGCCCGTGCCTGACCGGCTCCCAGCCCATCCGGCTCAGATCCACCAGACGCCGCAGATGCGGCTGGGGCTCGGAGAACAGGTAGGTGCCCCCGCCCAGCCAGGCGTCACCGGGCTGCCAGGGCTCACGACGGCGCGCGTCGCGCACGTCCAGCACCGTGTTCAGATCCATGCTTCCCCCGCCTTTCAGCCATCGCTTCCCCCTCAGTGAACCCCCTGGCGGGGAGGGAAAACGACTGGTTCAGCGCACGGAAAACCACCACCCTGACCACCCCGGAACTGGTTGATCAACCAAGAGGATTTCCGTGGCGAGACTTGGGCATTTGCAATGCTGAAGCTCACAATGGCCTGGTGAATGTGAGATGCGTGCTCGCCCTGCAGCCGCGCCAGGAGGCACCGCCTGCACGTCGAAAATCTCCTCCTGCTCGACAGCCTCGACATCGCCCTCGTCCGGGGCGACGAGTCCTTTCTCGGCCAGGAGATCAGCGGAGTCACCGGCAGAGATCTGGACGACCCGACGCGATGGCCCTCACCGCGGATCTGCCCCACCCTGGACCATCGGCAGCCGCCGACCGGCAGGGCATCCACAGAGGCGTTCTCACGCCGTCGAGGCGGCGGCACAGCCGGCTACCGGGCGCCCCTGCCTGCGCAGTGGCAGCGCCGCGCCCGGCGCCTCTGTGCGGTGTGTTGGTCTCCGCCCCGGACCAGGCCTTTGACGTACCGACAGGTACCGGATCCATCGCGGTGTGCTGGTCAGACACCCAGCACGCGTCGGGCATTCAGATGGGCAATCTTCGCCTTCGCCTCAGGTGAGAGGTCGGCCTTCGCGATCGAGTCCACGGCTTCGGCCGTGGACTCGTAGAGGGAGTCATTGGCGAACATGACCGCGTTGGCGGGTTCGGCACCTCTCAGGCACGCCGGCGTCGAGCGACGACCTCGTGAACGCCCTGGTCGGACTCGTCGAAGGTCGTGGCCGAGTAGCCGCCCGTCTGCGCGATGCGCTGCTGCATGGCGATGCGGTCCTGAACGTCGTGGGCAAGACGCGACCAGTTGTGCACCAGGCAGACCACCTCGCGGCCCACGGCTGCCGCCCGCATGGCCGCGAGCAGCTCGCCCAGCTGCGGCCGAGCGGAGCCGAGTGCAGCATCACCGAGGTCGAGCCAACGCCCGGCAAGGACCCATCCCTTGCGGTCGGCGTAGGCGTGGCAGCCGATGAGTCGCATGTCGAGAGGGCGCTGGGATCGGGACGCGCAACGGTCGTAGACGAAAGCCAGCGCAGCCCGGTTGGCGCTCACCGACCCACCTCAGCCGTGTGCCGGGCCAACAGCCACTGACAGTCCTGGGCAAGCTGATGCACCTGGACATGCGCCGCCGGCGCACCTCGTCCCAGGCCCTGCCTCGTCTGCCGCTCGATGGAGTCAAGGCGCCCCGTCAAACGGTTCGCCTCCACGCTGCCCTGCCCTTGCGCTCGATCCGGCTTGCGCGCCTCGGCGAGGAGTAACGCGATGTGCCCGCGGAGCACTTCCTCCAGCTCCACCATCTCGCTGAGTTCGGGTCTTCCCGAACCGAGTTGCCGCGCTCGGCGGATCGTCTCGCTGATGGTCTGCGCGTCAATCGGCACCTGTTGCATCAGGTTCAGCGTCGTGGCGGGCGGCCTGTCCATGTCCATGCTCCGATCTGGTCTGGAGGCACAGAGCGTGCTCTCCACACGACGGATCAGGAATGGCCAACAAGGGTTACCGAGACGGTAATAGACTCGTTTCCGGTGTAGCGCGACGATCAATCGTGCCTAGGATCACTCCGGGAGAGGGCCTATGGACACCCCCCGTAACCGGCTCAACTCCGACGTGCTGGAGCGTAACGATCTACGCAGAGCACTCGACGAGCACGACTTCGCTGCCGCCTTCGCTCTGATCAAGAAGTGGGGCGGGCTGAGTCAAAACAAGATCGCTACAGCATGCGAGCTGACCCCCGGCAAGGTCTCCAACGTAATCTCCGGTCAGCACCAGATCACGTCAATAGCCGTCATCCGCCGTATCGCTGACGGCCTTGGCATCCCCGGTGCATTGCTCGGCCTCGCCCCACGCCCATGGGAGAACCAGGCACAGAAACCTACCCCGCCCCCCACAGAGGATCGCCGGCCCTCCGAGGAGGTGTCGTGGCATCCCGACGCCACAGTCGGCCTGGCCGACCACCTGACGAGGAGCGATCTCGTGCTGAACCGCCGGGCCGCTACACGCGCCCTGTCCACAGCTGCCGTGAGCGGCGCCGCACTCCTCGATACTCTTGAGGGCTGGCTCCAACCCGCCAACGCCGACACCCGCGCCCGGCGCCGCGGACGGCTCGGAACTCGCGACCTTGACGATCTGGAGACGACCGCTCGCACGTTCCGCGCATGGGATCGCCAATACGGTGGGGGTCTACGCCGCAAGTCCGTCCTGGGGCAGCTCAACGAAGTGGCATCCGCCCTCGATGAGCACCAGAGCGCGCCCATCGAGCAACGTCTCTACGGAGTGATGGCTCAACTTGCAGGCACCGCAGCCACCATGGCATGGGACGACGGGCAGCAAAGACGTGCGCAGGACTACTACCTCGTAGCGCTGCGGTCCGCGCACGCCGGCGGAGACACCGCCTTCGGCGCCAATGTGCTTGCCGGCATGGCGCAGCAGATGCTCTACGCCGACCGCCCCCAAGACGCCCTCGAATTGGTCCGCCTCGCGCAAGACGGTGCGCGCGCCACCGCGGGGCCGCGGCTGCGCGCCATGCTCCACACCCGTGAGGCATGGGCCTACGCCGCGATGGGGCGGCACGCCGCCTTTCACCGCGCCAGCGGGCAGGCAGGCGAGGCCTTGTCTTCCGCCGGGCAGGACGAACCGTATTGGATCAGCTACTTCGACACCTCCGAACTCGCCGGCGTCACCGGCGGCCGCCTCCTCGACCTGGCGCGCCAGGCTCCCCGCCAGCACGCCGACACCGCGGCGAAGGAGATCCGCACGGCCCTCAACCAGCGCGGGTCCGAGGCGGGCCGGAGTCACGCCCTCGACTGGATCGGACTCGCCGAGTGCCATTTCCTGGTGGGCGACATCAATGGGGCGGTGGAAAGTACCCATCAGGCCGTTGGTGCCGCCACTCATACACAGTCGGGACGGGTGCGGCACCAGCTCGCACAGCTGTACCCGTATACGGTCGGCAGGGACGTCCCCGGGCCACTGCGCGAGGCCCGGGACCGGATCCGCGGGCTGCTGGCAACTTAGGAGAGACGGAGACCATGACCACCATCGCCGTTACCGGGCACATGGACCTCACGGAGAGCACCGTGCCTCTGGTTCAGGAGGCGCTGCGAAGCCTGCTGCGCGTGTACAACGCGGACGAGTTGACCGGGGTCACCTGCCTGGCACGCGGCTCCGACACTCTGTTCGCCGAGGCGGTGGTCGAGGCCGGCGGACACTTGATCGCCGTTCTCCCCTCGCAGGATTACCAAGAGGCAAAGGTCAAGCCCGATCACGCCCCTGCCTTCAATCGGCTGGCTGCCGTCGCGGACGTGGTGATCATGCCGTACGACACAGCGAATCGCGACGCGTATGAAGCAGCCAATGGCGAGTTGCTGAAGCGGGCCGACCGCCTCGTAGCAGTGTGGGACGGCAAGCCGTCCACAGGAAAAGGTGGCACGGCCGACACTGTTGAGCAGGCCCGCGACGCCGGCCTGCCTGTCGATGTCGTGTGGCCGAGCGAAGCCCAGCGCGGCGCCTAAGGACGAACCGGTTTGCGAGGGGGGCGATACGCCTCTTAAGGCAGGGGTGGGTGACCGCCCTCTGGGCCGGGCCAGGAAACCACGTTGGGTACGAGCGATTGCTCGTCGCGTGGACGGTCCCCACCGACACCTACCTATGCATCCCCTTCGACCGTCTCAGGCACTCAGCCGGCGTCGACCATCAGCTTCGAAGGCTCGGAAACCCCCAAACCCATCCGCCCTGGGGCCCCTTCACCAAGGTCAAACGCCCTCCCGAGCGTAAGACACGTCGCAGAGCTGGAAAACGAGCTCCTGTGGGGGCAGTCCGGCGGAAGTGGCCAGGCGTACCAGGGCTCCCTGGTGTATTCGCTCCGGTGGGGCACCGATGATCCTGGCGCGAAGGCGGTAGCCCTCATCCATCGCGATGACGGCCACAGGACGCGGCACCCGCGCTTCGGCCGACAGTGACCCTGCGGATGACGCCGGTGCCGATACCGGGCTCCCAGGCCAGGTCGGTGCAGCCGCATGCGGGGCAGAGCAGGCGCCGGAAGGAAGGAGTGCCGCACCAGCAGCAGCGCTGGAAGTGCAGTGTCCCGTCTTTCACCTCGGCCGGGCCTTCCTGCGGGAGGGGCTCCGTTGCCGCTGGTTCCACCTGCGTGGTCCAGTCCGGTGCGTCGTGGTGGTGAGGGGCGTCGAGGGAATCGATCACTGGGTGAATCACGGTGCCATCTCCTTCCGGGAGGAGGACTGCCGACGAGGGCGAGTCCGTTGGCATCCGCCACCCCGGGCACGAGGCTGCGGCGCACCAGCGTCGTCGCGCCATGCACACTCAGAAGATATGACACTCAGTGCCACACGTAAAGGTACTGAGTACCCACGGTCGAACCCGCGGCAGCCTTACCCCCCGGTACTGGCCTCGATCTCCTGCACCACGCGCCACATGGGGGTCCCTCGCTTGGTGATCACGACGACGACATCCTCCGGCTCCCGCCCACCTTCGCCCGCTTCCTCCCCCGGGCTGCTCCAGGACTGCTGCACGAAGCCCAGAGCGTGATCCATCCGGGCCGTGACGTCCTCGTCCCCGCCGGAACGGAGCCATGACCGCAGTGCGTGGTTGTGGGCGGCCACCACCGAGGCCGCGATCGTCTCAGCGCGCAGGTCCCTGTCGGGCCGGCCCGCGAAGCGCCGCTGCAGATACTCCGCGAGGGTGCGTTCGTAGCGGCGGACGACGGAGAGTTCGTGGGTTCGCAGGCCCGGAACGCTTTTGGTGAGGCGGTACCGCTGCACCGAGAACGAGGGGGCGGCGGCGTAGACCCGCAACACCAACCGGGCCGCCTCGCATGCCCGCTTCACCGGCTCCTCCTCGCTGGGCTCCTCGAGGAAAGCCGTCATCTCGGCGAGGCATTGCTCATGGTCGGGGAAGACCACGTCCTCCTTCGACGGGAAGTAGCGGAAGAAGGACCGCCTCCCGACACCGGCGAGCCGGACGATGTCATCGATGGTGGTCTGCTCGAATCCGCGCTCCACGAACAACGCGAACGCCGCCGAGATCAGTGCGTCCCGCATCGAGGGCCTGGCGGCGGCCCCGTCGGCGACGCCCGCGCCGTCTCCCTGTGCCTCACTCATGCGGGGAAGATACACCGACCGTCACGGACCACGGACTGGACGCATGGCACTGAGTGTGCATACTTCAGGGTACTGAGTGCCATCCATGAGCGCGATCGGACGATCGGACGACGGGACGTGTCTGCAATGAACCACATGCTCGACCTCTACCGACTGCCGGAGGAGCACGACATGCTCCGCGAGTCGGTGCGTTCGCTCGCCGAGGCGAAGATCGCGCCCTTCGCCGCCGCGGTGGATGAGGAGGCGCGCTTCC
>NZ_JBIWNU010000009.1:0-518072 GCF_044767385.1 Streptomyces sp. NPDC101393 | reverse complement strand
CCGTCCGCTTCAACCAGGCCGCACTCGACCTGTGCGCCAAAGCCGACGAACGCCGCACCCGGATGGAAACCCGCCTCACCGGCATCCCCGGCCAGCGCTCGCAGGAGGACCTGGAGGCCGCGGAGACGGCCGATCTCGACGCGCACGGCGCTCCGGACGAAGCTGCCGCCGTCTAGCCCGCAGCCGGGCGTCTGCGGGCCCGCAGCGACCCTTACGCACACGGGGAAGGCCCCGGGAGGATTCCTCCCGGGGCCTTCCCCGTGTGCATGGGCTCTGCGCGGCTCTAGAAGGGCTTGAAGCCCTCGTACTCGTCGTCGGCCTCGTCCCGCTCCAGGTCACGGTCCTTGCGGCGCTGAGCGGCCGGACGGGGCGCCTCCAGGCGGTGGTCCTCGCCACGACGGCCGAGCATCTCCGCACCGGCCGCCATCAGCGGCTCCCAGTCGAAGACCACGGCGTTGTCCTCGTGGCCGATCGCGATGCCGTCGCCGGCGTGTGCGCCGGCCTTGCGCAGTGCGTCCTCCACGCCGAGGCGGTTGAGCCGGTCCGCGAGGTAGCCGACGGCCTCGTCGTTGCTGAAGTCGGTCTGGTTGACCCAGCGTTCGGGCTTCTCGCCGCGCACCCGGAAGAAGTTCTCGCCCTCGGGAGTGACCGTGAAGCCCGTGTCGTCCACGGCCTTCGGCCGGATCACGATGCGGGTGGCCTCCTGCACCGGCTTGGCGGCGCGGGCCTTGGCGACGATGTCCGCCAGCGCGAAGGACAGCTCCTTCAGGCCGATGTGGGCGACGGCCGAGACCTCGAAGACGCGGTAGCCGCGCTCCTCCAGGTCGGGGCGGATCATGTCGGCGAGGTCCTTGCCGTCCGGCACGTCGATCTTGTTGAGGACGACCACCCGGGGACGGTCTTCCAGGCCGCCGTACTGCGACAGCTCCGCCTCGATCATGTCGAGGTCGGAGACCGGGTCGCGGTCCGACTCCAGAGTCGCGGTGTCCAGGACGTGCACGAGCAGCTCACAGCGCTCGACGTGCCGCAGGAACTCCAGCCCCAGGCCCTTGCCCTGGCTCGCGCCCGGGATCAGACCGGGCACGTCCGCGATGGTGTAGACGGTCGAACCGGCCGTCACCACACCGAGGTTGGGCACCAGCGTCGTGAAGGGGTAGTCGGCGATCTTCGGCTTGGCGGCCGAGAGAACGGAGATCAGCGAGGACTTGCCCGCGCTCGGGAAGCCCACCAGCGCGATGTCCGCGACGGTCTTCAGCTCCAGGACGATGTCCCGCGCCTCGCCGGGCTCGCCGAGCAGCGCGAAGCCGGGAGCCTTGCGACGGGCGGAGGCCAGCGCGGCGTTGCCGAGGCCGCCGCGGCCGCCCTGGCCCGCGACGAAGGTGGTGCCCTGGCCGACGAGGTCGGCGAGCACATTGCCCTGGCGGTCCAGCACGACGGTGCCGTCCGGGACGGGCAGGACCAGGTCCTGGCCGTTCTTGCCGGAACGGTTGTCGCCCGCGCCGGGCTGGCCGTTGGTGGCCTTGCGGTGCGGGTGGTGGTGGTAGTCGAGAAGGGTGGTGACGTCCTGGTCGACGACCAGGGTCACGTCTCCGCCACGGCCGCCGTTGCCACCGTCCGGGCCGCCCAGCGGCTTGAATTTCTCCCGCATCACGGAGGCCACGCCGTGGCCTCCGTTACCCGCGGCGACGTGCAGCTCGACGCGGTCCACGAAGGTGGTCATGGTGGGGTCCTCCAGATAACTACGGGAATGTCTCTGTACTAACACGCCGAGGGCGGACCGGCCTTCCCGCTCTCACGGGAAAACACGGTCCGCCCTCGGAGTGACGCTATTGCTGCGCTATCGAACGGAGCTGAATTACTCAGCGACCGGAACGATGTTCACGACCTTGCGGCCACGGTGGGTGCCGAACTGCACCGCGCCCGCAGCCAGGGCGAACAGGGTGTCGTCGCCGCCGCGGCCGACGCCCGTGCCCGGGTGGAAGTGGGTGCCGCGCTGGCGGACCAGGATCTCACCGGCGAGGACGGCCTGACCGCCGAAGCGCTTCACGCCGAGCCGCTGAGCATTGGAGTCGCGACCGTTCCGAGTGGACGATGCGCCCTTCTTGTGTGCCATGTCTCGTCAGTCCCTTACTTCGCCGGAGCGTCGATGCCGGTGATCTTCAGCGCCGTGTGGAGCTGGCGGTGGCCGATGCGCTTCTTGTAACCGGTCTTGTTCTTGTACTTCTGGATCCGGATCTTGTCGCCCTTGTGGTGGTCCACGACCTCGGTCTGGACCTTCACGCCGGCCAGCACCCACGGGTCGCTGGTGACGGCGTCGCCGTCAACGACCAGCAGCGTCGAGAGCTCGACGGTGTCGCCGACCTTCGTCGTGGAAATGCGGTCAACCTCGATGACGTCGCCAACAGCAACCTTCTGCTGGCGTCCGCCGGTGCGCACGATCGCGTACACGCGGAACTCTCTTTCGCTAGAAACGGGTCCTCTGATGCCAGCCGCTCACACAGGCGATGCAACACCTGCGAAATCCGAGTGGACGAGCGGCCTCCCTCGGCGGACCGAGAGGTGTTTGCTCAGGGGTTTGGCGTCACACAGACACCGACGGTCAAGGTTACGGGGCCTTGACCAGGGGGTCAAACCGGCCCCGGGCCGCTGACGGACGCTGTGGAGAAAAGCGTCCGCCGACGGCCCGGGCACGGCTGCACTGCTGGACTGCTGCGCTGCTCCGGCGGCTGCCGGGCGGTGCTCAGTCCTCCGTCGAAGCCGACACCGACGGCAGCGGCTGCTGCTCGGCGGCGGCGGTCTTCTTCGTCGCCGCCTTCTTCGTCGTGGTCTTCTTCGCGGCGGTCTTCTTCGTGGCGGTGGTGGTCTTCTTGGCCGCCGTCTTCTTCGTGGCGGTGGTCTTCTTCGCCGCCGTCTTCTTGGCCGTGGCCGCCGTCTTCGTCGCGGTCTTCTTGGCGGCCGTCTTACGGGTCGCCTTCTTGGCCGTCTTCTTGGCGGGCTCCGCCTCGGCACCGTCGGCACCCTCGGCTGGCTCCGGCGCCTCGGCGGCCGGCTCGGCGACGGGCGCCGCCTGCTCGGTCACCGTGACGATCGTCGCGGCTTCCTCGGACCCCTGCGGCGAGCCCGCCGGAGCGGTCGCCTTACGGGTCGCACGGCGGCGCGGACGGGCCGGCGCGGGCTCCGCGGCCGGCGCCTCGGCGACCGGCTCCGGAGCGGCCTGGGGCTCGGGCGCCTGCGCGGGCTCGGCCGGCACCACGATCGCCGCGGCTTCCTCGGCGGCCTTCGGGGCGCCCGCCGGGGCGGACACCTTCCGGCTCGCCCGCCGGCGTCCACGGCGTCCTGCCGCGGCCTCGGCCTCGGCCGGGCTGCTGAACCAGTCGTCGGAGGTGTCCACCGCGGGCTGCAGCTCGGCCTCCGTCACCGGGGCGGGCTCCAGCTCCGGCGCGCTCTCGTCAGCGGCGGCCTCGACCTCGTGCTGGTGGTCGTGGTCGTGCTGAGCGCCGTTGGCCGCCTTGCCTTCCTTGCCCTTCTTCTTCCGCTTGCCGCCGCCACCGGCCACCGTCGGCTGGTCCATGTGGACGATGACGCCGCGGCCGTTGCAGTGCACGCAGGACTCGGAGAAGGACTCCAGCAGGCCCTGGCCGACCCGCTTACGGGTCATCTGCACCAGGCCCAGCGAGGTGACCTCGGCGACCTGGTGCTTCGTACGGTCCCGGCCCAGGCACTCCAGCATCCGCCGCAGCACCAGGTCGCGGTTGGACTCCAGCACCATGTCGATGAAGTCGATGACGACGATGCCGCCGAGGTCGCGCAGCCGCAGCTGACGCACGATCTCCTCGGCCGCCTCCAGGTTGTTCCTGGTGACCGTCTCTTCGAGATTGCCGCCCTGACCGGTGAACTTCCCGGTGTTGACGTCGATCACGATCATCGCTTCGGTCTTGTCGATCACCAGCGAACCGCCGCTGGGCAGCCAGACCTTGCGGTCCAGCGCCTTCATCAGCTGCTCGTCGATGCGGTACGTCGCGAAGACATCGACGTCCGAAGTCCACTTCTGCAGACGGTCGGTGAGGTCCGGCGCGACATGCGCGACGTAGCCGTGGATGGTCTCCCAGGCGTCGTCGCCGCTCACGATGACCTTGGAGAAGTCCTCGTTGAAGATGTCGCGGACGACCCGGACGGTCATGTCCGGCTCGCCGTAGAGCAGCGTCGGCGCGTTGGAGCTGCCGCCGCTCTTCGCCTTCTTCTGGATCTCTTCCCACTGCGCCTGGAGCCGCTGGACGTCACGCGCCAGCTCGTCCTCGCTCGCACCCTCCGCCGCGGTACGGACGATGACGCCCGCGTCCTCGGGGACGATCTTCTTGAGGATCTGCTTCAGCCGCGACCGCTCGGTGTCCGGGAGCTTGCGGCTGATACCGGTCATCGAGCCCTCGGGCACGTAGACGAGGTAGCGGCCGGGGAGCGAGACCTGGCTGGTGAGCCGGGCGCCCTTGTGGCCGATCGGGTCCTTGGTGACCTGGACGAGCACCGACTGGCCGGACTTCAGCGCGGTCTCGATGCGCCGCGGGCCGTTGGCCATGCCCAGCGCCTCGAAGTTGACCTCGCCGGCGTACAGCACGGCGTTGCGGCCCTTGCCGATGTCGACGAAGGCGGCCTCCATCGACGGCAGGACGTTCTGCACCTTGCCGAGGTAGACGTTGCCGACGTACGACGTCGCCTGCTCCTTGTTGACGAAGTGCTCGACGAGCACGTTGTCCTCAAGAACACCGATCTGGGTGCGCTCGCCGCTCTGGCGGACGACCATCACCCGCTCGACGGCCTCACGGCGCGCCAGGAACTCCGCCTCGGTGATGATCGGCACCCGGCGGCGGCCCTGCTCGCGGCCCTCGCGGCGGCGCTGCTTCTTCGCCTCCATACGGGTCGAGCCCTTGATGGACTGCACCTCGTCGAAGCCGGTGCCGGGCTCGCGCTCTTCCTTCTTGCGCGGCTCACGGACCTTGACGACCGTGCGCTCCGGGTCGTCGCCGTTGTTGGCGCCGGAGGAGTCGGCGTCACCGGAGTCACCGCTGCGACGGCGGCGGCGCCGACGCCGACGACTGCTGCTGGAGCCGCCGTTGTGGTCGTCTTCCTCCTGCTGGTCCCGCTGGTCCTGCTGGTCGGAGGAGCGCTCGTCGCTCTCCTCGGGCTCCTCGTCGGCGCCGGCGTCGTCGCGCCGCGCGCCGGACCGGCCCTCGGCGGGCTGGTCGTCCGAGCCGTCGGCGGAGTCACCGCGGCGGCGGCGACGGCCGCCACGGCGGCGCCGGCGCGAGGGACGGTCGCCCGACTCGTCGTCGCCGGGTGCGTTGTCGCCCTGCTCGGTGTCGTCCTCGGGCTCGTCGGCCTCGTCCGTCTCCGGCTCCTCGACCGGCGCCGCGGCCACCGGCTCGGGCTCGGCCGGGGCGCCACGACGGCGGCGCCTGCGGGGCGTCACCGCCGCGGGCTGCTCCTCCTGGACCTGCTCCGGCTCGGCCTCGACGGGGGTGTTCTCACGGGCCGCGGCAGCGGCGGCAGCGGCCGCGCTCTCCGGGGTCTGGAACATCGGCTCGGTGAAGACCGGCGCCTGGAAGACGGCGGTCGGGGGACGCTGCGACCGGCGGCGGCCACGGGCCGGCGCCTCCGGCGCGCGCTCCTCGGCACGGGGTGCCTCGGCCACGGGCTCGGCGGCGCGCTCACCACGGCGGCGTGCCCGGCGCTTGGGGCCCTCGGGCTCGGCCTCGGCGGCAGGGGCGGCGGCAGCGGGTGCCTCGGCGGCTTCCTCGGCAGCCGGCGGCGCACCGGCGGCGGAGGTCGCCTTGCGGCCGGCACGGCGGCGCGAGCGGGCCGGAGCCGCGTCCTCGGCGGGGGCCTGCTCCTCGGCGACCGGAGCGGCCGGGGCGGCGCTCTCGGCGGGCTCGGATGCGGCGGTCTCCTCGGCGGCGCTCTGCGGGGCGCCGGCCGGGGCGGTGACCTTACGGGTGGCGCGGCGGCGGCCACGGGCGGGCCGGGCGTCGTCGTCCTGGGCGGCGGCCGGGGCGGGCTCGGCAGCGGCCGGGGCGGGCTGCGCGGCGGGCGCGGACGCCTCGACGACCACCGGCTCGGCGTCGCTCGCCTGCGGGGTCCCCGCGGGAGCGGTGACCTTGCGGGTGGCGCGGCGGCGGCCACGGGCGGGCTTGGCGTCGTCGCCGGAGTTCTCCGTGTCAGCGGAAGAGGCTGCGGTCTCCTCCACTACGGCCGGAGCGGGCGCGGCAGCCGGGGCCTCGGCCTGCTCCGCGTCCCCCGCCTGCGGGGAACCGGCCGGAGCGGTGACCTTACGGGTCGCGCGGCGGCGGGTACGGGCGGGCTTGGCGTCGTCGCCGGTGGTGACCGTGGAGGCGTTGTTCTCCTCGGCGGCGGCCTGCTGCGGCGCGGGCGCGGCAGCGGTCTCGCTGCTCACCACCGCGGCGGCAGCGGCGCTGCCGGCCGCCGGCGGGCCGGCCGGCCGGGATGCCGCGCGGCGCCTTCGGCGCGGCGGCAGCGTGTCGCTGGGTGAGTGGTTGTCGTCGGCACCACGGTCCGCGGACTGCGTGGATTCGGTGGGCTCAATTGGTTCGAGCATGCGGGCGGTTCTCCCGTCACGCTCCCGGGCGCCGCGCCTGATTCCGGTCGCGGTCCGCGTGATGTGCGCGGTTCCGCTGTCCGGGGGCGTAAGCGCCGCACGGGAGCTGTCGTCTCGCTCGCCGGTTCCGTAGGTCGGGGACCGGCGAAAGTCTCCTGGTCAGTGCGCTGCCGGACCGGGGTGGCTCCCTGGCTGCTCGGCGACGCGACGACGGCGGTCCTACGCAGTACCTTCCCCGGAAACTGCCGGGGAGGACCCACTCGGCGCCTTCGCGGCACTCAGCCCGGCGGCCGTGGGTGGGGCGGCCGTGGCAGCGTCGCGGTCGGGCGCTAGCGGGTCAGTCACCGCGCCGGTCTCCTCATCGAGCAGCCCCTGCGCCAGCCTGGTCACCGCAGCGGGGACCGGCGGCGCCAGGTCGGCCGTAGCTCGGAGGCCGGACAGGACGTCGTCGGGTCGAACGGCAGGTGTCAGATGCCGAACAACCAGCCGCAGTATCGCACAGGCTTTGCCGTCGGGCCTATCGCCCTCGCGCTCGGTGGCCTCCAGACGCGCCACCGCCGCCCGTGCGTCGAAGGCCCGCATGCCGTTTTTGGTACGGCGTTCCACCTGCACTTCTTCGGCGGCGAGGAACGCCTCGACGGCCCGCTGGGCCGCCTCGGCCTCGACGCCCTCGAGCCGGATCTCCCACACCGAGGCCTGCAGCCGGTCGGCGAGACCGGTGGTGTGCGCCTCGACGGCGTCGATCACATCGAGCCCCGTCGGCAGCGACTCGTCCAGCAGGGCGCGCAGCGTCTGCGGGTCGCGGTGCTTGGCGAGCTGGATCTCCAGATACTCGGCCTCGCTGCCCGTGCCCGTCGGGGCGGCGTTGGCGTACGACACCTTCGGGTGCGGGCTGAAGCCCGCGGAGTAGGCCATGGGGACCTCGGCGCGGCGCAGCGCCCGCTCGAAAGCGCGCTGGAAGTCGCGGTGGCTGGTGAACCGGAGGCGGCCGCGCTTGGTGTAGCGCAGTCGGATGCGCTGCACCGCCGGTGCGGGCGGCGGGCCTTCGGGCTGTCGCTTGCCCAGTGTCTCTCAGTCCTTCGTGAGTGCGGTCGTACTGCTACCTAGAGTACGTGCCTCGGGCGTGTCCGGTTCCCGGCGGGGCGCCCCCACAGAGGCCCGCTCCGGCTCCCGCGGGGCGCCGAACAGCGCGCGCCGGATCTCCCTGCGGGTCTGCCGCGCACTCTCGCGTGCGGCGGCCAGCGCCTGTGCGGTGGCCCGGCCCGCCGCCCGTACGGCGGTGCGCACCGGCCGCCAGATGCCGTCCCGCAGGCCGTGCCCGAGCGGGGTCAGCACATGGCGGAACGTCCAGCGGCACGGCTCCACGAGAATCAGGCGCAGCAGCGTGCCGAGGAATCTGCCGATGGCGCGGGAGACGAAGCCGGCCGCGCGCCAGCAGTGGCCGAGCGCGTCACCGACCTCCCGGACGAGCACGGTCACCACGGCGACCAGCGCCCGTGCGACCGGCACCAGCACGTACCGCCACAGCGCCGCCGCCGGTACGACGAGGATCCACCGGACGAGCGCGGCGAGGACCGCACCGGTGCCACGCACCAGCCACGCGATGCCGCGCCCCACGGGCGTCAGCACGTACCCGTACAGCCACCGCACCGGCGCCACGACCAGATACCGCCACAGCCAGACCGCCGCGGCGCCGATCCCGCGCGCCACCGGCACCACCACGAACCGCCACAGCCCCACCCACGGCCACACGAACAACGCCCGGCCGCACCACACCAGCCCCACACCGACACCACGCGCCCACCACGCGACCCCCCGCCCCACGGGCGTCAGCACGTACCCGTACAGCCACCGCACCGGCGCCACGACCAGATACCGCCACAGCCAGGCCGCCGCGGCCCCGATTCCGCACGCCACCGGCACCAGGATCCGCCGGTACATCCACCGCACCGGCGCCACCACGAGATACCGCCACAGCCACGCCGCCGCGGCCCCGATCCCGCGCGCCACCGGCACCACCACGAACCGCCACAGCCCCACCCACGGCCACACGAACAACGCCCGGCCGCACCACACCAACCCCACACCGACACCACGCGCCCACCACACGATCCCGCGCCCCACCGGCGTCAGGATCTGGCGGTGGGTCCAGACGACCGGGGCGACGACGAGTGTGCGCCAGGCCCACGCGAGGGGTGTGACGACGAGCGTGCGCCCCAGCCAGGCCAGGCCGCGGCCGAAGGGGCGCAGCACCGTCCGGTCCACGGCCTTGGCGCAGACGACCATCGCGTCCCACACCAGCCGTACCGGCACCACGAGGACCAGCACCACGATCCGCACCGGGAGCCGGACCGCGGTCGTCAGACAGCCCTCACCGGGCTCGTACCGCACCGGTGCGTGCCGGGCCTGCCCCGGAACTCTCTTGTCGAGGGGTACGGCTTCGGCCCGCCCCGGCTCACGGTCCGACGGCTCCATGTGCTGCGCCCCCTAGTGCTTCGCTGCCCGCGGCCGCGTGGATCCAGTACCGCAGCTTCACTTCCCGCTGGTCCTCGAAGACCCCGCCACAGGCCTCGATGACCCTACGCGAGGCGGTGTTGGTGTCATCACAGGTGACCAGCACCGGATCGATACCCACCTCCCGGTGCGCGTACAGGAGGGCGGCGCGCAGCATCGCGGTGGCGTGACCGCGGCGGCGGGCGGTGGGGCGCACGTCGTAGCCGATGTGGCCGCCGTACTCGTACAGGAAGTCGTTGAGCCGGTGGCGCAGGCCCAGCCGGCCGAGGTAGGTGTCGCCCTCGACGTACCAGAGGTTGTCGCAGGGGACGTAGCCGAGCGGCCCGAAGACCTCCTCGTCGGTCATGGACCGCAGCCAGGCGGTGTATTCGGCGAAGACGGCCGGGTCGTGCCACCGGTCGGCGTACTTCCGGATCTCCCGCCCGACCGCCGAGCCGTCCTCGTCGGCGCCCCTGCCCTCCGCCTGGAATTCCGCCATGGCCTGGAGGAAGGAGGTCTGTACGCGGACGGTGGGTGCGATGAGCTGAGGCATCGCCCCAGTGTGGCCGGACACGCTTCGGCCCGGCCACCAAAATACGGTGACCGGGCCGAAGCGGCTGACGAGCGGCGCTACTTGACGACCGACAGCGGCAGCAGCTTCTTGCCGGTGGGGCCGATCTGGATCTCGGTGTCCATCTGCGGGCAGACGCCGCAGTCGAAGCACGGGGTCCAGCGGCAGTCCTCGACCTCGGTCTCGTCGAGCGAGTCCTGCCAGTCCTCCCAGAGCCAGTCCTTGTCGAGGCCGGAGTCCAGGTGGTCCCAGGGCAGCACCTCTTCGTACGTGCGCTCACGGGTGGTGTACCAGGCGACGTCGACACCGAAGGCGGGCAGGGTCTCCTCGGCGGCCTTCATCCAGCGGTCGTACGAGAAGTGCTCGCGCCAGCCGTCGAAACGGCCGCCGCCCTCGTAGACGGCGCGGATGACCGAGCCGATGCGGCGGTCGCCGCGGGAGAGCAGCCCTTCGACGATGCCGGGCTTGCCGTCGTGGTAGCGGAAGCCGATGGAGCGGCCGTACTTCTTGTCGCCGCGGATCTTGTCGCGCAGCTTCGTCAGCCGGGCGTCGGTCTCCTCGGCGGAGAGCTGCGGCGCCCACTGGAACGGCGTGTGCGGCTTGGGGACGAAGCCGCCGATGGAGACGGTGCAGCGGATGTCGTTCTGCCCGGAGACCTTGCGGCCCTCGGCGATGACGTTGACCGCCATGTCGCCGATCTGCAGGACGTCCTCGTCGGTCTCGGTGGGCAGACCGCACATGAAGTAGAGCTTCACCTGCCGCCAGCCGTTGCCGTAGGCGGTGGAGACGGTCCGGATCAGGTCCTCTTCGGAGACCATCTTGTTGATGACCTTGCGGATGCGCTCCGAGCCGCCCTCCGGGGCGAAGGTCAGTCCCGAGCGACGGCCGTTGCGCGTCAGCTCGTTGGCAAGATCGATGTTGAAGGCGTCGACGCGGGTCGACGGCAGCGACAGGCCGATCTTGTCTTCCTCGTACCGGTCGGCGAGCCCCTTCGCGACCTCGCCGATCTCGGTGTGGTCCGCGGAGGACAGCGACAACAGGCCGACCTCCTCGAATCCCGTGGCCTTCAGCCCCTTCTCCACCATGTCGCCGATGCCGGTGATGCTTCGCTCCCTGACGGGGCGCGTGATCATGCCGGCCTGGCAGAAACGGCAGCCGCGGGTGCAGCCACGGAAGATCTCGACCGACATCCGCTCATGGACGGTCTCGGCCAGGGGGACGAGCGGCTGCTTGGGGTAGGGCCACTCGTCGAGGTCCATGACGGTGTGCTTGGACACCCGCCACGGCACGCCGGAACGGTTCGGCACGACGCGGGAGATCCGCCCGTCGGCCAGGTACTCGACGTCGTAGAACTTGGGGACGTAGACGCTGCCCGTCTTGGCGAGGCGGAACAGCAGCTCGTCGCGGCCGCCGGGCCGGCCCTCGTTCTTCCACGCACGGATGATGTCGGTGATCTCCAGCACCGCCTGCTCGCCGTCGCCGACGACCGCGCAGTCCAGGAAGTCCGCGATCGGCTCCGGATTGAAGGCCGCGTGGCCGCCCGCGAGGATCAGCGGGTGGTCCTCCGTGCGGTCCTTGGCCTCGATCGGGATGCCGGACAGGTCCAGGGCGGTGAGCAGGTTGGTGTAACCCAGCTCGGTGGAGAACGAGACGCCGAGCACGTCGAAGGCGCTGACGGGGCGGTGCGCGTCGACCGTGAACTGGGGCACCTTGTGCTCGCGCATCAGCGCTTCGAGGTCCGGCCAGACGCTGTAGGTGCGCTCGGCGAGCACGCCCTCGCGCTCGTTGAGCACCTCATAAAGGATCATGACGCCCTGGTTGGGCAGACCGACCTCGTAGGCGTCCGGGTACATGAGTGACCAGCGGACGTCGCAGTCGTCCCACTCCTTGACGGTGGAGTTCAGCTCTCCTCCGACGTACTGGATCGGCTTCTGCACGTGCGGGAGCAGGGCCTCTAGCTGTGGGAAGACCGAATCGACAGACATCTGTGACCTTCGTGAGCTGACAGGGGCGACTCACAAGCGTAACCGCCCGCGGCCGCTCCCTTTTACGGCCGGGGATCCGGTCAGGGGCGGAGGGCCTTGCGGAGCTTGCGCCGGGACGCCTTCTTCCACCGGGCCGGCAGTTCCCGCTCGTGTCGTGCCGCCCGCGCCTCCTCCCTCCCGAAGAGCAGGCCGAAGGTGAACCCTCCCTCGCCCGCGCGGTGCGCCTGGAGGGCCAGCTCGCGCAGCGTCGCGCGCGCCACGACGCTGTCGTGGTGGTCGCCCAGCAGCTGCTGCACCCGCTTCGTCCGCCTGGTGAACTTCTTCGCCGGTTTGCCGAGCGCCGGGCGCGCCGCCTCCGCCGCGTAGCGGGTCCGCTTGGCCGCCTTGCGGGCACGGTGCAGCGCCTCGTCCCGGCCGGGCCCGGCGGGCGTGTCCAGCGCGGTCGCCATCCGGCCGGCCAGCCGCCGGTAGTCCTTGAGCACGGCCTTCGCCAGCACCTCCGGCGCCGGACGGGCGGCCGCCTTCAACAGCGGCGGGTCCTCCAGGAGGGCGTGCAGGGACTCCAGCAGCGCCAGGTACCGCGCCCCGTCCAGCTCGGCCATCAGCTCCTGCCGTGCCACGAGGCGGCTGCGCTGGGACCAGATCCGCAGCCGGGCGGCCACCGGTCCGAGCTGCAGCGTCCCGGGCAGCTCCGCCAGCCCGCCGCGCAGCCGCTCCGTCAGCACCTCCTGATCCCGCTCCTTCCCCAACTCACCCGCCAGCCACTTCAGTTCACAGCCGATGGGCCGGGTGACGTCCCGGTCCCACACCGTCGTGTACGAGCGGAACGCGCTGCGCAGCCGACGGGTGGCGACCCGCATCCGGTGCACGGCATCGGGCAGGTCGCGCCGCACCGCCGGGTCCAGTTCGATGATCGCCCGCATCTGGGCGCGGACGTAGCGCAGCACGACGTCGCCGGCGGTGGGCGCCTTGGTGCCGTGCTTGCGGCGACGCGCGCCGGGCGGGCGGGCGCCGTCCTGTTGCGCGGGCGGGCCTTCCGGCGCGGTCTCGGCGAGCGCCCTGGCCAGCTTCGACGCCGATCCGGCAGGGTGGATCCCGGCGGCGGCCAGCGCCCGCTCGACGGCATCCAGCAGTTCCGCGCCGGCGCGTCCCCCCGTCCCCGCGCCCTCTCCCCCGCCCGCCCCTTCCCCGGTCAGCTCCACCTCGATCTCGTGCCATCCGACCTCGGCCGAGGCACCCGGGAACACCCGGCGCGCCCGCACCGCGTCCACCGCGACCTCCGCGAGCGGGGTGCCCGCGGCATCCTGGAGGATCCGGACCGTGCGCCGGGTGCGCAGCCGGATGACGGGGACGAGGGCGCGGCCCAGCACCCGTGAGCGCACGAGAGCGGTCAGGTCCCCGGGCGGCTCGTCGGACAGTCCGGCCCGGATCTCGTCGCGCACCCCAGGGGCGACCGGCAGCTTCAGATGCCAGCCCGCGTCCTGGCCGCCGGTGCGCCGTCGCAGGGTGATGCCGTCCGCGGCCAGCAGCTGCTCGGCGGTGTCGTAGTAGACCGCGTCCAGGTCGACGGCGCCGTGCTCCACCACGGAAGCGATCCGCGCCACTCCGGTCAGGTCCGGCAGCTGCGTCTCGTCGGCCGCTGCGTACTTCCGCTCGATCTCTCGCACGGTGTCCACCATGCATCGAACCTAGTCACCTGCCCCACGGACGGCCACCCTCCGGACCGGCCGACCGCCCCGCTCACGGATCCGCCGGGCTCATGACGGAGCACGGGCGCGGCGCACGTCACCGCCCACGCGCTGACGCTTCGCGCCGCTCATGGGGAAGGTCGCACGCACCGCACGGGGTGACCTACGGTGTGTCACCACCCACCCACGCAAGGTGGCCCTGGCGTTCACTCGACCCCTCCGGGGAGGGAGACTCCCGTGCACCCTCACACCGCCGCCGTCGCCCCGACGCCCCTCCGCGTCTCGGCCGGCGCCCGCCCGTACCTCCTGGCCGCACCGAGCGCGCCCACCGCCCCGAAGGTCGCCCGGGACTTCGTACGCGCCGTGCTGCACCGCACGCCGCTCGCTCCGCTCGCCGACACGGCGGTGCTCCTCGCGTCGGAGGCGGTCACCCGCTCCCACCTCCGGGCCCCGGCCGGCGCCGGCACCACGGACATCCTGGTCCGCGTGCTGACGGCGGCGCACGGTCTGCGGATCAGCGTCCATGACGAGGGGATGGCCACCGCCCCGGCGCCGCGCGGGGAGGCCGGCCGGCAGCCGGACCCCGAGCAGCCGGACCGGGGCGTGCTGCTGCTCACGCGGCTCGCCGACCGCTGGGGCACGACGCCGTCCGAGGGGCCGGTCCGCTCGATGTCCCTCTGGTTCGAGCTCTACGCCGCCGGCGGTGACGGCAGCGCGGGCAGGGGCGTCAGCGGCTGACGCGGCGGACCGCAGCCGGTCCTGCCGGCTCGCCCGCCGCACGCACCCCGGCGGGGCGCTGCCCGCCCCCGCTCACCGCGAGGCCGACACCGGCCGTTGCACCCGGATCGACTGGAGCAGTCCGATCGCGATCCAGACGGCGAACATGGACGTGCCGCCGTACGAGACGAAGGGCAGCGGAAGGCCCGTCACGGGCATGATGCCCAGCGTCATGCCGATGTTCTCGAAGGCCTGGAAGGAAAACCAGGCGATGATGCCGGCCGCGACGACCGTGCCGTAGAGCTCGGTGGTCTCGCGGGCGATACGGCAGGCGCGCCACAGGACGACGCCGAGCAGCACGATGATCAGGCCCGCGCCCAGGAAACCGAGTTCCTCGCCCGCGACGGTGAAGATGAAGTCGGTCTGCTGCTCGGGGACGAACTGGCCGGTGGTCTGGCTCCCCTGGAAGAGACCCGAGCCGGTCAGGCCGCCGCCGCCGATGGCGATACGCGCCTGGTTGGTGTTGTAGCCGACACCGGCCGGGTCGAGGCTCGGGTTGGCGAAGGCGGCGAACCGGGCGATCTGGTAGTCGTCGAGCAGACCGAACTGCCAGACGGCGAGGCAGCCGACGACGCCGGTCCCCAGCAGGCCGAGGACCCAGCGGTTGGAGGCGCCGGAGGCGAGCAGGACGCCGAGGATGATCGCGCCGAGGACCATCACCGAGCCGAGGTCGGGCATCAGAAGGATGATGCCGACGGGCACGGCGGCCAGGCCGAGGGCCTGGAAGACGGTCCGGTGGTCGGGGTGCGGGCGGTCGCCGGCGTCGACTCGCGCCGCCAGCAGCATCGCCATACCGAGCGTGATGGTGATCTTCGCGAACTCGGCGGGCTGGAGGGAGAAACCGCCCGGGATGGCCAGCCAGGAACGCGAACCGTTGATGGTGGCGCCCAGCGGGGTCAGCACCAGCAGCGAGAGCACGACGGAGAGGCCGTAGAGGACCGGGACGGCGCCGCGCAGGGTGCGGTGGCCCAGCCAGATAGTGGCGCCGGCCAGGGCGAGGCCGATGCCGGTGTTCAGCAGGTGGTGCAGCAGGAAGAAGTACTGGTCGTCGTGGTTGAGCTCGATGCGGTTGCGGGTGGCCGAGAAGACCAGCACCGCGCCCATGCAGGACAGCGCCAGGCAGGACAGCAGCAGTATCCAGTCCAGCTTGCGGACCACCGAATCGCGCGCGGTGAGCTTCCCCCAGGTGTTGAGTTCGGGGGTGTAGCGCCGGATGGAGAACGTCCGGGAGGTGTGGCTGGTCGTCACTGTTCCTCGCTCGCCGGCTCGGCCGACGGCTTGGGCGCCAACGGCTTGATGGGCTGGGACTCGATCGTGCCGTCACTCGCGATCTTGGGGAGCGAGTCCTGCGGCTTCGGCAGCAGAGCGGCCTTCGGGTCGATGTCGCCCTTCTCGTTGACGCCGTACAGGGCGTTGTAGATGTTGCGCACGGCCGGGCCCGAGGCACCGGAGCCCGTTCCACCCTGGGCGATCGTCATCAGGATCGCGTAGTCCTTGGTGTACGTCGCGAACCAGGAGGTGGTCTGCTTGCCGTAGACCTCGGCGGTGCCGGTCTTGGCGTGCATCGGGATCTTGTCCTGCGGCCAGCCGCCGAACCGCCAGGCGGCGGTGCCGCGGGTGGCGACGCCGGCCAGCGCGCTGTCCATCTGGGCGAGGGTCTTCTTGCCCACCGGCAGCCTGCCGTGCGAGGACGGCTTGATCTGCCGGATGTCCTTGCCGTCGGGGCTGACGACCGCCTTGCCGACGGTCGGGTTGAAGAGGGTGCCGCCGTTGCTGATCGCGGAGTAGATGGTCGCCATCTGGATCGGGGTGACGAGGGTGTCGCCCTGGCCGATGGCGTAGTTGATCGAGTCGTAGGCGTGCAGCTTCATGCCTTCGAGGCAGCCCTCACGGGCGAGCTTGGTGTTGAAGTCCTTCTTCTTCGGCCAGGCCTTCGCGGCCTCGCACCAGTCGGTCTTGTTGGCGTTCCAGAACTGCTTCTTCCACTGACGGTCGGGGACCCGGCCGGTGACCTCGTTGGGAAGGTCGACCCCGGTCTCCTTGCCCAGCCCGAACTGGTGGGCCGTCTTGTAGAACCAGTTGTGGGCGTCCTTCTTCGGCTTGTCCCCGCCGTCCTTCTTCCACTCGTCGTGCGAGAGCTTGTAGAAGACGGTGTCGCAGGAGACCTCCAGCGCCCGGCCCAGGCTGATCGCGCCGTGGCTCTCGGACTCGAAGTTCTTGAAGACCTGACCGCCGATGCTGTACGAGCTGGTGCAGGGGTAGTGGCCGTTGAAGTCGTAGCCCGCGTTGACCGAGGCCGCGGTGGAGATGACCTTGAAGATCGAGCCGGGGGCGGCCTGCCCCTGGATCGCGCGGTTCAGCAGCGGGTAGTTGGACTTCTTGCCGGTGAGGTTGGCGTAGTCCTTGGCGTCGATACCACCGACCCAGGCGTTGGGGTCGTAGGCGGGGTTGGAGGCCATCGCCACCACTCGGCCGGTCTTGGCCTCCATGACGACGGCGGCACCCGAGTCGGCCTTGTAGTTGGTGCCGGTGTTCCGGTCCACTTCCTTGCGGGCGGTCTTCATCGCCTGGTCGAGTTCCCGCTCCGTCAGCGCCTGCACGCGGGCGTCGATGCTGGTGACGACGCTGGAGCCGGACCGGCCCTTCTCGCTCTTGGTCTGGCCGATGACCCGGCCGAGGTTGTCGACCTCGTATCGGGTGACGCCGGCCTTGCCGCGCAGATCGCTGTCGTACGTACGCTCCAGCCCGGAGCGGCCGATCTGGTCGGAGCGCAGCAGCGGCGAACGGGTGTGCTCGGCCTTCTTGATCTCGTCGTCGGTGACCGGCGAGAGATAGCCGAGGACCTGGGCGGTGTTGGCCTTGCCGGGGGCGGCGTAGCGGCGGACCGCGGTGGGCTCCGCGCTGATGCCGGGGAAGTCCTCGGAGCGCTCGCGGATCTGGAGGGCCTGCTGGGTGGTGGCCTCGTCCGTGATCGGGATCGGCTGGTAGGGCGAGCCGTTCCAGCAGGGCTGCGGGGTCTTGGCGTCGCAGAGCCGGACCTTGTTGCGGATCTCCTTCTCGGACATGCCGAGCACCTTGGAGAGCCGGCCGAGCACGCCCTTGCCGTCGTCCTTCATCTTCAGCAGCTCGGTACGGCTGGCGGAGACGACCAGACGGGTCTGGTTGTCGGCCAGCGGCACACCGCGCGCGTCGAGGATGGAGCCGCGGGTGGCGGGATCGATGACCTGCTGGACGTGGTTGCTCTTCGCCTCGTTGGCGAACTCCTCGCCGTTGCGGATCTGCAGGTACCAGAGCCGGCCGCCGAGCGTCAGCAGGAGGGAGAACACCAGGATCTGGATGGCGATGAGACGGACGGTGACCCGGGAGGTCCGGCCCGTTGCGGGAAGGTTGCTCACAGCGCCCCCACTGTTATTCCGATGGCCCGGTCCCGGGCTCGCCGTGCGGTGGTTGTCCGCGCCGCCGGCGCGGTGGGTGCGCCGCTCACAGCCGCTTGACCCCCTTGAGGCGTGCTGCCTTGCCGCGGGCGGTCTTGCCGAGCAGTCCGGTGCGCTGGCTGCCGATGCCGGCCGCCTTGTCCGCGCGGATGCGGCTCGCCTTCATGCTGCTGCGGCTGGACTTGAAGCCGCTGCTGGTGGTGGTCAGCCAGCCGTACGCCGGCTCCCGGGCGATCGCCGAGCCGCTCGCGCTGCCGGAGCCCTCGCCGGCCAGCGGGTCGCTGTCGGTTCTGCGCGCCAGGGCCATCACCAGGGGCACGATGAAGGGGGCGAGCAGCAGGTCGTAGAGGGTGGCGCTGAGCAGCAGCCCGACGATGCCGACGTGCCGGGCGGCGGTGTCCCCGACGAGCGAGCCGACGCCGGCGTAGAGCAGGGTCGAGCCGATGGCGGCGCCGATGACGACCATCAGGGGGACGGTCGCCGAACGGTGGTGGCCGGAGTCCGGCTTGGTCAGTCCGGCGACGTAGCCGATGACGCAGAGGACCAGGGCGTAGCGGCCGATGGCGTGATCGGAGGGCGGGGCGAGGTCGGCGAGCAGCCCGGCGCCGAAGCCGACCAGCGCGCCGCTGACGTGGCCGTAGACCAGCGCGAGGCCCAGGACGATCAGCAGCAGCAGGTCCGGTACGGCACCGGGGAGTTGGAGCCGGGCGAGGATACTGACCTGGATGACCAGGGCCAGGACCACCAGCGGGGTCGCGAGCAGGATCCGGTTGATGCGCATCGGGGTCAGCTCCTGGGGGAGGCGCTCGCGGAGGGCGTTGCGGTGACGGTGACCGTCGGCGCCGGCTTGGGCTTCTCGGGCTTGGGCGGCAGGACGGTGTCGCGCGGGTCCTCGCGGGGCGGCTGGACGACGACGCCGACGATGTCGAGCTGGGAGAAGGCGACGTAGGGACGGACCTGGACGGTGCGGGTCAGCGCGCCGTTGGACCGTTCGACCTTGACGACCTGGCCCACCGGGACGCCCGGCACGAACGGCTTGTCCTTGCTGGAGCCGAAGGTGACCAGCCGGTCGCCCTTGCTGATCGCGGCCTTGCCGTTGAGGAGCTGGACGCGCAGCGAGCGGCCGCCCTGGCCGTTGGCGAAGCCGATCTCGTTGGTCTTCTCCATACGGGTGCCGACGGTGAAGTCGGGGTCGTTGGCCAGCAGCACGGTGGCGGTGTTGGCGCCGACGGTGGTGACCCGGCCGACCAGCCCGTCGCCGTTGAGGACCGTCATGTCGCGGGCGATGCCGTCGCGGGTGCCGGCGTCGATGGTGACGGTCCAGGAGAAGCCCTGGGTGGCGCCGATGGCGATGACCTCGGCGCCCTTGATGCCGTATTGGCCGGTGCCGGCGCTCTTGAGGATCTTGTCGAGCTCGGCGGCGCGGTTGCGGTTGCGGTCGGAGGAGCCGAGCTTGGCCTTCAGGGCGGCGTTCTCGTGCTCCAGCGCGCTGATCCGGGTGTGCCGGTCGCCGGAGTCGCGTACGGCGCCGACGGCGTTGCCGACCGGGTTGACGACGGTTGCCACGCCGCTCTCGACCGGTCCGAAGGCGGATGCGGCGGCTTGCCGGGCACCGTCGAGCGGGGACTGTTCGCCGCCGCGGATATCGACCGTGATCAGCGCGAACGCGATCGCGACCAGCAGCACCAGCAGCAGCCGGCTCTCTCGTGTGTCCCTCACGTGCGGCGGCCGTGTCCTTCCTCGTAGGACCGGCCGGCTGCGGGCCCTCGCCGGTCTCGTTCGGGAGTTGAGCGTTCTGCCTCTATGGAGCGTTGTGCCTTTTGTGGGCGGTGCCGGGTGGTGAAGAGTCAGTGCACCGCGGGTGTGGGGCTGTTGTGTCTGTATATCAGCGATCCGCCGGACGAATCCGTCGATAGGGCCATGGTGCCCGACCCTGGTGGCCGCCGCACGGTGCCGGCGGGGCGGGTCGCGAGCAAGGGCCCGCCTGGAGGACGGCGGGCCCGGCGCTCGCTACCTGCGCGGCTGGGAGTCGAGGACCTGCTGGAGCGCCTCGAACTCCTCGACACACTTGCCGGAACCGAGCGCGACGGAGTCGAGCGGGTCCTCGGCGATATGGATGGGCATTCCGGTCTCGCGGCGCAGCCGCTCGTCGAGGCCGCGGAGCAGGGCGCCGCCTCCGGTGAGCACGATGCCGCGGTCCATGACGTCACCGGAGAGCTCCGGCGGGCACTTGTCGAGGGTCGTCTTCACCGCGTCGACGATGGAGTTGACCGGTTCCTCGATGGCCTTGCGGACCTCGGCGGCCGAGATGACGACGGTCTTCGGCAGGCCCGAGACCAGGTCGCGACCGCGGATCTCGGTGTGCTCGTCCTGCTCCAGGTCGTACGCCGAACCGATGGTGATCTTGATGCTCTCGGCGGTGCGCTCGCCCAGCAGAAGGCTGTACTCCTTCTTGATGTGCTGGATGATCGCGTTGTCCAGCTCGTCGCCGGCCACCCGGATGGACTGGGCCGTGACGATCCCGCCGAGCGAGATGACCGCGACCTCGGTCGTACCGCCGCCGATGTCCACGACCATGTTGCCGGTGGCCTCGTGGACCGGCAGCCCGGACCCGATGGCGGCGGCCATCGGCTCCTCGATGATGTGGACCTGGCGCGCACCGGCCTGGGTGGAGGCCTCGATGACGGCGCGGCGCTCGACTCCGGTGATACCGGAGGGGACGCACACCACCACGCGGGGCCGGGCCATCCAGCGGCGCTTGTGGATCTTGAGGATGAAGTAGCGGAGCATCCGCTCGGTGATCTCGAAGTCGGCGATCACGCCGTCCTTCAGGGGTCGTACGGCGACGATGTTGCCGGGCGTTCGCCCGATCATCTTCTTCGCCTCGGAACCGACCGCCAAGATGCCACCGGTGTTGGTGTTGATGGCCACGACCGACGGTTCGTTGAGAACGATTCCTCGGCCCCTGACGTACACCAGCGTGTTGGCGGTCCCGAGGTCGACAGCCATGTCACGGCCGATGAACGACATGTTGTTCCCCATGAGGATACGTCTGGCCTTCCCAACTGGAGCGAATGCTTACTGGAGGTCGGCAGGAGGTGATGCGCTGTGAGGCGCGGAAGCCTCCATCGTAGTTCGTCGTCTTGCCCTATCGAACACGTTGTAAGGCACTTCCGCCATTGTCAGGCGTACACGCACCCGCCCGCCTCAATGGTGACGTCGTGTCGCGATGATGCGTTCCCCCGATCGCGGTGCATACACCAAAGGGCGACCGGTGATTTTGACGGTCGCCCCTGGTCACGAGGGGTTTAGAGCTGATGAAGCGTCAGGAAACGCCCGGAAAGAAAATCTTGATCTCGCGCTCGGCGGACTCTTCGGAATCCGAGGCGTGGATCAGATTCTCTCGGGTGATCGTGCCGAAGTCCCCACGAATGGACCCACTCGGTGCGGCAATCGGGTCAGTCGGACCCGCCAGCGCACGCACACCCTCGATGACCCGCTCGCCCTCGACGACGAGCGAGACCACCGGACCGGAGGACATGAATTCCACCAGCGGCTCGTAGAACGGCTTGCCGACGTGCTCGGCGTAGTGCTGCTCCAGAAGCTCACGGTCCAGGCTGCGCAGCTCCAGTGCGCCGATCGTCCAGCCGGCCTTGTTCTCGATACGGCCGATGATCTCGCCGACCAGACCGCGGCGAACGGCGTCGGGCTTGAGAAGGACGAGGGTGCGCTGGCTCACGAAAGACTCCCTGTATACGAACGACGGTCAGCGGGTGCCCTGAGGCTACATGGGGGACACGGCCTCTCGCGGGCCCGCCCCCGGCCTCCGGAGCGGCCGTCCCGGGCCCGGCCGCCAGGCCCCCCGCCGGGCCGCCTCCGGGGTCCTACGCCGGGTCCCCCACCGGCTCATCCGCCGCTTCGGCCTGCTCCGCCCAACGGGCCTTCGCCTCATCGATCTTGCGGCCGAAATGGACCGACGCCCACCACAGGGCCGCGAACACGGCGCCCAGGAAGAACATCGTCGGAATGACGAAGCCACTGGCGATCAGGGCGATCTGCAGCGCCCAGCCGAGCTGGATGCCGCCGGGGCGGGAGAGCATGCCGCACAGCAGCACGCTCAGCAGCATCGCCGCCCCGCTGACGGTCCAGACCGTGGCCGCCGACAGATCACCGAGCTGCGTCGCGACCAGGCCGGCGAAGCCGATCACGAAGAACTCCCCTATCAGGGTGCTCGCACACAAGGTGCGCATGGTCATTTCCTCCCCATGAGCAGCCGGGCCTCGCCGACCGTGATCACCGAGCCGGTCACCAGCACACCCGCTCCGGAATACTCGCCCTCTTCCTCGGCGAGGGTGATCGCCGACTCCAGGGCATCGTCGAGCCGCGGCTCGACCTGGACCCGGTCGGCGCCGAACACCTCGACGGCGACGGCCGCCAGCTCATCGGGGTCCATCGCACGATGGCTGGCGTTCCGCGTCACCACGACCTCGGCGAAGATCGGCTCGAAGGCCTCCAGGAAACCCCGGACGTCCTTGTCCGCGCTGGCCCCGACCACGCCCACCAGACGGCTGAAGCCGAAGGCCTCGGTGACCGCCTCGGCCGCCGCCCGCGCGCCGGCCGGGTTGTGCGCCGCGTCCAGCACGACCGTCGGGCTGCGCCGGACGACCTCCATGCGGCCGGGCGAGGAGACGGCGGCGAACGCCGAGCGGATGGTGTCGATGTCCAGCACCCGGGCGTGCTCGGAGCCGACGCCGAAGAACGCCTCGACCGCGGCGAGCGCCACCGCGGCGTTGTGCGCCTGATGGGCGCCGTACAGCGGGAGGAAGATCTCCGGATACTCGCCGCCCAGCCCGCGCAGCGTCAGCATCTGGCCGCCGACCGCGACCTCGCGGCCGATCACCCCGAATTCCATGCCCTCGCGGGCGACCGTGGCATCCACCTCGACGGCGCGCTTGAGCATCACGGACGCCGCGTCGACCGGCTGCTGGGCCAGCACGACGGTGGCGTCCTTCTTGATGATCCCGGACTTCTCCCCGGCGATCAGCTCGGGCGTCTCACCCAGCCGGTCGGTGTGGTCCAGCGAGATCGGGGTGACCACGGCGACATCGCCGTCGATCACATTCGTCGCGTCCCAGGTGCCGCCCATGCCGACCTCGACGACGGCGATGTCCACCGGCGCGTCGGCGAAGGCCGCGTACGCCATCGCCGTCAGGACCTCGAAGAAGGACAGGCGGTAATCCTGCTGGGTGTCGACCATCTCCACATACGGGGCGATGTCGTGGTACGTCTCGATGAAGCGCTCGGCGGAGATCGGGCTGCCGTCCAGGCTGATGCGCTCGGTGACGGACTGGACGTGCGGGCTGGTGTAGCGGCCGGTGCGCAGGTCGAAGGCGCACAGCAGGGCCTCGATCATGCGGGCCGTGCTGGTCTTGCCGTTGGTGCCGGTGATGTGGATCGACGGATACGCGCGCTGCGGCGAACCCAGGATGTCCAGCAGCGCCTCGATGCGCTGCACCGACGGGTCGAGCTTGGTCTCACCCCAGCGGCCGGCCAGCTCGTCCTCCACGGCACGCAGCGCGCGGTCGACCTCGGGGTCGGTGGGGCGGGCAGGGACACCGTCGTCCTGCGGCGGTCCGGCCTGCGCGCGCAGGGTGCGGCTGCCGGCCTCGATCACCGCGAGATCGGGGTCACGGCTGGTCTCCGCCTCGACCATGTCGTCGAAGGCTTCGGTCGGGTCAGGGTCGTCGTTCTGGGGGCGCTCGCTCACGCCGACCAGTCTACGAGGCACCGGTGACAGCGGTCGCGCTGCGGCACCTACCCGAGGGCCGCCTTCATCATGGAGCGGGCGATCGGGGCCGCGAGACCGTTGCCGGAGATCTCGTTGCGGGCCGCATGGCCGTCCTCGACCATCACGGCCACCGCGACCTGGCGGCCTTCACTGTCCTCGGCATAGGAGACGAACCAGGCGTAGGGCGTACCGCTGTTGTCGACGCCGTGCTGAGCGGTGCCCGTCTTGCCGCCGACGGTCAGTCCGCCGATCTTCGCGCCGGATCCGGTGCCCTTGTCCACCACCGTCCCCATCGCCGACCGCAGCTGCTCGGCGGTCCGCGCCGACATCGCCCGGCCGTACGTCTTCGGGGTGTTCTGCTGGACGGTGTTGCCGCCGCCGTCGGTCAGCTTGTCGACCAGCTGCGGGCTCTTCAGCTCACCGCCGTGGGCGATGGCCGCGGAGACCATCGCCATCTGCAGCGGGGTCGCCTGGTCGTTGAACTGGCCGATCCCGGACAGCGCGGTCTGCGCGTCGTCCATGTCGGTGGGGTAGACGCTCTTGCCGGCCCGTACCGGGGTGTCCACCTTGTCGTCGTTGAAGCCGAACTTCTCGGCCTGCGCCGCCACCTTCTGCTGCCCCAGGTCGGCGGCCATCTTCGCGAAAACGGTGTTGCAGGAGTACTGGAGCGCGGTGCGGATGTCGGCGTTCTTGCAGGGCGCGGAGGCGTTCTCGTTGGTCAGCTCGGTGCGGGTGTGCGGCAGGGTGTACGGGTCGGGGCTCTTGGTGGGCTCGTCCACCGAGGAGTACAGGCCGTCCTCCAGCGCGGCGGCCGCGACCACCAGCTTGAAGGTGGAGCCGGGCGGCAGCGGCTGGCGCAGCGCGCGGTTCAGCTCGGGCTTCCCGGCATTGTCCGACATCGCCTTCCAGGCCTTCTGGTCGGCGCTGCCGGAACCGGAGAACTTCGCCGGGTCGTAGGACGGTGTGCTGACCATGCCCAGGATCCGCCCGGTCGCCGGGTCCATGGCGACCGCGGCGCCCGTCTTGTCGCCGAGCGCCTCGTAGCCGGCCTTCTGCACCTTGGAGTCGATGGTGGTGGCCACGTCGCCGCCCTTGGCGCGGCGGTGCGTCAGCGCGTCGGCGGGGCTCTGCAGCCGGCTGTCGGAGCCGTCGAGGAGGTCGCCGTTCAGGCTCTCCAGCTGGTTGCTGCCGAAGATCTGCGAGGTGAAGCCGGTGACCGGCGCGTACAGCGGGCCGTCCTTGTACGTCCGCTTGTACTTCAGGGAGGAGGGGGTGGCGACGGATCCGGTGACCGGCCGCCCGCCGACGAGGATGTTGCCCAGCGGCGCGGAGTACTTGCCGATCGCCACCCGCGGGTTCTTCGGGTCGTCCTTGTAGTCGCTCGCCTTCGCGGCCTGCAGCCAGGTGGCCCAGCCCATCAGCGCGAGTATCAGCGCGAGGCAGAAGACCGAGACCCGTCGCAGCGGTTTGTTCATGGCGGGCGCGGCTCCTCGGTGCTGTTCGTGCGCGGTCTGCCGGGGCTCCGGCATTCCGTTCCACCGTGCCTCGCCGACATGAGAGCGCCATGAGAACGATCAATTGACCGGACGGAACAACTTTTTGCCGCATTCCGCCCTCTTCGACGGCGGGCTCTGAACACCCCGGTACGCCCACAACGGAGAGCGGGAGCTGAGGACGGGTGCCGGCAATCAGCCAGCGGATGCATTTGGTGCTGCTCACCGTGTGGACCGTGCTCTGGTTCGCCGTGGTCGAGCCGAACGGCGGCTTCTCCTGGCACTATCTGCGCACCGGCGGCGAACTCCTCTACCAGGGCGCCGCCGGCGACGGCACCGGAGGCCTCAACCTCTACGCCCACCACCCCGAACTCCAGATGGGCCCGGTCAGCTTCCTCGTCGCGGGACTGTTCAACCCTTTCCACGAGGCCACCGGCCAGTTCCTCGCCGCGGCCCTGATGTCGCTGCTCGGCCTGGTGATCGTGGTCCTGGCCGGCCGCAGCGCCGCCCACCACTTCCTCGGCACCGGCACCAACCACCAGCGGCTGCGGCAGCGCGTCCTGATCGCCGGGCTCGCGTTCATCCCCATGTGGATCGAGGTCGCGGTCCGCTTCGGGCATCTCGACGACGTCCTCGCGCTGTTCTTCACCACCCTCGCGGTACGTTCCGTCACCCGCGGCAACGCCGCCCTGACCGGCGCGTGCCTGGCGCTGGCCATGGACTCCAAGCCGACCGCGCTGGCCTTCGTGCCGCTGCTGCTCGCCCTCCCCCGGGAGAAGTGGCTGCGCGCCGCCCTGTGGCTGGCGGGCCTGGTCGCGCTCGCCTGGCTGCCGTTCTTCATCGGCGACCCGCAGTCCCTCGCCGCGGCGAAGTTCGCCATCCCCAACCATCCGGCGTCCGCACTGCGCTGGCTGGGCGTCGGCGACCCGGAGACACCCGGCTGGGACCGGCCCGCGCAGGCCGCCCTGGGGCTCGCGCTGGGCGCCCTCGCCGTCTGGCGCGGCCGGTGGGCCGCCGTGGTCCTGCTCGGCGCCAACGCCCGCATCGTCCTGGACCCGAGCGTCTACACGTACTACACGGCGTCCGTACTGCTCGGCACCCTGCTGTGGGACGTCATCGGCCAGCGACGGCTGGTCCCCTGGTGGAGCTGGCTGGCGCTGCTCACCCTCTACGGGAGCGTCTTCGCGATACCCGACGACGCCGCACGCGGCCTGATCCGGTTCGCGTTCGTGGCGGTGTCGACGGCGTACGTGCTGTTCTGGCCGGTGCGGGAACGGGGCGGGCGCGGCCAGGGGCAGCGGGGACAACGGGGGCGGGTACGCCGCAGGCCCCCCGCCCGTGAGGACGAGGGGCCTGCGAGCGGCACGGAACCCGGGCCGTGGCCCGGTCGGGCCGCTACGCCTGGGGCAGGGCCGCCAGCTGCGCGGTGATCCGGACGATGTCCGCCTCCGCGGCCTCCAGCCGGCCGCGGATCTTGTCCACGACCTTCTCCGGCGCCTTGGCGAGGAACGCCTCGTTGCCGAGCTTGCCGTTGGCCTGCGCCTTCTCCTTCTCCGCCGCGGCCAGGTCCTTCGTCAGCCGCTTGCGCTCGGCCTCGATGTCGATCGCACCGGACAGGTCCAGCGCGACGGTCGCGCCCGCGACCGGCAGCGAGGCGGTGGCGCTGAAGTCGTCACCGGCCGGCTGCAGCCGCAGCAGCGAACGCATCCCGGCCTCGTGCGCCGCCAGCGCCGTACCGGACAGGTCCAGCCGGGCCGGAACCTTCTGGCCGGGCTGCAGCCCCTGGTCCGAGCGGAAGCGGCGGACCTCGGTGACCACCTGCTGCACGAGCCCGATCTCCTGCTCGGCCGCCGCGTCCCGGAAGCCGGAGTCGCCCGGCCACTCGGCGATGACGACCGACTCACGGCCGGTCAGCGTCGTCCACAGGGTCTCGGTGACGAACGGGACGATCGGGTGCAGCAGCCGCAGCGTGACGTCCAGGACCTCGCCCAGCACCCGGCGCGAGACCTCGGCGGCCGGCCCGCCCGCCATGAAGGTCGTCTTGGACAGCTCGACGTACCAGTCGAAGACCTCGTCCCACGCGAAGTGGAAGAGCGTGTCCGACAGCTTCGCGAACTGGTAGTCGTCGTAGTACGCGTCCACCTCGGCGACGACCGAGTTCAGCCGCGACAGGATCCACCGGTCGGTCGCCGACAGCTGCTCGGCGGCCGGCAGCTCACCCTCGATCGTGGCGCCGTTCATCATCGCGAAGCGGGTGGCGTTCCAGATCTTGTTGGCGAAGTTCCGGGACCCCTGGACCCAGTCCTCGCCGATCGGCACGTCGACACCGGGGTTGGCGCCGCGGGCGAGGGTGAAGCGGACGGCGTCCGCGCCGTACGCCTCCATCCAGTCCAGCGGATTGACCGCGTTCCCGAAGGACTTGGACATCTTCTTGCCGAACTGGTCACGGACCATGCCGTGCAGCGCGATGGTGTGGAACGGCGGGGTGCCGTCCATCGCGTAGATGCCGAACATCATCATCCGGGCGACCCAGAAGAACAGGATGTCGTAGCCGGTGACCAGGACGGAGTTCGGGTAGAACTTCTCGACGCTCGGGGTCTGCTCGGGCCAGCCCAGGGTGGAGAACGGCCACAGTCCGGACGAGAACCAGGTGTCGAGGACGTCCGTGTCCTGCGTCCAGCCCTCGCCGGTCGGCGCCTCGTCGTCCGGTCCGACGCAGACGACCTCGCCGTTCGGGCCGTACCAGACCGGAATGCGGTGTCCCCACCACAACTGCCGCGAGATGCACCAGTCGTGGAGGTTGTCGACCCAGCCGAAGTAGCGGGACTCCATCTCCTTGGGGTGGATCGCGACCTTGCCGTCACGGACCGCGTCACCGGCGGCCTGCGCCAGCGGGCCGACCTTGACCCACCACTGCATCGACAGCCGCGGCTCGATGGTCGTCTTGCAGCGCGAGCAGTGCCCGACGGAGTGGGTGTACGGACGCTTCTCGGCGACGATGCGGCCCTCGGCGCGCAGCGCGCCGACGATCGCGGAACGGGCCTCGAAACGGTCCAGGCCCTGGAAGGGGCCGTGCGCGGTGATCACACCGCGCTCGTCGAGGACGGCGAGGTTGGGCAGGTCGTGCCGGCGGCCGATCTCGAAGTCGTTCGGGTCGTGGGCCGGGGTGACCTTGACCGCGCCGGTGCCGAACTCCGGGTCGACGTGCTCGTCGGCGACGACCGGGATACGGCGGCCGGTCAGCGGCAACTCGATCTCGGTGCCGACGAGATGCGCGTACCGCTCGTCCTCCGGGTGGACCGCGACCGCGGTGTCACCCAGCATCGTCTCCGCACGGGTCGTGGCGACGACGATCGACGAGTCGCCCTCGCCGTAGCGGATCGAGACCAGCTCGCCGTCGTCGTCCTGGTACTCCACCTCGATGTCCGAGATGGCGGTCAGGCAGCGCGGGCACCAGTTGATGATGCGCTCGGCGCGGTAGATCAGCTCGTCGTCGTAGAGCCGCTTGAAGATGGTCTGGACGGCCTTGGTCAGGCCCTCGTCCATCGTGAACCGCTCACGCGACCAGGCGACGCCGTCGCCCAGCCGGCGCATCTGGCCCGAGATCTGGCCGCCGGACTCGTTCTTCCACTGCCAGACGCGCTCGACGAACGCCTCACGGCCCAGGTCGTGGCGGGAGACGCCCTCCTTGGCCAGCTCGCGCTCGACGACGTTCTGGGTGGCGATACCGGCGTGGTCCATGCCCGGCTGCCACAGCGTCTCGAAGCCCTGCATGCGCTTACGCCGGGTGAGCGCGTCGATGAGGGTGTGCTCGAAGGCGTGCCCCAGGTGCAGGGACCCGGTGACGTTCGGCGGCGGGATGACGATCGTGTACGGCGGCTTCTCGCTCTTCTCGTCCGCCTCGAAATAGCCCCGCTCTACCCAGCGCTCGTACAGCGGCCCCTCTACGTCGGCCGGCGTGTACTGAGTCGGCAGTTCGGGGGCGCTGTGGGTGCTCTGCTGAGTGTTCTCGGTCACGACGCACAGTGTACGGGCGCGGATGTAGCAGTCTCGAACCGGTTTCGCCCCCGGGGCACCGGCTGTCGGTGGCGTCGTACAGGATGTCGGCAGCGCATAAACATCAGCTGCCTGAAGTTGTCACGAGGGGAACCGCTCCATGAGCTACAACCAGCCGCCACCCGGCCCGTACGGCCAGCAGCCGCAGCAGCCCGGCCCGTACGGTCAGCCGCAGCAGCCTCAGCAGCCCGGGTACGGCTACCCGCAGCAGGGCGGCCAGGTGCCCCCGCAGCAGGGATACGGATACCCCCAGGGCGGCCAGGCGCCCCCGCAGGGCTACGGCTACCCCCAGCAGGGCGGCCAGCCCGGCTACGGCCAGCAGCCCCAACAGCCCGGCCCCTACGGCCAGCAGACGCCGTACGGCATGATCCCCCCGGCCCCGCCGGAGTCCGGCGGCAACGGCAAGAAGATCGGCCTCATCGTCGGAGCGGTCGCGGTCGTGGCGGCCATCGGCGTCGGCGCGTACTTCGTCTTCGGCTCGGGCGGTGGCGGCGACGTGAAGCCGTACACGATGGTGATGCCGGAGAAGCTGCTGAGTGGTGAGTTCACCAAGTCGTCGGACGGTTCCGGGGCCGGCGGCGCCGAGGACCTCACCGACGACAAGGAGTCCAAGGCGCTGGGGATCACGGACGGCAAGGGTGTCCAGGGCGCGTACGAGAACCCCAGCAAGCTGAAGCTCTCGGTGGCCGGCGCCTACGGCAAGATCGCTGACCCCGAGTCCGCGGTGGACCAGATGTTCGCCAAGCTGGACGACAACCAGAAGAAGTCCGCGGCCACCCGGAAGGTCCAGATCGAGACGGTCACCGAGGCCACCGAATACTCGCCGGACGGATTCGACGGCGCGGTGCTCAAGTGCAAGACACAGAAGATCACCGCCGGTCAGGGTGGCATCAACATCTCGCTCAACGCCTCCGTCTGCATCTGGGGTGACACCAGCGCGATCGGCGTCGTCACGGCGACCGACACGCCCCCCACCTCCGCGACGGCTGAGTCCCTCGCGAAGGCGCCCGGCGCCGAGGAACTGGCGGAGAAGACCGCCAAGATCCGCGACGAGGTCCGCAAGGAGAAGTGAGCAGACAGAGAGCCGCCGGCAGCGTCCTCGTTGCCGGCGGCTCTCTCGTTGTCCGTGCGGTGGACCGCCCCGTTACGCGCTCTTCTCCTGCGGCTCGTCCGACTCACCGCGGTTGCGGGGGACGAGGGTCGGGTTCACGTTGGAGTGCACGACCTCTTCGGTGATGACGACGCGGGCGACGTCCTTGCGGGACGGGATTTCGTACATCACCGCCTGCAGGACCTCTTCCATGATGGCGCGCAGACCGCGGGCGCCGGTGCCTCGGAGGATGGCCTGGTCGGCGATGGCTTCCAGGGCCGGGCGGTCGAAGTCCAGCTCCACACCGTCGAGTTCGAAGAGCCGCTGGTACTGCTTGACGAGCGCGTTGCGCGGCTCGACGAGGATCTGCAGCAGGGCCTCGCGGTCGAGGTTGTGGACGGAGGTGATGACCGGGACGCGGCCGATGAACTCCGGGATCATCCCGAACTTCACCAGGTCCTCCGGCATGACCTCCTGGAGCTGGTCCTTGGACTCGATCTCGCGCTTGGAGCGGATCGTGGCGCCGAAGCCGATGCCCTTGGCACCGGACCGCGCCTCGACGATCTTCTCCAGGCCGGCGAACGCGCCGCCCACGATGAACAGCACGTTCGTCGTGTCGATCTGGATGAATTCCTGGTGCGGGTGCTTGCGGCCGCCCTGCGGCGGCACGGAGGCGGTGGTGCCCTCCAGGATCTTCAGCAGCGCCTGCTGGACGCCCTCGCCGGAAACATCGCGGGTGATCGAAGGGTTCTCGCTCTTACGGGCGACCTTGTCGATCTCGTCGATGTAGATGATGCCGGTCTCGGCCTTCTTGATGTCGAAGTCCGCGGCCTGGATCAGCTTGAGGAGGATGTTCTCGACGTCCTCGCCGACGTAGCCGGCCTCCGTCAGCGCCGTGGCGTCGGCGAACGCGAAGGGGACGTTCAGCATCCTGGCGAGCGTCTGGGCAAGCAGGGTCTTGCCGGAGCCGGTGGGGCCGAGCAGCAGGATGTTGGACTTGGCGAGCTCGATGCCCTCGTCGCCGCGCCCGCCGCCGTTCTCGCCCGCCTGCACCCGCTTGTAGTGGTTGTAGACGGCGACCGAGAGCGCCTTCTTGGCGGGCGACTGGCCCACCACGTAGCTCTCCAGGAACTCGTAGATCTCCCGAGGCTTGGGGAGTTCCTCCCACCGCACCTCGGAGGTCTCGGCGAGCTCCTCCTCGATGATTTCGTTGCAGAGGTCGATGCACTCGTCGCAGATGTACACACCAGGTCCCGCGATGAGCTTCTTCACCTGCTTCTGGCTCTTTCCGCAGAATGAGCACTTGAGCAGGTCGCCGCCGTCACCGATGCGTGCCACGAGGTGCTTCCCCTTCGCCTGGGATCCGCATTGCTCCTACGGACCCGGGTGCTTGCCTATCGACGGTACCTTGCCGGGCCCCCCGTACGGGCCCCCCTTGGACCGACTGAAGTTCACTCGGCCCAAGGGGGCAACTCTCCGGCTCATTTCGCGAGGACCGCGATCAGACCGAGACGGACGACTTCCGCGTCGAGACGATCTGGTCGACCAGACCGTACGCCAGGGACTCCTCGGCCGTCAGGATCTTGTCGCGCTCGATGTCGTCGCGGATCTTCTCGATCGGGGTGGAGGAGTGCTTGGCCAGCAGGTCTTCCAGCTGCGAACGCATCCGCAGGATTTCGTTGGCGGCGATCTCCAGGTCGGAAACCTGGCCGCGGCCGGTCTCGCTGTACGGCTGGTGGATCAGCACGCGGGCGTTCGGCAGCGCCATCCGCTTGCCGGGGGTGCCGGCCGCGAGCAGCACGGCCGCGGCGGAGGCCGCCTGGCCCATGCAGACCGTCTGGATGTCGGGCTTCACGAACTGCATCGTGTCGTAGATCGCGGTGAGCGCCGTGAAGGAGCCACCGGGCGAGTTGATGTAGATCGAGATGTCCCGGTCGGGGTCCATCGACTCCAGGCACAGCAGCTGCGCCATGACGTCGTTGGCCGAAGCGTCGTCGATCTGCACGCCGAGGAAGATCACCCGCTCCTCGAAGAGCTTGGCGTACGGGTCGTACTCGCGCACACCCTGCGACGTGCGCTCGACGAAGCGCGGAATGATGTAGCGGGACTCGGCCCGAGGACCGGAAAACTCGGACTCGGCGCCCTGGTTCAGGCCGCTGCCGGGGTAGTTGTTCATCGTGGTGTTCACCGTCCTGGTGGCGATCAAGTGGGCTGGGGTGGCTGTGGGGCGAGTGGTACGGGGCTCAGGCCCCGGTGCCGCCCCCGCCCGGAACGCCTGCGGCGGAGGTCATCACGTCATCGATGAGGCCGTACTCCTTGGCCTCGTCGGCGGAGAACCAGCGGTCGCGGTCGGAGTCGTGGGTGATCCGGTCGACGGTCTGGCCGGTGTGGAAGGCGGTCAGCTCCGCCATCCGCTTCTTGGTGTGCAGCAGCCGCTCGGCGTGGATCTTGATGTCCGAGGCGGAGCCCGCCAGACCCGCGGACGGCTGGTGGATCAGGATCTCCGCATTCGGCAGCGCGAAACGCTTGCCCGGGGTACCGGCACTCAGCAGGAACTGCCCCATCGAGGCGGCGAGGCCCATCGCGATCGTCACGACGTCGTTCTTGATGTACTGCATCGTGTCGTAGATCGCCAGACCGGCCGAGATCGAGCCGCCCGGAGAGTTGATGTAGAGGAAGATGTCCTTGTCCGGGTCCGCGGCGAGGAGAAGCAGCTGCGCGGTGATCTTGTTGGCGATGTCGTCGTCGACCTGCTGGCCGAGAAAGATGATCCGCTCGCCGAGCAGCCGGTTGTAGACCTGGTCGCCGAGGCCACCGAAGGTCGGCTCAGCGGCGGCGGAAGGCATCGGGATCGTCACGTGTCCACCTGCTCGTTGTCGGACGGCTCGAGACCGTCTCAGCGTCGTCTTCTGGGGCGCGGGGACCGTCGCCGTGTGGTGCTTCCGGCGCGGTGTGCGGTACTCCCCTGCCCTCGTATCTACGGACCCTAACGCGCAGGTCGGACAACGCCATCCCGCATCGATAACTGTTCGCTGTGAGCGCAGGCTCACCGGGCCGGTATGACTACGGGCCCGAACACGCGGACGTGCGTGTTCGGGCCCGTGATCAGCTGACTCGGGGAAGCAGCGAGGGAGCCGGGGCTCAGGCCTCGTTCTTCTCCTCGGCCGGGGCGTCCTCGGCGGTCTCGGCGCCGGCCTCGACCGTCTCGGCGGTCTCGTCCTCGTCGTCGAGGTCGACGACCTCGCCGGTGGTGTCCTTGACCGTGGCGGCCTCGACGACCACGGCGAGTGCCTTGCCGCGGGCGACCTCGCCGACGAGCATCGGCACCTGGCCACCCTCGACGACGGCCTGGGCGAACTGGTCGGGGGACATACCGGAGGACTGCGCGCGGCGCATGAGGTGCTCGGTGAGCTCCTCCTGGCTGACGTTCAGCTTCTCCTTGTTGACCAGCTCATCCAGGATGAACTGGGTCTTGATGCCCTTCTCCGCCTGCTCCTTGGTCTCGGCGTCGAACTCTTCCTCGGTCTTGCCCTGGATCTCCAGGTACTTCGCGAGGTCGAGGCCCATCTGGCCGAGCTGGTGGTTCTCCAGGTTGTGCTTGCGGGTCTGGATCTCGTCCGCGAGCAGCTTCTCGGGAATCGGCACCTCGACGAGCTTGAGCAGCTCGTCCAGGACCTTCTCCTGCGCCTGGGTGGCCTGGTCGTACTTCTTCATCTGGGCAAGGCGCTTGCTGCTGTCGGCGCGAAGCTCTTCCAGCGTGTCGAACTCACTCGCCAGCTGCGCGAAGTCATCGTCCAGCTCGGGGAGTTCGCGGGCGGCGACGGCGGTGACGTCGACCTTGACCTCGGCCTCCTTGCCCTGGGCGGAGCCGCCCTTGAGCTCGGAGGTGAAGGTGGCGCTGCCGCCGGCCTCGACGCCCTTGACGGCCTCGTCGATGCCGTCGAGGAGCTCACCGGAGCCGACGGTGTAGCTGACGCCCTGGGCGACGCCGTCCTCCAGGACCTCGCCGTCCACCTTGGCCTCGAGGTCCAGCGTCAGGACGTCGCCGTCCTGGGCGGCCCGCTCGACCGGGGAGGTCGAGGCGAAGCGCTCACGAAGCTGCTCGACGGACTTGTCGATGTCCTCGTCCGACACCTCGATGGCGTCGACCTCGACCTCGATACCGGAGTAGTCCGGGATCTCCAGGGCGGGGCGGATGTCGACCTCGGCGGTGAAGGCCAGCAGCTCGCCGTCCTTCAGCTCGGTGATGTCCACGTCGGGCTGGCCGAGGACATTCAGCTCACCCTCGTTGACCGCCTCGGTGTAGAACTTCGGGAGGGCGTCGTTGACGGCCTCCTCCAGCACCGCACCGCGGCCGAACCGCTGGTCGATGACGCGGGCCGGGATCTTGCCCTGGCGGAAGCCCTTCACCGTGACCTGCTGGTTGATCTTCTTGTACGCCGCGTCGAGGCTGTCCTTGAGCTCCTCGAAGGGCACCTCGACTGTGAGCCGAACCCGGGTCGGGTTCAGGGTCTCCACGGCGCTCTTCACGGTTCGGTCTCCTTGGGGCTGACTTCTGGGGTTCTGCTTGAGATCCGCCGGCACCCGCTGATTCGGGCCCCGGCCGACCGCGCCCGGTACACAGACACACGGACACGCAGCTTGCATAGTAACCGCAAGGAGGATGGCGCCCACAACGCGATCTTGAACAGCCGCTTGTCCCGGGGCCTGCGAGGGCTTCGCGGTGGTGCTGTGCGGTGGTGAGAGGCGGCTCTGACATGAGCCGCGGAAAGGTGCTGGTCGGGGTGGCCGGATTCGAACCGACGACCTTCCGCTCCCAAAGCGGACGCGCTACCAAGCTGCGCCACACCCCGTCGGTGCGACACGTAGGGTACATGGCCGCAGACAGCGCGGCTGCCAGTTATCGGGATGCCCGCGGGGGCGCGCGGGAGCACGTACGCACCGCGTGCGTCCGTCGGCGCGATGTGGTGTGCGAGCAGGCGCCATGACCCGCTACGATGCTGTGCGTGCCGAGGTCCTTGGACCGGTGGCGCTTGCGGGTGTAGCTCAATGGTAGAGCCCCAGTCTTCCAAACTGGCTACGCGGGTTCGATTCCCGTCACCCGCTCCACAGCACGAAGGGCCAGGTCAGAGGATATTTCCTCGACCTGGCCCTTCGTCGTTGCGGAGGCACTCGGGCAGGACGCCCCCTTCGCTCGCGGGGCGCGTTTCTCTAAAGTGAGCGCATGGAGATCTGGCTCAATCCCGCGTGTTCCAAGTGCCGTTCCGCCGTGCAGATCCTCGACGAGGAGGGCGCGGACTACACCGTGCGCCGCTATCTCGAGCAGCCGCCGACCGCGGACGAGCTGCGCACCGTGCTGGAACGACTGGGCCTGGAACGTGGGACATCACACGGACCCAGGAGGCCGAGGCGAAGGAGCTGGGGATCGCGGCGTGGGAGCGCACGGACGCCGCGCGGGAGCGATGGATCGCGGCCCTGGCGGACCGTCCCCGGCTGATTCAGCGGCCGATCATCACCGCGGATGACGGATCGGCGCTGGTGGGCCGTAGCGAGGACGCCGTGCGGGACGCGGTGGCGCGGACCGGGGGCGGGCAGGAGCCTGGAGCCGTCGCCTAAAAGGTGATGTTATTGATGGTGTCCGCGATGGAGTTGAGGAATTTGTTAATCGACGGAGCCATGCCCGTCGACGCGAGGAAGAAGCCGAAGAGGATCGCGACGAACGCCGGTCCCGCCTTGATCGACTTCCCTCTGATCAGCACGATCAGCACAATCCCCAACAGCAGCACAACTGACAGCGACAGAGCCACAACTGATCACACCCTTGGTCGGAACGCCTCACCGGCCCATAGGAGCATGCCGCGCACACCCCCCTGGTCCCCATCGTGCCACCAACTCCCTTCCCACTGCAGGCGGGTGGCGAATCATCGGCCAACGCTTTGCCCGATTCATACCCACGGGGGACGCGGAACGTCCGGCCGCGGTACGGGTGTTGCGGAGTTGACGGTTCCGAGTGACCTCGCCCCATAGCGGCGAATTCTCGCCACGGGGCCTGAAACGACCGGCCGGCAAGAGTGTCGTACGCCACGGAATTCGATATTCATGACGTCCGTCACCATGCCTTTCCGGTGGCCTGCGTCACGGGGTTGAGTGGCTCACACGCCGGTCGCGAGTGAATCGTTTGTGCCATTCCCCACCCCTCCGGCCCATGCCGAACGAATCCGGCCCCACGTCACGTGAGCGGACATTCCCTCCGGGACGTTCGCAGGGGAAACCGCCCGACTTAGGCCGTTGTAAGGGGATATAGCACGGCGATGCGGAGGCCTGGGCGGCCGGGCGCAGAAGGCACTTGGCCCGTACGGGGGATCGTTCCGCAGCGATTGCCGGAGTTTATGTGTGCCCTATGCGCGGCGGGCACCTGGGGAAATGCGGAATTGCGCCGAGGCGGTTTTACGCATTCGCCGCCCGCCGCTATCGTGCCTCAGATGTTTCACGCTGCCCCGACACCCCGACGTGAGCTCCCTCCGGCCAACGAGGCCCCGGTTGCGGACCGGACAGCGGGCGCGGCACAACCGTCGGGTGTGCCGGAGCCCCCGCCGGCAGCCGCGCCGAAAGCCGGCCGGGACGCGTTCTTCGACAACGCGAAGTACCTCGCCATCGTGCTGGTGGCGATGGGCCATGTCTGGGAGCCGCTGACCGACAGCAGCCGGACGGCCGAGGCGCTCTACATGACCGTCTACACCTTCCACATGCCGGCGTTCATCATCATCTCCGGCTACTTCTCGCGCAGTTTCGACATGCGCAAGGACCGGCTGCAGCGGCTGGTCACCGGCGTCGCGGTGCCGTACATCCTCTTCGAGACCGCGTACGCCTTCTTCAAGCGGTGGGCGGACAACGATCCCGGGCATCCGATCAGCCTGCTCGATCCGTGGTTCCTCACCTGGTTCCTGGTCGCGCTGTTCATCTGGCGGCTGACCACCCCGCTGTGGAAGATCGTGCGCTGGCCGATCCCCCTCGCCCTGGCCATCGCCGTCCTCGCGTCCGTGTCACCGGACATCGGCGACGACCTGGACCTCCAGCGGGTGCTGCAGTTCCTGCCGTTCTTCGTGATCGGCCTGTGCCTGCGGCCGGAGCACTTCAAGCTGGTGCAGCGGCGAGCGGTGCGGATCGCCTCGCTGCCGATCTTCGCCTGCGCACTGGTGATGGCGTACTGGGCGGCGCCGCGGATGACCTCGGCCTGGTTCTACCACCGCGACAGCGCACAGGAGTTGGGCACCACCTGGTGGATCGGCGCCGTGATGACGCTGGCGCTCTTCGGCTGCTCGCTGGTGATGGTGGCGTGCTTCTACTCCTGGGTACCCAAGCGGCCCATGTGGTTCACGGTGCTGGGCGCCGGGACGCTGTACGGCTATCTGCTGCACGGCTTCCTGGCCAAGGGCTCGCGCTTCTGGGGCTGGTTCGACGACTACCCGTGGCTGCACACGCCGCTCGGCCAGATCGCGGTCACGCTGATCGCGGGGGCCGTGGTGACGGCGCTGTGCACACCGCCGGTCCGCAGGGCGTTCCGCTTCGCGATGGAGCCGACGATGGCCTGGGCGTTCAAGAAGGACCCGGCGGACACGGCGCGGACGCGGGAGCGCGTCAACGCGTGAGCTGACCAGTGGCCGGGGCCGGCTGCCGCCGCGCCGTGAGGTCCGTCATGCGGGAGGTGATCGCCTCAGCGGTGGCGCCCGTCAGCCGGTCGGCGAGCATGCCGTCGGCGAGGATCAGGACGTGGTCGGCCCAGGCGGCGGCCACCGGGTCATGGGTGACCATCACGACCGTCGTACCGAGGGTGTCGACAGCGTTCCGCAGCAGGCCGAGCACCTCGGCCGCGGTGCCGGTGTCCAGGGCGCCGGTCGGCTCGTCGGCGAAGAGCACTTCCGGGTCGGTGACCAGCGCGCGGGCGAGGGCGACTCGCTGCTGCTGACCGCCCGAGAGCTGGCCGGGGCGCCGTCCGGCGTGCTCGTGCAGGCCAACCCGCTCCAGTACACCGGCCGCCCGGTGGCGGTCCGGGCGCTGTCCGGCCAGCCGCATCGGGAGCACGACGTTCTGCTCGACGGTGAGGGCGGGCAGCAGGTTGAACGCCTGGAAGACGAAGCCCAGCCGGGTGCGGCGCAGGATGGTGAGGCGGTTCTCGCCCATCGTGGTGATCTCCGTGCCGCCGAGGCGTACCGAGCCACCGGTCGGGCGGTCCAGGCCCGCCGCGCATTGCAGGAAGGTCGACTTCCCCGAGCCCGAGGGGCCCATGACGGCGGTGAACGAGCCCCGCGGCAGCGCCAGGTCGATGCCGCGCAGGGCGTGTACCGCGCGGGCGCCGCGCCCGTATTGGCGGCGTACACCGCGTAGTTCGACGGCGTAGGGGGCGGCACCTGTGGCCGGGCCTCCCCCGTCCGCGGTGCGGCGTTCACTGCGCAGGCCCATGGTGTCGTCCCCCGTCCTCTCCGGGCGGCCTGGTGCGCGCCCGGTCATGTCACCGAACGTACGGAGGCGGGGCGGCCGGCGGCCATGGCGGCCGCCGGTGGATCGGGGGTGGGGCAAACCCCAGCCACCGCCCCCCGAGGACGGGTCGAGGGCAGGCGGAGGACGGGCCGAGGCGCCTCAGGATTCATTTGGTAAACTAACCATTGACGCTTTCTTGACTCCCCCTTGACCTACTTGCCTGCTCGTCGTAGGCCGCACCGTTGGAGGAGCCATCGGACACGCCCAGACACTCATCGCCATGGGCGGCGCCTTTCTCGCCGCCGCCGTTCTCGCCCGGATCGGCGGCCGGATCGGACTGCCGACCATCCCCCTCTTCATCCTGGCCGGCATCCTGCTCGGCCCGAACACCCCCGGCATCGTGCTCGTCGCCGACCCGCACGACCTGGAGATGCTCTCCCTGCTCGGCCTGGTGCTGCTGCTCTTCCACCTCGGGCTCGCCTTCCATGTGGACGACCTCAAAACGGGCGGCCGGCGGATGGCACTGGCCGGTGCCGCCTATCTGACGCTGAACGTCGGCGCCGGGCTCGGCTTCGGCTTCGCGCTCGGCTGGGGCACCTCCGAGGCGCTGGTGCTCGCCGGGGTGCTCGGCATCTCGTCGTCCGCGATCGTCACCAAGGTGCTGGTCGACACCGGGCGGCTGGGCAATCCGGAGACCAAGCCGATCCTCGGCATCATCGTCGTCGAGGACATCTTTCTGGCCCTCTGTCTGGCCGCTCTCCAGCCGGTGATCTCCGGCGCGGACTCGCTCTCCGCCGCCGCTCTGGACGCCGGCAAGGCCTTCGGCTTCCTGCTGCTGCTCGCGGTCGTCGCCCGCTGGGGCACCCGGATCATCGGCAGGCTCATCGCCACCCAGAACAACGAACTCCTGGTGATCTCCTTCCTGGGCGCCGCCGTGCTGGTCGCCGGGGTCTCCGAAGGGTTCGGGGTCGCCGACGCCATCGGCGCGTTCATGGTCGGGCTGATGCTCGGCAGTACGAGTTCCGGGGAGCGGATCCGCGAGCTGGTGCATCCGTTGCGGGACGCGTTCGGGGCGATCTTCTTCTTCGCCTTCGGGCTGTCCATCGACCCCGGCGATCTGCCCACGGTCGTGTGGCCGGTGCTGATCGCGGTCGCGGTGACGCTCCTGATGAACGTGCTCGCGGGGCTGGCAGCCGCCCGGATCCACCGCTTCGGGCCCCGCCCGGCCGCCAATATCGCCACCGCGCTGCTCGCCCGCGGTGAATTCGCGCTGATCCTCGCGACGATGGCGGCGAGCGCCGGGCTGGACGAGCGGCTGTCCCCCTTCATCGCCGGCTATGTGCTGATCCTCGCCGTGCTCGGCCCGCTGGCCGCCGGCCGCTCGGGCCTGCTGGCGCGCGTCCTGCCGGGCGGGAAGGCGGACGACGGGCCTGCGGACGGGGAGTCGGGGCGCCCGGGTCGCGAGCCGGTCTCGGTGCCCGGCTGAGGCTCCGGTTTCCGGTCCGCTCCCGGCGCTCAAGGCCGGGCCGGACCGGGCAGGGCGCCAACGCGGCGCGCCTGCACGGCGGGTGCGCTCAGGCGTCCCGGCAGATCAGCAGCAGCGCACGGTCGTCGTTGACGTCCTTGGCAACGGTTTCGATCAGATGCCAGGCGGCGCCCACGAAACCGCCGGCCACATAGCGGTCGGCCTCACCGGTCAGCCGGTCGATGCCCTCGGCGATGTCCCGGTCGGCGGCCTCGACCAGGCCGTCGGTGAACATCATCAGCACGTCGCCGGGGCGCAGCCTGCCCTTGACCGGGTCGAACTGGGCGCCGTCATAGACCCCGAGCAGCGGCCCGTCCCCCGACTTCTCCTCCCAGCGGCCGCTGCCGGCGCTGAGCTGAAGGGCCGGCAGATGGCCCGCGGAGAGGAGTTCGTAGTCGCCGGATTCCAGGTCGAGGACGAGGTGGATCGAGGTCGCGAAGCCCTCCTCCCAGTCCTGGCGCAGCAGATAGCCGTTGGCCGCGGGCAAAAAGCCGTGCGGCGGCAGCGAGCCGAGCAGACCGCCGAACGCGCCGGACAGCAGCAGGGCGCGGGAGGCCGCGTCCATGCCCTTGCCGGAGACGTCGGTCAGGACGACTTCGAGGATGTTGCCGCCCTGGGTGCGTGAGGCCACCACGAAGTCCCCGGAGAAGGACTGCCCGCCGGCCGGGCGCAGCGCCATCTCGCGGTGCCAGCCCGCGGGCAGCTGCGGCAACTTGCTCTGTACGCGGATCCGTTCGCGCAGGTCGAAGAGCATCGTCCCGCCGCGCCGCCAGGGCACGCCGACCCGGCTGCGGAACTGCGCGATCAGCAGGCCGAAGAGCCCGACGGCCGCGACGACCAGGACCATGCCGGGCGTGACCCGGTCCGGCCCGGGGCCCAGCAGGGCGGCCTCCACGATCAGCGCGGTCGCCGAACCGGCGTACAGCACCAGGAGGTTGGCGGGCCGCAGCAGCAGACCGCCGGCGATGACCGGGAGGACCAGGGCGGTGGGTGCGATCCAGTCGGGCCGCCAGAGGGTGCCGGCGGCGATGGCGGGGATGGAGAGGAGCAGAGCGGCCAGGGCGATCCAGTCGGAGCCGTCACCGCGGAAGTAGTCGACGCCCGCCTTGCGCACGGCGATTCGGGCCCGGTGTGCACACTTGTGCATCCGGGCCGTCAGGGGTTCCGTTCCCGGTCCGCTCGTCATTGCTCTGGGACCTTATCCACCCGTTCGGCGGCGCGTCGATTCGCCGGCCACCCACTTGGGCAATTGCCGGGAATTCATGTTCGAAATACGGGCGCGCGGCCGGAGAGTGTCCTGTCGGCGGGGGCAGAGGGCGGCGGAATTCCGGGTTCAGTCCCGGCCGCCGCCCGTCACCGGCTGGCAGACGGGGCACCAGAAGAGGTTGCGGGCGGCGAGTCCGGCGGTGCGGATCTCGGCGCCGCAGACATGGCAGGGCCTGTGGGCGCGGCGGTAGACGTACACCTCGCCACCGTGGTCGTCGACCCGCGGCGGGCGGCCCATCGCCTCCGGCAGGTGCTCGGGACGCACGGTGTCGATGCGGTTGTGCCGGACGCCCTCACGCATCAGGAACACCAGGTCCGCCCAGATGGCGTCCCATTCGGGGCGGGTGAGGTCGCGGCCGGGGCGGTAGGGGTCGATGCCGTGCCGGAAGAGGACCTCGGCGCGGTAGACGTTGCCGACGCCCGCGATGACCTTCTGGTCCATGAGCAGTGCGGCGATCGTCGTACGGCTGCGCGCGATCCGCTGCCGGGCCCGCTCGCCGTCGTGCTCGGGGCGCAGCGGGTCGGGGCCGAGGCGTTCGTGTATCGCCTGCTTCTCGGCGTCGGTGATCAGCGCGCAGGTGGTGGGGCCGCGCAGGTCGGCGTGGTGGCGGGAGGTGGCCAGGCGCAGCCGGACGGTGTCGGTGGGCGGCGGCGCGGGGGCCTCGCCGAAGCCGAGCTTGCCGAAGAGGCCGAGGTGGATGTGGATCCAGCGGTCCGGGCCGAAGCCGAGGAAGAGGTGTTTGCCGTGTGCCTCGGCGCCGTCCATGACCTGGCCGTCGACGAGCGCCGCACCGTCCGTGAACTTCCCCTGGGGGCTGCTGACGCGTACCGGCTCGCCCTCGAAGCGGGCCCGGTGATCCAGCGCGAGGCGGTGGATCGTATGCCCCTCGGGCACGGTGGTTCCTCCATGGGGGCGCCCGCCCTCCCCGGCTGCGGGGTGGGCGGGCGGCGGCTCGGGCGGGTCAGCCCTGCGGGTGGTGGGCGGGGATGGCGGGGAGTTCGCCGGTGGTCTCGTACGCCGAGAGCATGTCGATGCGGCGGGTGTGCCGCTCCTCGTTCGAGTACGGCGTGGCGAGGAAGATCTCGATGAACTTCGTCGCCTCCTCCTCGGTGTGCATCCGGCCGCCGACCGAGAGGACGTTGGCGTTGTTGTGCTCGCGGCCGAGCTTCGCGGTCTCCTCGCTCCAGGCCAGCGCGGCCCGTACGCCCTTGACCTTGTTGGCGGCGATCTGCTCGCCGTTGCCGGAGCCGCCGATGACGATGCCGAGGCCGGCCGGGTCCGCGGCGGTCCGCTCGGCGGCACGCAGGCAGAACGGGGGATAGTCGTCCTGGGCGTCGTAGAGGTGCGGGCCGCAGTCGACGGGGTCGTGGCCGTTGGCCTTGAGCCACTCGACGAGGTGGTTCTTGAGGTCAAAACCTGCATGGTCGGAGCCGAGATACACGCGCATGGCAAGAGTGTGGCACGGCGGAGCACCGTGCACGCCGTGGGGGCTTCGTACAAATGGCGGGCGGATGGCTGCGGGTCTTCTTACATCTGAACAGGAACGACAACGATCCGGATTCGGATCTTCCTAAGGGGTCCGGAGGAACGTTCTAATGCGGGGACTCGCAACCGAGAACCACTGAAGGACGGTGCACATGGGCGCGCACCCGCCTACCACCAAAGCGGTCCCCACCACAGGAACCCCCAGTGGCGGACCCACCGGGGGAGAACCTCAGGACGGGCTTCAGGCCGGTCTCAAGAACCGTCACCTGTCCATGATCGCCATCGGCGGCGTGATCGGCGCGGGCCTGTTCGTCGGCTCCGGCGCCGGTATCTCGGCCGCCGGGCCGGGCATCCTCCTCTCCTACGCGCTGACCGGCCTGCTGGTCGTGCTGGTGATGCGGATGCTGGGCGAGATGGCCGCGGCCTCCCCCACTTCGGGGTCGTTCTCCGCGTACGCGGACCGGGCGCTCGGCCGCTGGGCCGGCTTCACGATCGGCTGGCTCTACTGGTTCTTCTGGTCGGTCGTGCTGGCCGTCGAAGCGACCGCCGCCGCCGCGATCCTCACCGGCTGGGTCCCGGCCGTCCCGCAGTGGGCCTGGGCGCTGCTGGTGATGGTCATTCTGACCGGCACCAACCTGATCTCGGTCGGCTCGTTCGGCGAGTTCGAGTTCTGGTTCGCCGGGATCAAGGTCGTGGCGATCGTGATCTTCATCGTGGTCGGCGCGCTGGCGATCTTCGGGCTGCCGCCGGGCGGTGAGGCCGTCGGTACGGAGAATCTGACCGGGCACGGCGGATTCCTGCCGCACGGGCCGGGGGCGATCCTCTCCGGCATGCTGCTGGTGGTCTTCTCCTTCATGGGCAGCGAGATCGTCACGCTGGCGGCGAGCGAGTCGCCGAACCCGGTGCAGGCCGTCCGCAAGGCCGTCAACAGCGTCATCTGGCGGATCGCGATCTTCTACATCGGCTCGATCGCGGTGATCGTCACGCTGCTGCCGTGGAACGACCCGTCGGTGATCAAGAGCCCGTACGTGGCCGTGCTGAAGTCGCTGGACATCCCGTACGCGGGCACGGTGATGGACATCGTGGTGCTGACCGCGGTGCTGTCCTGTCTGAACTCCGGGCTCTACACCGCTTCCCGGATGGCGTTCTCGCTGGGTGAGCGCGGCGATGCGCCCAAGGCGTTCAAGAAGGTCAACAAGGGCGGGGTGCCGGCGATCGCGATCCTGGCCTCGGTCGCCTTCGGCTTCGTCGCGACGATCTTCAGCTACACGTCGAAGGACACCGTCTTCCAGTTCCTGCTGAACTCCTCCGGCGCGGTGGCGCTGTTCGTGTGGCTGGTCATCTGCTTCTCGCAGCTGCGGATGCGCCGGGTCATCGAGCGGGACATGCCGGAGCGGCTGACGGTGCGGATGTGGCTGTACCCGTATCTGACGTACGCGACGATCGCGCTGATCATCTTCGTCATCGGCTACATGTTCTACGACGAGGACGGGCGCAAGCAGATGGTGCTTTCGGTGGTCGCCGCCGTCGTCGTGCTGGCCGTCGGACTGATCCTGGACCGGCGTCGGCCGCGGGAGCAGGCCGCCACGGAGGCCGCCCCGGAGGCCGCCAAGGCCGAGTAGCGGCACACGCAAGAGAGGGCGGGCCCGCACCATCCCGGTGCGGGCCCGCCCTCGTGTTCTTCCGGTTGTTCTTCCGGCACCCGGCCGTCAGCCGCGGCGGCCCGCCAGCTTCCAGGCCGTGGGCAGCGCGCCCATCGCCAGAGCGGCCTTGAGCGCGTCCCCGATCAGGAAGGGGACCAGCCCGGCGGCGACCGCCTCGCCGAACGACATGCCGGTGCTCAGCGCGAGGTAGGGCACGCCGACGGCGTAGATGAGCGCGGTGCCGGCGGCCATCGTGGCGGCGGTGCGCAGCACCCCGCGGTCCCCGCCCCGGCGGGCCAGCGCGCCCACGGCGGTGGCGGCCAGCAGCATGCCCAGGACGTAGCCGAAGGTGGCGCCGCCGGCGCCCGACGCGCCGCCCGCGAACCACGGCATGCCCGCCATGCCCGCCAGGGCGTACAGCGCGAGCGAGAGCAGCCCGCGGCGCGCGCCGAGCGAGGCGCCGACCAGGAGGGCAGCGAAGGTCTGGCCGGTGACCGGGACCGGGGAGCCGGGGACCGGGACGGCTATCTGGGCCGCGATGCCGGTGAGCGCGGCACCACCGAGCACCAGCGTGGCGTCGCGGACGCGGGCGCGGGAGGCGGTGGCGGCGGGCAGCAGATCGGCGAGGACCGCACCGGGACGGGAGAGGGCGGCAGTGCTCATCGGTACTCCGCAAGGTGTGAGAGGGATCCGGACAGGAGGGACGCGACGACGTTAGTCGAAGCACACGGCCGTCGATCAGCGGGTACGAGGACAAAGCCGCCGCGGCCCGCTTGGAGAGTTCCGTGCAACGGCCAGGATGCCGGGCCTCGTTGGGATGCCCCGCGCCTTTCCCCGCCACGTGATGCTCATCACGGGCGATGCCCCTGCAGAGCGTGCGTTTTGTGGTAGCGCGCGGCATCCGGGGAAACTGGCTCCGCCCCGCGGAGACCTGTGGAGTTCCCCCAAAGCACCTTGCGAGAGTACGAGCCCATGCACGATGCACCGACCCCCACCGGGAAGACCGCCCTCGGTGAGGGCGCCGGCGAACGAGAGCCGCTGTCCGGCGGGCTCAAGCAGCGCCATCTGACCATGCTCGGGCTCGGCGGGGTGATCGGCGCCGGACTGTTCGTGGGCTCCGGTGCGGGCATCGCGGTGGCCGGACCCGGCATCGTGCTCTCGTATCTGATCGCCGGTGCGCTGGCCATGCTGGTGATGCGGATGCTCGGCGAGATGTCGGCGGCGATGCCGGCGTCCGGTGCGTTCTCGGTGCACGCGGAGCGGGCGCTGGGCCGCTGGGCCGGTTTCAGCGTCGGCTGGCTGTACTGGTTCCTGCTGGTCGTGGTGCTCGCCGTGGAGGCCACCGGGGCGGCACAGATCGCCGGCGGCTGGGTGCCCGCCGTCCCGCAGTGGGGCTGGGTGCTGATCTTCATGGTCGTCTTCACCGTGGCCAACCTGGCCGCCGTCAAGAACTTCGGCGAGTTCGAGTTCTGGTTCGCCACGCTCAAGGTCACCGCGATCGTGCTCTTCCTCGTCCTGAGCGTGCTCGCGGTCTTCGGCGTGCTGCCCGACACCCACCCCGTCGGCCTGGCCAACCTCACCGGCCAGGGCGGGTTCCTCCCCAATGGCTGGTCCGGCGTCGTCTCCGGCGTCCTCGCCGTGGTCTTCGCCTTCGGCGGCCTGGAGGTCGTCACCATCGCGGCGGCGGAATCGGACGATCCGGCGCGCGCCGTGGGCCGTGCGGTGCGCAGCGCGGTCTGGCGCATCCTCTTCTTCTACGTCGGCTCGATGCTGGTCATCGTCACCCTGCTGCCCTGGTCGTCGATGCAGCCGGGCAAGAGCCCGTACGTCGCGGTGCTGGACAGCATCGGGGTGCCGGGCGCCGGACAGATCATGAACATCGTGGTCTTCGTGGCGCTGCTGTCGGCGCTGAACGCCAACCTCTACGGCTCGTCGCGGATGGTGTTCTCGCTCGCCGAACGGGGCGAGGCGCCGCGCGCGCTGCTGAAGGTGTCCGGCGGCGGGGTGCCGCGCCGGGCCGTGCTGGCCTCCGTCGCCTTCGGCTTCGTCTCCGTCCTGCTGAATCTGAAATGGCCGGATTCGGTCTTCCTCTACATGCTCAACGCGGTCGGCGCCGTGCTGCTGTTCGTCTGGGGCCTGATCGCCGTCTCCCAGCTGCGGCTGCGCCCGCGCATCGAGCGCGAGGCGCCGGCGACGCTGACCCTGCGCATGTGGGCCTTCCCCTACCTGACCTGGGCGGCGCTGGTCGCGATGGCAGGGGTGCTGGTGCTCATGCTCACCGACGCCACGGCCCGCCCGCAGCTGCTGTGGTCCGCCGGGGCCACCGCCGCGGTGCTGCTGGTCGCGGGCGCACGCGAACTGCGGGCCCGCCGCGCCGGCGGCGGCCGGCGCCCCTGAGGCGGACCTCACACCGCGTCGCATTCGACGATGTATCGGACACTTACGGTGACGATCGCGTCTGAATACCGAACATTCGCTGCATGACTGTTGCCCTGAGCGGACACCGGCACCCAAACTGAGCGCGCTTCAGGAGGACCCCGGAGTTGAGCCGTCGGCAGTTCCTGCGCGACCAGCTGTCCCGGCGGGGGTCCGGGGGCCAGGGGGGCCAGGCAGCAGCACCGCACTGGTCGCGGCCCCGGGAGAACGCTGTATCGCCCCACTTCGCTCTCACATACTGGGACAGGTACGACATGAATCGGACACCCTCGTCCGCCGCTCCCGCGCAGACCGACGCGGTCCCGGGCACAGGTCAGGACAACGGCTCCCCGCTGTCCAACGGCCTCAAGCAGCGCCACCTTTCGATGATCGCCCTCGGCGGCGTGATCGGGGCGGGCCTGTTCGTCGGCTCCCGCGAGGGCATCGCCGCCGCCGGCCCCTCGATCGTGCTCGCCTATGCGATATCCGGCGGCCTGGTCATGCTCGTGATGCGGATGCTCGGCGAGATGGCCGCCGCGAACCCCGCCTCCGGCTCCTTCTCCGTGCACGCCGAACGCTCCATCGGCCGCTGGGCCGGCTTCACCGTGGGCTGGATGTTCACCGCCCTGCTGTGTGTGGCGGTGGCCGCGGAGGCGCTCGGCGCCGCGGACATCATGACCGCCTGGTTCCCGGGCAGCGAGCCCTGGATGTGGGTGCTGCTGTTCATGGTGATCTTCACCGGTACGAACCTGGCCGCGGTCAGCAACTTCGGTGAATTCGAGTTCTGGTTCGCCGCCCTGAAGGTCGCGGCGATCGGCATCTTCCTGGTCCTCGGCCTGCTCGCCATCTTCGGCGTCCTCCCCGGCACCGACGCACCGGGCGCCTCCCACCTCACCGGTGACGGCGGCTTCCTCCCCAAGGGCGTCGACGGCCTGATGGTCGGCCTGCTCGCCTCGGTGTTCGCCTACGGCGGGCTGGAGACGGTGACCATCGCCGCCGCCGAGTCCAAGGACCCGGTCCGCGGCGTCGCGCGCGCGGTACGCACCGCCATGTGGCGCATCGCCCTCTTCTACGTCGGCTCGATGGCCATCATCGTCACCGTCATCCCCTGGAACGACTCCTCGATCGCCAAGAGCGGCCCCTACGTCGCGGTCCTGGACTACCTGGACATCCCGGCGGCCGGCCAGATCATGAACGTCGTCATCCTGGTGGCCCTGCTGTCCGCGATGAACGCCAACATCTACGGCTCGTCCCGGATGGCCTTCTCGCTGACCTCCCGCGGCCAGGGCCCCAAGTTCCTCAACCACGTGAGCGGCGGGGTGCCGCGCCGTACGGTGCTGGTCTGCTCCGCCTTCGGCTTCCTCGCGGTCCTGCTCAGCTTCTGGTGGCCGGACACCGTCTTCCAGTGGCTGCTCAACATGGTCGGCGCCGCCGTCCTCGTCGTGTGGGGCTTCATCGCCGCCGCCCAGCTGCGGATGCGCCGCCGGCTGGAGCGCGAGGCGCCCGAGAAGCTCGTCGTGAAGATGTGGGCCTTCCCCTACCTGACCTGGGTGGCCCTGGCGGGCGTCGTGGTGGTGCTGCTGCTGATGCTGCGCGATGAGAACCAGCGCATCCAGCTGCTGTTCACCGGCGGGTTTGCAGTGATCCTCACGCTGATCGCGCTCATCCGGCAGCGGCGTGCGCCGCAGGGTGCCGAAGCGGCCGCGGAGGCACCGGAAAAGTAAGGCAAGCCTCACCTCAACTCCTCGCGACACAAGGCGGGGTGGGACCTCGGACCGGGGTCCCACCCCGCCTCCGTCTTTTGGACGAGGCCGGGCCCCGCAACCGGCCGGTGATCAGTCCTGCTGGTAGCGTGCTCTTGCAAATGAGACGCAATAAGAAGTCGTAAGCAGTTGGAGAGGCTCGGCATGGCCACCTACACACTTCCTGAACTTCCGTACGACTACTCGGCGCTGGCCCCGGTCATCAGCCCCGAGATCATCGAGCTGCACCACGACAAGCACCACGCGGCGTACGTGAAGGGTGCGAACGACACCCTGGAGCAGCTCGCCGAGGCGCGCGACAAGGAACAGTGGGGCGGCATCAACGGCCTGGAGAAGAACCTCGCGTTCCACCTCTCCGGCCACATCCTGCACAGCATCTACTGGCACAACATGACCGGTGACGGTGGCGGCGAGCCGCTGGAGAAGGACGGCGTGGGCGAGCTGGCCGATGCCATCGCGGAGAGCTTCGGCTCGTACGCCGGGTTCAAGGCCCAGCTGACGAAGGCCGCGGCCACCACGCAGGGCTCCGGCTGGGGCGTGCTGGCGTACGAGCCGGTCAGCGGGCGCCTGATCGTCGAGCAGATCTACGACCACCAGGGGAACGTCGGGCAGGGGTCGGTGCCGATCCTGGTCTTCGACGCCTGGGAGCACGCGTTCTACCTCCAGTACAAGAACCAGAAGGTCGACTTCATCGAGGCCATGTGGCAGGTCGTCAACTGGCAGGACGTCGCGAAGCGGTACGCGTCCGCGAAGGAGCGCGCCAACAATCTGCTGCTGGTGCCGTAGCGGGTGCCGGTGCGAGTGCCGTAGCGGGTGCAGTAGCGAGTGCCGTAGCGGCGTGAACTGGACGTCCTGCCTCGTGATCGTCTTCTCAACCTTCACCTGGCAGGCGGAATAACGGCGAGGCCCCACGAGGACGTGACTCGTGGGGCCTCGCCTCTTGCGTGCCGGCGGCCCGGTGCGGGTTGCCGTCGGCGTACGTGGTTACGGGTCGGGTGGCTTGGGTGGGGTGGGTTCGGTGTGTGGGTGGTGGGGCCGGAGGGGGGCCGCCCCGGGGTATCTCCTCGACGCATGTGCCCTCGGGTACGTGGATTAGACGGGCCCCCGTCTGGCACCTGTCGCTGCGGGGACACCCCGGGGCGGCCCCCCTCCGGCCGTCCGCCATTGCCGACTCTCCCGCCGTACCCATGACCGTATGACAGGCGTACGCCTGGCCCGCTGTTGCCTGGTGCGCCGGGCCCGTTGCTCGCTCACGTTCCGGCCCACTGGGGGGCTTGCTGTCGTGGGGCGGCCGGGGGCGGGGGCGACTTCTGCACGTAGCCGAGGGCACATGCGTCGAGGAGACACCTCGGTGCGGACCCTCCGGCGCCCGCCCACGCAGCCCGGCCGACACCGCGAGCCAGGGGTGGGGTCAGTCGAAGATCGGGCCCTGGGTGCGGGTGCGCTTGATCTCGTAGAAGCCGGGGATGGACGCCACCATCAGCGTGCCGTCCCACAGCTTGGCCGCGTCCTCGCCCTTGGGGGCGGGGGTGACGACCGGGCCGAAGAAGGCGATCTGGTCGCCGTCGGAGCCGGGGACGGCGATGACCGGGGTGCCGACCTCCTGGCCGACCAGGTCGATGCCCTCCTTGTGAGAGGCGCGCAGCTGCTTGTCGTACGCGTCGGAGTCCGCCGCGTCGGCCAGCTCGGCGGGCAGGCCGGCCTCCTCCAGGGCGGCCAGGATGGTCTCGCGGGTCCGCTCCAGGCCCTGGTTGTGGAAACGGGTGCCGAGCGCGGTGTAGAGCGCGCCGAGCACCTCGCTGCCGTGCTGCTGCTCCGCGGCGATGCACACCCGCACCGGTCCCCAGGCGGTCGCCAGCAGCTCGCGGTAGCCCTCGGGGAGCTCGTCGAGCTTGTCCTCGTTGAGCACCGCCAGGCTCATGACGTGCCAGCGCACCTCGACGGGGCGGACCTTCTCCACCTCCAGCATCCAGCGGGAGGTCATCCAGGCCCAGGGGCACAGCGGGTCGAACCAGAAGTCGGCCGGGGTTTTCGTGGTCTCGGGCACGTCGTCTCCTCATAGGAACAGTCCTGTGGACGGTTCAACAGAGAGCCGGCGTGCCATGATTCCCGTGTTCGATATTCGAGACGACGGCAAGGGAGTCACTTCGTGCCAGGTGAGAATCTGTCCCGGGACGAGGCCCGTGATCGGGGCCTGCTGCTGAGCGTTGACGGGTACGACGTGGCACTGGATGTCCGGTCAGCGGTACAGCGGGGGGATGCGGCGGCCACCTTCCGGTCCGTGACCACCCTGCGCTTCCGTTGTTCCGAGCCGGGTGCCGCGACGTTCGCGGACCTGCTGGCGCCGTCCGTCACCTCCGTCCACCTCAACGGCCGCGAGCTGGACGCCGCCGAGGTCTTCGACGGCACCCGGATCGCGCTGGAGGGGCTGGCGGCGGAGAACACCCTGGTCGTCGACGCGCAGTGCGCCTACAGCCGGACGGGCGAGGGGCTGCACCGGTTCGTGGACCCCGAGGACGGCGAGGTCTACCTCTACACGCAGTACGAACCGGCCGATGCCCGCCGGGTCTTCGCGAACTTCGAACAGCCGGACCTGAAGGCGCCGTTCACCTTCGAGGTGACCGCGCCGGAGGGCTGGACGGTACTCAGCAACGGCGCGCAGGAGGGGGACGCCGAGGACGGTCGGCACCGTTTCGCGACGACGCGGCCGATCTCGACGTACATCACCGCCGTCGTGGCCGGTCCGTACCACTACGTCGCCGACTCCTACCGGCGCACGTTCGAGGACGGCAGTGAGCTGGAGATCCCGCTGGGCGCGCTGTGCCGCAAGGGGCTGGCGAAGCACTTCGACTCCGACGACATCTTCACCGTCACCAAGCAGGGCCTGGACTTCTTCCACGACCACTTCGACTACCCGTATCCCTTCGGGAAGTACGACCAGGCGTTCGTGCCGGAGTACAACCTCGGGGCCATGGAGAACCCGGGGTGTGTGACCTTCCGCGAGGAGTTCATCTTCCGCGGGAAGACGACCACCGCGGCGTACGAGGGCCGCGCCAACGTCATCCTGCACGAGATGGCGCACATGTGGTTCGGCGATCTGGTCACCATGCAGTGGTGGGACGACCTGTGGCTGAAGGAGTCGTTCGCGGACTTCATGGGGGCTCTCTCGCTGGTGGAGGCGACGCGTTTCCAGGACGCCTGGATCACGTTCGCCAACCGCCGCAAGTCGTGGGCGTACCGCGCCGACCAGCTGCCGTCGACGCATCCGGTCACCGCGGACATCCGTGACCTGGAGGACGCCAAGCTCAACTTCGACGGGATCACGTACGCGAAGGGCGCCTCGGTGCTCAAGCAGCTGGTCGCGTACGCGGGCCGGGACGCGTTCCTGGAGGGGGCGCGGCGCTATTTCAAGCGGCACGCGTACGGGAACACGCGGCTGGCGGATCTGCTGTCGGTGCTGGAGGAGACCTCCGGGCGGGACATGGCCGCCTGGTCGCGCGCCTGGCTGGAGACCGCGGGCGTCAATTCGCTGACGCCGCAGGTGACTTATGACGCGCAGGACCGAATCACCGAGCTGAGCGTCCTCCAGGAGGCCGCCCCCTCGCATCCGGAGCTGCGGCCGCACCGGGTCGCCGTGGGCCTCTACCGGCGCCGGCAGTCCACGCTGGTGCGGTACGCCCGCGCCGAGGTGGATGTCGCCGGGCCGCGGACGCCGGTGGCGGAGCTGGCCGGTCTGGAGCGGCCGGACCTGATCATGGTCAATGACGACGACCTGACGTACTGCAAGATCCGCTTCGACGAGGGGTCGCTGGCGACGCTGCGCGCCCGGCTCGACGAGATCGCCGACCCGCTGGCCCGCGCCCTGTGCTGGTCCGCGCTGTGGGGGCTGACCCGGGACGGCCTGATGCCGGCCCGCGACTACCTGGATCTGGTGCTGCGGTTCGCGGGCCGGGAGACCGACATCGGTGTGCTGCAGTCGCTGCACGCCCAGGCGCGCACGGCGCTGGACCACTACTCCGCTCCGGGCCGCCGGGAGGCCGCCACCCGCGAGCTGGCCGAGGGGGCGCTGCGCGAGCTGCGGCTGGCGGAGCCGGGCAGCGGCCACCAGCTGGCCTGGGCCCGGCATTTCGCCTCGGTCGCCTCGACCGCGGCCGATCTCCAGCTGGTGCAGGGGCTGCTGAACGGCACCGCGAAGATCGACGGGCTGGTGGTGGACCAGGAGCTGCGCTGGACGCTCCTCGCGCCGCTGGCCTCGCACGGCGCCGCCGACGCGGACGCCCTCGCGGCCGAGCTGGCCCGCGACGACACCGCGTCCGGCAAGCGCCATCAGGTGCGCTGCCTGGCCGCCCGCCCGTCGGCGGAGGTCAAGGCGCGGGCGTGGGCCGATGTGGTCGAGGCCGACACCCTGTCGAACGCACTGGTCGAGGCGACGATCAGCGGGTTCGCGCAGCCAAGTCAGCGGGAGCTGCTGGCGCCGTACGCACCGCGCTACTTCGCGATGATCGAGCGGGTGTGGCGGGAGCGGTCCATCGAGATCGGGATGGATGTGGTGCGCGGGCTCTTCCCGTCCTGGCAGGTGGAGCAGGCCACCCTGGACGCCGCGGACGAGTGGCTGGCCGGGCATGCGGGGGCGGCGCCCGCGCTGCGCCGGCTGGTGTCGGAGGAGCGGGACGACCTGGCACGGGCGCTGCGTGCGCAGGTGTGCGACGAGGCGGCCGCGCCGAGGCTGTGACCCGGGAGGGGCGGGCGCCGGGGGACAGATCTGCCGGACCCGTCCTTTTCGGCAGTCGAACTCCCGTACTTTAGTGCGGTGTTGTCCGGTTTGAGGTACGGGCGTGTAACAGCGGTTAGGGGGTGGAGCGGGAGCGGGAATGGCCGGGTCATGAACCACGACACCCCGCTCTCCCCGCTCCCCCTCCACCACCTCGCCGGTGCCGGCTGCCGGGTGGTCACCACCCGGCAGCTGCGCGAGCACGGCGTGGCCGCCACCGAGACCACCGAACGGTGCCGCCCCGGCGGCCCCTGGCAACAGGTGCTGCCCGGCGTGTATCTGCTGCACCCGGGGCCGCCCACCAGCGAGGAGCGGCTGCACGCCGTGCTGCTGTACGCCGCGCACCGGGGGCCGCGGGTGCCCGGCCAGGGCGGTGTGGTGCCGGACGCGCCGGAGGCGATGATCACCGGGCTGGCGGCGCTGGCCCTGCACGGCTTCTCCGCCGCTCCCCCGCTGCTGTCGCTGGACCGGATCGAGGTGCTGGTCGCGCGCACCCGGCGGCTGCGTTCGACGGGATTCGCGCAGATCGTGCGGGCGCAGGAGATGCCGCTTCCCGCGGAGATCACCGGGGTGCCGGTGGCGCCGGTGCCCCGGGCGCTGGCGGACGCGGTCGGCCGGCTCACCGACGCGTCGTCGGCGCGCCGGCTGCTGACCGAGGCGGTACGCGGCGGGCACTGCGAAGCGACCACGGTGGTACGGGAGTTGAGCCGCGCCCGGGTGCTGACCCGGCCGCATGTGGTGGACGCGGTCGACACCTTGCTGGCGGAAGGCCGGTCGCTGGCCGAGCAGCGGCTGTACGCGATGGTGCACACCCACGGGCTGCCCGATCCGCTGTGGAACGTGGATCTGCGGCTGCCGGGCGGGCCGCACCTGGGTGGTGTGGACGCGTTCTGGCCGGAGCACGCGGTGGCCCTGGAGATCGACACCCGGGCGCCCCGCCCGGAGGAGGACCCGATGCGCTCGCCCTTCGACCGCAAGCGCGAGCATCTGGAGCGGCTGGGCATCACGGTCGTGCGCTGTGTGCCGCGCACCCTGCGCGAGGCCCCGGCGCATCAGGCCGCGGTGGTGCGGACGGCGCTGATGACGGCACCGGACCGGGAGCCGAGCGCGTATGTGGTGGTACTGCCCCGCTAGGCCTGTCCGTCGAGGGGGCGAGGGTTTCAGCGGCGGTCGACGAGCAGCTCGACGTTGCGGTCGCCGGGCTCGCCGGCCAGGTCCGTACGGGCCTGGGGCGCGTTGGCGGACAGTTCGCGGTAGAGGGCGGCGAGGCCGGTCTGGGAGAGGTCGCCGAAGTCGGTGCGGTGCGGGGCGGCCGATTCCACCAGGGTGGTGAACAGCGAGAGCGTGCCGTCCTGGTTGTCGGTCAGCTCGATGACCCGCGCGAGCTGCGGGAAGTCGATGTGCGAGGCGGTGGAGACCTCCCAGAAGGTGCCGTGCGGGGTGATGTCGTTCTTGTGGCTGTGGCCGTTGATCCAGCCCACCACGGCGGGGTGGGCGCGCAGCAGCTCGATGAGTTCGGCGCCGGTGTGCCGCGTCTCGTGCGGGCGGGCCGGGTCGGGGCGGGTGTTCTTCATGGTCTTGCCGGTGTGGTGGCTGAAGACCAGGACATGGCGGCCGGCGTGCCGTTCGTTGTCCCGCAGCGTCTCCTTGAGCCAGCGCAGCTGGGCGCCGCCCAGGGAGCCGGTGTAGTGGCCGGCGGGGTCGGTGGTGTCCAGGCTGATGCCGAGGACGTCGTCGGAGATGTCGAAGGTGTAGTAGAGCCGGTCCTCGGCGAGGTGGGTGGCGGTGTAGCCGTGACCGTGCGGGCCGGGGCCGGCGTGGGCCGGGTCGAGGTGCGCCGTGAGGTATTCGGCGCGGGTGAAGGGGGCACGCCGCTCGTCGGGGGTGACCGTACGCGCCTTCTTCGCGTGTGCGGTCAGCAGCCGCTTGAAGTCGGCGCCTCGCGGGTCGAGCCCCTTCTCGACCGCCTTCCACACCGTCGCGGCCTCGGCGGCCGGCAGCGTCTCCAGCTTGCGGTCGCCGGTGGCGAGGTCGGTGAAGAAGGGGTCCCCGGGGGCGTAGCAGCCACCGGGCAGTGAGTCGTGGTTGCCGACGGTGGAGTACCAGGGCATCCGCAGTCCCGGGCTGTGCACGGTGCGGATCGCGGCGTCGAGGAAGCCGTCGAGGCGGGGGAAGCCGGCCCGCTTGTCGGCGTCGCGCAGGGCGCTGCCCGGCTGCCAGTAGAGGGGAAGTCCGCTGTTCTGGACGCCTTCGTAGCGGCGCGGGTCGCCGGAGTTGGGGGTGATCCGGCCGCCGCTCATCGCGGTCAGGAACCAGTCGAGTTCGAGCCGGGAATTGTTGTCGGTGTTGTCGCCGGTGGTCATCACGAACGACAGCGGGGATCCGGTGGCCGGCCCGCCGGGCAGCGCGTTGATCCGTTCGATCAGCGAGATCACGCCGGGGACGGACAGCGCCTCCTGCGGCCGCCAGGCGCTGGCGGTCTCGGCGCGCAGGTATTCGTAGCGCAGCGGGCTCTGCACATCGACCAGGTGCAGGTCGGTGAACTGCACGAACGACGCGAGCGTGGTGCGCCGCCCGGCGCGCCCGCGGTGGGCGGCGGCGAGCTCGGCGCGTACGACGCGGTCCCAGGCGGGGCCGTCGCCGAGCCGCCGGTAGCCGCCCGTGCCGCGCGGGGTGGCGACGCTGCCGAGGGTGGTGCCCCGCGCGTAGGGCACGCGGGGGACTGCGGGCGCGTCGACCGGTTCGGGGGCGACGGGGGCGGGGCCCGGTGCGGCGGTGGCGGCCGCGGCGGGCCGGTCGGCGCCGAGGCCGAGGGTGAGGCCGAGCCCGGTGGCGGCGGTGACGGCGCCGGAAGCGGCGAGGAAGGTACGGCGGTCGAGGGTGGCGGCGGACCGTATGCGGGACATGCGCGAACTCCCCGGGTGCGAGCGCGAAGGCGGCCGGGCAGCGCAACTGCCCGCTCATCCTGGATCGTTGACAGCGGGGGTTGCCTGGGCGTGAACGGCGCCGCAACGACGGCCGCCCATCACCGGACAGGGATCTTCGGCGGGCGGGCGGTCACCGGCCGCCCGCTCCGGGTGCGGGCGGTGTCCACCGCGCGTTCACCCGGCCGGGCGCCGGGCGTCCGAGCGGGCCAGATATGGTTACACACCGCGCCCGACCCGGCACTATGCGTCGACTTCGGCCGTCCCGACCCGCCACGTTATGGAACGGATTGGACAAGGCGACGGGGGTCACACACATGATGGGAGCGCTACTGAGCAGGTGTTGTCCGAAGACACCCATGTCTGAAGACGCCTATGTCAGGTCGGAAAGAAGGAGTCCCATGAGGATCGGAATCGTCGGAGCCACCGGACAGGTCGGCGGCGTGATGCGGGGCATTCTCGCCGAGCGGAACTTCCCGGTCGAGCAGCTGCGCCTGTTCGCTTCGGCCCGGTCCGCCGGACGCACGCTGCCCTGGCAGGACACCGAGATCACCGTCGAGGACGCGGCCACCGCCGACTACTCGGCGCTGGACATCGTGCTGTTCTCGGCCGGCGGCGCGACGTCGAAGGCACTGGCGCAGAAGGTCGCCGACGCCGGCCCCGTCGTGATCGACAACTCCTCGGCCTGGCGGCGTGACCCCGAGGTCCCGCTGATCGTCTCCGAGGTGAACCCCTCGGCGATCACCGACCGCCCCAAGGGCATCATCGCCAACCCGAACTGCACCACGATGGCCGCGATGCCCGTGCTGCGTCCGCTGCACGACGAGGCCGAGCTGGTCTCGCTGGTCGTCTCGACCTACCAGGCGGTGTCCGGCAGCGGTCTCGCCGGTGTGGCGGAGCTGGACGGGCAGGCCCGCAAGGTCATCGAGCAGGACGCCACGAAGCTGACGCACGACGGTGCGGCGGTGGAGTTCCCGGAGCCGGACAACTACGTCCGCCCGATCGCGTTCAATGTGCTGCCGATGGCGGGCTCGATCGTCGACGACGGGCTGAACGAGACGGACGAGGAGCAGAAGCTCCGCAACGAGAGCCGCAAGATCCTGGAGATCCCGGAGCTGAAGGTGTCCGGCACCTGCGTCCGGGTCCCGGTCTTCACCGGCCACTCGCTCCAGATCAACGCCCGCTTCGCGCGCCCGCTGAGCGCCGCCCGCGCCCAGGAGCTGCTGGCCGGCGCCCCCGGTGTCACGCTCTCCGACGTCCCGACCCCGCTGCAGGCCGCCGGCCAGGACGCGTCCTTCGTGGGCCGTATCCGCGAGGACGAGACCGCCGAGAACGGCCTGGCGCTGTTCGTCTCCAACGACAACCTCCGCAAGGGCGCGGCGCTGAACGCCGTGCAGATCGCGGAGCTGGTCGCGGCGGAGCTGCGCGGCTGATCCGCGCGCGGCCCCGCACAGGGCGGGCGGATCCGGTGGTCACCGGGGCCGCCCGCCCTGTCGTGTGTGTGGGGCGCTCAGAGCGCAAGGTGGCGGCGCAGCGCCACGTCGATCTCCGCCATACGGGGGCGCGGCACGGCGCCGACCTTCTTGCGCATGCGCTCGGGGGTGACGGCACGGACCTGCTCGCACTGGGCTTTGGAGTCCCTCGGCAACCGGCACTCGTCCGCACCGAGGAAGACCTGGAACGTGAGCACGCGTGAGGTGTTCGACGTCAGAGGAATGACCGTGATCACCCCACGGCCGTTGAACTCGACCGACTGGTTGGCGCCGTTGTTCGACACAATGACGGCCGGTCGGACCTTGTTCGTCTCGCTGCCGCGCGCCGGTTCCAAGTCGACCATGTAGATGTCACCACGCCTCATGGGAGATCCCGTCGCCGCTCGTGCGATCCCACAGCGCCGCGTCCTCGCTGGCGTCCCACTCGGCGAATGCCTCCGTGTACTCCGCTTCCAGGTCCCCGGCGCGCAACGCTTCGATGGCGGCGTGTATCACGGCGGACCGCGACTCGGCCGCCGTTCTCGTCGCGTACTCGTCAACGAAAGCGAGATCCTCCGCGGGCAGACTCACACTAATCTTCATACCTTGATGCTACCCCGGTGCGAACGAGCGCACTACCGCGATATCCCCCCGCGCCCGCCCGGGAACGCGTGGAAGGATGGCGTAACGCCGCATACAAGGACGCTTACGAGGAGATGACCAGGTGCCTGGCACGAATCTGACCCGCGACGAGGCGCAGCAGCGGGCACGGCTGCTGACCGTGGACGCGTACGAGATCGATCTCGACCTCTCCGGCGCGCAGGGTGGGGGGACCTCTCCCTCGGGCGAGGCCGCGGGCGGGACGTTCCGGTCCGCGACCACCGTGCGGTTCGACTCGGCCGAGGCGGACGCCCGGACGTTCATCGACCTGGTCGCGCCGGCCGTGCACGAGGTCCGGCTCAACGGCGAGACGCTGGACGTGGCCGAGGTCTTCAAGGACTCGCGGATCGCGCTCGCGGGGCTGCGGGCGGGCCGCAACGAGCTGACGGTGGTCGCGGACTGCGCGTACACCAACACCGGTGAGGGGCTGCACCGCTTCGTCGACCCGGTGGACGAGCAGGCGTATCTCTACACGCAGTTCGAGGTGCCGGACGCCCGCCGGGTGTTCGCGAACTTCGAGCAGCCGGACCTGAAGGCGACGTTCAAGTTCACCGTGAAGGCCCCCGAGGGCTGGACCGTGATCTCCAACTCGCCGACCCCCACGCCGGTGGACCATGTCTGGCACTTCAAGCCGACGCCCCGCATCTCGACGTACATCACGGCGCTGATCGTCGGCCCCTACCACAGCGTGCACAGCACCTGGGAGGGCGCGGACGGGCGGTCCGTGCCGCTGGGGATCTACTGCCGGCCGTCGCTGGCCGAGCACCTGGACGCGGAGGAGATCTTCGCGGTGACCCGGCAGGGCTTCGACTGGTTCCAGGAGAAGTTCGACTACGCCTACCCGTTCGCGAAGTACGACCAGCTCTTCGTGCCGGAGTTCAACGCGGGCGCGATGGAGAACGCCGGCGCGGTGACCATCCGCGACCAGTACATCTTCCGCTCGAAGGTGACCGACGCGGCCTACGAGGTGCGCGCCGAGACCATCCTGCACGAGCTGGCGCACATGTGGTTCGGCGACCTGGTCACCATGGAGTGGTGGAACGACCTGTGGCTGAACGAGTCGTTCGCGACGTACACCTCGATCGCCTGCCAGGCGTACGCGCCGGGCTCGAAGTGGCCGCACTCCTGGACGACGTTCGCGAACTCCATGAAGACCTGGGCCTACCGGCAGGACCAGCTGCCGTCGACGCACCCGATCATGGCGGAGATCCGTGACCTGGACGACGTCCTCGTCAACTTCGACGGCATCACCTACGCCAAGGGCGCCTCGGTGCTCAAGCAGCTGGTCGCCTATGTCGGCATGGACGCGTTCTTCAAGGGCGTGCAGGCCTACTTCAAGGCGCACGCCTACAAGAACACCCGGCTGAGCGATCTGCTGGGCGCGCTGGAGGAGACCAGCGGCCGTGACCTGAAGACCTGGTCGAAGAAGTGGCTGCAGACCGCCGGGATCAACGTCCTGCGCCCGGAGATCGAGGTCGGCGCCGACGGCGTGGTCACGTCGTTCGCGGTGCGCCAGGAGGCGCCCGCGCTGCCCACCGGCGCGACGGGCGAGCCGGTGCTGCGCCCGCACCGCATCGCGATCGGCTGCTACGACCTCAAGGACGGCAAGGTCGTCCGCAGCAGCCGGATCGAGCTGGATGTCGACGGCGAGCTGACCGAGGTGCCGTTCCCCAAGAACACCCCGCGCCCCGCGGTGATCCTGCTCAACGACGACGACCTGTCGTACGCCAAGGTCCGTCTCGACGAGGAGTCCCTGAAGGTCGTCACCGCGCACCTGGGCGACTTCACCGAGTCGCTGCCGCGCGCCCTGTCGTGGGCGTCGGCGTGGGACATGACGCGGGACGGCGAGCTGGCCACCCGCGACTACCTCGCGCTGGTGCTGTCCGGTATCGGCAAGGAGTCGGACATCGGCGTCGTCCAGTCGCTGCACCGCCAGGTGAAGCTGGCGCTGGACCTGTACGCGGCCCCGGAGTGGCGCGAGAGCGGCCTCACGCAGTGGACGGACGCCGCGCTGGAGCAGCTGCGGGCGGCCGCGCCGGGCAGCGACCACCAGCTGGCGTGGGCCCGCGCGTTCGCCGGCGCGGCCCGTACCGGCGATCAACTGGACCTGCTCCAGGGCCTGTTGGACGGTACGGAGACGCTGGACGGGCTGGCGATGGACACCGACCTGCGCTGGTCGCTGCTGCAGCGACTGGCCGCCACCGGCCGGGCCGACGAGAAGGCCATCGCGGCGGAGCTGGAGCGGGACCGGACGTCGGCGGGCGAGCGGCACGCGGCCGTGGCGCGTGCCGCACGGCCGACGGCCGAGGCGAAGGCGGAGGCCTGGGCATCGGTCGTGGCGTCGGACAAGCTGCCGAACGCCCTGCAGGAGGCCGTGATCGGCGGTTTCGTGCAGACCGACCAGCGGGAACTGCTGGCGCCGTACACCGCGAAGTACTTCGACGCGGTCAAGGGCGTCTGGGACGCCCGCAGCCATGAGATGGCCCAGCAGATCGCGATCGGCCTCTACCCGGCGCTCCAGGTGTCGCAGGAGACGCTGGATGCGACCGACGCCTGGCTGGCCTCGGCCGGTCCGAGCGCGGCGCTGCGCCGGCTGGTCACCGAATCGCGCGCGGGCGTCGAGCGGGCGCTGAAGGCGCGGGCGGCGGACGCCGCGGCCGGCTGACCCGCAGGCGACAGGGGCGCCCGGGACCGTGTGGTCCCGGGCGCCCCTGCGTATGGGGTGAAACCGCCCGGCGGGCGGGCGTCGGTGCGCGGCCGCCCGCCGGGCGAGTGGGGGTACCCGGCCCCTTGAAGAGCTCGGGGGAATGTCCGCCGGGCCCCGTCCCCCTCCTACGGGGCCCGGCGGAGGAAGTGGGTCCGCGGAGCGGTCCGGTCCGGTCCGCTCAGCCGTTCAGCTCGTCGAAGCGGCGGCCGAGCTCGGCGCGGCCGGCGTCGGTGAGGCTGCCGTGCACCCGCATCCGGGCGAGGCCACCGTCGGGGAAGACGTCGAGCCGTACATGGGTGGCGGTGACGGCCTCGGGCAGCTTGAAGCGGTGCGGGGTGTCGGGCTGCAGCTTGGTCTTGGGCAGGACCGGGAACCACGAGGCGTCGTCGGCCGGGTCCGCGGTGGCCGCGTCGCAGGCGTAGAGGGCGGCCCAGCCCGCGGAGTTGCCCTTGAGGTAGGCGGTGTCGATCTCGACGGCGCGGATCTCGCCCTGCGCGGCGAGGCGGAAGCGGACCCAGTCGTTGGTGCCCTTGACGCGGCGGCGGCGGTTCTCCCAGCCGTCGTCCATCTTGCGGGACAGGTCGGGCTGGATGATCTGGGTCGGTGAGGAGTAGAAGCGGTCGGAGGCGTCCTCGACGGAGCCGCCGTGCATCACCGACGCCAGGTCCAGGGTGCCGAGCACGTCCAGCCACTCGGGGTCGGGGACGACCTCGCCGTGCACGCGGAGGCGGGCTATGCCGCCGTCGGGGTGCTGCTTGAGGCGCAGGTGGGTGAAGCGGCGGTCGACGGTGACCTCGAAGCCGTTCGCGGCGTGGCCGCGTACGGGCGTGCGCGGGACCAGCTCCTCCCACTTCACATCGGCGGCGAGCAGCTGGTCGGGGCCGGGGCTGCCGGGCAGCGCGGTGGCCTCGACGGTGACCTGCTGCGGGTAGTTGCCGCGGAAGTGGGCGGTGTCGACGATGATGCCGCGGATCACGCCGGGGGCGGCGAGGCGGATCAGCGCCCAGTCGTGCTCGTCGTCGGTGGGGAAGGGGTGGTCGCCGTCGGCGCCGCGGCGCCTGCGGGTCTCCCAGCCGTCCATGATCTTGCCCTTGTGGCCGAAGTGCTCGGGGTCGAAGACCGCCGGGCCCGGCTTCAGCAGGTTCTCGCGCTCGGCGAAGAACTCGTCGTTCGCGGCGATCACACCGGCGCCGAAGCGGCGGTCGGCGAGGTCGATGAGCGAGGTGAAGGGGAAGTCCCCTCCGCGGTAGTCGGCGAAGGGGTCGCCGCCGCCGTACGGGTTGGCGTCGTTGGCGTGCGGGTCAGTGGAGTGGGCGGCCGGGGTGGTGGTCATTTCTGCCTTTCGACGTGACCTGCGTGCTGGGGACCTCTCCACAGTCGCACCCCGCATCCAGCAGGTCCATCGAAAGTTCTTGAGGTATACGTTCAGCTGGACTGAACAGTCCCGGCGGACTCCTGGGGCGCCTGCGCACCCGCCGTCTGGTCGGTCGCCGCCTGCCGGAGCGCGGCCAGCAACCGGGTGAGCCCCGGCGCCGCCTCGGAACCGCGACGGGCGGCGGCCACCACATGGCGGCGCGGCTGGTCGGCGTGCAGCACCCGCAGGGCGACCCGGGCGCCGCCGCGCTCCCCGCGGCTGAGCGCGGCGCCGATCCCGCCCGCCATCGCCATCCGCGGCACCAGCGCGACCCCCATGCCCGCCGCGACCATCGCCAGGATGGCGCTCCAGTCGGCCGCCTCGTGCGCCTGCTCGGGCACGAACCCGGCGTTCTCGCAGGCCGCGGTGGTGATCTGGGACCAGGGGCCGCTGCTGCCGAAGATCCACGGCTCGTCCGCGAGGTCGGCCAGCCGCAGCCCCGGTTCGGCGGCCCGCGGATGGCCGGCCGGCAGCGCCACGTCCAGCGGGTCGGCGAGCAGCGAGACCCGGCTGAACTTGGGGTCGCGCGGGGTGGGGGCGTGCGCGGCCAGCGACAGCGCGAGGTCGACGCTGCCCTCCGCGAGCAGCTCGTACGCGGCCTCCGCCTCCGCCTCGCGGACGGTGACGGCCAGCCCCGGATGCGTACGGCGCAGCTCCTGCACGGCGGGGACGACCAGCGCGGGGATGGAGGTGGAGAACGCGCCGACCCGGATCTGGCCGGCCTCGCCCTGGAGGTAGCCGAGGAGTTCGGCATCGGCGCGCTCGAGCTGGGCGAAGACGGCCTCGGCGTGCCGCAGCACCAGATGCGCGGCGTCGGTGAGCCGGACCCGTCGGCCGTGGGCTTCCAGGAGCGTCACCCCGAGCTGCTTGGCGAGCCCGGTCAGCTGCTGCGAGACCGCCGAGGGCGTCATGTGCAGCGCCTCGGCGGTCGCGGTGACCGTGCCCAGTTCGTTCAGGGTGCGCAGGATGCGCAGCTTCTTGATGTCCCAGTCGGCCATGCGGGCAGCGTACGCACCCGCGGGGACGGTCATGTTCTGCCGTCCGCCGCCTCCGGGGTCTGTCGCCGCACCGACCCCAGGGCGACGCCCGCGACGATCAGCGCCATGCACACGACCTGGGTGAGACCGACGCCCTCGCCGAGGACCGCCAGGGAGAGCAGCGCGACGCAGACCGGCTGGAGGTAGTAGACGACACCGGCGCGCGCGGCGCCGACCAGGGCGATGGCCTTGTTCCAGGTGAAGTAGGCGACGGCGGAGGAGAGCACGCCGATGTAGAGGAGCGGTCCGACGGTGCCGGCGGTGAGCGCGAAGCCGCCCTGGACGCCGAGGCTGACGGCGTACGCGGGCAGCAGCATCGCGGCGCCCAGCGCGAAGGTCATGAAGAGGAAGGCGAGGCCGCCGATCTCCTGGGGGCGGCGGCGCAGCAGGGCGCTGTAGCCGGCGAACGCGAGGGTGGCGGCGAGCATCCAGAGGTCGCCGGTGGCGAAGTCGAGGTGCAGGACGGCGGCCGGGGAGCCCTTGCCGACCAGGGTGAGGACGCCGAGCAGGGCGAGGACCATACCGGCCACGCGGCGTCCGCCGAGCTTCTCGCGGCCTCCCGGGCGCCGCCCGCCGATGAGGTCGAAGAGCGCGATCATCATGGGTGAGGCGGCCGCGATCATGGCCATGTTGGTGGCCGAGGTGCTCTGACCCGCCTCGTAGATGAGGGTGTTGAAGAGGGTGACGCCCAACAGGGCGGCCGTCGTGAGGAATCCGAGGTGCCGGCGGATGGCCGGCCACTGGGTGCGGACCTGCGGGAGGGCGAGCGGGGCGACCGCGAGCAGGGCGATGATCCAGCGCCAGAAGGCGGTCTGGACGGGCGGGACGGTGTCGTGCAGGGCGCGGGCGATGACGAAGTTGCCGGACCAGACGACGGTCGCCGTCAGGGCGAGCGTCAGGCCGATGCTCTGCGCGGACGGTGTGCGGTGGGTGCGGGCCCTCTCCAGGACTGCCACGGTTTCCTCTCCCTCGGTGATGCGGACGTCTCCACCGTGGCAGCAGGCAACCCATCAGGTCTATCGAATAATTCAGCCCATTCATTTCAGTAGAACTGAATAAATGGGCCGGGTGGCGCGGCAGGCGCGCGGGGGCGGGGAGCGGCCCGCCCCGCGCGCACCGGCCGTCGTCAGGCGCTCTTGCGGGCCTCCCGGCGGGCCAGGATGGCCGCCTGGCGCTCCTCGAACTTGCGCGCCTGGTCGTCCAGACCGCCCATGAACAGCCCCAGCTCCTCCTGCGCGGCGAGACCGGCCGGGCCGAGGCCGCCGATGTCCAGCACCTTGAGGTAGCGCAGCACGGGCTGCAGCACATCGTCGTGGTGGATGCGCATGTTGTAGATCCCGCCGATGGCCATCCGGGCGGCGGCCCGCTCGAAGCCGGGCATGCCGTGGCCCGGCATCCGGAAGCCGGTGACGACGTCGCGCACCGCGCACATGGTCTGGTCGGGCGCCATCTCGAAGGCCGCACCGAGGAGGTTGCGGTAGAAGACCATGTGGAGGTTCTCGTCGGTGGCGATCCGGGCCAGCATCCGGTCGCAGACCGGGTCACCGGAGTGGTGGCCGGTGTTGCGGTGCGAGATGCGGGTGGCCAGCTCCTGGAAGGCGACGTACGCGACGGAGTGCAGCATGCTGTGCGCGTTGTCGGACTCGAAGCCCTCCTCCATGTGCGCCATGCGGAAGCGCTCCAGCTCGACCGGGTCGACGGCGCGGCTGGTGAGGAGGTAGTCGCGCATCACGATGCCGTGCCGGCCCTCCTCGGCGGTCCAGCGGTGCACCCAGGTGCCCCAGGCGCCGTCGCGGCCGAAGAGGGTGGCGATCTCGTGGTGGTAGCTGGGGAGGTTGTCCTCGGTGAGGAGGTTCACGACCAGGGCGATCCGGCCGATGTCGGTGACCTTGGACTGCTCGGGGGACCAGGCTTCGCCGCCCATGACCCCGTCGAAGTTCCGCCCGTCACTCCAGGGCACGTACTCGTGGGGCATCCATTCCTTGGCGACGCCGAGGTGGCGGTTGAGTTCCTTCTCGACGACCTCTTCGAGCGCGTAGAGCAGCTGGGCGTCACTCCAGGCGGTCCGGCCTAGCTCTCCGTTATGGCGGCTGGGGGCGATGGTCACGGGGGAACTCCAGGGGGACGACGATGACCTACGACTCCGCAGGTTTGACCTACGGCTCCGTAGGTTACGGCATCGTAGGTTTGGTCCGGTTAAGCGTCGCCCCCCTGTCAAACCGGCCGAAAAGCGCTCGATAGCCGCCTCGCAACCCCTTTTTCACCTGCCAGAACGCCGGAAACTCAGCAGGTATGACAAAGGGGCGCCCACCGGTTTGTGAAAACCGATGGGCGCCCCTTCAGGCGTCGCCGGAGCCGGCGTCAGCCCTTGGCTTTGGCCTGCTTGCGGGCGCTGACCGTGACCAGCCCCGCGATGATCAGGAAAAGGACGAGGGGAACGGCGACGTAGAGGCCGAGCGTCTGGATCACGCTCAGGCCCGGACCCGGGTCGTCACCGTCGTCGCGGGCGAGCGCGAACGCGGGGGACGACATCAGCAGCATCAGCGCGGTGCCGGCGGTGATGGTTCCGGCCCGCACGGCGTTCTTCTTGACCTTGTTGCTCACGAAGTCAACGTATCGGACCCCCCGCCGCCCCGCGCGCCCGGGGTCCGCGCGCCCCCGGGCGGGGCCCCGCCCTCAGCCGGCCGGGGGCCGGCTGCGGTGCAGCGTCACCGGCTGGAGACGGGTGGGCCCGCGGGATTCCAGGACCCGGACCCGTACGGCGTCCGCGGTGACCGTCCCCGGCAGGGCGAGGATCCGCCGGTGTCCGATGGTGGTGCCCTCGGCGACCGTGCGCCAGGCGCCGCCGGAGCGCGCCTGCACCGCGAAGCGCTCCACCCGCTGCCCGTGCCGGATGTCCTCGGCGAGGCCGATCCGGTCGAAGGTGTAGGGGCCGGGCCCGGCGGCCTTCAGGTCCGAGCCGTAGGTGTCGCGCACGGCGGCGCCGAAGGCGGTGAGCGCGGCGAGGTCGTCGCCGGCGATCCGGCCGTCCTCGGCGGGCGGCACGTTCAGCAGCAGTGCGGCGTTGCGGCCCACGCTCTTCTCGTACAGGTCCATCAGTTGCGCCGGGGTCTTGGGGTGTTCGTCCGGGTGGTGGAACCAGCCGGGGCGCAGCGAGACATCGGCCTCCGCCGGATACCACTGGAGGTACTTGGTGGTGGGCGCCAGCAGCTTGGCGCGGGAGCCGATGTCGGGGTCGGTGGAGTCGTTGGGCAGGCCGCCGGCCATCACCGTCCACGGGTCGTCGGTGGACGGGGTGACGCTCCACTCCGTCTCGCGGGCGATGCCCTTCTCGTTGCCGACCCAGCGGGCGCCCTGCGGCCCGGCGAAGACGACGGTGTCCGGGGAGAGCTGGTGGATCACCTTGAACCACTGGGCGACGTGGTATTTCTGGGTGATGCCGGAGTCGGTCCAGGGGTTCGCGCCGTCCAGCCACAGCTCGTCGAGCGGGCCGTACTGCGTGAACAGCTCGTAGACCTGATTGAGGTAGTAGGCGTCGTAGTCGTCGGCCTGTACGTGGAAGGTGGGCAGCTTGCCGCTGCGGACGGCGGCGGCCCGGTCGTCGCCCGGGACCAGGGTGGGGAGGGTGCGCTCGGTGACCTTGCTGCCGTTGCCGAAGCGGCCCAGACCGCGCGGCGCCTGGTCGCCGTCGGCCAGCGCCATCCGCTCGGGCAGGCTGAGCGGCTTGCCCTCCTGCTGCTTGCGCCGGATCTCCTCGACCCACTTCGCGTGCCAGGCGTGCGGGAGTTCGGCGCCGTCGGAGGGCGAGAGGTAGATGCCGACCTTCAGCCCGGCCTTGCGGGCGGCCTTGACGTACGCGCCGACGACATCGGGGCTGCCGGGGCTCGCCTCGACGGTGTGCGGGCTGTAGCGGCTGGGGTAGAGCACGAACCCGTCGTGGTGCTTGGCGGTGAGCATCACCTGCTCGGCGCCGGCCGCCTTGTACGCGCGCATCCACTGGTCGGCATCGATCCGGGAGGGGTGGAACAGCTTCTCGTCCTCGGCGCCCGAGCCCCATTCACGGTGGGTGAAGGTGTTCATGCCGAAGTGCGTGAAGGCGGTCACCTCCCGTTGCTGCCAGGCGAGTTGGCCCTTGGTGGGGACGATATGGGCGGCCTTGTCGATGATCCTGGCCGGGGTGTCGCAGGGCTCGACCGCCATGTGCGAGGCGGGGCGGACGGGGCCCTCGCAGGGCCCGCCGCGGGCCGCAGCCGGGGCCGTCGGCGTCGCCTGGGACGCCTGGGACGCCTGGACGGGGAGCAGGGCCGCGGCTGCGGTGAGCGCGAGGGCACCCAGCGTCCGCCGAGTGGCGCGGTAGCGGTGACCGGGGTGGTTGGTCGGGGGTCTGGGGATCCGTTCCGTTCGGCGTGCCATGGTTCCCTCCAACTCGCCGACCACGCACGGTGAATGGTCGGATGTCTGGATGGTGTCCAAGGCATGGTGCCGGACGGCAGTACGTACCGGAAGGGTGCGCGTCGAGACCGTTCTCAGAGATTCTCTGCGGACAATTCCCGCATCAACGCATGCAATCGGGGCGATGCGGCCAGCTCTTCGAGGGTCTGCGGCCGCCCGTCAGGCCCCGCGATCGGCAGCCGCCAGTTCGGGTATTCATCCCATGTACCGGGGAGATTCTGCGGCCTCCGGTCCCCCACCGCGTCCGGCAGCCACACCCCGACCATCCGCGCCGGGGTACGCAGCAGAAAACGGTGCACGGCCCGGACCACCGCCTCCTCGTCACCCGCCCCCTCGGGCAGCAGTCCGCGCCGCGTCAACTCCCCCATCCACTCGGTGAGTTCATAACGCGCGCGGCTACGCTCCCGCCCCGCGGGCCCGGCCAGCAGCCCGAGCCGCTCGCGCAGCGCGACGTCCTCGCCGCTGAGCCGGGCGGCGGTGGTCGGCAGATCGTGGGTGGTGACGGTGGCCAGACAGTCGGCGCGCCACTCCTCGGGCCCCAGGATCCGCGCCTCGGAGGGGCACTCCCCGCCCTCCACCGGCTCACCGGCGGACTCGGACGCCACCGCCCCGCCGCCGTAATCCCGCTCGAACCACAGCACCGAGGTGCCCAGGACGCCGCGTTCGGCGAGCGCGCCCCGCACACCCGGTTCGACCGTGCCCAGGTCCTCGCCGATCACCGCGGCGCCCGCACGGTGCGCCTCCAGCGCCAGCACCGCGAGCATCGCCGCACCGTCATAGCGGACGTACGCGCCCTCCGTCGGCGGCCGCCCCTCGGGGACCCACCACAGCCGGAAGAGCCCCATCACATGGTCGATGCGCAGCGCCCCGGCATGCCGCAGCAGCCCGCGCAGCAGCTCGCGGTACGGGGCGTGGCCCGCGGCTGCCAGCGCGTCCGGGCGCCAGGGCGGCAGACCCCAGTCCTGGCCGCGGGAGTTGAAGGCGTCCGGCGGCGCGCCGATCGACATCCCGGAGGCGAACGCGTCCTGCTGCGCCCAGGTGTCGGCGCCGCAGGGATGCACGCCGACGGCGAGGTCGTGCACCAGGCCGACGCCCATCCCGGCGTCCAGCGCGGCCCGTTGGGCGGCGGCGAGCTGCTGGTCGGTCAGCCAGGCGAGGTAGCAGTGGAAGTCGACCCGGTCCATCAGCCGGCCGGCCAGCCGGGCCGTGGCCGCTGACCGGGGGTCGCGCAGCGCGGCCGGCCAGCCGCGCCAGTCGGGACCGTGCAGCTCGGCGATGGCGCACCAGGTGGCGTGGTCGTCCAGGGCCTGGCCCTGTTCGGCGAGGAAGTCGCAGTAGGCGGCCCTGCGCCCGGGGGGCAGCGGCACCGCCCGCAGAAGTTCCAGGGCCGGCTTCTTCAGCTCCCAGACCGCGTCCCGGTCGATCAGCGCGCCCCGTTCGAGGACGCCGGCGCGCAGCGTCGCGGCCCGTCCGGCCAGCTCGTCGGCCTGGGCGCGGGCCGCCCCGGACAGCGCCGCGTACTCCGGGATGTGCTCGATCCGCAGATGGACGGGGTCGGGGAAGCGGCGCGAGGAGGGGCGGTAGGGGGAGGGGTCGGTGGGCGGGCCGGGGACGGCGGCGTGCAGCGGGTTGAGCTGCACGAAGCCGCTGCCGAGGGCGCGCCCCGACCAGGCGGCGAGGTCGGCGAGGTCCCCGAGGTCGCCCATCCCCCAGGACTGCCGGGACAGCAGGGAGTAGAGCTGCACCAGGAAGCCGTGGGTGCGGCCTGGCGGGGCGGGCACCCGCTCGGGGGCGACGATCAGATGGGCGCGAGCGGCCCGGCCGTCGGGTGCGTGGGCGTGCAGTGTGTGGATCCCGAGAGGCAACCCGCCGGGCAGCCGGCCGAGCGGGGCGCCACCGTCCCCCAGGTGCGGCGCCCCGTCCTCGGTCTCCACCCGCAGGACGCTGCCTTCGGGGAGACCGGTGAGGTCGGGCGGCCGGTCCTGGTGTGCGACGACGGTCGGGGGGAGCAGCGCGTGCTCCGCGCGGCCTCGGTGTGCGTCCAGTGCGGCTGTCACCGCCTGCGGGGTCGATGCGTCGACTCCCAGGGCGGCGAGCACGGCGACCACGGTGTCGTCACCGACGGTGACGGTCCTCCCCGGCGAGGGGGCGTAGGACGTGGCGATGCCGTGCAGCCGGGCGAGCCGGGCGCGGCCCATGGGTCCTCAGACCTCCATGGACTCCGTACCCAGGCCGGCGGCTGTGGGCTCGCTGGTCAGCGGCAGTTCTGCGGAGATCGGCACCTCGCTGGTCAGCGGCGCGGCGTCGGCGAGCGGCGGCTCGCTGGTGAGGGGCGGCTCGGCGAAGCTGAAGGATCCGGCGCCGTCCAGGCCGGAGTCGGGATCGGAGATCCCGTCGAAGAAATCGGGCTCCATGAGCGCACCTTCCGGTTTGGAGGACAGTGCGTCGAGGAGCAGCTGAGCGGATGCGGCCACGGAGGGCCTCCCGTTCATCGGTAGTGGGACAGGTTCTGCACTACCCACTCGACACGATCGCAGACGTATCCAGACAGCAAACGTGACTCACGTCACATTATCCCCCTCGCAGGCGATTTCGCGGCATGAGCCGTCCGGGGGCGCAGAGGACGGGGACAGAACGGACATCGCAGCGGACGTTCTGTTGGTCACACCGCCCGCGAAGCGCATCGGCCAGTCGGGGCAAATCCAGCATTTCGCCGGGCCCGGGGCGCTCCCCCCATCGACCGATGGACACCCGCACCGCCACAATGGTGGGCTCATGGCGAAGGTCCGTCCGAACGGGCACCGGAGGGCACGAATACACCGGTCCCACGCCGCGCGCAGCACGACCAGCTCTCCACCGCGGCAGGGTTCCGACGGCCGGGGAGCTTGCGGCGCGCGGGCGCGAGGACGCACCGGGCGCCGGATGAACGGGGCGCCGGCGCGAGCCGGCAGAGCGCAGTGACGGGGACGAGGAGCAGCCGTGCGAGGCCGGGGCGTATGGAGCGTCACACGAATCGTCAGGAGCGGCAGGAGCGGGGCGGGTGGTGCCCGCGCGCGCGTCGCGGGCACCACCGCCCTGGCCGCGGCGGTCGTCGGAGGTCTGCTCGGCGGCGTGCCGAGCGCCCAGGCGGCGCCGGCCGACCCCACCCTCGGCACCCCTGACCGGCCCGATCGCCCGGCCGGCGCCGAGCGGCCGCCCGCCGTCTGGCCGCGCCCGCAGTCGCTGCGGGAGCTCGGCGCCGCCGTACCCCTCGGCCACGAGGCCGCACTGGTCACCGCCCCGGACACCGATCCGTACGCCCTGGACGTGCTGCGCGGGCTGCTGCGCGACGCCGGGGTGCGCACGGTCCGTGAGGTGGCGCCCGACGCGCCGCTGCCCGCCGGCGGGCCGGTGATCCGGGTCGGCGGCGAGGGGGCCGGGGCCGCGCTGCGCGCCCTGCGCGCGCCCGCCCGCGGGGATCTGCCCGCCGGCGGCTACCGCCTCGCCGTCGGCCAGGTCGCGGGCCGCGACACGGTCGCCCTGGACGGCGTCGGCCCGGACGGCCTCTTCCATGCCGCTCAGACCCTGCGCCGGCTCGTCACCGACCGCGACGGCGGAGGCCGGCAGCTGGCCTCGGTGGCCGTACGCGACTGGCCCGGCACGGCGGTGCGCGGCACCACCGAGGGGTTCTTCGGGCGGCCGTGGACCCAGCCGCAGCGGCTCGCCCAGCTCGACTTCATGGGGCGCACCAAGCAGAACCGCTATCTGTACGCGCCGGGCGACGACCCGTACCGCCAGGCCCAGTGGCGCGACCCCTACCCGGCCGCGCGGCGCGCGGACTTCCGGGCGCTGGCCGAGCGCGCCCGCGCCAACCACGTCACCCTCGGCTGGGCGGTCGCCCCCGGCCAGTCGATGTGCCTGTCCTCCCAGGAGGACCGGCGGGCGCTGCGGCGCAAGGTCGACGCGATGTGGGCGCTGGGGGTGCGCTCCTTCCAGCTGCAGTTCCAGGACGTCAGCTACAGCGAATGGCACTGCGCCGCCGACGAGGACGCCTTCGGCTCCGGACCGCGGGCCGCCGCCAGAGCCCAGGCGCAGGTGGCCAACGCACTCGCGGCGCATCTCGCCGAGCGGCACCCGGACGCGGCGCCGCTCGCCCTGATGCCGACCGAGTACTACCAGAACGGCTCGACCGACTACCGCGACGCGCTCTCCGACGCGCTGGACGAGCGGGTCGAGGTGGCCTGGACCGGCGTGGGCGTGGTCCCGCGGACCATCACCGGCGGTGAACTCTCCGCCGGCCGCCAGGCGTTCGGCCACCGCCTGGTGACCATGGACAACTACCCGGTCAACGACTACGCCCTGGACCGGATCTTCCTCGGCCCCTACACCGGCCGCGAACCGGCCGTCGCCACCGGCTCGGCCGCGCTGCTGGCCAACGCCATGCAGCAGCCGCTGGCCTCCCGGGTCCCGATGTTCACCGCCGCCGACTACGCCTGGAATCCGCGCGCCTACGACCCCTCGGAGTCCTGGGACGCGGCCGTCGACGACCTGGCGGGCCCCGACCCGACGACACGTGCCGCGGTGCGCGCCCTGGCGGGCAACGACGCCTCCTCCGTCCTCGGCAGCACCGAGTCGGCGTACCTCCGGCCGCTGATCGACCGCTTCTGGAAGGCCCGCGAGGCCGCCGTCAACCACGGCGGGCCGGGCGGCGACGAGGGCCTCGCCAAGGCCGCGAAGGCGCTGCGGGCCGCGTTCCGCAGCATGAGCGAGGTGCCGCGGCGGCTGCCGTCGGACCTGGCCGACGAAGTCCGTCCCTGGTCGGAGCAGTTGGCCCGCTACGGCAGCGCGGGCGCGCACGCCGTCGACGCGCTGATGGCACAGGCCCGCAACGACGGCTCCGCCGCCTGGGCCGCGCAGCGCGCGACGCGGGCCCTGCGGGAGGAGATCGGGCGGAGCCCGGTGACGGTCGGCAAGGGCGTGCTCACGCCCTTCCTGGAGCGGTCGATGACCGAGGCGGACGCCTGGACGGGCGCCCGCGCCGACTCCCCGCCGCCCAACGAGGGCGCCGACCCCACCTCGCTGACCGTCCCCTTCGAGCGGGCCCGCCCGCTGACCGCCGTCACCGCGCTGACCGATCCGGGGCATCCGGCGCGCGCCGTCTCGCTGGAGGCGCACGTACCGGGTGCGGGCTGGCGCCGTCTCGGCCCGCTCGCGGCCGGCGGCTGGACCGAGCCGAAGGCCCACGGCCTGCGCGCCGACGCCGTCCGGCTGACCTGGCCGAAGGGCACCGAGGCCCCCTCCGTGCACGCCCTCACGCCCTGGTTCGACGACACCCCACAGGCCGGCCTGGAGCTGTCCCGCAAGGAGACCGACGCGGAGCCCGGCGGCCGTGCGGAGGTCGACGCCCGGCTCTACTCCCGGCGCCCCGGTGACGTACGGGAGAAGCTGACGGTCAAGGCGCCCAAGGGCTTCACCGTGCACGCGCCCCGGACGGTCACCGCGCCGCGCGGCGGCACCGTCACGACCCGCATCGGCGTCGACATCCCCCGGGACGCCCCCTCCGGGACGTACCGGATCCCCGTCAGCTTCGCCGGCCAGGAGCAGACGCTGACCGTACGCACCTATCCGCGCACCGGCGGAGAGGACCTGGCGCGCGGCAGTGCGGCCACCTCCTCAGGGGACGAGACGGCGCGTTTCCCGGCGTCCGCCGCCACCGACGGCGACCCCAGGACACGCTGGTCCTCCCGCCCCGAGGACGACGCCTGGCTGCAGTTCCCGCTCCCCCGCCCGACCCGGTTGGGCCGGATCGTCCTGCACTGGCAGGACGCCTACGCCGCCGGTTTCCGTGTCCAGGTCTCCGCCGACGGCCGCAGCTGGCGCACGGCGGCCACGGTCCGCGACGGCAAGGGCGGCCGCGAAGCGGTCCGCATGGACGCCAAGGACGTCCGCCATGTCCGCATCCAGGGCGACAAGCGGGCCACCCGGTTCGGCTACTCGCTCTGGTCGGTGGAGGCCTACGCGGTCAGCGAGAAGCGGGCGGACGGGAAGAAGCACGCGAAGGAGCACGGCGGGAAGAAGCCGGCGGGCGGGAAGAAACCGGGCCCGGCGTCACGGGCGGACTGACCGGCATCCCGTCCGGGGCCGGCGGACGCGGCATTCCCGCCGGAGCGGGCGCCCGCCGACCTGGACGCAAAAAACCCGAATCTAGGCCGATATCACCGATACGGCGTCGATTCGGGCCAAGGCATCGTCCGCCCCGTACGGTTGCAAATACGGCAACCAGCGCGGATCGCGGTGACCCGTACCGATGATCCGCCACGCCAGCCCTGACGGCGGGGCGGGTTGATGGCGCAGCCGCCAGCCGATCTCGGCGACATGGCGGTCGGCCTTGACGTGATTGCAGCGCCGGCAGGCGGCGACGACGTTCTCCCAGGTGTGCGGACCTCCGCGGCTGCGCGGGATGACGTGGTCGACGCTGGTTGCGACGCCACCGCAGTACATACAGCGCCCGCCGTCACGGGCGAACAGCGCCCGGCGGGTCAGTGGAACGGGGCCTCGAAAGGGCACCCGCACAAACCGCTTCAAGCGGACCACGCTCGGAGCCGGTATGACACGGGTCGCGCTGTGCATCAGGGCGCCGGACTCCTCGAGGCTTACGGCCTTCTCATTGAGGACGAGGATGAGCGCGCGGCGGAGCGGTACGACGCCGAGCGGCTCGTACGACGCGTTGAGGACCAGGACATGCGGCACGGGTGCCTCCTTGTACGCCGGCGGCGCGTGGCTCGCGCCGGGACGATCTCCCCCAGTGTCCCCCGGTGCCTGGTCGGAGCGCCACCATGACCGAGTAACGGGCCCGAGGTGTTTTCCACCACATCACGCCACCTTGTGGCGAACCTGACTCCACACCGGCTCTTTCCGGCCGCCAGGGGACCTCGCGCCTCGAACACGGGCGCGAACCACCCCCGTTGCCCCGTTAGTGTGGTTGGTCCGCCCGGTACCGTGACGCCATCACGGTCCGGGCCTGCTGCCCCACACGGAAGGTTCTGCTGTGTTCTGGTCCGCTTCACCGGCGGCGCTCGTGCCGCTCGGCGCCGCCTCCCCCGGCTCCAACGGCCCGACCTCGCTCGACGACGCCACGGAGAAGGCCACCAACGCCGCGGGCTGGGTGGAGGAGAACTGGGGGACGTGGCTCACCTCCGGGCTGCGGATCGTGCTGATCATCGTGATCGCGGTGGTTCTGCGCCATGTGATACGCCGCACGATCACCAAGCTCATCGAGCGGATGAACCGCGCCTCGAACGCCGCCCAGGGCTCCGCGCTCGGCGGCCTCCTGGTCAACGCCGAGCGACGGCGCCAGCGCTCGGAGGCCATCGGCTCGGTGCTGCGCAGCGTCGCCTCCTTCGTGATCATGGGCACAGCGGCGCTCACCGTGCTCTCCGTCCTCAAGATCAACCTCGCGCCGCTGCTCGCCAGCGCGGGCGTGGCCGGTGTCGCCATCGGCTTCGGCGCCCGCAACCTCGTCACGGACTTCCTCTCCGGCGTCTTCATGATCCTTGAGGACCAGTACGGCGTCGGCGACGAGATCGACGCGGGCGTGGCCACCGGCACCGTCATCGAGGTCGGCCTGCGCGTCACCAAGCTGCGCGGCCCCAACGGCGCCATCTGGTACATCCGCAACGGCGAGGTGAAGCGGATCGGCAACCTCAGCCAGGGCTGGTCCACCGCCCATGTCGACGTCGTGATCGCCGCCGACCAGAACCTCGACCAGGCCCGCGACATCATCACCGCCACCGGCGAGTCGATGGCCAAGGCCGACCCGTGGAACGAGCAGCTGTGGGAGCCCGTGGAGGTCCTCGGCCTGAGCGAGGTGCACCTCGACACCGTCACCATCGGCGTCTCGGCCAAGACCATGCCCGGCAAGGCCCCCGGCATCGAACGCGAACTCCGCTGGCGCATCAAGCGCGCCCTCGACGACGCCGGCATCCACCTGGCGCCCCGCCCCGCCCCGGCCGAGGAGGACGAGGAAGCCGCGGACCCCACGGCTGCCGTGGCGGCCCCCTCCGCCCTCAACAACCCGCTCTCCCCCCAGTCCCTGGCCTCGAACCCGATCACACCCCCGCCGAACCTGGGGAAGTAGCCCCGCAGGCGGAACTCAAGAGCCCGCTCCGCTCCCACTGGCCTCGCCCGCTGCCCGCGGTGCGGGGCCTTTGCGGTACGGCACAACGCACCAGCGGACGTGCCGCCGGCAGGGGCGTTCGTACGGCACTCAGCCGAAGGCCCGCCTGATCTCGATGTCACCGGCCGCCCGGCCCTCATCGTCAGGGACGCGCAGAGGAGGAGATGGGACCCGTGGTGCAGGCGCCACCACACCCCACGTGCCGTCCGCACGGACGCGCTGCGGACGGCGGCCTTCGATGAGCGTGGTGAGCCCTGCCAGGACGGACTCGCCGAGGAACCACCACCCGCCGTGATTGACGAGAAAGAGCCTGCTGTGCTCATCCACGGCGATCAGCGATTCCTCCCCGTGAATGCCGAAGGGGAACAGCCTGCTCCCCACTCGCTCCCCGAACGCACGTAGGGTCTCCAGCGCAAAGCGTCCCTCACGGGGGTCGATCACCAACCCGTGCAGGGCCACTTCCGCACCAGCGCCGTCAAGGAGAAGCCCGACGCCGTAGAACTCACGCACGGCGTCCTCGGCTGCGGGGAACAACTCCCAGGTGCCGCCATCATGAGTGCTGACCGTGCTCACGGTCTCGAGGATGGCCATCAGTGCCCCCGCCCCGCCATCCCGGTGTGGGGACCATCCGGCCTCGGCAAGCACTGCCATCGCTTCCGGCTCTGCCAGTCCCACAGCGTCCATCTCCATCAGCGATCACGGTCCTATGAAACGAATGCCCAGGCGGTCCAAGAGCCCTTGGCAGGCCCGACACGGCACAGTGGGCGCGCCATGGTCCGGGTCTCCGTGTTCCCGAATCATCTTCGACACCATGGCGGCCCCCACGAAGTGCGGTGCCGCCGCTGCCAGTGAGACCGGAGCCTGCCCGGGGCTCCTGGCGTCCAACGCCCAGAGCTGATCAGACACCAATGCGGATTCCGCACAGTAGCCAAGGAATGTCTCTCGCAGTGCGATGGGAAGTTCATCGAAATATTCTTGAACTGCGGGATGCAGGTTCGGCTCCCCGTCGCCACTCAGGTTGGTGTGACTGACGACCGTCCCGCCCACAAGAAGCGACGAAGCCGTGCCGGGAACCATCCCCCCTTCAGGATATTCAGACACTCTGGAGATTCCCCCTCACCCAATTACTGAATGCCTCGTACTCGTCAGCCCCGAGATAATATGTACCTGTATGGTGCAGATAGTAGAGGCTCCCATCTTCCGCCAGAACGAAAATCCCACCCTCCGGCATGTCATAGCCGACCCGAAAGAGCCGTTTCCCGATTTCCTGAGCGAGCTCCTCTATCTCCCTGAAGTCCCCTTCGTAGCCGCCAGTCGGATTTATAATGAGGCTCTCTTTCGGATCGCTCGGGTGCGTCAGGCGCAGCAGCCCGTAAGAACGGATGAAATCCTCCACCCCCTCGAACGCCACAACGGGACACCCTTCCTCATTCGATTCCTGGATCGCATGGTGAATAAACTCCCCAGCCTTTTCAGAAATATCCCTTTCAGGAGTCCATCCATTGACGGTCAGCCATTCCGCCACGCTTTCCCTTGACATCTCAGGAAGCATTACGCCAGCCCCACATTCTAACTAGGTGCAGATATCCCAAGCGCGGGCAGCATGTGCTCGCAAGACCTGCATGGCGGCTTAAAGTCGCCATGCCTCAGGGAAACAATCTTTTTACCCCTTTCCGGATCTCGCTCCTTGAGATCCCCTATCTGTCGGGTATGCATGATACCCCCCTCAAGCGCTTGACGGGCATCCTCGGGTGTCTTGATTCTGGTTCCGGTTGGGTCCATCTGATGCAGCCGGTCAGACACCAGGGAAACCTCCGCGCAATTCCCGTGCCCAACTCCAGCCTTTTCTCCTGCAGATTCTTTGTCTTCTTTTATTTTGTCAAGCACCTGCTGTAGCGCTGGATGCGCTTTCGGATGCTCCTGCACTGACGGACCCGGCGCACCCGCATCGATTTCCTTTTGGGTCTGCGAGACTTTACGTTGAATTGAACTTGTATGCGCGGTGATAACTCCATCATGCAGGAAGCTTCCAGCGCATCCATCCTTCCGATAATCTTTACCGGGGACGGTGTTGTTCGCATTGGCCTTCCGCGCATCGTCAGCCACATTCTGGGATTCGTCCCCGAGGATCTTCATTTGAGCGTCCCTGTCCAGACCGGACACATCGACGGGGGGACGACGGTGATGGCGCATCTGATCTGCACTGTGCCCGTGCCACCATGGCTCACCGCCCGAACTTCCGCCGCGCCCATCCGTCCCGGCGCCTGAACTTCCCCCCTTGCCGCTCCCTCCGGAATTCGGCGCCTTGGGATCCGTCTTACCGTCCTTACCGAGGCCCTTGAAGTGGTCGGCCAGACCCTTGTCGTTGTCGTGGTGATTCTTGGCCATCTGCTTGACGCCGCGAGTCATGTTGTCGTCGAGATGCTTGGCAGTCTTCTTGACGCCGTCCTCAATGCCCTCGATGACTTTGTCCAGCATGGTGTTGGCGGCGTCCGCAAGGGGATCTTTGCCACGGGTACGACCGTGATGGCTCTTGGCTCGGCCGATCTTGCCGCCGGCCTTGTTGCGGAACGCGCCAGCCGCGCTCTCCAGCCCGATGACGACCTTGTCGTGCTCGTTCTTGTCGAAGCTGAAGCCACCGCTACCGCCGGAGGCGCCACCACTACCGGCGCCACCTCCGCCACCCGAACCACGGCTGCCACCCGCGCTGAGCAGCTCCATCGGGTTCTCGGCAGCGGATTTCGCGGAGTCCTTCGCGTCCTGCACACCCTGGCCGAAGCCGTCCTTGCCCGCCTTGGCGGTCTGTCCCAGATCCACACCGTCCTGAACCCCGAGGGCGTTGGCACCCAGCTGGACGACGAGGTCGCCCACCATGGCGCCCAGAGCCTCCTCAACGGGGGTCAGCGCCATGCTGATGACCTGTTCGGCAACCGCCTGACAGGCCTCCTTGAAGAGGCGCTTGACCATCACGCGAGTAGCTTGAGTCGCGGCCAGAGCGCCGACCTCGGACAGTCCGAGGGTAAAAGGAGCCGCCGCCTGAGCAGCGATCACCTCTGCTGCGAGGATGCCCAGTTGCACGAGAGCGGCAATCTTGGCCCCCTCGATGAGGACCGCCACGCCGTCCATAGCGGTGGCAGCCATCCGCCCGCAGTCGGCCAGCCCCTGAAGATGCTTGCCGTTGATCTTTCCCCAGTGCGCGTTCAGCGCCTCGATGGCCAACGAGCCGCCGGCAGAGCCCACCAGGCCTTGGATGGCGGTGTGCGCCTCATTCCTGCCGTCGTCGATGTCATCGGCGAATTCCCGCATGGCCGTCGCCATCTCGCGGTAATCGTCCTCATCCACATTCGGCCACGACACCCCGATGATGTCGAGAACCTCATCCGCCCAACCGGGCAGCACAACACCCACACGAACCCCCTCCCCCGGTGATCATGATCAACCACCGAGCCAGACGTCTGGCCCACCAGTTCGGTTCCTGGCTCGGCAGGCGTGCCCTCGGCGCGGGCCGCAAAGGCTCGCCCGCGGCAGCCGGGCGGACGACCGCCTGCTGGGGGCGGCCGCATTCCGGAGTGAGCGCAGGCGCAGGAGGCGCCCGCGGCAATACCGAAGGGGAGCGGGCGCCCCGCCGGACCGTGAGGCCGTTCGGGTCGGGGGCGAAGTCGGTCGTTGAACCCATTGACGGGAGCTGACCGCGGATCTACGTTCCTGTTCATCGATTGGAAGGTTTCTTAACAGATGATGGCGCGCGGCAGCGGCCGTCGAAGAACGGGGTGGCGGGCATGGCCGCAGCAGGGCAGGGAGCACACGGGACGCCCGGGACGCCGCGGGTGTTGCGGGCCATGAACGACCGGGCGGCACTCGACCTGCTCGTGGCGCAGGGGCCGTTGACCCGTACGCAGATCGGGGAGCTGACCGGGCTGTCCAAGCCGACCGCCTCGCAGCTGCTGGGGCGGCTGGAGGCCGCGGGGCTGGTGCGGACGACCGGGAACGTGACCGGGCGGCCGGGGCCGAGCGCGCAGTTGTACGAGGTCAATCCGGTGGTCGCACATGTCGCGGCGCTGGCGGTGGACCAGTGGGGGATCACCGCCGGCGTCGCGGACATCACCGGGCAGCTGCTCGGCGAGGAGCGGGTCGGGACCGACGCCGTGGACGAGGACGCGCCGCACCGTACGGCCCGGCTGGTGGCGAAGGCGGTGGACGGGGCGCTCGCCAAGGCGGGGCTCGGGCGCGAGCAGCTGCACGGGGCGGTGATCGGAACGCCCGGCGCGCTGGACCCGCAGACCGGTGAGCTGCGGTACGCGCCGCATCTGCCGGGCTGGCACTCGCGGGCGCTGAAGGAGGAACTGGGCGAGGTCCTCGGCACGCCCATCGTCATCGAGAACGACGTGAATCTGGCGGCCGTCGCCGAGCAGTACGACGGGGCGGCGCAGGACTTCGACGACTTCGTGCTGGTCTGGGCGGACGAGGGGGTCGGCGCCGCGATCGTGCTGGGCGGGCAGTTGCTGCGGGGGGCCACCGGGGGCGCGGGCGAGATCGGGTACATGCCGCTGCCGGGAGCGCCGCTGGCCCGGGGCGGCGACCGCAGCGCGGCGCGGCCGGACGGCGGTGGCGGGTTCCAGCGGCTGATCGGGTCGCCGAGTGTGGTGGAGCTGGCGCAGGAGTACGGGCACCCGGAGGTCACCACCGTCGCGGAGGCGCTGCGGATCGACGCGGTGCGGGCCGAGGTGGCGCGCCGGATGGCGACCGGGCTCGCGGCCGTCGTCGCCGTGGTGGACCCGCAGCTCGTGGTGCTGTCCGGCGAGGTCGCGCAGGCCGGCGGGGAGGCGCTGCGGGTGCTGGTCGAGGAGGAGTTCACCGGCCTGGCGCTGCCGCGGCCGGAATTGCGGATCAGCGATATCGGGGGGAATCCGATTCTTATCGGCGCGCTGCGGACGGCGCTCGCCGAGGCGCGTGATGCGGTGTTCGACACCGCGTGAGGCGGGCCGGACGTCGTCCCCGCGCCACCCCTGCCGTCATTTCCCCCGTCGTAAAGGAAGTACGCCATGCCGCTCTCGCGCATGCGCACCGGTCTGGCCGTGGCGCTGGCCGGTGCCGGGCTGGTCGTTTCGGGTTGCGCCAATCCGAGCGTCGGAAGTGACCGGGACGATCCGACGAAGCCGGTCACGCTGAAGTTCTGGCACGGCTGGTCGCAGGCGGGCGAGGTGAAGGCGGTGGACGACAGCATCGCCCGCTTCGAGAAGCTGCATCCGAACATCACGGTGAAGTCGGTCGGGAATGTCTCCGACGCGACGATGAACCAGGCACTGCGGGCCGGCGGGGACGATGCGCCCGATGTCGTTTCGTCGTTCACCACGAACAATGTGGGGCAGTACTGCTCGTCGGGGATGTGGGCGGATCTGGATCCGTTCATGAAGAAGACCGGCGTGGAAAAGGGGAAGGTGTTCCCCAAGACCCTGCTGGATTACACGAGTTATGAGGGGACGCAGTGCGCGCTGCCGCTGCTCGCCGACTCGTTCGGGCTGTATTACAACAAGGACGCGTTCAAGAAGGCCGGAATCACGCGGCCGCCGCGGACGATGTCCGAGCTGCAGCGGGACGCCGTGAAGCTCACCTCGCGGCGCACGGACGGGTCGTACGAGCGGGTGGGCATCATGCCCAACTTCCGGCTCTACCAGAACAGTCCGGACCGGCTGTTCGGGCAGTGGGGGCCCACGTACTTCGGCAAGGACGGCGCGGCGCGGCTGGCCGAGGACCCGAAGACGAAGGACTTCTTCCGGACGCAGCGTGCGCTGGTCTCGGCGCAGGGCGGCTACCGCCCGCTGGAGAAGTTCCGGACGGCGTTCGGTGACGAGATGTCCTCGCAGAACGCCTTTCTGACGCAGAAGGTGGCCATGCACATGGACGGTGAATGGCGCGGTCTGATGCTGAAGGAGTCAAAGGCGACGTTCGACTGGGGGACGGCGCCGATGCCGGTGCCCGACGACCAGGCCGCGAAGTACGGGCGCGGCTATCTGACGGGGACCGTCGCCGGGATCGCGCACAGCAGCACACACCAGAACGCGGCCTGGGAACTGGTGAAATTCCTGACCGTGAACACGGATCAGGTGGTGCGGTTCGCCAATGCCATCCATAACGTGCCGTCGACGAAGGCGGCGCTCGCCTCACCGAAGCTGGACACCGATCCGACGTTCCGCGCCTTCATCGACATCGCACAGAATCCGCACAGCACGGCGCTCCCGCCGTCCGTCAACGGCGGGCAGTACGTCACCGCGCTGCAGGATTTCTCGTACAACGTCGAGGCCGGAAAGGTCCCCGATCTCGGCAAGGGGCTGCGCGCGCTCGATGCGCAGATCGACGCCGACAACCTTCAGTCCGAGAACTGACGGAGAACTGCCATGGCATCCACCAATCCCGCGCCCGCGCTGCGGCGCAAGCACCGCCGCGAGCGGCTGCGTACGCTCGGTTTCCTCTCCCCCTGGCTGATCGGCTTCTCGGTCTTCTTCGGGTATCCGCTGCTGGCCACCGTCTATTTCTCGTTCATGCACTACAACCAGATCGAGCAGCCCGATTTCGTGGGCCTGAAGAACTGGACGTACGTGCTGACGCAGATGCCGCTGTTCGGGCCCGCGCTGTGGAACACGCTGTGGCTGGTCGTGGTGATGGTCGCGCTGCGGGTCGCGTTCGGGCTGGGCATGGGCATCCTGGTCACGAAGATCAAGTCGGGGGTGGGGTTCTTCCGTACGGCGTTCTATCTGCCGTATCTGGCGCCCCCGGTGGCCGCGACCGTGGCGTTCGTCTTCCTGCTGAACCCCGGCAGCGGTCCGGTCAACAAGATCCTCGGGGCGGTCGGTATCTCCGCGCCGGAGTGGTTCAACGACCCGGCCTGGGCCAAACCGTCGCTGGTCATGCTGTCCCTGTGGGGCATCGGCGAGCTGATGGTGATCTTCATGGCGTCGCTGCTGGACGTGCCGAAGGAGCAGTACGAGGCCGCTGACCTGGACGGGGCCGGCGCCTGGGCGAAGTTCCGCTACGTCACCTGGCCGGCGATCACGCCGATCGTGATGTTCGCGGTGGTCACCGGCGTCGTGCAGACCATGCAGTACTACACCCAGGCGCTGGTGGCCGGAAAGCTCGCCTCAGGTGTCTCCATCGGCCCCGGCTCGGTGATCCAGCCCGGCTACCCGGACCACTCCACCCTCACCGTCCCGCAGCTCGTCTACTCCCTGGGCTTCCAGAACTTCAACACCGGCGCGGCGTGCGTGCTCTCGCTCGTGCTGTTCGTCATCGCGATGGCCGTCACCACCCTGCTGATGCGCAAGCGCGCCGGCCTGCTCCCGGCGGAGGACTGATCCGATATGACCACCACCACTCTCCCGGCGCGCACCGCACCGGCCCGTACCGGCACCGACGGCGGTCCGGCGGCGCGCGCCCGGCGCAAGCGGATGCTGCACTGGGTCGCCGTGCACGCCGTGGCGCTGGCCGCCGCGCTGTTCTTCGTCCTGCCGTTCGTCTTCGTCTTCCTGACATCCGTGATGAGCGACGACCAGGCGATGAGCGGCGAGCTGTGGCCGCACGAATGGAACTGGTCGAACTACCTCACGGTCTTGCGGACACCGGGCTTTTTGGACTGGTGGAAGAACTCCGTGATGTACGCGGGTCTGGGCACGCTCTTCACCGTCTGCTCGGCGGTGCCGGTCGCCTACGCGCTCGCCAAGTTCCGCTTCCGCGGCCGCCGTACGGCGATGATCCTGGTGATCTCCACGATGATGCTGCCCCCGCAGGCCATCGTGGTGCCGATGTACCTGGTGTGGGCGCAGCAGCTGCATCTGGCCGGCTCGCTGTGGCCGCTGATCATCCCGATGGCGTTCGGCGACGCCTACTCGATCTTCCTGTTGCGGCAGTTCCTGCTGACCATCCCGAAGGAGTACATCGAGTCGGCGAAGGTGGACGGCTGCGGGGAGCTGCGGACGCTGCTGCGGATCGTGGTGCCGATGGCGAAGCCCGGGATCGCCGCGGTCGCCCTCTTCCAGTTCTTCTACTGCTGGAACGACTACTTCGGGCCGCAGATCTACGCGGCCCAGAACCCCGCCTCCTGGACGCTCAGTTACGGCCTGGAGTCGTTCAAGAGCGCGCACAGCGTCAACTGGAATCTCACCATGGCGGCAACCCTGCTGGTCATGGCCCCGGTCATCATCGTGTTCTTTTTCGCGCAGAAGGCCTTCGTCGAAGGCGTGACGCTCACCGGAGTGAAGGGCTGAACCCGTACATGAAGCTCGCAGTGGTCGGCGGCGGCTCGACCTATACCCCCGAACTCATCGACGGTTTCGCGCGGTTGCGCGAGGTGCTGCCGCTGGAGGAGCTCGTTCTCATCGATCCGGCGGCGGACCGGCTGGAGCTGATCGGCAGCCTCGCCCGGCGGATCTTCGCCAAGCAGGGCCACCCCGGCAGGATCCGCTGGACCCATGACCTGGAGGACGGGGTCGACGGCGCCGACGCGGTCCTGCTCCAGCTGCGCATCGGCGGGCAGGCGGCCCGCAAGCAGGACGAGACCTGGCCGCTGGAGTGCGGCTGCGTCGGGCAGGAGACGACCGGCGCCGGCGGCCTCGCCAAGGCGCTGCGGACGGTCCCGGTGGTGCTGGACATCGCCGAGCGGGTCCGGCGGCGCAATCCGGCCGCCTGGATCGTGGACTTCACCAACCCCGTCGGCATCGTGACGCGGGCGCTGCTCACGCACGGCCACAAGGCCGTCGGACTGTGCAACGTCGCGATCGGATTCCAGCGGAAGTTCGCCAAGCTGCTGGGCGTGCGCCCCGAGCAGGTGGAGCTGGAGCACATCGGCCTCAACCACCTGACCTGGGAGCGCGCCGTACGCGTCGGCGGCAAGGATGTGCTGCCCGAGCTGCTCGCCGAGCACGGGGACGCGGTCGCCGCGGATCTGCGGATGCCGCGCTCGCTGGTGGAGCGCCTCGGCGTCGTCCCCTCCTACTACCTGCGCTACTACTACCGGCACGACGAGGTCGTCCGGGAGATGCGCAGCAAGCCGTCCCGGGCGGCGGAGGTCGCGGCGATCGAGCAGCAGTTGCTCGGTATGTACGGCGATCCGGCGCTGGACGAGAAGCCGGAGCTGCTGGGCAAGCGGGGCGGGGCGTTCTACTCGGAGGCGGCGGTGGCGCTGACGTCGTCGCTGCTGCGGGACTCGGGTGACGTCCAGGTCGTCAACGCCCTGAACAACGGCACGCTGCCCTTCCTGCCGGACGACGCGGTGATCGAGGTGCCGGCGACGGTGGGTGCGGCGGGCGCGAAGCCGGTGCCGCAGCGGCCGCTGGAGCCGCTGTTCGCCGGGCTCGTCGCGGGCGTGACGGCATATGAACAGCTGGCGCTGGAGGCGGCGTTGAAGGGCGGCCGGGACCGGGTCCACGACGCGCTGCTCGCCCACCCGCTGATCGGCCAGATCGACCTCGCGGACCGGCTCACCGACGAGCTGATCGCGCACAACCGGGAGCACCTCACGTGGGCCTGACCGGCACGGCGCTCGCCATCGACGCGGGCAACAGCAAGACGGACGTGGCCCTGGTGGGCGCGGACGGAAGGATCCTGGGGGCGGCCCGCGGCGGCGGGTTCCAGCCGCCGCTGGTGGGCGCCGGGCGCGCGGTGGACGTGCTGGCGCCGCTGGTGGCCTCGGCGCTGCGGCAGGCCGGGGCCGAGGGCCCGGTCGACCATGTCTCCGCGTATCTCGCCAACGCCGATCTGCCCGTCGAGGAGGCCGGGTTGGCGGCGGAGATCGCCGGCCGGGGGTGGGGGCGGGAGGTGACCGTCGGCAATGACACCTTCGCGCTGCTGCGGGCCGGGCTGCCGGACGCCGGTGAACCGGTGGGGGTCGCCGTGGTGTGCGGGGCGGGCATCAACTGCGCGGGCCTCGGGCACGGCGGGGCGACCGCGCGCTTCCCGTCCATCGGCCGGCTCTCCGGTGACTGGGGCGGCGGTTCGTTCCTCGCCGACGAGGCGCTGTGGTACGCGGCGCGGGCCGAGGACGGCCGCGGCGAGCACAGCGACCTGGCGCGTGCGCTGCCCGCCCATTTCGGGCTGGCGACCATGCCGGAGCTGATCGAGGCGTTCCACCTCAAGGGCATCGAGTCCCGGCGGCGGCACGAGCTGACGCCGGTGCTGTTCGGGGTCGCCGCGTCCGGTGACCCGGTGGCCCGCGCGATCGTCGCGCGGCAGGCGGAGGAGGTCGTCCTGCTGGCGTCGGTCGCCCTGGAGCGGCTGGACCTGCTGGGCGAGCAGGCCCGGGTGGTGCTGGGCGGCGGGGTGCTGGCCGCCCGGCATCCGCTGCTGCACGACCGGGTGGCCGAGCTGCTGGCCGAGCGCGCGCCGAAGGCGGTGCCCCATGTGGTGACGGCGCCGCCGGTGCTGGGTGCGGCGCTGTACGCGCTGGACCGGGCGGGTGCGGCGGGCGGCGCGGACCCGGCGGCGTACGAGCGGCTGCGGGGCACCTGGGGGTAGCGGGTGCGGCGGGCGCCGGGGGCCGGCGCCCGGCTCGGTCGTCCCGGCTCAGTCGTCCAGCGGCAGGGCGAGGTCCCGTACGTGCCCGGCGAGCAGCAGCACCGCGGCGTCCACGGCCGCCTGCGGGTCGCGGTCCCGGATGGCGTCGGTGAGGCGGGAGTGCGGGTCGGTGGGGGCGGCGGTGGCGGTGTCCAGGCAGGCGGCGCGGCGCAGCTCAGCGCGCAGCGCGGCGCTGAGCGAGCGGTACATGTCGGCGAGCACGGGGTTGTCGCTGGCCTCGGCGACCAGGACGTGGAAGTCGGCGTCGGCGGCGGTGAACGCCTCGCTGTCGTGCGCGGTGAGCGCGGCCCGGCGGCGCTCCAGCGCGTCCTCGATACCGGCGAGTTGGGCGTCCGTGCGGTGCTTGGCGGCCTGCCGGGCGGCGACCACGTCGAGGCCCTGGCGGACCTGGGTGACATGGCTGAGTTCGGCGCGTTCGAGACGGCGGCGGAGGGCGACCGCGCTGTCGTCGTCGGAGATCACGAACGTGCCGTCGCCCTGCCGGGGCTCCAGCAGACCGGAGTGCACGAGCGAGCGGACGGCCTCGCGGACCGAGGCACGGCTGACGCCGAGGGTCTCGGAGAGCGCGCTCTCGGGCGGGATGCGGCTGCCCACCGGCCAGTTGCCGGTCACGATCTGGCCGCGGATCTCATCGGTCGCGGACTCCACCAGCGACACCCTGCCCTTGCGGACCGTCTGCACGCGCTCACTCCCGATCGGCAGGTCACCTGTCGTCTGGTCTCTGCCGCAACTGTAGTGCCGCCCACCGGAATGCCGCACGGTCCGCCCGCCTGCCGCCCTCCCCCGCCCGCGCGGGAACCGGATGCACCATGCACGCGTGAGGGGGTGTGGGGGGCGTCACACCGCGGGTCGCGATCGGCACAAGATCGCGCCAAACGCGGTGTGCTGACCGGGGACTGCGGACATACTGCTGCCCGTGCACCGGTCCCGGTGCGCCCCAGCAGCGCCGCGTGCGGGGCGGACCGGCGGCGAGTGACGAGGGGGAGGTTCTGTGACGTCCGTAGCGACCAGCCGCACACCCGCGCCGGAACGCCGTGCCGCCTGGGCCGAGGGGCTGGACGACCTGCGGGCCGCGGCCACCACCGAACCGGGCCGGCTGCGGGTGATCGGCGCGCTGCTCGCCCTGCTGGTCCTGGTGTTCGGGGCGGTCAGCGCCGTCCAGGTGTCCGACCGGTCGGACGCGGTACGCCAAGGCGTCAGGGAAAGCCAGGAGCTGAGCGAGAACGCCGCAGAGATCGGCCGGCTGCTGGCCGGGGTCGACACCGCCGCCGCCGAGAACTTCCTGTCCGACGCGACGACCCGCAGGGCGACCCGCGACGACTACGAGTCGGACCTGCGCCGGCTGTCGACCCTCCTGGTGGGGGCCTCGGCGAAGGCCGGGCCCCGGAGCGCGGCCGGCGAACGGATCGCCACCATCAGCGAGGAACTTCCGCGGTACGCCACGCTCGTCGAGCGGGCCTGGGCGAACAACCGCCAAGGCCTGCCGCTGGGCGGTGCCTATCTGACGTACGCGAACGAGAAGATGCGTACCAAGCTGCTGCCGGCCGCCCGCGGGCTCAACGACAGCGTCACCGAGCGGCTGGCCGGCGACTACCGCTCCGCGAACGGCTGGCCCTGGTTCGCGATGGCCGCCGGCCTGCTCGCGGTGGGCGCCCTGCTGTGGGCGCAGCAGCGCCTCTACCGCCGCACCCACCGCTTCTTCAATCCGGGGCTGCTGGGTGCCACGGCGGCCACCGTCGTGCTGTTCCTGTGGCTGGCGGCGGGCTGCGCGGCGGCCCGCTCCGGGCTCCTCGCCTCGCGCGCGACGGGAGTGGATTCGCTGCAGGCCATCAACGAGGCCCGGATCGACGCGCTGCAGGCGCGCGGCGCCGAGACGCTGCGGCTGGTGGCGCGCAGCTCGGTGCAGGCCGAGCGGAGGAACACCTCCGACGAGGGCGACTTCTACGAGGCCACCTTCGCCGCGCAGATGAAGGACCTCTACGGGCCCGCCAAAACCGGCGGGGCCGCCGCGGACAGCAAGCTGGGCAAGGCCCTGGCGCTCGCCGACAGCGACGGCCGGGAGCCGGTGCGCCGGGCGGTGGCACTGGTGGCGAAGTGGCAGGCCGAGCACCGGGCCGACCTCGGCAGGACGATCGGCCAGGACGCGACGAACGGCACCTACTCCGCCACCGTGGACAAGGAATTGAACGCCGCCCGCGCCGGCGAACAGCACGAGTTCGACTCCGCGGTGGGCGGCGGGCCCAGCGGGCTGCCCTGGCTGGTGGGGGGCGCCGTCGTCCTCGCCCTGCTCGGCGCCGCGAGCGCGGTGTGGGGCATCGGCCGCCGGGTGTCGGAGTACCGATGACAAGACCGGGTGAGGGGAGATGAGGATGCCGATACGGGGCAACGCGACGCTGCGGGCCGCCCTGACTCCGGCCCGGACCGGGGTGGCCGCGCTGGCCGTGGCCGCCGCGGTGCTGATGATCACGCTGGGCGGCTGGGATCCGGGAGGCCCCGGGCGCCCGGACCGGCCGCGTCCGGTCCGTCAGGCGCACGGCCCCGAGCGGGACATCCCCCTCGCCCCGGGGTGCGACGAGAAGAACCCCGCGCGCAGCCTGCAGCACCCGTCGGCCGAGGACGGTCCGGCGGTGCGGGCCATCGCGCGCAGCGGCAAGATCGTCATCGGCGTCGACCAGAACACCTACCACTGGGGCTACCGCGACCCGGCCTCCAAGCAGCTGCAGGGCTTCGACATCGAACTGGCCCGGACCCTCGTGAAGGAGATCTTCGGGGCGGACTTCACCGTCGAGTTCAAGGCGGTGGCCACCAACGACCGCATCGACGCGCTGAAAGGACACGACATCGACATGGTGGTGCGGACGATGACGATCGACTGCCGGCGGCAGAGCGAAGTGGCCTTCTCCACCGCGTATTTCGGGGCGCAGCAGAAGATCCTGGCCGGCAAGGAGACGCCCGTCGGCAGCGCCGGCGACCTGCGGGGGAAGAAGGTGTGCGCGGCCGAGGAGTCGACCGGCAGCAAGTGGGTCAAGGAGCATCTCCCCGGCGCGCGGCTGGTGCAGGTGCCCAACCAGCTCGATTGCCTGGTGCGGCTCCAGCTCGGCGAGGCGGTCGCCGTCGTCACGGACGACACGCTGGCGGCGGCACAGGCCGCACAGGACCCGACGGTGCAGGTGAAGAGGTACCCGGAGGGCTCGGCGGTCGAGCCGTACGGCGTGGCCATGCGCAAGGAGGACACCGATCTGGTGGCGCGGGTCAATCAGGTGCTGGACACCTACCGTGACGGCGGGGGCTGGGAGGCGGCCCGCAAGCGGTGGCTGGCGAAGGACGGACTCGCGGTCACCGAACCGCCCGCCGCCCAGTACGCCTCCAAAGGCTGATCGGTCGCCCCGCGGCCCCGATCGCCCCACAGACCGGCCGGATTCGGCCACTATGGACGGAACGGAACGCCGAAGCAGCATCCTGAGCGCATCAACCGCCGTGCACCGTACGCGTATTGGAGAGGTGATCGATGGGGGCCCCTGGACCCCTCCCCGGTTCCGCGGGGAGGCCCGACGCCCCGGTGCTGGGCCGGGACGAGGTGGATCGCGCCCTGGCGCGGCTCGGCGCGGAGTTCGAGGCGATCGAGACGTCGCTGCTCGCGTTGCAGGACCACGCCGGCCGCAGACTCCTGGAGGGCGCCGAACTGGCCGGCACCACCAAGGAGCGCTGGGCCGCCACCGACCGGTCCATCACGGTCCTCTGGACGTACTTCGACGCCTATTCCGGAGCCCTCCAGGCGGCGCGTGAGGTGCGCGCGCGACGCCGCTGGCCCTCGGCCGAGGACCTGGCGGAGCTGTCGGAACTGCTCGGCGGCAGCGGGGTGACGGTCGCGGGCTCAGCGGTGGCCGGCGGGGGCCCGGAGGGCGGCCCCGCCCGGCTGACTGAACGATTCAGCCTGGAGGAGCTCGTCGCGCGGATGAACGGGCTCTACGCCCGCGCGCTGGACATGATCGTCGCGGCCGATTCGGTGTGGTCGGCGCTGCCGGCCCGGATCGATCTGCTCGCGGCCGAGCTGCGCCGGACCCGCTCGCTGGCGCATTCGGTGGGGGTCCGCCCCGGGGAGCATCCGGCGGGCGACGACCTGGAGGAGATCACGGACGAGCTGGCGCGGCTGCGCGGCCAGGTCATCGCGGACCCGCTGGCCTTCTGGGTGTCGTCCTCGACGGGGAGTTCCGCGCCCGGCGGGGGCCGTCCGGACACCGGGCGCTACGACCGTGCGGCGCGGGCACTGGAGGACATCCGGCGCGAGGTCGAAGCGGTGCTGGACGTACGGCAGGACGCCGAGCGGCGGCTGATGCAGCTGCGCGACATCCTCTCCCGGGCCGACCGCACCCTGACCGAGGCCCGGCACGCCCGGGGCGAGGTGCTGGCGAAGATCGCGGCGACGGAGGTGCCGGCGGTCAGCGGCCCGTCGACGGCACTGCACGAGCAGCTGGCCGCGGCCGCCGACTACCGCAGGCGCTCCCAGTGGCACCGCCTGTCGCCGCTGCTGGACAGCCTGGAGGACCGTGCCGAGGACGAACTCCAGCGCGCCCGGGAGTCGTTGACGGCCGTGACGGCGCCGCTGGCGGTGCGCGCCGAGCTGCGCGGCCGGCTGGACGCGTACAAGGCGAAGGTCGCCCGGCACGGCATGGCGGAGGATCCGCTGCTGACGGAGCGGTACGACGCGGCCCGCCGGATGCTGTGGAGCGCGCCCTGCGATCTGCGGGTGGCCGAGCAGGCGGTGTGGCGCTATCAGCAGGCGGCGGCGGAGGCATTCGTGCCACAGCAGGCGGACCGCAGGGGGGAATCGTGACGGAACAGGCCGAGGGCCACTGCCAGCGGCGGGAGTGCGAGGGCCATTACGAGGACGTCGGCGGTGGCGAGCTCTACTGCGACGAGTGCGGCCTCGCGCCGGTCGTCTCGCCGCAAGGGCTGCTGTCCTCGCCGCCGACGGAGCTGACCAGCCGTGCGCTCGCGGGCGCGACGGCGGCCACCCACCCCGCCGGCGCGCCGGGTCCGCCCGCGCCGACCGGCGGCGAGCCGCAGCGCGTGTCGGCGGTGTCCGCCTCGGGCCGCAGCTCCGGCAGCGGCTCCCGGCCGTCCTCGGGGCCCGGGTCGGCGCGCGGGCGGCTGGGCGCCGGGCTGGTGTCGGTGCCGCAGGTGCCACGGCCCGATCCGCCGGCGGCGGTGCTGGAGAATCCGGAGGTCCCCGAGCGGCGGCGATTCTGCAGCCGCGGCGACTGCGGGGCGCCGGTGGGGCGGGCCCGCGAGGGGAACAGGGGCCGTACCGAGGGTTTCTGCACCCACTGCGGCCAGGCCTACAGCTTCGTTCCCAAGCTGCGGGCCGGTGACGTCGTGCACGACCAGTACGAGGTCGTGGGCTGCCTGGCGCACGGCGGGTTCGGCTGGATCTATCTGGCGACCGACCGCAAGGTGTCCGACCGCTGGGTGGTGCTCAAGGGCCTGCTGGACACCGGCGACGAGGACGCGCTGGCGGTGTCGGAGTCCGAGCGGCGCCACCTCGCCGAGATCGAGCACTCCAACATCGTGCGGATCTACAACTTCGTCGAGCATCTCCACCGCGCGACGGGCAGCCGCGACGAATACATCGTCATGGAGTACGTCGGCGGCAAATCGCTCAAGGACATCGCCAACGCCTCCTGCACACCCGAGGGGCGGCGGATCCCGCTGCCCGTCGAGCAGGCGTGCGCGTACGGCATCGAGGCGCTGGAGGCGCTCGGCCATCTCCACAGCCGCAACCTGCTGTACTGCGACTTCAAGCTCGACAACGCCATCCAGCAGAACGACCAGCTCAAGCTGATCGACATGGGCGCGGTGTGCCGGATGGACGACAACGACGGCGTCTACTACGGCACGGTCGGCTACCAGGCGCCCGAGATCGCCGAGTTGGGCCCCTCGGTCGCCTCCGACCTCTACACCGTCGCCCGCGCCCTCGCCGTCCTCACCTTCGACTTCCAGGGCTACACCAGCGTCTACGCGGACAAGCTGCCCGACCCGGCCCACATCGAGGTGTTCCGCACCTACGAGTCCTTCTACCGGCTGCTGGTGCGGGCCACGGACCTCGACCGGAACCGCCGCTTCTCCTCGGCCGAGGAGATGGCCGAGCAGCTGACCGGTGTGCTGCGGGAAGTGGTCGCCCTGCAGACCGGCGAGCAGCGGCCGGCGCACTCCACGGTCTTCGGCGGCGAACTGCGCGCGACGGAAACGGAGTTGCTGACCCCCGCCAAGGGGCCCAGCTCGCGGCTGGGCGCCCGGGAGGTGGCGCCCGCCGGCGGCTTCGGACCGTTCGCCCGGCGGCGCAAGCGGGCGGCGCTCGCCGCCGGGACGCCGCCTGGCGGGCACGGGGCGGCCGGCACCGCACCCGGCCGGGCGGCGATCCCGGCGCAGCAGGCACGCACGGCCGAGGGGGGCGGGACGGCCGCGGCGGCGCCTGCGACTGCGGCTGCCGCACCGCCGGGCGGCACGGTGCTGCGCCCCCTGGACACCGCCGCCGCCGTCCTCGCCCTCCCGGTCCCCCGGGTGGACCCGGGCGACCCCAACGCCGGTTTCCTCGCGGGCCTGATGACCACGGCGCCCGCCGAACTCGTCGCCGCGCTGCGCTCCGTCCCCGTCGACTCGCTCGCGATCCGGCTGCGGGAGGTACGCGCCCACCTGGAGACGGGCGCGGCCGGCACGGCCCTGACCGCCCTGGACGACCTCGCGTCCGTGCACGGCGGGGCATGGGCCGCCGACTGGCGGGTGCTGTGGACCCGCGGTCTGGTGGCGCTCGACGCCGGCGACCACCCCACCGCCGTGGACTGCTTCCACGCGGTCTACGACACGTTCCCGGGCGAGCCCGCACCGAAGCTGGCGCTGGCCGTCTGCGCCGAACTGCTGGAGCGGCTGGAGGACGCCGCCGTCTACTACCACATGGTGTGGACGACCGACCACCGCTTCGTCAGCGCCGCGTTCGGGCTCGCCCGGGTGCGGCTGCTGGCGGGTGAGCGGACGGGCGCCGTCGAGGTGCTGGAGTCCGTCCCGGAATCGTCCATCCACTACACGGCGGCACGGATCGCGGCGCTCCGCGCCCGGCTCTGGCAGCGCTCCCCCACGGAGGCGCTGTCGGACGATCTGCGGGCCGCCGCCGAACAGGTCGAGCACCTCACGGACTTCGGCCTGGACGCCGAGCGGCGTCAACAACTGACGACCGAGGTGTGGGGCACCGCCCTCGACTGGGTACTCTCCGGTAGCCACGGTGCCCGGCCGGACGGCGGGCAGAACCCGCCACAGCGGCCTGCACTGCTCGGCACCGCGCTGGACGAGCGCAGCCTGCGGTTCGGCCTGGAGGAGTCGTACCGCCTGCTCGCGCGGCTGGCGCAGCGTGGCGAGGAAAGGATCGAGCTGGTGGAACGGGCCAACCGCTTCCGCCCCAGGACGTGGGTGTGACATGGGTGTGACTGGGCCGTCCAGGTGTCCGAGCTGCGGCGAGCCGCTCGACGCGGGGGACAATTTCTGCGGGCGGTGCGGCACCGGCCTCGGCGCGGCGGCGCTGCCGTCCGACGGGCCGGGGCAGCCGGCGGCCGCGCCCGGCGGCGCGGGCCCCACCGCGTACGGGCCGCCGCCCCCGCCGCCGCTGCCGCCGCCCGCGTACGCACCGTCCCCGGACGCCGCGGCGGCACCGCGGTCGGCGCCTCCGGTGCATCCGCCGGTGCCCGCGCCGATGCCGGCGCACATCCCGGAAGCGGACGCACCGTTGGTGCCGAACGCCCCGCCGGCCCCGCCCGCGTACGGCGGACCGGCGGCGGGCGTGCCTGCCGCGGCCGGCGGGGCGATCCCGCCGCGCCCGGACGGACCGCCGGCGGTCCCCGCGGTGCCCGCACCCCCCGCCCCGGCAGGCCCGCCGCCGCCGGATCCGCAGACCCGCATCCCGTACGTGGAGCCCGGCTCACCGCCCGTTCCCGGGCACGCCCCGACGGCCTCGGCCGCGGACCTGCCCGGTGAACAGCCCGCCGACCAGCCGGCCGAAGGGCCCGCCGACCCGCGGGTGGCCGGTTACGAGGCCGTCGCGGACGCCGCGGGCGGGGCCCCCGGGACACCGGGGAGCCCGGTCGCCGACGCGCCGGCCCAGGGCACGCCCACGGCGGCCACCCCCGCCCACGGCACCCGTGCCTGCACGGCCTGCGGGACCGGCGCCGTCGACGCCGACGGGTACTGCGAGCACTGCGGACACGCACAGCCACGGGAACGGGACCACATGGAACGCGAGTTGTCCGGATTCGCCGCGGTCAGCGACAAGGGCCACCGGCACCACCGCAACGAGGACTTCTTCACCCTCGCCACCACCGCCCTGCCGGACGGCAGCCCCGCCCTGGTCGCGCTGGTCTGCGACGGCGTCTCCTCGGCGACCCGCCCCGACGAGGCATCGCAGGCCGCGTCCGAGGCCGCGGGCGTCAGCCTGCGCGCCTCCCTGCCGGGCGGCGCCCACCCCCGGCAGGCCATGCACGACGCGATCATGGCGGCCTCGGCCGCCGTCGACGTCCTGGCGGAGGACCCCGCGTCGGCGCACGACGAGCACCGCCGGCAGAACGCCCCCGCCTGCACCTTCGTCGGCGCGGTGGTCGGCGGCGGGCTGCTGACCATCGGCTGGGTGGGCGACAGCCGCGCCTACTGGATCCCCGACGACCGCACGGCGGCGCCCGTACGCCTCACCGAGGACGACTCCTGGGCCGCGCAGATGGTCGCGGGCAATCTGATGTCCGAGGCGGAGGCGCTCGCCGATGAGCGCGCGCACGCCATCACGGGCTGGCTCGGCGCGGACGCCTACGAAGTCGAGCCGCACACCCAGTCCTTCGAGCCGGACGGTCCCGGTGTGGTGGTGGTGTGCACCGACGGGCTGTGGAACTACGCGGAATCCGCCGAGCAGATGGCCGCCGTGCTGCCGCTCGACGCGCCCACCGAGCCGCTGAACGGCGCCCGGAGCATGGTCACCTACGCCCTCGACAGCGGGGGGCACGACAACATCACCGTGGCCCTGGTGCCGTTCCCCGCGCCCGCGGGGCGGACAGGCGCGGCCTGACCGGCGGCACACCGGACGCACCGGACACCGGCTGCCCCTCGCACGGGCACCGGTGCGTGCCGAGCACCGGTGTGCGCCGAGCGGGGGCGGCGTGTGACGTCCCCGTGCGCCGCGCCAATGGGAAGGGACGGCGGGGCGCCCTCTTGGGCTGCCCGGCTGCCCGGTTGTCCTGCTGTCCGGCTTTGCGATTGATCCCTTACGGAGCCCAAGGAGCGGAACAGATGGCCAACTTCTCCAAGTCGCATGTGCCGCGTTTCTCGGCCGAGGTGTACCAGAACGTCCATCTCCCCGAGGGCGGGCGCGAGGTGAACGCCATCGTCACGGTCACCGCGACCGGTGGCCGGCCGGCACTCGTCGGCGGGAGCGGCGCCCCGGACGCCGGCGTGGTGATCATGGTCGACTGCTCGGGGTCGATGGACCACCCGCCGACGAAGATGCGCGGCGCCCGCGAGGCGACGGCCGCCGCCATCGACACGGTGCGCGACGGCGTCAGGTTCGCCGTGGTCGCCGGCACACACCGGGCCGCCGAGGTCTACCCCGGTGGCGGCCGGCTGGCCGTCGCCGATCCGGCGACCCGCGACCGGGCCAAGGAGGCGCTGCGCAAGCTGAGCGCGGGGGGCGGCACCGCCATCGGCAACTGGCTGCGGCTGGCCGGCGCACTGCTGTCGTCGGCCGACGTCTCCATCCGGCACGGCATCGTGCTCACCGACGGGCGGAACGAGCACGAGTCGGCCGAGGAGCTGCGGGCCGCCCTGGACGCCTGCGCCGGGCGCTTCACCTGCGACACCCGCGGCGTCGGTACGGACTGGGAGGTCAAAGAGGTCACCGGCATCGCCTCGGCGCTGCTCGGCACGGCCGACATCGTTGCCGATCCGGCCGGATTGACCGCCGATTTCACGCAGATGATGGAAAAGGCGATGGGCAAGGAGGTGGCCGATGTCAGCCTGCGGCTGTGGACCCCGGCGGGCGCCGAGGTCGTCTTCGTGAAGCAAGTGGCGCCCACCATCGAGGACTTGACCGACCGCCGCACGGACTCCGGCGCCCGCTTCGGCGACTACCCGACCGGCTCCTGGGGCGACGAGTCCCGCGACTACCACCTGTGCGTGCGGGTGCCGGACGCCGACGTCGGCCAGGAAATGCTGGCCGCCCGCGTCTCCTTGATCATCCTCGCCCCGGACGGCTCGACGCCGCAGACGCTGGCGCACGGGCTCGTACGCGCCGTATGGACGGACGACCTCGCCGCGGCGACGTCGATCAACCCACAGGTGGCGCATTACACAGGGCAGGCGGAACTGCTGCGGGCCATCCAGGAGGGAGTGGAAGCGGTCAAGTCGGGCAATACGGATGATGCGACCGCCAAATACGGCCGCGCGGTGCAATTGGCGAACGCCTCCGGCAATGAGGAGACTGCGAAACTGCTTGCGAAGGTGGTGGACGTCGTCGACGCGGCGACCGGTACTGTGCGACTGAAGGCGAGGGTGTCCGACGCGGACGAGATGACCCTCGAAACGCGCTCGACGAAGACCGTTCGCGTGACGAAATAAGCACCGCTGACCACGACAAGTACCACCCAGCATCCACGGTACGGAGGGGGAAGAACCGACATGCCGACCTGCCCGAACGGCCACCAGTCGGTGGCCGAAGAATGGTGCGAGGTGTGCGGCCTCCGGATGGCGGGCGCAGCTCCCCCGCCGCCTTCCCTGCCCGAGGGATTCCTGAACACGCCGCCCAGCGCACCGACCGGCCCGCCGCCCGGCGCGCCAGGCCCCGGTCCCGGTCCCGGCACACAGGGTGGTCAGGGCGGCGGCTACGGCTTCCCGCCGCCTCCCCCGGCACCCGGTCCCGGCCCTCAGGGCGGCCAGGGCGGTTACGGCTTCCCGCCGCCCGCGCCCGGCCCCGGCCCGGCGCAGTCCGCGCCGCCCGAGCTGTGCCCGCAGTGCGGTACTCCGCGTGCGGCGATGGCGCCGTTCTGTGAGAACTGCCGCTACAACTTCCTCACCCACTCCTCGACCTCCTACGCCCCGCCGCCCGGTCAGCAGGGCCCGCCCCCCGGCCAGCAGGGCCCGCCGCCCGGCGGCCAGGGCGGTTACGGCTTCCCGCCGCCCGCGCCGGGTCCCGGCCCCCAGGGCGGCCAGGACGGCTATGGCTTCCCGCCGCCCATGCCCGGCCCCGGCCCCCAGGGCGGCCAGGACGGCTACGGCTTCCCGCCTCCCCAGCACCAGCCCCCGCAGCAGCAGCCGCAGCAGGGTCCGCCGCCCGGCATGCCCGGCCCCGGCGGATACCCCGGCATGCCCGGCCCGCCTCCCGGCATGCCCGGCCCCGGGCAGCCCGGCCCGCCGCAGCAGCAGGGCGACGACTGGACGCTGAACCCCCCGAGCGCGCAGTCCGCCGCCCCGCCCGCGCAGGCTCCGCCCGGCCCCGGCCCGCAGGCACCGTTCGAGCAGCAGCAGCCGCCCGCGCCGTTCCCGCCGCAGCAGCCCGGCCCGTACGAGCAGCAGTCCCCGCAGCCGCCGTACGAGCAGCAGCCCGGCCCCTACGAGCAGCCGCCGCATCAGGGGCCGCCGCCGCAGCCCGACCAGCAGCAGTGGAACGGCGGTCCCGGCCAGGGGCCCGCAGCGCCGCCGCAGGGTCCGCCGCCGGTGGTCGGCGCGGGCTGGGTCGTGGCCATCGCGCCGGACCGCGAGTACTTCATGGCGATGATGGGCCGCAGCGGCCCGGAGGCCGCGGGGCTCAACCTGCCCGCGTACTCCCCCGAGCAGGTGCTGCCGCTCGCCAACGGCCAGATCGCGATCGGCCGCCGGCGCAACAGCACCGGCGAGGCCCCGGACGTCGACCTCGGCCGCACCCCGGAGGACCCGGGCGTCTCGCACCAGCACGCCCTGCTGGTGCAGCAGCAGGACGGCAGCTGGGCGGTCGTCGACCAGAACTCCACCAACGGCACGACGATCAACCTCGCCGAGGACCCGGTCCAGCCGTATGTGCCGGTGCCGCTGCACGAGGGCGACCGGGTGCACGTCGGCGCCTGGACGACACTGACCGTCCGCCGGGGCTGACCCACCCGGGCCCGCGAGCCCTTCGCCCGGGGCGTGACCGACACCGGTCACGCCCCGGACGCGTCGGTGCCCCCTTCGCCCGCCCCGCCCAGCTCCCAGGCATACGGACCGTCCGGCCGCTCCAGCCACGCCCACTGGCGGTCCCCCTCCACCGTCACGCCGTAGCGGTCCCGGGCCGGCCGCCGCTCGCGCCGCCACAGTTCGTACGCCTCCTGCGGCAGCAGCCGGCCGGCCCCGAGCGCCAGCAGGAACTGGAACCGGCCGTCCTGCAGCGCCTCGCACGGCAGCCCGTGGCCCGCCCCGTCCACCGGCGCGGCCACCGGCCCCCGCCCGCTCCCCCGCAGCGGAACGAAGTACGCCGGGGTGGCCAGGAACCGCCCTTCCGCCCGCCCGCCACCGGGCGCCACGGTCAGCGCGATCAGCCCGGTGGCCAGCGGCGCCAGGATCGTCGCCCCGCCGGTGCACTGCCCGGCCCACGCCGCCGGCACGGACGACAGCTCGCAGGTCGCGATGATCCGGTCGTACGGCGCCCGGGGCGGCCAGCCCAGCGCGCCGTCCCCGGTCACCACCGCCGGCCGGTAGCCCGCCGCGGCGAGCTGGGCACGGGCGGCCGCGGTGATGTCCGTCTCCAGATCGACCGTGGTCACCTGCCGGTCGCCGAGCCGGTGGCTGAGCAGCGCCGCGTTGTAGCCGCTGCCCGTGCCGATCTCCAGCACCCGGCAGCCGTCCTCCACACCGAGCGCTTCGAGCATCTGCGCCATCAGCGACGGCTGGCTGCTGGACGAGCACAGCAGGCCCGCACGCACCCGGATCGCGAGCGGGCCGTCGCGATAGGCGCCGCGCAGCCAGCGGGCCCGGCGCACCGGATCGGGGTCGTCGGCGGACAGCCGCTCGTAGCCCTCGGCGACGCTCTCGTAGTAGTACGGCACGAACAGATGCCGCGGCACCTGCGCGAAGGCCGCCCGCCAGCGCGGGTCGGTGAGACCGCCGCCCTGCGTGATCAGCCGGACGAGCCGGTCCCGCGCCGCACCGGCCCGGTCCGCCTCCGTGCCACCGCTCATGCCTCCACTGTCCCGCGCCGGCCCCTCATCTGCCCTCTGGCCCCAGCGCCTGTCGGCACACTCCCGCCTGCTCCGCGGCGTCCGGCACGCACGCTCGCCGCGTTGCCGGGATCACCCCGGTACCGGGTGGACCCTCCGCCTTGCGCTCGCACGCACCGGACGCCGTTTGGAGCCTGCCCTCCGGGCAGACGGCGGGAGTGTGAACACAGGCCCTGGGGTCTGTCGGCCCTAGGTCCGAAGTCCTCGGCCGGAGCGTCTGACACCATGGACGGGTGAACAAGATTCCGCGCGGCACGCTTCAGGAGCAGACCTTCTACGAACAGGTCGGTGGCGAGGAGACCTTCCGCCGCCTGGTGCACCGCTTCTACCAGGGAGTCGCCGAGGACCCGCTGCTGCGGCCGATGTACCCGGAGGAGGACCTGGGCCCGGCCGAGGAGCGCCTCACGCTGTTCCTCATGCAGTACTGGGGCGGTCCCCGTACGTACAGCGACGGCCGCGGCCATCCCCGGCTGCGGATGCGGCACGCCCCGTTCACCGTCGACCGCGCAGCGCACGACGCGTGGCTGCACCACATGCGGGACGCCGTGGACTCCCTCGAACTCTCCGAGGAACACGAGACGACGTTGTGGAACTACCTGACGTACGCGGCCGCTTCGATGGTCAACACCGCCGACTGACCGGGCAGTGACCGGCGTTGGCCGGAGTGGGCCGGGGGGCCGCCCCTTGAGGGCCGGCTCCGCGCGGGCTCAGGTCGGTGTGACCGTCAGCCCCGAGAGGCCCGTGAGACCTGCCGGACCGCCCGTCCTCACGGCGATCGAGCCGTAGGCGGTGCTCAGCCGCAGCCAGCCGCCGGCGGCGAGCAGGCTGGGCGGCTGCGGGCCGGGGGCAGCCGCGGAGCTGCCCGCGCCCGCCAGGACGCCCGCGCGGGCGGGACGCAGAAAGCCCAGCGACTGTGCGGCGTGGACGGCGCGCAGCGGCAGCGAGGTGTCGCCGAGGGTGCGCGACCAGATGTCGTTGCCGATACGGTCCCGTTCGCTGCGGGTGCGGTGCTGCGGCGGCAACGCCTCATCGCGGGCGCGGAATTCGGCGACGGCACCGGCCACCGCGCGCACCAGCGCCTCGGGCGCCGGCAGTCCCGGCACCCGCTGCCAGCCGCCGCGCGGCGGCAGCAGCCCGGCCCACGGGGGGCCGGTGACCGCGGCGGGCACGGTCAGCACATCTGCCGACTCCTCGACGCCTTCGAGGAGTTCACCCGCGGACACCGTGACGTCCAGGGTGAGGTCGTCGGTGAGGCGGGCCGTGCGGATCGCCAGCACCTCGAAGGACGGCGGGCGGCCGAAGACGGCGAGCACGCCGCCGCCGGCCTGGAGCCGTACCGCGGCGGCGCGGTCGTAGTGGATCAGCCGGGCCAGGAAGGCGGCGAGATCCGCCGCCTCCCCGGCATCGGCCAGACGGAGCGCCGTCATACGGCGACGGCCCCCTCCTGATGCGACGCGTCGTCCATGTACTCCTTGAGGCCCGCCTTCTCCTCCGCACTGATGCGGCGGGGACGCTCCCTCTCGAAGTCGTAGGGGACGACGATGGTCGAGGCCCGCAGATACAGCGTGCCGGCGTCCTTGACCTCGTACGCGACGGTCATCGACGCGGCGCTGATCTTCGTCACCCACACCTCGATGTCCACCGGGGCGTGCCGGTGGACCAGCGGCCGCAGATAGTCGATCTCGTGCCGGGCGACGACCGAGCCGCCCGTGAACGACGGGCTGCCGTCCCCCGGCGCCAGCAGACGCATGAAGTCGATCCGCGCCTCTTCGAGGTAGCGGACGAACACCGCGTTGTTGACATGGCCGAAGGCGTCCATGTCCGACCAGCGCAGAGGGCAGGAGTACAGGTGGCGCACGGCGCTCAGCCCCGGGTCAGCTTCTTGTACGTGGCACGGTGCGGGCGGGCCGCGTCCGGGCCGAGCCGGTCGATCTTGTTCTTCTCGTACGACTCGAAGTTGCCCTCGAACCAGTACCACTTGGAGTCGCCCTCGTAGGCGAGGATGTGCGTCGCCACGCGGTCCAGGAACCAGCGGTCGTGGGAGATGACCACGGCCGCACCGGGGAACTCCAGCAGCGCGTTCTCCAGCGACGACAGGGTCTCGACGTCGAGGTCGTTGGTGGGCTCGTCGAGGAGGAGCAGGTTGCCGCCCTCCTTGAGGGTCAGCGCCAGGTTGAGGCGGTTGCGCTCACCACCGGAGAGCACACCGGCCGGCTTCTGCTGGTCGGGGCCCTTGAAGCCGAACGCCGAGACGTACGCCCGGGAGGGCATCTCGACCTGGCCGACGTTGATGTAGTCGAGCTCGTCCGAGACCACGGCCCACAGGGTCTTCTTGGGGTCGATGTTGGCGCGGCTCTGGTCGACGTAGCTGACCTTGACCGTGTCACCGATCTTGATCGAGCCGGAGTCCGGGTTCTCCAGACCCTGCAGCATCTTGAACAGCGTGGTCTTGCCCGCGCCGTTCGGACCGATGATGCCGACGATGCCGTTGCGCGGCAGCGTGAACGACAGGTCGTCGATGAGGACCTTGTCGCCGAACGCCTTGCTGAGGTTCTCGACCTCGACCACGATCGAGCCCAGGCGCGGGCCCGGCGGGATCTGGATCTCCTCGAAGTCCAGCTTCCGCATCTTGTCGGCCTCGGCGGCCATTTCCTCGTAACGGGCAAGACGCGACTTGGACTTGGCCTGGCGCCCCTTGGCGTTGGAGCGCACCCACTCCAGCTCGTCCTTCAGACGCTTCGCGCGCTTGGCGTCCTTCTGGCCCTCGACCTTGAGGCGGGTCTGCTTGGTCTCCAGGTACTTGGAGTAGTTGCCCTCGTAGCCGTGCAGGCGGCCGCGGTCGACCTCACAGATCCACTGGGCGACGTGGTCGAGGAAGTACCGGTCGTGGGTGACGGCGACGATGGTGCCGGGGTACTTGGCGAGGTGCTGCTCCAGCCACTGCACGGACTCGGCGTCCAGGTGGTTGGTGGGCTCGTCGAGGAGCAGCAGGTCGGGCGCCTCGATCAGCAGCTTGCAGAGCGCGACGCGGCGCTTCTCGCCACCGGAGAGGTTGTTCACCGGCCAGTCGCCGGGCGGGCAGCCCAGGGCGTCCATGGCCTGCTCCAGCTGGGTGTCCAGGTCCCACGCGTTGGCGTGGTCGAGGTCCTCCTGGAGCTTGCCCATCTCCTCCATCAGCGCGTCGGAGTAGTCGGTGGCCATGAGCTCGGCGACCTCGTTGAAGCGGTGCAGCTTGCCCATGATCTCGGCGGCGCCGTCCTGGACGTTCTGCAGGACCGTCTTCGACTCGTCGAGCGGGGGCTCCTGCATCAGCATGCCGACCGTGTAGCCGGGCGACAGGAACGCGTCACCGTTCGACGGCTGCTCAAGACCGGCCATGATCTTCAGCACCGTGGACTTACCGGCGCCGTTGGGACCCACGACACCGATCTTCGCGCCAGGCAGGAAGCTCTGCGTCACGTCATCGAGGATGACCTTGTCGCCGTGCGCCTTGCGCGCCTTGCGCATCGTGTAGATGTACTCAGCCAAGAGAAACCGTCCGGCAGTTTTGGATCTATCAGGTCTGTGTGCGGCTCCGCCGCGTGGGCCATGGTGCGGCGTGGCCGCGCGAAGGCAGATACACCCATCTTGCCGTACAGCTGCGCTCTGGAGGAAACGAGTAGGTCAGAGAGCCGCTGCTCAGCCCCGAAAACGGCCGCCGCGATGCCCGTTCGGTCACTCTCTGTCACGGTTGGTCACGCCCCCCCCCGCTGAACGCACCTGGCCCCTGGGCGCGAACGCACCCAGGGGCCAGGCTCTGCTCATTCCTGCTTACTGCTCTTACTGCTGCTTACTGCGCGGGAGTGCCGGCCTTCTTCTTGCGGAGGAAGAACACCGCGCCGCCGCCGACCACGACGAGGACGACCGCGATACCAGCGATCATCGGGGTGGCGCTGCTGGAACCGGTCTCGGCGAGGTCGCCGCCGTTGTCACCACCGGTGGAGCCGCCGACCGAGGCCGGGCTGGGCGCCGAGGAGGGCTTGCCGCCGCCGCTGCCGGCGGTCTTGCAGTCCAGGACCCCGGAGAAGGACTTCTTGAAGCCGCCCTCACCCTTGATCGTGATCTGGTACGGCTGGTCCTCGGCCACCGGCACGGTCACGGTCTGCGACTTGCCGGGAGCGATCTCGTAGTCCTTGCCGGAGAGCTGGAAGCGGAACGCCTCATCGCCCTTGTTGCTCGCCGTGACGTCCACGCCGCCCTTGGAGCAGTTCTTCTCGGCGGTGATCGCCGGGATGGCGCCCTGCTTCTTCCAGGAGACCGAGGCGGCGGCGGAGACCGTCGACTCGCTGGAGCCGGCCAGGATCTGCGTCTGGCTCTTGGCGTGCTCGCCGATGCCGGTGAAGGCACGGCCGACCGGGACCTTGGTGGCGGCCTGGGCGGTCAGCGAGGTGCTGCCGTCAGCGGCACCCGCCGGCACGTCGAAGAACAGCTGGGTGCCGTCGGCAGCGCTGGTGACGGGCTTGCCGTCCTTGCCGACGACCTTGACACCGGACGGCACGTCGGCGGCCGGGGAGACCGTGACGCTGTCGGCGTTGGTGTGCACGGTGACCGGGCCGAGACGGCTGCCGGACTTGCCGGACACGGCCGGCGGGTCCAGCGTCAGCGACGCCTTGGGCTCGCCGACGTTCTGCGCGCTCTTCTCCAGGAAGTCGGCGAGCTTCTCCGCCGCCGGGTCCACCGCGTCCACCTTGACGTGGTCGGAGAAGCGCCAGATCGCGACCTGGGTGCCGGCCGCCGCGGTCTTCTCGGTGAGGGCGCCCGCACCGGCCTTCTTGGCGAGCGCGGCCAGGTCGTTCACCTGCGGGTAGGAGTTCTGCAGGATCCAGCGGATCTTGCCCGCGTCACCGTTGTTGTGCAGCGACGAGGCGCTCCAGGGCACTTCCTGGTACTTCGCCTGCTGCTGCGTCGGGTTGTGGATGTCGATGCAGTACGTCTGGAGCGTGCCGCCGTTGTCGACCGACATCTCGAACAGACCGGCGCCGACGCGCTGGTTCTGTCCGTCGGCGTGCACGACCGCCTGGTCGAAGGTCTTCAGACCGCCGAGCGTCGCGGTGGCGCCCCCGTGTGCCGGGGTCGTCTCGTCCGCCGCGGCAGTCCCCGCGGTGGCTATCGCACCCGCCGCGACGAGGCCCGAGGCCACGATCGCGGCGGCAAGGCGGGCTGCGCCCCGCCTCTTCATCGAAAGCATGAATTTCCCCTCTGGGCGAGGCGGAACAGTGGGGAGGATGCCTCGCCGAAATGATCCAAAAGAACTCAACAGCCGAACCAGTCAGCCCCCGTGAGTACTCGTCGGATCTTATGGAGCGGGCGCACCAGGGTCCCCAGTAATGGCATCCCATAAGCGATCCGACTCGCAATCGTTACCGAATACGGGCACCCTGACCTGGGATTATCGACAAATCGCCGAGGTGCGCACCGGAACTTTTCAGGGCACTGGCACCTTCTGGGGCGAATCCCTCGCGCCGCGCACCACGACCGCCCCGGCAACAGCGGGCTCCATGGCGCCCGATGGCCCTCCGGCCGCTGATGACGGCACGACAACCAACGGCGGTGCGGGGCGGGATGCCCCCATGCCCGCCACAGCACCGGCCGTCCCGGCCCTCAGCGGCGGCGAGGGCGGGCGCCCGGACCGCGCCTCCGCGGCCGGCGGGCCCGGGTCGGTTTGCGGCGGGAGCGGCTCCGCATGCGGCGGCAGCGGCTCCGTACGGGCACGGACGATCCTGCGGAAGGCGGAGGTGCCTCGCGCGAGGTCGTGGCCGATGGCCACGGCGTCGACCTCCGCAGCGAACCAGCGCTGCCCGCCCTTCTCCGGTGGCTGCTCCCCTTCCCGCACCCGCAACCTCCCCTGGACCACCAAGGGTTCGCCAACCGCCACCGACGCGGCGACGTTGTCGGCGAGCGTCCGCCAGGACCGGACCGTGTAGAAGCTCGTCCCGCCGTCGGTCCAGCACTCCCGCACCTTGTCCCAGCGCCGGGACGTCGCCGCCAGCCGGAACCTCGCCACCGGCACACCCGCCGCCGTCTGCCGGTGCTCGACCGCCGTTGCCGCGTTCCCCACCAGCGTCACCATCGTGTCGTTCAACGGACCCGCCTCCCCCACTCGTTCGCTTCCCCCTGCCGGCTCGCTCCGCCGCGCAGTGATCCCATGCTGCACGGATCCGGCGAAGCCCGCGGCGGGCTGTGGACAGGACGGCAGATGTGGACAACTCCGTCACCCGGGAGGGGCAGGCATCAACGACGGGAAGGCGGACGGCGGGAGGGTGAACGGCGGGAGGCGACCGGCTGGGGCCGAACGACGGGAGGGCAGGGGCGCCGTGGCGGTGCCACCCGAGCCGACCGTTCACACGCGGACACCGCCACGTACCGCTCACACACCGGACGCCACCGCGTACCGCTCACACACCGGACGCCACCGCGTACCGCTCACACACCGGACGCCACCGCGTACTGCTCCCGCACCTCGCGGTAGCGCAGCAACTCGGCGGCGACCGGCTCCAGGACCCGGGCCCGCCCGCAGCCCGCCGCGGTGCTCCGCAGCCGCCGCTCGGCGTCCTGCCCGTACCGCCGTGCCGGACCACGCGCCGCCACCCGGCAGGTCCACGCCAGCACCGGGCCGCCCACCGAACCCACGACCGTGGGCAGCAGCGCGGAGAGCCATTCCGTTCCGTCGGTGACCCCGGTGACCTCCCCCAGCAGCCACAGCACGCCGACCACCTGGAGCACGAACATCAGCCCCTGGAGCGCGGCGGCCCCCGTCCACCACCCCGGCTTGGTGGCCGGTCCTTCCCGCAGGAACTCCTCCGCATCGGCCGCCACTTCGTCCAGCGCTGCCGGCAGCCCTTCCGCACCACGCCCCGCCGCTTCCCGCACCGCCTGCGCCCACGGCGCCGGCAACCCGCGCGCCGCCTCACCCGCCACGGCCCGTACGGCCTGCTCGACAACGGGCCGCGCCGCGGCCCGCCCGTCCACCGCCGCACCGGCATCCGCACCGTCCACGAAGGCGAGCGCCTGCCCCGCACCGGCGGATCCGCCTCGGAAGTCGCCGCCGGCCCCGGTGAACCCGGTCGCCGGATTCCCCCCTCCCTCACGGTCGGCCGGTGTGCGCCCTCCCCACGTCCGCACGCCCCGGGCCCGTCCGCCCCATGTACGCCCGCTCCCGACATGTCCCTCGACGGCCCGGCGCCCCATCCGCCTGCCGCTCAGCCGCGTCCACAGGGAGCCGCAGGCGCGGTCCGCGTGCCGCAGCCAGTCGCGTTCCGCCGCGCGCCCGGTGGCCACCGCGCCCACCGCCTCGGCCAGCCGGTCGTCGAATTCCCCGCGGGCCGCTTCCGTCAGCCCGACCCCGCGCTGGGCCACGTACACCGACCGCAGCCGTTCGGCCGCCGCGTCCACGTCCGCCACCAGCCGCCGGTCCGCCGCGCCCCCTTCGGCGACGAACTGGCCCAGCGACTCCCGCAGTTCCGCCACGCCCGCCCCGGTCATCGCGGACAGCGCGAGCACCGCGGCGCCCGGCTCACCGTGTTCGCCCAGGGCCAGCCCGTCCTCGTCCAGGAGCCGGCGCAAGTCGTCCACCACCTGGTCGGCGGCGTCCCCAGGCAGCCGGTCCACCTGGTTGAGCACCACGAAGGTGACCTCGGCGTAGCCCGCCAACGGCCGCAGATACCGCTCGTGCAGCACCGCGTCCGCGTACTTCTCCGGGTCCACCACCCAGATGACCGCGTCGACCAGCTCCAGCAGCCGGTCCACCTCGGCACGGTTGCCGTTGTCCGCCGAGTCGTGGTCGGGCAGATCGAGCAGGACGAGTCCGCGGAGCTCGGGGGTGGCGTCCACCGGGGTGTGACGGCGGCGTACGGGCACCCCCAGCCGGTCCAGCAGCCCCTCGGCGCCCGGCCCGTCCTCCGACCAGACACAGGCCACCGGCTCGCAGGTCGTCGGCCGGCGCGCGCCCACCTGCGAACGGTTCACCCCCGCCAGCGCGTTGAACAGCGACGACTTCCCGCTGCCCGTCGCGCCGGCGAGGGCCACGACGGTGTGCGCGCCGGAGAGCCGGTACCGCTCGTCCGCGGCATCCAGCACCTTGCCCGCCTCTGCCAGCGTCTCGCCGTCCAGCCGGGTACGGGACAGCGCGATCAGCTCCCGCAGCGCGTCCAGCCGCGGCCGCAGCTCGTCACCCACGGCCCGCCGCCCGTCCGCCCGCATCCGCCCGCCCGCACCCCCGAACCGGCTCGCATCCGCCCGACCGCGTGCGGCTGCCCCCGGTCCCCCCTGCCGACGTGCCCCCGTCGCCACCGCGGCACCACCGGAAACCACCCCCAGGCTCATGGCCAGATCCACATCCACATCGACATCCACGTCGACTTCCGCGTCTGCCGCTGCGCCGGCGTGCGCTTCCGCGCCTCCGCCCGTCCCCGCCCCCCGGCTCAGGCCCAGGTCGAGGCCCAACAGGGCTGCGTCCAGGTCCAGGGCCACGTCCAGGTCCACATCGGGTCCAGGCACCCGGCGACGGCTCCCGGCCCGGGGCAGGTCCCCCACCCGCGCCCGCCGCGCGATCAATCCGTCGTCCCAGGCCCCGCCGCGCCCCTCCGGACGCCCGGCGTGCTCCACTCCCATGGCAGTGGTGCCGGTACCGCTTCCCGAGCCGTGGCCGTGCCCCGCGTCGCCCCCTGCGTCCACGGACCCGGCCGAGGCCTCGGGCTCAGCCGGCTCCGGGTGCTGCCCGCGGCATTCGCCATGCTCCGTATGCCCGACCGGCTCCGCCACGCGCGCGTGCTCCGCCCCCGGCGCGTGTTCCACGCCCCTCGCGTACTCCCTGTGTTCCTGGTGTTCCCCGTGCTCCCTGCACTCCGCGCGTTCCGCGTTCGTCGCGATGTCCGCTCCGGCCGCGTGTTCCGCTTCCGCCGAGCGTTCCGCTTCCGCCGCGTGTCCGGTGTCCGCCGCGTGCTCGGTGTCCGCCGCGTGTTCCGTGCGCTCCGCACCCTTCGTAGAAGCGGTCACCCCGACACCTTCTCCTTCTGCAGTACGGACAGTGCGGCGATCAACGCGGCCTGCTGGTCCGGTGGCACGGTCAGCTGGTCCAGCGGCGCCAGGCGCCGCTCGCGCTCGGTGTTCAGCGCGCGCTCCAGGTAGGTGGTCAGCAGCCGGCTGCCCCGCTCGCACAGCCGCAGCGCGCTCTGGGCGCCCAGCAGGTCCGCGAGGTTCTCCCCGGCCGTACGCGCCCGGCGCCCGCCGAGCAGTGCGGTGGCCAGCAGCGCCGCCGACTCCTCCGGTTCGACGGAGCCCGCGCGCTCGCCGGCCTGTCCGGCTCGCGCCTCGCGGGTCTCCTCCTCGGCGAGCTCCTCCAGGCAGCGCCGCCAGCGCCGGACGATCACGCCCAGCCGGCCGGCCGCGCCCCTGGCGCCCGCGGCTGCCGTCAGCGCCACCTCAGCCGCAGCGGGGTCGCGCCGCCAGGCGTCGGCGGCCCGTTCGTCGGCCTCCTCCACGGCGCAGGACAGCAGGGACGTCAGTCCGTGCGTCAGCGCGTCCAGCAGTTCGTCCGACCCGCCGCCGAGTTCGTGATCGCGCCAGTGGGCACGCGCGTCCCCGGAGAGCACCTCGCCCGCCGCGACCTCCCGCCGTACGCGTTCCGCCGCCTCCTCGTACGCCTCCTCGACCCGGCCGGCGAGCCGGAGTCCGGCGGCGTGCTGGGCAGCGGCCGCACCGGCGAGCGCGGGCATCCGGCTGCGCAGCGAGGCGATGACGCCTGCGGCGGTACGGTCGGCGGCCGCGGCGTGCGCGACGGGGTCCTGGGCGTGCCTTTCCAGCCAGGCGCGCAGCGCGGCGACGGCGGTGGCGGGCAGCAGTCCGCTGCCGCCGCCGGCCGACTCGGGGAGTTCGGGGATGGTGAAGCGGGGGACGTGGCCGAGGCCGGCCTGCTGGAGGAGTTCGGCGTAGCGCCCGGAGATGTCGGTGGCGATCTGGTGCGGCACCCGGTCCAGCACGGTCACCAGCGTGACGTCGTACTCCTTGGCCGTGCGCAGCAGATGCCAGGGCACCGCGTCGGCGTACCGGGCGGCGGTGGTGACCAGCACCCAGACGTCCGCGGCGCAGATCAGCTCGGCGGCCAGTTCACGGTTGCCGGCGACCAGCGAGTCGATGTCCGGGGCGTCGAGCAGCGCGAGTCCGCTGGGCAGCGCCGGGTCGGTCTCGATCCGCACCGTCGGCATCCCCGGCTCGCCGCCCGCGCCCCTCCCGCCCTCGTCGTCGGCCGCGTACATGTCGTAGCCGCCGAAGCCGTCACCGGCCCAGCCACTGGCCCCGCTCGCTTTCCGGGGCACACCCCCGTGGCCGCTCCCATATCCGCCCTGGACGTCCCCGTCCCCGTATCCGTTGCCGGGGCCCGGCCCATACCCCGGCCCGACCCGCCCCCCTTGGCCCTGGCCGCCCTGGCCGCCCTGGCCGAATTCGTTCGCCCGTGCGCCCGCTTCGCGCCCCGCTCGCGCCCGTCGGCCCCCGTACCGCCCGCCGACCCGGTACGCCGAGCCCCCGGCCGCGAACCCCCCGCCCAGACCGTCCGCTCCGTCCATCCCGTCGAGACCGTCCGTCCCGTCGAGACCGTCCATCCCCTGCGGATCGTCCCCGCCGTCCTGACCTGGCACCCACACGCGGGCGAGCTGCGGCAGCACGCGCCGGCCCGCGAACCAGTGATGGTCGTCGGGATGACATACGAGTACCGGCGTACGGGTCGTGGGCCGCAGCACCCCGGCCTCCGAGACGCGCCGCCCCACCAGCGAATTGACCAGCGTGGACTTGCCCGCCCCGGTGGACCCGCCGATGACGGCGAGCAGCGGAGCCCGGGGCGATCGCAGGCGGGGCATCACATAGTCATCGAGCTGGGCGAGCAGCTCGACCCGGCTGCGCCGGGCCCGAGCGGCGCCCCTCAGTGGCAGCGGAAAGCGTGCGGCGTCGACGCGGTCGCGCAGTACGGACAGTGCGTCGATGAGTCGGGGTCGTACGTCCAAGGTCGCCACATGTGCAGAATGCCCAACTTCGTTGGGTTTTTGAAGCGTATAACCCCTAGTGTGCGCCACTAAAATCCCCACAGAACGGGATCAGTGACGCATGGGACGTACGCGACAAGTGGGGCGCAGGCATAACGAGTGCACAACACCCGCCGCGCGAGAGGTCAAAATCGGTGCAGGATTCGTACCTGCCTGCGATTATCGGGACCGCTTCACGGAACCTCCACAACGTGCCACGGAGGTGAAGCAACCGGGACGAGGCACCCGGACCCCTATCCTTGTCCGCGGTCCGTGATCCACGTCCACCGCCCGGCCCCCGTAGCTCAGTGGATAGAGCAGGTGCCTTCTAAGCACTTGGCCGCAGGTTCGAGTCCTGCCGGGGGCGCCCACGCCAGACCCTCCTCCGGGAGGGTCTTTTTGCTGGTCAGGGGCCATTTTCTGGCCTTCGCACACGTGTCGCGGAGCGGGCCGGATCGGCCGGGGCTGTCCGGCTGGAGGCGGTCCGGGGCGGGTTTCGGCGGCTGTCCCACCCGGAAACGTCCCGAGGTTTTCGGTATGCCCGCCGGCTCCTGTTCCCTCCATGGCGATCTTGAGTTGACTTCGCATCCCGCAGGCCATGGAGCGGTCCGTGTTCCCCACGTTCTGAGTCGTCGAACGTGTCCGGGGGCGGACGTCGCGCCGGCCTGAGTTGCGTCACCCACCTCCGCAGTTCCTGTCTTCCCCGGGTGCAGCTCTGCCGTCTGCCCCGGGTTCCGTGTTCGCCGGGCCCGACGCGACTGACGGCGGGCTCCCCGATTCCTTGCATCAGGAATCCCCCATGGTTTCCCCCGTGCTCGGCCATGAGCCGCAGCACACCGCCGAGTCTCTGGCGCACGCTGTACCGGGCTCGTCGCCGGAAATGCCCGGGCCGCTCGCTCACCCTCGTGGCCGTCCTGGTCGCCGAACTCATGGACATCCTCGACCAGTCGGTCGTCCTCACTGCGCTGCCTTCCATCCAGGCGTCGACCGGCGCCGGGCAGGCCGCGATGCAGTGGCTGACCGCCGGCTGGTCACTGACCGTCGCCGTCGGACTGATCACCGGCGCAAGGCTCGGCGACATATACGGCCGGCGTCAGGTCCTCCTGATCGGCACGGCCCTGTTCACACTGGCCTCGCTTGCTGCGCGGCACCGCCACCGGCCCCGGTGTACTGATCGCCGCCCGCGTGCTTCAAGGCGCCGCAGTCGCCGTCATGGTTCCGTAGACCTGGCCACTCTCCACGTCACCTTCGGCGGCGAGAGGCGCGGCAGTGCCTTTGGCCTGTACGGAGCGGCCCTGTCGATGGGCTCCGATCTGGGGCCGGTTCTGGGCGGTGTGCTCACCCAGATGGATCTTTTCAGGCTGTCCTGGCGGCCGGTCTTCCCGGCCGACGTGCCCGTCGGCCTCGCCGTGCCGGTCCTCGGGCGGAGGTTCGTACCCGAGTCGACGGCAACGAAGGCCGACCAGTTGGACCTCACCGGCATGCTGTTGTCCGCACCGACCGTGGTGCTGATCGCCTCCCCTGCACCGAGGGGCACGCCCACCCGGTCAACCGCGAGGCGTTCACCGGCGTCCTCTGGTAAGTGGGGGCACCTTCGCCGCGATGTGGGCCCTGATGTTCTTCCTGCCCGAGCCCACGAGCCGGCGGGCCGACCGAACCACCCAAGATCCTCCCGCGGAACGGAACTGACGCAGCATCAGGGCCACGGGTCGTTGCTTCGCGTCCCCGACGGTTAGCATCGCAGACAGTTATCGAGAACGGAGTTCATCTGTGCGTCATCTGCGCTTAGGCGTCGCCATCTTGACCATGGGGAACCGTCCCGATGAATTGCGGGCGCTGCTCGATTCGGTCGCCAAGCAGGACACCGCGGCGGCTCACGTCGTTGTCGTCGGGAACGGCGCCCCGCTTCCGCCGCTGCCTGACGGCACGACAGGCGTGGAGCTGACGGAGAATCTGGGGGTCTCCGGTGGCCGGAACGCGGCCCTGGACGAGTTGCGAAGGCTCGGCAATGTGGATGTGGTGGTCGACCTGGACGACGACGGGCTGTTGATCAGCCCGGACGTCTTCACCAGGTTGACGGAACTCTATGACCGCGACGACGAGTTGGGGATCGTCAGCTTCCGCATCGCCGACGAGCGGGGGCGTACCCAGCGTCGGCACGTCCCCCGGCTGCGTGTCGGCGATCCGGCGCACGGCGGACTGGTGACGACATTCCTCGGCGGTGGACACGCCCTGTCCATGCCGATGCTGGACAGGATCGGCGGCTGGCCCGACGAGTTCTTCTACGCCCACGAGGAAACCGACCTGGCATGGCGGGCCCTGGACGACGGCTGGCGGGTCCGCTATGCGCCGGAGGTCGTCCTGCAGCACCCCTGGACCTCACCGACACGGCACGCCGTCTATCACCGCATGGTGGCCAGAAATCGCGTGTGGCTGGCGAAGCGGCATCTCCCGGCCCTGCTGGTCCCCATCTACCTGGGGGTATGGGCGCTGCTCACAGCCGCCCGGAGCCGGTCGGTGGCAGGGCTGCGGGCATGGGCCGGCGGATTCATCGAGGGCGTGCGTAACCCGTGCGGAAGCCGCAAACCGATGCGGTGGGCCACGGTATGGCGGATGACGAAGCTGGGGCGTCCGCCGATCATCTGAAGACACCCCCGCCGCGCTGTACCCGGCCCGCCGCCCGTGGGCCGGATGCAGCGGGTGGCCGCGGTGGGACCGGGCCAGGAGAGGCGCGACGTGGGGCCGCTACACGTCCGGGACGAGCTGGCCTCCCTCGTAGGCCAGCCATTGGGCAAAAGTGTGCAGGCCGTAGATCAGTCCGGTCGTGGGCTCCCATCCCGGAGGGGCGGGCCGGTCCGCCGCCGCTTCCGGTCTGCGACGGGGCGCGTCGGCCGGTACCGACTGCCCGCCGGCCAGCGGCACCGGCCGGACAGCCTTGCGGACCGCCTCGGCCATCTCGGCGACCGTGTAGGCGTTGCCACCGACAAGTGAGAGCGCACGGTGCTCGGGGGGCACGCGGAGGATCAGTGACAGCGCGTCGGCGAGGTCGCTGATGTGCAGGGGACTCAGCAGATCACCGGGGCTGCCGTCGATGGTCAGCGGCTGACTGCGCAGGGCGTCCCACACCATGCGGCCGATCCGCGAGTACGGCGAGCAGCCCGGACCGTACAGGTCGCCCACGTACAGGTCATGGGTCCCCGCGCCGACGCTCCCGGCGCGGATGTCGACGGCGATGCCGCCGCCGCTCGGTGCTCCTGGCTGCCCCCCACTGCCGCTCAGCGAGCTCAGGTCGATCAGCGCGTCGAGGGCCGGCGTGTCCGCCGGAGGTGCCGTGCCGCGGGCCGGGTTCAGGACCGTGACCTGGTGGCCACGGTCCGCGAGGCCCCGGAGAAGGTGTTCGCCCACAGGCGTCGCGGAGCCGCGCACCCCGACCCGGATGGGGCGGACGGCGCTCCGCGCTGCTCCCGGCCGGGCAGCCGCGGCCATGCCCGCCTCGGCAGCGGATTCGGTGATGCGTGCCAACTCCTCCCGCACCTCGGTGATGTGATCCTCGCTCTGGGCGTAGCTGATGCCTCCGGGTCCCACTGTCGCCATCGCCTCGGCGAGTACGGCCGGGTCGGGCGCTCCGCCTCCGGCATCCGAGGGATCGCATCGGTGCGCCTTGCGCCGATGCACGAATCCCATGGTGAAGGCGGTGAGCCAGGCGCCCTTGGCGTCGCGTGAGGTGACGGCTTCGGACATTCGGAGGTTGGCCGACAGATACCTTTCCACCCGCACGCCGGAGCCTTCGAGGTACTGCTCGCAGTTGAGATGAAGCCATCGCCGTGGCCCGGGATCTTCAACGCGCACCGCACATTGCGCCACACCATGTTTGAAGAACGGGAGCACCGTCAGACCCGTCAGCAGGCCCCCGGCCCGGCCTGGGGCGCCATCGGGCAGAAAGCACGCCGAACGGCGCGGCCCGCGGAACGCGTTGCCGGAGATGCTTCCGTGGTCCTCGTGCTCAGCGAGGTTCGGGACCGAGACGTACGACGGGATGCCGTTGGCGCGCAAGTACCGGTACATCAGGATGTCATCCGGCCAGGCGTCAAGCCGGCGCCTGCCGTAGTCCACGAAGCCGGAGGCCACCTGCCTGGGCAGGATGATGGCCACACACGGGAAGTACTCATTGACCGCGCCCACCCAGCGCGCTCCCGCCATGGCTCCGAACCGCACCGCTGCTCCGTTACGCGAATCCCACAGCGCGAAAAGTGCGAGTGCGGCATCGGGCATCTCCTCGATCGCCAGCCGTGCCCGGTCGAAGAAGGCGTCGGAAAGGATCATGTCGTCCTGGACGACGAGTTGGTGTGTGGCGCCGTCCTCGATCGCCGACCATGCGGACAACGCCGTGCGCAGCACGGACGGCTTGCCGCCCGGGTCCGGGTCCATGACGACCCGTAACGCGCCGGGCGGCGCCGCACGGGCCAGATCCTCCGCAGCCGCGAGACGTTTCGGGTGGGTCATCACGGCGCCGCTCAAGCGATATCGCGTCATCATTCCTCCGGCCATTTCAACGGCACCGTCAATGCAGCACCAGGTGGTTTTGGACAGTACGACCGTCGACATGAGCACCGCAAGACCGCCGAAATGGTGCTCTGGTTCCGACATTCCGGGAACGGCATGCTGACCCGGACGATCGGGCGCGCTCATCTGCGAGGAGAGGATTTCCATGTCCGAGACAGCAAATGGCGTCGGAACGCAGAGTCAGGAAGCCGTCGCCAAACGGCTGGAAAAGCTGCGTGACGCCCGGGTGGTGGTCACCGGCGGCGCCGGCCTGGTGGGAAGCAGGCTGGTGGCCTTATTACGCGCTTCCGCTGCCGAGGTGACGGTGCTGGACCGCCTGGACGCCTATCCGGAATCGGCGCACAGCTTGTTCGGTGTGGAGACACTGGGCGCCGATGTGGTGGTCGGGGATATCTGCGACCGGGACACCGTGCGCCGAGTGGTTTCGAATGCTGACTACGTCGTGCACGCCGCGGCCTATGCGGACGTCGCCGCGTGTACCCGGCGACCTGACATCGCCTTCCGGGCGAACGTACAGGGAACTCAGGTGGTTCTTGAGGAAACCGCTGCTTCCGCGGTCCGCCGACTTGTGCTGGTGTCGTCGGCCGCCGTTTACGGCGACGGCGACCCCGGCGTACGTGGGCCCCAGGAATTCCGCGAGGAACAGCAACTGCTTCCGGTTTCCGTCTACGCGAACTCCAAACTCTGGGCGGAGCATCAGACGCGGCTTCTGCTCGGTTCCGCGCAGAGCACCGAGTACGCGGTGCTGCGTTACTTCTCCGTATACGGCGACCCGCAGATCCCCAAGCCCGGCAGCCATTCGTGGATGGTGGCCTGGCTGTCGATGCAGGCCAGGCTCGGCCGCCCGATGCAGCTGAACGGCGGCGGGGTGCAGGTGCGGGATCTGGTCCATGTCGAGGACATCGCCGCTGCCACCGCGCTGGCGCTGGTCGAAGAAAAAATGGCCGGTCAGACCGTCAACGTGGGCACAGGAGTGCCCACTTCGGTGCGTGAGGTGGGTGAGCTCATCGCCCCTCACTTCCCGCGATCCCACTTCATCACCACCCCCCGGCCCGAGGGTGATCCGCTGGGCGGTTTCGCCGCGACGGAGCGGTGCCGTGAGTTGCTGCGGTGGACGCCGCGGATCGCTGTGCGGGAAGGCGTGGAGCGATATGTGCGCTGGCTGACGGCCACACCGGAGGCGGTGCCGGGCTGGCTGACCGGGGCAGTCGCATGACAGCCTGCTCCTGGAAATCGGGACAGGGCACCACGAAGGGTGACACTCAGGTGAGTTATGTCGGCTCCTACCTCTGGTCCGTGCGTCAACACGTGGGCAGCCGGTTGCTGCTCGTCCCCGGCGCCCAGGTCCTTGTACTGGACGAGTCCGGCCGTGGCCTGTTCCAGCGGCGCGCCGACACCGGTGTGTGGGAGCTGCCGGCCGGGGCCTGCGAGGAAGGCAGCGATTTCGCCGGTACGGCGGCGCGCGAACTCGCGGAGGAGACCGGCCTGCGCGTCGAGCGGACCGACTTGGTCGCCTTCGGTTCGCTCTCCGATCCGCAGGTCCACACGCTCACCTACCCCAATGGGGACGTCACCCACTGCTTCGCGTTGTGCTTCCTTGCGCGCCACTGGTCGGGCGAGCTCTCCTTGGGCCTGGACGAGGTGACTCAGGCCGAATTCCGTGATCTGGCGAACCCGCCCGCCCCACTGCACCCGCCCACCACCGTGGTCCTGGAGATGTTCCAGGCGTTCCACTCGACCGGAAGGTTCCAGGCCAGGTGATGACGGAGAGCGCAGGACACGCGGTAGTGCCGTGCCGGGCTTGCCTGTCGGGTGAGGATCTCGACTGGCTGGGCGGCAGATCGGTCAGCCTTGCCCTGGAGCTGACGACGTCGGTCGCCATACGCCCTCCCGTCTCTCGGCCTTCCGGTGCCGCAGAGCGCGCCGGCGGGCCGGGGGGCTGGCCGGACGAGGTGTGGGCGTTCCTGCGGCAGCGGCTTCCGGGGCTCGCCCCGCAGGCACCGGCGGTGGCCGTACGCAGTACCGCTCCCGCCGCGAGCGGGCTTTCGTCCTCCACCGCGCTGATCGTGGCGCTGTTCCGGGCGTTCACCGACGCCTGCGCCCCAGGGGCCCGGGTGAGTGCGCGCACGCTGGCGCAATGGTCCTACGAGTTCGAATTCGCGATCTTCAACGGCGGCGGGATGGATCATCTCGCGGTCATCGCGGGCGGCGCCCTGCTGCTGGAAGGCCGAGCGACCGGGCTTCCGGAGATCGGCAGCCGGGTGGAGTTCCCGTCGGACTGGGCCATCGTGGTCGTCGACTCGGACACCCGGAAGGACACAAGTGACCATATTCGCTCCGTGCGTGAGCAACTGGCGGTCGGCGACCGGCGGCTCGCGCAGTACCTGGTGCGAGCCGATGTGGCGTCTGCGGCGGTGTGGGAGGCCATCCGCGGCCACGATCTCGCCGGCCTCGGTGCCGCGATGAGCAACGCCCATGCTGCGATGCGGGATCTGCAGGGGATGTCGACGCCGCTCTTGGAGGAGTTGCGGGAGGTGGCCCTGCACTCCGTCGGCCTGCCGCTGAAACTGAGCGGGGCCGGCGGAGGCGGCGCCCTCGTCGGGGTCTGCCAGGTGTCAGATCAAGAGGCGATGGTCAGGGACCTCCGCCACGCGCTTCGCCGCGGGCACACGACGGCCCGGGTGATTCCCACCCGGGCCGCTGAGGGGCTCGCTCCAGAGATCGCGGAGGAGCAACGGGCCGGTAGGACCGGCCGGGTGGCGGCGAACGCTGACGGGGTCAGTGGCTCGTACTAGATGAACGGGTCGTAGTCGCTGCCGGGCTCCGGCGCCACCGTTCCCGCGCCGATCTCTCCGAGTGCGAGGTTGGAGCGGTGGCGCGCGCAGTGGAATCGGCAGTCCCGGCTCGGGTCGACGATGCCGCGGTCGGAGTTCTGCCAGATCTCCGCCAGGCTGTCGGTCACCGCGTCGCCGATCTTGGCACCGTCGTTGCCGCGGTGGTAGGAGCACACGTACACGCCTGACGGGGTGACGAGGGTGCGCAGTTCCGCCACCCGGCAGCGGTGGTAGTCCTTTTCCTGGACGGGGCCGACCCGGGACCGCAGTGAGGTCAGGGTCGAGGAGTTGACGATCTGGAATGACTCGCTCTCCCACTTCGCTGCCTCATGGAGCTGTTCCTCGACGGAGGCGATGATCTCCGCCGGAACCTGCACCACGTGGTGGCCGTCGTCGAACATCGCCTTGGTCTCGAAGTAGTCGCACCCAATGTCATGGGCGAGTTCGGCAGCACGCAACACCTCCTGGTGGTTGCTCACGACACCACCGTCCCCCTCCTTCCGGGTCATCACGAGGAAGGAATATCCGAGCGCGCCCTTCTTGTGCTCGGCCAGCAGCCGCATATTGCTGACCACCTTGTCGAAAACGCTGTGGCCCTTACGGTCCGGGCGGAAGAGCCGGTACGTTTCACTCGTTCCGGCGTCCATGGACACCCGTACCCAGGAAGCGAATTCGGCCAGTTCGGGCAGGTTCTGCCGGATCAGGGTTCCGTTGGTTACCACGCCGATGGCTATACCGGCCTCGCCGAGGACACGGAGCACCGTACGGGTGCCGCGGTGCGCCAGCGGCTCACCGCCGCCGATGAGCACTACCCCGTGGACGGACATGTCCACCAGTTCCCGGGCCAGTTCGGCCAACCGCTCCGGTGTGAAGCGTCCCTGATTGAGTAACTTCCCGCTGATGCACTCGGGGCACGCCAAGTCGCAGAAGGTCGTGGGGTCGAGATCTACCACCAATGGTCCGCTGGACGGCGAGCCGGAAGCCGCTTCGAGGATCCGGGGCCAGCCCGACGGCTGGTACAGCTTGGACACCAGGTCCAGACGGTCGTATGTCACGGTGATCTCCTGCGGGTTCGGGAATGGGGAGCTTGTCCGCGCGGGCCCGGGCCGGCCTGGTGGGGGCCCTCGGGCAGCATCGACCCCGGACGACGGGGGCCCCTTGTGGGGGCCGCCGAGCGTGGTCCTCGCGGTCATCCCTTGACGGCCCCGGCCGCGAGCCCCGCGGCGACCCGGCGCTGGACGAGTGCGAAGAAGACCGCGACGGGGAGCGCAGTGAGGGTGGCGCCCGCCATCAGTCCGCCGTAGTCCGTACCGAAGCTGGTCTGGAAGGACACCAGCCAGATGCTGAGTGTCTGCTTGTCGTTACTGGAGAGCAGCACATAGGCGAGGACGTACTCGTTCCACGCCTGCACCAGGGCGTAGATGGATGTGGCCACGAGCCCCGGGGCCAGCAGAGGAAGAGTGACCCGCCGGAAGGAGCCCAAGCGGGAGCACCCGTCGGTCATCGCCGCTTCCTCCAGCTCCACCGGGATACCGGCGATGAACCCGCGCATCAGCCAGACCGTGAACGGCAGCATGAACACCAGGTAGGTGAGGATCACGCCGACCAGGCTGTCGGTCAGCCCGGCTTCGCTGAGCAGCAGGTAGAGGGGAATGATCAGCCCGGCGAGGGGGATCATCTGGATGCCCAGGATCACCAGAACGAAGACCTTTCGCCCGGCGAAGCGCAATCGCGCGAGGGCGAAGGCGGCGAGGGTGCCGATGATCAGGGAGACCAGCACGGTGCCCACGCCCACGAAGACGCTCGCGCCCACGTTGTCCCAGAAGGTGGGTGTGCCGATCGCCCTGCGGAAGTGTGCCAGCGTCAGCTCCTGCGGCCAGAACGTCGGTGGGGTGCGGTGGATCTCCTCGGCGGGCCGGAAGGCGGTCAGCAGCATCCAGTAGATCGGGAACGCCATCACGGCGGTGAAGAGCAGTCCGAGCAGGTTGGCGCCGAGACGGCGGCGCCGTGAGCGCGGACCGCGCGCCAGGGGGCCGTGTCCCGGTCGGCCCTGCGTCCGGGGGCCGGGGGCGATGTTCACTCGGCCTCTCCCATTTTCAGGATCTGGCGTACGTAGACGACGGCGCCGGCCAGCAACAGCAGCACCGTGATCACCGCGATGGCCGCCCCCGTGCTGTAGCGGTTGACGGCGAAGGACTCGATGAAGGAGTAGACGCCCAGCAGGTAGTACTCCTTCTCGGGCTGGCCGCCGCGCATCAGCCAGATCTGGTTGAACACGCCGAAGTCCCAGATCGCGGAGAGCGAAGTGACCAGCACGAGCGCCGGTTTGATGACCGGGAAGGTGACATGACGGAACAGCTGCAGACCGCGTGCGCCATCGACCATGGCTGCCTCCTCCAGCTCCGGAGGGATCTGGCTGAGCGCGGCCTGAAGGGTGATGGCGGCGAACGGGACGGCACCCCAGACGACCACACATGCGATGACCGCGAAGCCTTCCCAGGGGTTGCTGAACCAGTTGTGTTTGCTGAAGTCCAGCCCCGGCAGCAGTCCGAGCAGCCAGTTGACGATGCCGTAGTCCGCGTCGGTCAGCCACCGGAAGATCGACGCCGCGACCATGATCGGCATGGCCCATACGGCCACCAGCACACCGGCCATCATCATCCGCACCCAAGGCGAAACCCGGCGCATCAGCAGGGCGGCGAACATTGCCAACGTCATGGTGGCGGCGACGCAGACGACCGTGAACAGCGCGGTGCGGCCGACGACGTCCCAGAAGAAGCCATCGGAAAGGATCGTCCGGTACTGGTCAAGGCCGGTCCAAGGCGGCGCGGTGCCGGCGAACAGCTGTTTGCGGGTCATGTCCTGAAAGGACAGCAACAACAGGTCGACCAGCGGATATCCGAGAACGACGGCGAGCGCGAGGACGGTCGGCGCGATCAGCAGGTAGGGCAGTGCGACCCGCCTGGCGGCGCGCAGAGAGCCCCGTGCGCCGGGGCCGGCCTGCGCACGCAGTCGGCCTGCGGATGCGCCCGGTCCCGGCGGTGCCGTCTTCGGGCGCGGCGGATCTGCGGTTTCCATGGCGTGCGTACTCCTCGAAATGTCCTACGCGGCCTGCACCGCCGTCCTGACGCCCGCGTCGCTCTCAGTTCTCGTTGATCACCGCGTCGATACGCCGGTCGGCGGCCCGCGCGGCGGCCCGCACCGATTGCTTGCCGGTCGCGATGTCCTGGAGCATCTCCTGCAGGATGTTGGATTTCTCCACCGCTCCCCAGCCGGGGGCAAGCGGAGTGACCCAGCCGCGCTCGGCGGCCTGCGCGGCCGGGCCGTTGACGCCGTCGGCAGCCACTTCCCGCAGTTGAGAGGTGTTGTTGGGCAGTGTGTCGGCGGCGATGAGGCGGCGCTGTGACGTAGGAGAGGTGAACATCTTGATCCACTCTCCGGCCAGGTCCTGGTTCTTCGACTTGGCGGGAATCGCCAGCGTCGAGCCGCCCAAGAACGGCGGCAGCAGCTTGCCCGAAGGGCCGGGGAAGGCGAAGGTGGCGAACCGCCCGCGGAGCGCCGGATCGCCACCGGACCGGCTGTCCGTGGCGGCCTTGGCCTCCCAGGTGTTGCCGTAGAACATGCCGACCCGGCCCTGCCCGACCACCGCCGGTTCGTCGCCGTTGTCCTTGGAGCGGTCGCCGGCGTAGTAGGTGTCGAGGAGGTCCCGCCAGGACTGCAGTCCGGCCATGGACCGGGCAGAGGAGAGCGCGCCCTGCCAGCGGCCGTCTTTTTCGACCGCCATCTCGCCGCCCGCGTCCTTCACGAATGCCATAGCTGCAGACCAATAGCGGCCGGGCATGTAGAAGGCGGAGAAGTTCTTGTCCTTGGCGCCGAACTTCCGCTTCAGTTTGTCGAGGTCGGCGATCAGCTCGGGATAGCTGCGGGGCGCATGGTCGACACCGGCCTTCTTGAGCAGGTCGGTGCGGTAGATCCCCACCCGGGCACCCGCATAATAGGGAACGCAGTACGTCTTCCCGTCCATCCGGCATGCGTCTTTGAGCGCGCCGAGCCACTCCTTGGAATGGTCGAACTTCGCCGGGTCCACGGCCGCGAAGGCGCCATTGGCGATGTAATTCGTGGTCTCGCTGTTTCCCATCTCGACGACATCCGGCACATCTTGACCGGAGAGCGCGGCATCGATCTTCTGGTTCTTGCTGGTCCACTGCTGATATTGCACCTTGATATTGATCTTCGGGTATTTCTTGTGGAAGCGCTTGTTGACCGTGGAGACAAGACCCGGCCAGCTCTCCTGGGCGTCCACGGTGAGCCAGACCGTCAGATCGCCGGAACGCTCCGCCGCGGGAAGCCGCTTGCCGTCACCGCCGGAGCCACAGCCGACCAGAGACCCGAGCAATGCAACGCCGACCAATACCGAGCCATACCGGGAGATGCGCTCCGCCATGGTCTCCTCCGTCCGGGTTATCGGAACCGGGTGCCTATCTACCCCCCCACGACCGGGCAATCTACCCAAGGGAAGCTTTCCGGCCAGAAAGTCCGGCCACCGAAAATGATCACCCGGAGAAAGGAAAGTCTCGGACGCCGAGGCTGGAAGCCGTTCCGAACGCGGCAGGTGCACTCCTGCGCCGACGGCGGATTGACGCAAACCCTGCGGTGCACAAAAGATCCGCCCTTGACGCTGCTGCCCCCGCTGCCTCAGCTTTGCCCGGGTGTCTCCCACGTCCCCTATCGAAGGGCCCGCACGTGACTGAGTACGGCACGCCGAGCGCAGATCCGGACACACGGCCGGTGAAGGTCAACGCATGGAACGGCTGGGATCCCCTGCGGCACGTCGTCGTCGGACGGGCCGACAACGCGGTCGTGCAGGCGCCCGAGCCGGCGGTGCGACGGGACTTCCCCGATGACGGCTTCCCGCTGGGGACGTACGGCGCGATGCCTGCCGAGATGACCGCCGAGGCCAATGAGCAGCTGGACGCCTTCGCCGCGATGCTGACCCAGCGCGGCATCAGAGTCGACCGCCCGGCACCGGTCGACTTCAGCCAGCAGGTCAGCACGCCCGACTGGACCCAGGATTCGATGTCCGGCTGTATGCCGCCCCGGGACCTGCTCCTCACGGTCGGCAACGAGGTCCTCGAAGCCACCATGTCCTACCGCAGCCGCTGGTACGAGTACCTCTGCTATCGGCCCCTGCTACAGAAGCTGTTCGACAGCGACCGGAACATGCGCTGGGAGGCGGCCCCCAAGCCACGTCTGACAGATGCCTCGTACCACCCGGGTTTCTGGGACACCTACAACAACCTCTCCACCGAAGAGCAGCTGACTCGGGTGCGCGACTATGACCTGGTGCTGACCGAGGCCGAGCCGCTGTTCGACGCGGCCGATGTGGCCCGCTTCGGCAAGGACCTCTTCGTCCAGCTGTCGTTCGTCACCAACCGCACCGGATACGACTGGCTCAAGCGCCACTTCCCCGACCACCGGGTGCACGCGGTGACCTCGACCAACACCCACCCGCTGCATATCGATGCGACCTGGGTACCGCTGCGGCCCGGTCTGGTGCTGCACTGCGGTGAGCGGCTGGCGGACGCCGAGCTGATGGCGTTCTTCAAGCTCAACGACTGGGAGATCGTGGAGGCGGTGCAGCCGGCCAGTTGGGAGCACCCGCCGAAGCTGTCGTACTGCAGCCCGTGGCTGGCGGGGAACATGCTCAACCTCGACGAGAACACGCTGTGCGTCGAGGAGAAGGAAGGGCCGCTGTCCGACCAGCTCGTCTCGTACGGATTCGAGGTGGTGCCGGTGCCGTTCCGCGCGGTGGGACCGTTCGGCGGCGGACTGCACTGCGCAACCGTCGACATCGAGCGCGAAGGGGAACTGCAGGACTACTTCCCCCGCCGGCACGGACGGTTCTGAGGAACCGTTGAGCGGCATGGCGGCCGGGCGGCCTGCGGACGTCCGGGGAGTGATCTTCGATTTCTACGGCACGCTCGTCCGCATGGTGCCGCCCTGGCCGCCCAGCCACCGATCGGTCTTCGCCCGCAAGGGCCTGACCGAGGCGGGGGAGAAATGGGGCGACCAGTGGGCGGTCGGGCCACCGGACGGTGAGTGCCACTCGGCACAGTCCACCAGTGAAGAGACCTATCGGGCCTGGGAGTTGGACCGTCTCAGGCAGCGGGCACGCGCCTGCGGGGTGCCGGCGGGCGAGGTGGACGGCCTGGCCGCCGACATCGACCGGGCGATGAAAGATCTACGGCTGGCGCTCTTCCACGATGTGCTCGATGTGCTGGCCGAACTGCGGGCGCGGGGAGTGACGGTAGCGGTCTGCTCGAACTGGTTCTGGGACCTGGACCGGGCGATGGAGGACGTCGGCCTGGCGGATGTGGTGGAGGTGGCGGTCACCTCCGCCCGTGCCGGTGCGCGCAAGCCGCACCCTCTCATCTACCGCGCGGTTCTCGACCGCTGCGGCCTGCGCCCCGAACAGTCCCTGTTCGTCGGGGACATGTGGGCATCGGATGTCCTGGGCCCACTGGCGGCCGGGATGCGGGCCGCGCATCTGTGGCGTGCGGACCGGGCCGTCGAGGGCGTGGCCCCGCCGGTTCCGGAGCGGGCCGCGCGGATCACCACGCTGCACGAAGTCATCGGCCTGCTGTAGCCGGGCCGCCAAGGCGGTCCAGGATGTTGCGGGTCACGCGGACGACGCCTGCGTCCAGTTCCCGGCCGCAGACGACCGGCCAGTCAGTGGTCCCGGCCGTGAACACCGTGCCACCGGAGGTGGTGTAGAGCCCCATGGTGGCTGCGCGCGGGCCGGTGGCGGCCGGCTCACGCGCGGGGCAGTTCCAATGTCCCCACTTGAGATGGTGGAAGTCCTCGTTCACCGGATCCAGGAGGTAGATGCCGAGAATGAGGAAAGTGTCCGGGGTGCCGTCCACACCTGTGGCGCGGGCGGTGCCGGCGGCGTCGCGAACGAAGGCAGCGCCGTCGCATTCGTAGCCGATCAACGCGGTTCCGGCGCCGAGCGCGTCCGGGATCCCACCGTCCGACCCGTCGCGCAGTCCGGTCCCCTCGAAGACCCAGTGATCGGCGTGCTGCACCGTATATCCCGCCCGTGGCCGGTCGCCCGGCCACTCTCCCGGCCACATACCGCCGTTGCGCAGGCTGACCCCGGTCAGGCTGTTCTCGGGTGCGCCGACGCCGTCGGGCTGCTTCGGCCACCACAGGTCCGTAGCCGGGAAGTGCGGGTAGGTGTCCCCCACCTGGTGATCGGTGTCCGTGACGAACGCGGTGTTCCCGTCGGTCAGATGGACCCGCCACCAGCAGGTGTTGGCACTGAGAAACGCGACGTTCCCGCCCGCGCGCACGAACGCCGTCACCTGCTCGCGCATCGCCGTACTCCAGTATTCGTCATGCCCGACGCTGAGCAGCAGGTCGTACGGGGTGAGCAGGTCCGGGTCCTCGTGCAGATCGAGGTCGGTGCAGTATTCGACGTCGTAGCCGGTGCGCTCCAGCCAGGCGATGAACGGGGCGTCCCAGTAGGCGAGGTCGATGACGCCGCCGGGCCGGTGCATGCTGAGCCGGTGGCCGCGCGGCCGGCCGCCTCCGCCCGCTTCATACACCGGGTTGTCGTAGAGGCTGCTGGCGCGCCGCAGATCCGCGCGATCCGAGCGGTTGTAGGCGTGGCGGGTGAAGGTCGATTTCTTGTAGAGAATGCGGGAGGTGAGCGCGGGCCGGCGCGGGCGGACGATGAAGAACTCGCGCCCGAACCCCTCGATTCCGGAGTTGTCGAGGAGTGGCGCGGCCTTCGCCGCGTGGCCCTCGCCTTCGATGAAATGGGCGAGATAGACACCCGGCTGCCAGTCGTCGGGTATCGGCACGTGGCAGGGCGGCCAGTTCCAATCCACGGCGGGCGAGGCGTGCTCGGCGATTCCGTCGGGATGCGGTGGCGCGGTCCGTAAGACTCCCGGAAAGGGGCCGGACTCCGCCACCAAGTTCAGTTCGCTGCCGAGTCGGTAAAAGCGGACACAGAATTCGGGGGCGTCCGTGGAGACATGGAGCAGCAGAACCTTCCCGGCCATAACGCTTTCCCGTCCCACATATCCTTCGATCATGCGCACTCCCGCCCCTCGCCTTACAGAATCCTGCTGCGGCCCCTTCTCGGCGCGTCATGCTAGGCGATGCGGCAGTCCACAACAATGGGGCCGGTGAGACCGGCCGCCTTTCAGCGAATTCCGGACAAGGAGGAATCCGCGCGACTGCCTGCACGGCCGTGAGGGTAGTGCGGCGGGGACGGCAAACAGCTACTCTGCGCGAGGGGTATCGATGGACAGTGAATTCCGGGTTCGGGAACTCGTTCTGGGCATTGAGGGTCTGGCTCTGCTGCGTCACGCCATGAGCGGGGACGAGAAGTTCCTGGAAGAACGGGTGGCGGAGATCCGTAAGTTCGCCAACGGTCAGGGGACGGAGTTTCCGGACGGCGGGGCAGCCGTGAGCGAGCTCGACGCTGCGGCCGGCTATGCGTCGTGGTCCGCCGTCTACGACTCCCTGCCGAGCTCCTACATCGAGGTCGAGGAGCCCGTGGTCCATGGGCTGTTGGACAAGGGCCCGGTGGGCACAGCCCTCGACGCGGCCTGCGGAACGGGACGGCAGACTGCGGCCCTGACGGCCCGCGGCTACCGCACCATCGGGGTGGACCAGTCACCGGAGATGCTCGAAAAGGCCCGCCACAACGCCCCGGACGCCGAGTACCGCGAAGGACGCCTGGAGCAACTGCCGCTGGACGATGACTCCGTCGACCTCGCGGTCTGCGCCCTCGCCATGACGCATCTGCCGGACCTGAACGCGGGAATCGCGGAACTGGCCCGCGTCGTCCGGCCAGGCGGCCGGGTCATCATCACCGATATGCACCCGTTCGTCATCTCGCTGCAAGGCCAGTGCCTGTTCGTGCACGGCTCCGACCGGCTGGCATTCGTGCGTAACCACGTACATCTGCCCAGCAGCTATCTGAACGCCTTCGCTTCGGCGGGACTCTCCGTACGGTCCTGTTTCGAACCCGTCTTCAACGGACGACTGGCTCCCGGCGGCTATGAGGAATCCATCTCGGACGCCGCCCGCGCCGCCTGGGACGGCATTCCGATCGTCGTCATCTGGGAAGCCGTCTCCCCCTCCTGATCTTCCTACCCGCACCCCGGCACGGCAGAAAGGGTAGGCAATGACCGTCATTATGGTGCGTCACTCGGAACGCCCCGAACTCTGGGACCGCATCCCCGAACTCTTCGCCGGAGTGATCCCGGAATACAACCTGCACGGCGATATCAACGGAGACTACTGGACGCGCCTCTTCGACGATCTGCCGGAGTATCAATTCGTTCTGTACGACGAGGAGAACGACGATATCCTCGGTGCCGGACGGGCACTCCCCCGCACCTGGGACGGCACCCCCGAAGGTCTGGGCACCGGGCTCGACGAGTCGATCGCGGCAGCATTTCGCGACCACGATTCCGGAGCCGATCCGACTGCGTTGTGTGCCCTGGGAATTGAGATCCCGCACGCGCACCAGGGAAAAGGGCTCTCCAAGCTCCTGCTGAACCAGATGGTGGACCTGGCCCGAGCCGACGGCCTGGACCATGTGATCGTGCCGGTCCGCCCCACCTGGAAGGACCGCTATCCGCTCATCCCCATCGAGCGGTACGCGGCCTGGACCCGCACCGACGGCTCCCCCTTCGACCCCTGGGTCCGCACCCAGGTACGGCTCGGCGGGGCGATCGCCGCCTCCGTCGCCCACTCGTCACGTATCACCGGCACGGTGGCCGAATGGGAGGCGTGGACCGGAATGGCGTTTCCCGACGACGGGGACTACGTCTTCCCGGGTGGGCTGGACACCCTGCGTATCGACCACGGGACGGACCGGGGTGCCTATTGGGAGCCGTGCGTCTGGATCACGCACGAGGTGCGGCAGCAGGATCCAGCAACAGACTCCCGCATCTGACCGCGCTCCAGGCGTACGCCGTCAGCAGCTCGGCGTGCGCCGGGAGCACGTCCGGACGCCGCTCGGGCGGCAGCCCCGCCAGGCCGACCGTCGACAGGGCCGCATCGCGCAGCCGCACGGCCGCGGGACCGGCCTCGGGCCGGGTGCCCGTCCGAGCCGAGTGCCGGCGGGCGGCGTCCTCGGCCTGTCTGCCCAGGAGCAGACAGTGGATCCACAGCTCCGCCGCGAACGCCGCACCGTAGGCACTGCCCACCGCGTCCGCCATGTCCGTGGGGCAGTTGCGCTGCGCGATGTCGCGCAGCTGCCCCTCTGTGAGACCGGTGCCGGGCAACGCGTCCGCCCACCGGGTGTGCCGGAGTGGTTCGGCGGCGTTCTCCTGCCCGGCCGGCCGCAGATAGCCCTCGCCGTACCGCATGTACGGAAGCCAGTCCAGCTCCTCCAGGACCCACCCGTGGCCGAGCAGCGGGCGGGCATCCGCGGCGCCGACCGGGCAGGCGGCCCGCCGGATCCCTTGTGACGCATGGCCGTTGATCGAGCTGGTGCCGATGTGCTCGACGACATTGGGCACGGCCAGCAGGCCGGCCCTCCCCACCTTGCGCAAGAAGGCGGCCATCACCTCATCGTCATGCCGCTCCGAACTGCCCCGGGCGAAGTGACGGAAGTCCTCAGCCCTGCCGGTGGGCAGGCAGATGGCCAGCGTCGGCGCGAATTCCTCCGGTACGGCGCGCACCCAGCCCGCCCCAGCGAGCGCGGCGAGCCGGGATGCCGCGCCATTGCGCGCGTGCCAGTTCGTGTAGAAGATCAACGCGTCGTCCGGAAACCGCGCCGCCGACGCAGCGACGAGGCCGAGCAGTTCGGGCGGGGCGGTCACATCGTCCTGAACCACCAGGTGGTGCGTGGCCGCCTCGGATACGGCGGCCCAGGCCACCAACGCCGTCCGTAACGCCGAGGGGGCACCGTCAGGATCCGGATCCAGGGCCAGGCCCCCCAGACCGAGGCGGGAGCTCAACTCCTCAGCCTGGACCCTGCGCACGGGATGAGCCATAACGGCCGAACTGACCCGACCTGTGGTCATCGAGGCACTCCTTCACATCGCGATCATCTCGCGGCCACATGGGCGGGACTGCCCTTCTCCGCGGCCGGTCACCGGGCAGTTCATGGTGGCAGACGGCCGGGCTGCCCCCTGGCCTGGCGGGCGACAACGGCCGGATCCGGACCGCGAGAGGCCGTGAACGGACTCGCGAACACCGCCCGCGAGGCGCGGCCTTGTGGGCGTCCTCACGCTCACGCGGGCGAGCTCCCCCTCGACCTCGTCCGTGGACTGGCTCCCCCGTGGTGAGAGCGCGTAGGCGTGGGCCACAGCACGCGCGGGGGCCTTGCCGGCGGTCGAGGTGCCGGCCGTCGAGCCGGCCCGGCAAGCCGCCGGGAGCCGGGATCAGGCCCGGCTCCCGGCGCGGCTCCTTGCCTCACTCGGAGCTCACGGCCGCAGGCCGAGCGGGCATGCCCCCCGGAGTACGGCAAGTTGCCCGCCTACGGTCTCGTGCCGTCAGCCCTGGTGGCGCCACCAGAAGGACGCGGGGCGGAAATGCCGGGTCACTCCGAGTCGGCGCCAGAGGGGGCCCAGGACCTCGCGTAGTTCGGGGTCCGCGTGGACGAAAGCGTTCGGCAGCTGGACGTCGAACCGTTCCGGTGCCGCGGTGAGCAGTGCGGCCAGCAAGTACTGCTCGGAGTAGAACCGCCACCGCCAGGACGCGGGATAGTCGGCCGGAAGCATGATGTCGTGGACCTGAATCAGCACACCGGGTTTGAGCCGTGGGAGCAGTTCGAAGAAGAAGACCATCACGTCCGAGCCCATGTGGAGCCGGTGCGAGCCGTCGAGGAAGAGGATGTCGCCCGCCTCCAGCTCCGTGAAGACCGCGTGGTCCGCGTCTTGGAGCGGCACCCGGACGACCTCGTCGCAAAGACGGTCGACATGGGCCCGCGGCTCCGGGTCGATCGAGGTGATCCGGGTGTCCAGACCCAGATCGGAGATGGCCCGGCGGGCGAACTTGGTGGAGTTGCCCGAACCGACCTCCAGATACCGGGCCGGTTTGCAGTCGGCGAGCATGCCGTAGAGGGAGAGCGCGTCCAGCGGCGGCAGCCAGGTGTTGCCCCAGTAGGCGGTGGCCGCCTTTTCCACTCCGCGCAGTGGGATACGAGCGAGCAGATCGGCATGTTCGAGAAAGCCGCTCAGCCGCTCCGTGTACCGCTCGCGATTCTGTTCCAACAGCGCCCGAACCGCGCTGAGTTCGGCACGCGGATCGGGAGTGAACACATGGTCCAGAAAGACCGGCCGGGCAAGGCCGGCGGCCCACATCAACAGCCCGAAGGCGGTGGGCCTCCGCTCCAGCCGGTCCAGCCCCCGCCGGAGGACGGGAAACCGCTCGAACACGGTGGGGGAAGGCCCGCGTACCGTCAGATTCTGAGCGCGCAAGGGAAGCCTTTCGCTCGGCGTTACGGAGGGAAGGGACGTGCTCGGGGCCCGGGACCCGGGGTCCGGTGGGGGCGACTGCCGGTTCTACCGGACGGTGGGCCACGTCGAACGCGACAATCCCTTCCCCGAAGGCACCTCAGCCATCCCTCGTGCCCTGCTCCTGGGCCAGATCCGTGTGAGGTCGAAACGAGAGGAGAACCCGGCGCCACCCTCGCCGCGATCCGGCTCCGGTCCTGGTCCTGGTCCTGACTCCGGCTTCCTCCATGATCCGCCGGACAGAACCCAGACGGGCCGGCCGCCTCGGGTCGGTTCGGACCGAGAGGGCGTCTACTCAAGGACGCTCCGACGGAACTTCCCGAAAACCTGGAAAATCGCACCGGCGGCCAGGGAGATGAACGCACCTGTGCAGCACAGTGCCGCATTGATCGCCGTCACACCAGGTGCCTTCCAAGCACTTGGCCGCAGGTTCGAGTCCTGCCGGGGGCGCTCACGCCAGACCCTCCTCCAGGAGGGTCTTTTTGCTGCTCAGAGGCAGTTTCCTGACCCTGGCGCTCTTGTCGCGGAGCGGGCCGGATCAGCCGGGACCGCCCAGCCGGCGCCGGTCCGGGCGGGGTTTCGGTGGCCGCCCGGCTCGCCAGGCATCAGGGCGGCGCTTCGTCCCCAGGGCAGTTGGAGGAACGGGAGGCGCTGGAGGAACTGGAGGTCCTCGACAGGAACCGGCAGTCCTCGACGCGTTGCGTGTCACTGGATGCGCGGAGCCCGTGCTTCTGGCCGTCTGGGGCGGGTGATGAAGGGCGGTGTAGCGGGTGCGCCTCGCGCCCGTCCCCTACGTCCAGGGAATCATGTGCGGCCGTGGCATCACTCCCAAGACGGAGGGGAGTTGGGGCCGCTCGGCTGATGTTTGCGACGTGCGCCACCTGAATGATCGTTCCTGTCCGAACATGAGACCGGAAGGAACGATTACGTGCAGAGACGAAGTCTCGGGCCCCTGTTGGCTGTGAGTGTCACGGCCTTGCTGGCTCCCGCGCTCGCCACCTCGACGGCCGCCGCCGCTCCGGCCGCCGACCCGTCGGCCGCCTCCTCATTAGCCGCCAAGGGCACGCTGGACCGTTATGTGAAGCAGAAGCCGCAGTGGAAGCGGTGTGACGCCGACTCCCCGGCGGAGTTCGAGTGCGCCACGATCAAGGTCCCGCTGGACTACCGGGCTCCCGGGGGCAAGCGGATCGACCTGGCCATATCCCGGATCAAGAGCACCGCGCCCGGCAAGCGGCACGGCGTCCTGCTGTCCAACCCCGGCGGCCCGGGAGGGGAAGGGCTCTACATGCCGATGGCGATGCGGGAGAGGCTCCCCAAGTCCGCGCAGCAGAAGTACGACCTCATCGGCTTCGACCCGCGCGGTGTGGGAAAGAGCAGCCCGGTTTCCTGCGATCTGGTGCCGGAGGAGGAGAACTGGCTGCGGCCGTACAAGGAGGAGACGTTCGGCAAGGACGTCGCCTGGGCACGCGACGTCGCGAAGAAGTGCAAGGAGAAGGCGGGCGACGTGCTCCCGCACATCACCACGCGCAACACCGCGCGGGACATGGATCTGCTCCGGGCGGTCCTCGGTGAGAAGAAGATCTCGTACATGGGCGTCTCGTACGGCACCTACCTGGGCGCCGTCTACACCCAGCTCTTCCCGGGCCGGGCGGACCGGTTCGTGCTGGACAGCGCGGTCGATCCGGCGCGCGCCTGGCGAGGGATGATCCAGTGGTGGGCGGAGGGCGCCGAGCCCGCGTTCGACCGGTGGACGGAGTGGGCCGCCGAGCGTTCGGAGAAGTACGGCCTCGGTGACACCCCGAAGAAGGTCGACCGGACCTTCTGGGAGCTGGTCGCGCAGGCCGACGAGTCGCCCATCGAGGTGGAGGGGCAGCCGAACACCGGAGATGACATCCGCAGCGGTATGCGCGGGGCGGTCTTCGGTCCGAAGGCCGCGACCGAGGGGGTCGTGGAGCTGAAGAAGGCCGCGGAGGGTAAGCCCGCCTCCGCGAAGAAGCTCTCGGCGTTCGCCGGATCCGAGCGGCCCGGGAGGGCAGGCGCCGCCGCCGAGGTGCCGTCCGACAACATGACGGCGAGCTTCTGGGCCGTGGTGTGCGGCGACAACTCGGCCGCGTGGTCCCGCGATCCCCAGAGCTACCGGCGGGACGCCATCGAGGACAAGGGCCGCTACCCGCTCTACGGTGACTTCGCGTCCAGCATCAAGCCCTGCGCGTTCTGGGACAGGTCCGCGGAACCGGCGACCGAGGTGAACAACAAGGCCGGCTCCCTGGTCGTCCAGAACGAGTGGGACCCGCAGACCCCGCTGCCCAGCGGTCAGGCCCTGCACGCCGACCTGAAGGGCTCGAAGATGGTCACCGTCCTCGGCGGCGAGGGCCATGGCGTCTACCCGAACGGCAACGCGTGCACGGACGGCACGGTCACCGGCTACCTGCTCACCGGCAAGCTCCCGGCGAAGGACGTGACCTGCCGGGCGACGGCCGCCTCGAACGAGGAGGCACGGAAGAAGCAGAAGCGGGACGTGTTCCCCGGCTCTCCGCTCCCGGAGCGTGCCCCGGGCCGTTTCTGAGCCCCGTCGTACGGCCCCTTGCCACATGACCCAAGGTGGGTGGGACTCCTGGCGGGGTCCCACCCTCGTGTGCCGGGGCGGGTGTTCCTCAACCGCCCCGGTCCTGGCGGCTGCCGCGGCGGCCGGCCCACCGCCGCCACCGACGCGATCCAAGGGCGGGGTGTCGCGGCGTACGCAGGGCAGAGCCGTGCGCACGGCCTGGATTCTCTCCCCGGCGGGGACCGCGGGCCGGTCGGGTGACCCGGGCGGGGGAATCCTTGACGTCGGACCAATCCGCTCCCTCCGGTGCTCCGAATACCGGCCATGAGCACGCGACGGAACACAGTCCTCCGCACGGCACTGGGCGCATGCAGCGGCCTGGTCGCCGGCTACGCGGCGCTGGCTGTCGCGGAGTTGGTGTCCGTGGCGGTACGGCCCGAGGCGAGCCCCGTCACCGCGGTGGGCGGGGCGGCCATCGACCGGACGCCGGCCGCTGTCAAGGACTGGGCGATCCGGCACTTCGGCACCCACGACAAACTCGTCCTCCAACTCGGCATCCTCGTGGTGCTCGCGCTCCTGGCGATGGCCCTGGGCGTACTGGCACCGCGGTTCCGGCGCTCGGCATCGGCCGGTGTGCTGCTCTTCGGTGTCGTCGGCGCCGTCGCGGCAACCGGACGGCCGGACTCCGGTGGCTTCCCGGACGCGGTCCCCTCCCTGGTGGGCGGCCTTCTCGCGGCCGCCGTGCTCTGGTTCCTCGCCGGACGTGTCACCGCACCCGCCGGGCCGCGCGAAGCGGCGACGGGCGGATCCGGCGTCGACCGCAGGGGATTCGTCATCGGTACGGTCGCCGTGGCGGCGGCCTCGACCGGAGCGGGCGTCCTCGGCCGCCGGCTGAACGCCGGCGATGCGGAGCAGGCCGCGGCGTCCCGCGCCACCCTCACCCTGCCGCCGCCCGACTCCCCCGCGCCCCGACTGCCGCGCGGCGTGGACCTGCGGCTGCCGGGGCTGAGTCCGTTCACCACCCCCAACCGTGACTTCTACCGTGTCGACACCGCCCTGACCGTCCCCCGCGTGGACGCGGGCAGATGGAAGCTGCGCATCCACGGCAAGGGCGTCACCAAGCCGCTCACCCTCGACTTCCAGGAGCTGCTGCGCAAGCGACTGGTCGAGCGCGACATCACCCTGACGTGCGTCTCGAACGAGGTCGGCGGCTCGTACGTCGGTTCCGCCCGCTGGCTCGGCGTACGTCTGGCGGAACTGCTGCGCGAGGCCGGCGTGCGGCCGCCGTCGAAGGGCGGCCCCGCCGATCAGCTCGTCGCCCGCTCCGTGGACGGCATGACCCTCGGCACCCCGGTGGAGAGCGTGATGGACGGGCGGGACGCGCTGCTCGCCGTCGGCATGAACGGCGAGCCGCTGCCCTTCGCGCACGGATTCCCGGTCCGGATGCTGGTCCCCGGCCTCTTCGGCTATGTCTCCGCCTGCAAGTGGATCCAGGACATCGAACTGACCACGTTCGACGCGTACGACCCCTACTGGGTCAAGCGCGACTGGGCCCGCGAGGCCCCCATCAAGACCGAGTCCCGCATCGACACCCCCAAGCCCTTCGCGAACATCAAGGCCGGCACCGTCATCGTGGCCGGGGTGGCGTGGGCGCAGCACAAGGGCATCGAACGGGTCGAGGTCCAGGTGGACGGCGGCGACTGGCAGCGTGCCGAACCGGCCACGGAAGGGCCGCTCGACACCTGGCGGCAGTGGTCCTGGGAATGGCCCGCCACGTCCGGCACCCACACCCTTGAGGTCCGGGCCACCGACCGCACCGGCTACACGCAGACGGACAAACGGGCCCGCCCCATCCCCGACGGCGCCTCCGGACGGCACTCGGTGGTGGTCACCGTGACCTGATGACCCATCACCGGACGGGACCTGTCCCCTCCCCCTCCCGCCCCTCCCTTGTCTTTCGTTCTGTCCAGTTTCCTTCGCATGCACTTTGGAGAATCACCGTGAGCACTCTTCGCTTCCGCCGCACCGCCCTCGCGATCACCGCGGTCGCCCTGCTGCCGATCTCGCTGGCCGCCTGTTCCAGCGGCAGCGACAGCAAGGACAAGGCGTCCGACGCCCAGTCGTCCGCCCCGGCCAAGCCCTCCCAGGACGGCAACGCCGGCGACGGCATGGACACCATGGCCACGCCGTTCGGCCCGGCCTGTTCGACCGTCCCGAAGGGCGGCAAGGGCAGCTTCGACGGCATGGCCAAGGACCCGGTCGCCACCGCCGCCTCCCACAACCCGGCCCTGTCGACGCTGGTCACCGCGGTCAAGAAGGCCGGTCTGGTCGACACCCTCAACAGCGCCAAGAACATCACCGTGTTCGCGCCGACCAACGACGCCTTCAGCAAGATCCCGAAGGCACAGCTGGACAAGGTCCTCGCCGACAAGGCGACGCTCACCAAGATCCTCACGGGCCACGTCGTCGGTCAGAAGATCGCCCCGAAGCAGCTGGCCAACGGCTCGTACCAGACACTCGCGAAGACCAAGCTCACCACCTCCGGCTCGGGTGAGGCGTACAGGGTCGACGACTCGGCCCACGTCGTCTGCGGCAACGTCCAGACCTCCAACGCCACCGTCCACATCATCGACAGCGTCCTGATGGCGAAGTAGCCACCCGGAACCACAACGGCTGGTGCCGGCCCGGATCGGCCCCCCGTCCGGTCCGGGCCGCCGTTTGCCGCTCTCCCGCCGTCAGGTGGCGGGGAGCCGAGCGGTCAGTTGGCGGGGAGCCAGCCGGTCTGGATCAGTTGGCTGCCGCGTCTGCGGGTGATGAGGGTGGCGCGGCCCGGTGGGAGGGGGCGGGGCCGGACGTTGCCCACCAGGCCGCCCTCGGCCGGGTCACCGGAGAGGAGGAGGCCCTGCGCACCGAGTTCCAGGGTGCGCTGCATGACGGGCTCGTACTGGGACCGGCCGCCGCCCGCGGTGCTGCGCGCCAGGATCAGCCGCAGGCCCAGGTCACGGGCGAACGGCAGGTATTCCAGCAGGGGTTGGAGCGGGTTGCCGCTGCTGGTGGCCACCAGGTCGTAGTCGTCGACGAGGACGAACGCGTCCGGCAGGTCGTACCAACTGCGGTTGCGCAGCTGCTCCGGAGTGACGTCCGGACCGGGCATCCGCCGGCCGAGCGAACCCGCCAGACCGGAGATGGCCTCCTGCAACTGCGAGGACGCCGCGCAGTGGTGGGACACATGGCTCGCCGGGATGTTGCCGAGCAGCGAGCGGCGGTAGTCGGAGACCAGCAGCAGTGCCTTGTCCGGCGGGTAGCGCTCGGCGATCTGCTGCGCCAGGAGACGCAGCAGCGAGGTCTTGCCCGATTCGCCCTCGCCGTAGACGACCAGCAGCGGGTCGGTCTCGAAATCGATGAACGCCGGGGACAGCGTCGCCTCGTCGACGCCGATCGGGATGCCGCGCTGCGGGTGGGTGCCCGCTGGGGGCAGCTCGTTGACGTGCAGGAGCTTCGGCAGCACGCGGATCTCGGGTGCCCTGGGGCCCTGCCAGTTCGCGCGCACCGCCGACACCAGGTCGCTCACCCCGTCGCCGATCGACGTCGGGTCGCCCGCCCCGGCACCGATCGCGCCGGGAGCGGACACACCGGCCCCGGCCGCCCCCTGCCGGTAACCGGCACCGCCTCGGCCGTCCAGCCGCGGGAGGGCCGCGCGGAAGCTGAGCCCTTCCGGCGACAGGCCGCATCCGGGGCGGCCGGCGGGGACGTTGTCCGCCTTGCGACGGTCGATCTCCGACTCCATCGGGTCGCCCAGACGCAGCTCGACGCGGTTGAGGAGATGGTCGCGCAGCGTGGGGCGGAGGTCGGCGTAACGGGCGGCGCCGATGATGAGGTGGATGCCGTAGCCGAGGCCGCGGGCGGCGAGGTCGAGGATGACGGGGTCGAGGCTCTCGTATTCCGTACGGAAGCGGGACCAGCCGTCGATCACCAGGAAGACATCGCCCCACCGCTGTTCGGAGTGGTGGCCTGCGGCACGGAGCCGGCGGTAGGTGGCCATGGAGTCGATGTGGTGGGTGCGGAAGTACTCCTCACGCTCGTCGAGGACAGCGACGACCTCGGCGACCGCGCGCCGGATCTTCTCGGGGTCCAACCGGGAGACGGCCCCGCCGACATGCGGCAGCCCCTCCAGCGACAGCAGTCCGCCGCCACCGAAGTCGAGGCAGTAGAACTGCACTTCGCGCGGGGTGTGGGTGAGGGCGAAGGAGGAGATGACCGAGCGGATCGCCGTCGACTTACCGGACTGGGGGCCGCCGACGACCAGGCCGTGTCCGGCCGAGAGGGAGAAGTCGAGGTACATCACCTCGCGGCGCTGATCGAACGGCTTGTCCACGATCGCGGCGGGCACCACAAGAGGGCCGATGGCGTCGAACCCTGTCGCGTGCAGGCCGCGTTCCTCGGTGACCGCGAGCAGGGGCAGCAGCTCGTCGAGCGACGGCGACTCGCCCAGCGGCGGCAGCCACACCTGGTGGGCCGGCCGGCCCTGCCCCTGCATCTGCCGGACGATGACGTCCAGGACGGAGTCGGCCGACGCACCGGGCTCCGCACCTTCGCCGGGAGCGCCTTCCGGGCCGCCGTCGGGGGCGTCCGCCAGGTGCGGACCGGAGACGTAGGCAGCCTTGAACTGCACCATCGTGTCCGTGTCGTGCCGGAGGATGCCGGAGCCCGGCGTGCTCGGCAGGTGATACGCGTCGGGGGCGCCGATCGCGGCCCGCGACTCCTCGGCCGAGAACGTCCGCAGCCCGATCCGATACGAGAGATAGGAGTCCAGGCCACGCAGCCTGCCCTCCTGGAGGCGCTGGGAGGCCAGCAGCATGTGCACACCGAGCGAACGGCCGATGCGGCCGATCTGGGTGAACATCTCAATGAAGTCCGGTTTCGCGGTGAGCAGTTCGCTGAACTCGTCGACCACGATCACCAGGGACGGCAGTGATTCCAGCGGGGCGCCCGAAGCGCGCGCCCGTTCGTAGTCGGTGATGTTGGCGTAGTTGCCGGCCGAGCGCAGCAGTTCCTGGCGGCGCTGCAGCTCGCCCGTGATCGAGTCGCCCATCCGGTCGACCAGGGCCAGATCGTCGGACAGATTGGTGATCACCGCCGCCACATGCGGCAGCTCCGCCATACCGGCGAAGGTCGCGCCGCCCTTGAAGTCGGCCAGCACGAAGTTGAGCGTCTCCGAGGAGTGGGTGACCGCCAGGCCCAGCACCAGGGTGCGCAGCAGCTCCGACTTTCCCGAACCGGTCGCGCCGACGCACAGGCCGTGCGGGCCCATCCCCTGCTGCGAGGCCTCCTTGAGGTCGAGCAGGACGGGCCGGCCGTCTCCGTCGACGCCGATCGGCACCCGCAGCCGCTCGGCCGGCGTCCGGCGCCGCCAGGTCCGGGCGACGTCGACGGATGCCGCGTCGCCGATCTCCAGCAGATCCGTGAACCGGAGCTCCTCACGGGCTGCGGGCACCACGAGGGCCGCCTCTTCGGCGGCGAGCCGCGCCCAGCCGCCCCGCGCGCGGCTGCCGAGGGCGGCGGCGGCCGTCGCGAGGTCGTCCACCGCCACCACCCCGTCCGTACGGGGCAGCGCGATGTGCACGTACCGCTTCTCCGCGCGGTCGTTGCACAGCGCCACCCCCGGAGTGGCGGGCGTCAGACGGGCGGCCAGATCGGGGTGCACGATCGAGTCGTCCGGGGAGCTGAGCGCCAGCTCGAACCGGGTCAGCATGACCTCCAGCAACTGCCGGGGAAGGGCGGACCACTGCGGCGTGCTCACCACGATGTGCACGCCGTGCCGCAGGCTGGTGGCACCGACCGCGCTCACCGCCAACGACAGGTCATGGTGGTTCTCGGCGAATTCGGACCAGCCGTCCACCAGCAGGAACACATCGCCCACCGGCTGGTCGGCCAGCTCACCGCGGGCCCGCGCACCGCGGTAGGCCTCGATGGAATCGATCGACGGCAGGCGGGCGAAGTCGCTCTCGCGCCGGGTGTTGACCGCGACGGCGTGCATGACCATCCGGTGCACGTCGTCCGGGTGCCGGCGGCCCGCGATGCCGCGTACGTGCGGGAGATGGGCGAGGCGCCGCAGGCCGCCCCCGCCGAAGTCGATGCAGTGGAATTCGACCTCGGCGGGGGTGTGGGTCAGGGCGAGCGAGGTGACGAGGGTCTGCAGCAGCAACGTCTTGCCGCTGCGCGGGCCGCCCGCCACCGCGACGTGACCCGCTCCGCCGGAGAGATCCACACAGTGCGTCTGGACCCTGCGCCCCTCCGCCCGGTGGGACCGCCCGACCGGGGTGATCAGCCGGCCGCTGTCGCGCCATTCCTCGGCCGACAGGCCGCGCTGCTCGGTCACCACGATCGGCGGCAGCAACTGGTCCATGGTGGAACGCGGGGACGGGCCGTCCGATTCCACCAGCCCGGGGAACGGGCGGTGCGCGTGCGGCGCCGCCTTCGACAACCGCAGCCGGCTGCCGCCCTGGATGTCACTGCCGAAGAAGGTGGGCTTCTGGTCGTGGGTGCGGCCCACAAGATCGGCGACGTACTGGTAGAGCTCCTGCGCCGTCACCCAGCCGTCCTCGTCCAGGTCGGCCTTCCCGGTGGTCAGGCCCTGGATCACCGAGCGGGTGAAGACCGAACTCCACTCGGTCGCACCGCCCGTCGCGCTCTCGTCCTCCTGCGCTTCCTGTACGGCGTTGGAGGCGGTGATCACATAACTGCCCCGCTGGTCCACGAACTGCTGCGGAAGATCATCGACGGAGACGGTGGCGCCTTTCGACTTCCCGAAGGCGCCGGAGAAGCAGCAGTCCAGCAGGGCGATCTTCTGTTTCGCCCGGCCGTATTCCATCGACTCCTTGATGAATTCCGCCGACACCGAACTGGCACGCATCATCTCGCGGCTGGTCTTCACGGTGGCGAAATGCAGCCGGCCCCGATTGTCCTTCAGTCCGTGGCAGGAAAGGTAGACGAGCGCGAGATCGACATCGCGGTCCTGAAAGAGACGCTCGACCGCCTCCTCGATGACGGCCTTCGATTCATCGATCAGTACCTGCACCGCATCGAACTGCCCCAGATCCGGGTCTTCCAGGAGCGCGGCGAGCTTCCGGGCGTCGTGGACGGGAGAACGCAGATGCGGAAGGGACGGGTCCAGATACCGCTCGGTGGCCACGAGAAGGGCACGCCGGTCACCCACGACGACCTCCCCCGGGGCACGCCGCACGGGAACCGCACCGCGCGGCACGGGCAGGACGTCGTCGCCGGTCCACCAGGCGGTGCCACCGGAGCCTCATGTCCGCTGTCGCTTCCCGCCGTTGCAGCCGATCCTCGGCGGGGTCTCGGCCTGGCATCAGGAGCCTCCGCTCGGGCCCCCCGGAGACGCGGGATCCGCCGGCGCCAACGCCTGCGGGGAGGGCCCCGGACCCGCCGGAGCCGCACCGCCGGCGGAGAGCACCCGGATCCAGGCGTCCACCGCCGCGTCCTGGGTCTTCTTCGAGGCAGCCTCGATCTCCAGCCGGTGCTCACCACTGACCAGCACGGCCTTACGGGCCCCGCTGCGCTTCATCCACTCCCGCACCACGAGCGTCAGCGACCGCAGCACGGCCACCGAAAACCCTCCACTGACCACCAACGTCGCCAGAGACGGCAACAGGCCGCTCTTCGCGCCGTCGGCCCCCGGCCCGCTCGGCCGGACGACGTCCGGCAGGTCGAGCAGCAGCAACTCCTCGTGAAGCTGGCCCGTCAGCTCGTCCAGAGCCTGATCGTCCGCGTCGTCATCCTGCACGACGACCGTGATGTCCCCCGCGATCACCATTCGCCACCTCTCTCGCTCGGACGGATTCTACGGCCGGCGGCCCGGCCGCGCGTAGCGGGTCACCTCAACATGTGCCTTCCGATGGCGAGTTGGGGACGCGGCGTCGTGCGGACGGCCGGCGTCGGTATCGGAGGCGGGCACGCGGGCAAGCGGGGCGGACTCCACGGTGGGTCCGCCTCCGGTCCGCAGCGGATCCGCCTCGGATCCGCCGCGGGTCCGCCGCGCCCGACCGCCCGCCAGTCCCCGCACGACGGCAACTACGGAACTCGCCACCCACTCGCCTCTCTTCATTACCTCTCTCGGGTTCCACCGCGCTCCACCCTTTCCACCGCGCTGGAACGGTTTCCACCGCGCGGATTCGTATGGACAGGAACGCACGGACGACGGAGAGAAGCGGAGAGAGCAGAGGGGGTCAGAGAGAGGCGGAGGTAGAGGTAAAAGTGGAGGTAGAGGCAGAGGGAACGGTGAACCGGGAGGCCACCTGCCAGAACTCTGATCCTGAGCGCCCTCTCTGGTCCTGAACACGGAAACGGGAATACGAACGCGCTGAAGGGGCGGGAACAGGAGGATCCCGACCGACCGCTACCCTCGGGGTATGCGTATCGGCGAATTGGCGCGGCAATCCGGGGTCTCGGTTCCGACAATCAAGTACTACACCCGCGAAGGCCTGTTGCCCACCGGCGAACGCACCGGTCCGAACCAGGTCCAGTACGCCGAATCACATGTGCGGCGGCTGAAGTTGATCCGCGCACTGATCGACGTCGGCGGCCTGTCGATCGCCGCGGCGGGCGAGGTGCTCACCGAGGTCGACTCCCCCGGACGTTCGGTGCACAGCATGCTCGGCACCGCCCAGTCCGCGGTCAGCCGCTCCACCCCCGAACCGGGCGACGACGAGAAGTGGGTAAGCGCCGAGCAGGAGGTCGAGGAGCTGGTGGGCCGGCACGGCTGGGCGGTCAAGCCCGAGAATCCGGGCCGGCAGACGCTGGTCCAGATCGTGGCGACCTACCGCGACCTGGACCAGGGCGAGTTGCTCGGACTGCTCGACCTGTACGCGGACGCGGCAGGAACGCTGGCGCCCGCGGAGTTGGGTGTCATCGCCCGCGCACCGAGCAGCGACGGCAAGGTCGAGGGCACGGTGCTCGGAACTCTGCTGGGCGACGCCGCGATGGCCGCGCTGCGCCGGATCGCGCAGGAGGACGTTTCCCGAAGAACGCAGCCGGAGGCGCGGTAGCCAAGACCGGCGGCCCGGGCGAGACAGCGCCAGGGGCAGGGGGAGGGGGAGGGGGAGGGGGAGGGGCAGTTGGCAGGCAGGGTCCGGCTCAGTCGGCGTGTACGGGGTCGCTGACCGGCGCGAGGTGGTGCACGCGGGCCGGCGGCAGGTTGCCGAGTACGGACTCGCTGCGGAAGGCGTGCCGGTGCAGGATGCGCCGCAGGACGTTCTGGCCGTCGAGGGTGTGTTCACGCGCCGGGCCCCTGGCGAGCGTCCGGCGCATCGTGGCCCCGCCGACGTATCCGAAGAAGGAGAGCGTGCCACCGGGCCGCAGGGCACCGAGCAGCCGGCTGAAGATGTCTTCCGTCGTGTGGGCGTCGAAGTTCGCGAACGGCAGGCCGCACACGATCGTGTCGTAGCTCCCCAGGTCGTGTTCCTGCACCAGGCCGGTACGGAATCGCAGCCTCGGGTCGCTTCCGTAGGCGCCGCGCAGCAGGTCGGCGAAGCGCGGGTTGGCCTCGACCAGGTCCAGGGTGTCCAGCCGTCCGATGGAACCGGCGATGTGGCGGGTCACCGCTCCGGTGCCGGGGCCCACTTCGAGCACCGCGCGTGAACTTCCGGGGCTGGGAATCACGTAGCGGGTGAGAGCCCTGCCGAGTCGGGAACTGCTCGGCGCGATCGCCCCGACGTCCCGTCGCGTCCGGGCGTACTCGCGGAGAAACAGCGACACTTCAGCCATCGGGCCACCCAACATCTCTCACGACAGCAAAGCAATAGCAAAACTATCGATAGCTCAAGTTACGGTTCGCGATCGAGGGTGCCACAGCATGACGTCACGCGTCACCCCGGTCCGCGTGCCCATTGATCGCGATCCCAATCCACCGAACGAGAGAAGATCCGCGACCCGGACCTGGGGGGGGAGCAGCCACCACCGCCATCGCCGGCCATCACCGGCCGTCGCAGGTCGCGGCCGGGGAGGCTCCGGGGCGCCGACAGGGTGGCCACGGCTCGCCGCCGGGTGGCGCGACCGCGGGGGCGCGGCCTCACGGCGGGCCGGGCGGCGGGGAGGGTGACCGGCCGCACACAGGGCCACTATCGGCCGCGCTCACCCCCCCCCCCCGGACCGGCGCACCCTGTGACACCAGGCACGGGTGGCGCGAGAGGGAGGACATCTCACGCGGAAAGGGGCGTAAGCAGGCGAAAGGTGGGCTGATCGGGCGGGCAGCGAGAAGGGGGATACGCGCACCTCGGGCGGAGCGTCGGGCGGAGAGTTCGGGCGAGGGAAACCCGTCACGCCCGGCCCGCCCGTCACGCCCGTCACGCCCCAACGCCCCGCCATGTGTCAGGCTCCGCCACGTGTCACGCCCCGCGACGCATCAGCCCCAGCCGCCTCACCTCGCGCTGAATCCCCCCCGCGTCACCGCCCACCGGAACCCCCCGGCCGCACCCTGCCGAGCGGGTGCGGCCCACCGCTCCCCCGCCTGCCGCTCCCCCGCCCGCAGTGCGGCGCGCCTGCACCCGCGCCGCACTTCACATCCCGCCACCCCGTCACAGCGCACCCGCCTCCCCCTCCCCCCCCCGCCCCACCCCCTCACCGAGCAGGTCTGACCAGCTCTCGCAGGTATGACCAGCTCTCGCAGGTCAGACCTGCTCTCGCTTCGCCCTCGCCCATCGCCCTGCCGGGCCCCGCCGGGCCCCAACCGGACCCCACCCCCTGGACCCCAACCCCGGGGGGACCCACCCCGGGACCCAACCCGGCCGGCCCTCACCCCGCCGGCATCCCGCCCCGCCAGACCCTCCCGGTCGGGCCATCACCCCGTCGCCCCGCCCCCGTCACCCCTCACCGCGCCCCCCCGTCGCCGCACGTCCCCCATCCCCCGTCACCCCATCAACTCGGGGTAGGGCTCCAGCGTGATGGCTGCGGAGAGTTCCGTGCCTCCTTCCAGGATGGCCGCGATCGTGGCCGGGTCGTTGAGGGCGGCGTTGCGCGCGTCGATTGCCTCCTGGGTGGGCGGGGCCATGAACGCGCCAACCCCCGCGCCGCCTTCCTGGCACGCCGTTACGTAGGGACGCATCCGCCGTTCATAACGGGCGAAGGCCTCCCGGTGACCACCTGTACCGCCTTCCCCCTCACCATCGGCATCGCCCTCGATATCGGCACCGGCCTCGCCACCCGCGGCCGCCAGCTCGCCCGCGAGGACGTATGCCCCGACGATCGCCGCGCCCGTGCCCATGCCACCGACCGTCGCGCTGTACGCGGCATCGCCGAGGAGGACGATCCGGCCCATGGACGTGGACCAACGGGGGACATCGGCCCGGCTTATGGAGTCGAAGTAGAAGTCATCGGCGCCCCACAATGTCTCGATCAATTCCGGCGTCCGCCAGCCCGCCCCCTCGTATGCCTGGGCTATCGCCTTCTTCTGCGCATGGATGTCGCGTCGGTCGCAATCCAGCTCGGCTGAGGCGAAGACGCAGAACACCTCACCCGCGTAGCCTGCTTCGCCCTCCCGGCGGGCCATACGGCCGACACTCGCCAGCCGGCCCGGCTCGCCGTAGCCCACCGGTCGGACGGCGAGGTCTGCTGCCCCAGCGGGCAGATCCCAGGCGGCGACGTAGTAGCCGAGGTGGCTGACGAATTCCTTCTCCGGGCCGAAGGCCAGTCTCCGTACGGTGGAGTGCAGGCCGTCGGCGCCGACCACCAGGTCGAAGGTGCGCGGCGCTCCCCGCTCGAAGGTGACGTGCACGCCGTCGTCCGTCTCGGTCAGGGAGGCGATGGAGTCACCGAAGACGTACTCGGGGGCGGTGGACGTGGTGGAGGCTGCGCCGCTCGGTCCATGGCCCTTCCGGCTGTGGTCGTGCAGGAGGCGGGAGAGGTCCGAGCGGAGGATCTCCAGATCGCCGCCGGCGAACTCCTCAGGGAGGGTGGCTATTTCGTCGCCCTGCGCGTCGATGAAGGTGAGGGGGCTGCCGGTCGTGCGGTGCTCTCTGACGCCGGCGAGGATGCCCATACGCTCCAGCACGGCCAGATGCGCGGCGCCCCGGAAGTCGACCGCGAAACCGCCGCCGCGCAGGGCGGGAGCCACCTCGATGACGGTGGTCCGCCAGCCATGACGGGCGAGCCAGTAGGCCAGCGCCGGGCCGGCCACGCTCGCGCCCGAGATCAGCACCGTCCGCCGCCGATCTCCCGTGGCGCCCGCAGCGCCCGCGGAACTCGGATTCCCCACTTCGCGCATGGCGTTCATCCCCCTGTTTCGTGCAGCCCCTCATCTGCTCGTCGGTCACGAGCAGGCTCGCACAGAGAACTGTATCCGATGGACGCAGTCACGTATACCCCGGACACAGTTTTAGGATGTGCGGGTGTCTGGTGACGAGAAGAGCAGCGTGTTCGGGGATCAGGCGAGCAGCGTTGCGCTGCTGTGGGGCGGGCGGGAGCGGCCCAGTCGTGGCCCCAAGCCGGCCTTGAGCCTCGATCGGATCACGCGTACGGCCATCGCGCTCGCCGATATCGGCGGGCTCGCCGCGGTCTCCATGCAACGGGTCGCCGGGGAGCTCGACTTCACCAAGATGTCCCTGTACCGCTATGTCCCCGGCAAGAGCGAGCTGGTCGCGCTCATGATCGACACGGCGATGGGCGAACCGCCGGCGAGCGCAGCAGGTGCACCCTGGCGGAGTGCGCTGCACGAATGGGCCGGGCAGTTGGCTGCGGTGTTCGGTCGGCACCCGTGGCTCCTGGAGGCGGCCACCGGGCCCCGCGTCATGGGCCCCAATGAACTCGGCTGGACCGAGCGCGCCGTTGCCGCTCTCGCCGGCACGGGTCTCACCGGTGGCGAACAGCTGGACGCCGTGGTGGTGGTGACCGGCCATATCCGGGCCATCGCCCAGGTGTCGGTGTCGATGGGGCTGGGCAGCGCGGCGGCGAAGACGCCCGAACAGGTCATGAGCGCGGCGTTGAACGAGCTGCTCGTCGGCCGCTCCGACCGCTTCCCGGCCCTCACTGCCGCCGTCGCGTCCACCGCCACGGGGGCCGGGAGCGACAAGGCGTGGGAATTCGGGCTGGAGCGCATCCTGGACGGCCTGGAGGTCCATATCTCCCGCGGGCAGTCAGGCGACGGCGTCCGAACCTGACGGCCGGGGCTGGGCCCGGGAGTGAACAGCGCAGTGAGCGGCAGGACCTGTTGCTGTGGCTCTTGCTGTGGCTCTTGCTGTGCCTCTTGCTGCCTCTTGCCTGTACCTCGCGGCCACGCGTCAGCCGGTGAGCAACCAATCGATCAACCGGTGAGCGACCATCGAGCAACCGGTGAAGACTCACCCAGCAACCACCGAGCCACACCGAGCAGCCGCCGATCAACGACCCGGCGTCCCCCGCCGACCGGCCGCGCCGCGCCGCCGCTGCCGCTGCCGCCGTCGGGCAGCTGCGCGCAGGCCCCGAGGCGTTACAGGCGGACCGTCCTGCGGGGCTGCTCCTTCGCGCCCGTCAGCAGGCCGTGCAGCGAGGCGAATTCGTCGACGCACTTGGCGGTGCCGTTGACCACGCAGTCCAGGGGCTGGTCGGCGACCGTCACCGGGACGCCCATCTCCTGGCGCAGCCGCAGGTCCAGGCCGCGCAGCAGGGCGCCGCCGCCGGTGAGGGCGATGCCCTGCTCGATGATGTCGCCGGAGAGTTCCGGCGGGCAGGCGTCGAGGGTGCGGTGCACGGCACGGACGATGGCGTCGACCGGTTCGGCCAGGGCCTCGCGGATTTCTTCCTCGGTGATCTCCTGGATCCGGGGCAGGCCGCTGACGTGGTCGCGGCCGCGGACGGTGTAGGAGGGGCGGCGTCGGGGCTCGCCCTCTTCGTCGACGTCGACGGGGGTCCAGGCCGCCGAGCCGATGGCGATCTTGATGTCCTCGGCGGTGCGCTCCCCGATGGCCAGGTTGTGCTTCTTCTTGACGTACGTGGTGATCGCGGTGTCCAGGGCGTCGCCGGCGACGCGTACGGACTGGGCGGTGACGAGGCCGCCCATGGAGACGACGGCGACCTCGGTCGTGCCGCCGCCGATGTCGACCACCATGCAGCCGACCGGTTCGTCGACGGGGAGTCCGGCACCGATGGCCGCGGCCATCGGCTCCTCGATCAGGTGCACCTCGCGGGCCCCGGCGCCCTTGGCGGAGTCGATGACCGCACGGCGTTCGACGCCGGTGATGCCGGACGGGACGCAGATGACGACCCGTGGCCTGGCGAAGCGGCGGCTGCTGGGGAGGGCCTTCTTCATCAGGGCGCGCAGCATCTGTTCGGCGGCGTCGAAGTCGGCGATGACGCCTTCCCGCAGGGGGCGCATCGCGGTGATCCCGGAGGGGGTGCGGCCGATGGTCCGCTTCGCCTCCGCTCCGACGGCGATGACGTCGCCTGCGGCATTGACGGCGACGACGGACGGTTCGTTCAGCACCACGCCCTTGCCGCGTGCGTACACAAGGGTGTTGGCGGTGCCGAGGTCGATGCCTATGTCGTACGTACCGGACGAAGTGCTGGACGCCATGGGGAGTTCGTTTGCTCTCTCTCGACTGGGTGAGTGGCCCCCTGCGGGAGCCGGGGTCCTGGGACATCGCGGACCGGACGGCACCATTGGCTTACCAAAGGCGTCAATTGCGGGCAATTATCTAGACTCCCGGGAGCCCGGATTGGTTCCCGGAAGGTGCCGGCGAGTAGCTGGGGAGTGGCTCCGGGGCAGCTGTGGGGTGGGGCGGGGCGGGGTGGCGCTCAGCGGCTGCTGCTTCCCTGGGTTCCGCGGGCCGCCCGGTTGCGGCCGCCCGGACCGCGGGACAGGGCCTGGGCGAGGTCGTCGAGGGCGTCGAGGAGCAGGTCGGCGCCGCGCAGGGCGACGCCCTGGCTCTCGTCCTCCGCGTCCCACCGCTCCCATACGGCCCGCAGTTCGCTCCAGTCGAGTTCCTCGCGGTCGCGGACGGCCTGGGTGGCGTCCGGCAGGGAGACGCGCAGTTCGAAGGCGAAGGCGGTGGCGCCGGCCGACGGCTCGGCGTCCCGGGGCGGCAGGTGGGCCTCCAGGAGCATGGCGACCCGGCCCATGGTGGCGAGCGCGGTGTGGGCGGAGGTGGCGGCGGACAGGGACAGGCCGCGGTGGCGTACGGGTTCCTTCTCGGCGCGGTCCTCGCTCTCCTCCCAGGCGGCGCGGGCCGCGCGGGAGTCGAGGAGGGCCTCGCGGACCTGGCGGGGGCGCCGTTCGGCGGGCCGGCCGTGCAGGTCGAAGACAGCCAGCGCGTAGCGGCCGTTGGCCTCCAGCCATTCGGCGAGGCGGTCGCGCAGCTTGGGGGTTTCCCAGGCGGGAAACAGGGCGTACGACAGCATCGCGAGGAGTCCGCCGCCGAGGGTGAGCACGACGCGTTCCTGGACGGTCTGCTCCCAGCCCTCACCGGCGATGCCGAGGAGGAAGACGACGTACGCGGCGACGCAGGCGGAGGTGACGGAGACGCCGGTGCGCATCAGCAGGTACATGAGCAGCACACAGATGACGGCGAGTCCGGCGCTGACGTACAGGCCGGGGTGGGCCAGGGCCATCAGGCCGCCGCCGACGGCGACGCCGACGAGGGTGCCGCTGAAGCGGGCGACGCCGCGGGAGTAGGTCTGGCCGAAGTCGGGGCGCATCACCATGACGGAGGTGAGCGGCACCCAGTAGCCGTGGCCCAACGGGAGCGCGGTGCCCAGCAGATAGCCGGCGGAGGCGACGGCGCAGACCCGCAGGGCGTGCCGCAGGATGAGCGAGGACCAGCGTGCTTCGCGGCGCAGGGCGCGCAGGGCGACGGGGATGAGTTTGGGGACGCTGGGGCGCAGCAGGTGGCCGCGTTCGGCTTCGGTGGTGGGGCGGGTGGCCTGGACGGGTTCGTCGGTGAGTTCGACGGCGTCGGCGAGCAGGGAGATCAGGCGGTACGCGGAGCGCCGGGCGGCGCCCTTGAGCATCGGGCCGGATTCGGGGACTTCGAGGGTGGCCATCGCTTCGGGCGGGAGCCGGACGGGGCTGGCGTGCCGGACGGCGTGTGCGACGGCGTCCAGGACGGTGCCGGCGGCGTGCAGCAGGTCGCGGGCCCGGTCGCGTTCGGGCCCTTCGAGGGGGGCGCCGACGACGGGGTCGGCGAGCGAGGCGAGGACGGGCCTGACCTGTTCGGCGAGGTGGCGGGGGCCGTGCAGCTGGACGGGGCGGCGTTTGGCCTGACGCGGGGTCACGGCGGAGGCGAGGCGGGCGTCCATCAGGGGTGCCGGGTCGAACGGGGCGACGGGGTCGTGCCGCAGCCGCCGGGCGTAGTCCGCTTCGGCGGCCAGGGCGTCGGCGAGCGCGTCGCGCTGGACGCCCCAGGGGCGGACGGGGAACACGACGATGAGGGTGGCCTGGACGAGGCCGCCGAAGGCGATCAGCGCGGCGTGTTCCAGGGCGCCCAGTACGGACGTCGGGAGGGTGACGGTGACCAGCATGATCGCCACGGTCTGGGTGCCGGCGAGGCCGGAGACCGGGCCGATCGCCCAGGCCATGCCGGACAGGAACGTCCAGCCGGCGATGAGCAGGAGGAAGGCGACGATGTGGTCGGAGACGAGGTAGCCGAGGAAGGTGGAGACGGCGAGGCCGCCGGCGACGGCGAGGGCGAGGACCGGGCGGGGGCGCATGCTGCGCTGGAAGGTGACGATGCCGGAGGCGAACGCGCCGAAGGCGGAGGAGACCGCGAGACCGGGGTTGCCGAGCCAGAGGCACAGGCCGATGACGATGGCGACGCCGACGGAGCCGCGTACGGCGATCAGCGGGGTGAGTTTGGTCCGCTCGATGGTCAGCCCCGAACGGGCGGTCTCCTTCAGCGCACGCGACCAGGTCATACCCGGAACAATACGGTCGGCGGCCGGGTGTTCCGGAATGGGCGCTGCCGTTTGTCCTGGGGGCGCGGGGTTCCGGGAGGCGGTGCCTGCCGGGGGAAGCCGGGACAGGCGCCGGGAAAATGACGGTAAAACGGACTCCTGGTGTGCGTAAACCACACAGGTCAGGGCGGGTTGCCCGGTTTCGGCACCGTACGGTGCGAGCAATCTGACACTCCGGAGGGGAAACCGGGCCCGCCACGGCCCCCTCTTGCTGACCGGCCGGGACGTCGTCCGGCACGTTCGGCAAGGAGAAGGACCCGTGCACAAAGCCCTGTTCACCCCGGTGGTCACGCTGATCGCCCTGACTGTTCTGCTCTGCACGGCGGGCTGCGGCGCCGCCGGACCCGGCCCCGCCACCGGGGTCAGCGCCGGCCACGCCTCCCCCGTACGGGTCCGGTTCGGCGACGCCGGGGCGGGCGCCGCGCCGCACTCCCCGGCGCCGGGACAGCGGTCCTTGGTGTCGCAGCCCACCCGTCCGATCAGCTTCGGCGAGCTGCGCCGGGTCGGCGGCGCGGGCCGCAACACCCCGATCGGGGTGACGACCCTGCACGGCCCGAAATCGGGCTTCACGGGGAAGGTGTGGGTGTGGGCGCCGCCCGAGTACTACGAGAAGCGGAACGCGGACAAGGGCTTCCCCGTGATGGAGGCGCTGCCCGGCTCGTACGGCTACCCCGTCAATTACTGGACGGGCGCCACCCCCGGGCTGGAGGAGCATCTCGCCCAGTGGGCGAAGGACGGCCGCAGCCTGCCGTTCATCCTCGTCATGCCGGTGCTCAATCCCGACAACAGGCAGTACTACGACGGCAGTGACATCCCGGGGCAGCCGCGGATCGGGACCTGGCTCGCCCGGGACGTGCCCGACCTCGTACGGCAGAACTTCCGCACCCTGCGCACCCGCGACGCCTGGGCGGTGATGGGCTCGTCGTCGGGCGGGTTCGCGGCGCTGAAGACCGTGCTGCAGCACCCGGGGACGTTCAAGGTCGCGATCGCCAGCGGGCCCGACATCGTGCCCGACTCCCCACTGTGGGACGGCCACGACGCACAGAAGCGGGCGAACAATCCCGAGGTGCTGGCCCGCCGGCTGATCGCGCGCGGCGGGCCGCAGGTCCTGTTGGCGTTCCAGGACGGTTCGAAGGAGGCGACGGTGCTGCCGAAGGTCCGGAGGTTCATCGCCCAATACGGGCACGGGCCGGTCCGGACGCGGCTGCAGATCGTGCCCGGCGGGACGCACAGCGCCCGGACCTACGTGCGGGGACTGGGCGCCGGGACGCTGCGGTGGGTCAGCGCGCACATGCAGGGGCCGACCGCCTGAGCGCGGCCGGCCCCGGACGGCGCGCCACCGGCGCGCCGGACACCCGCCCGGTCACTGCGGGCAGTTGACGTCCTGCAGCGCGATGGGGTCGGAGTCGAGGTCCACGTAGGCGGTGAAGGTGCCGCGGGCCTTGCCGTCCCAGATGGTGGTGACAGTCGCCCAGCCGACGCCCGCGGACTGCGCGGTGGTCACCTTGCCGATGGAGATCTCGCGTGGCGTGTTCTGGGCGCAGAGCAGGAGGTCGTAGCCCTCGGTGTGTTCGGCGCGGTCCTTGAGGTAGTCGGAGACCTGGTGTGCGCGGGCCCAGTTGGTCGGGCCGTGGTGGCCGTAGAAGCCGGTCAGGAAGCGGCGGATCTCGGTGGCGGTGTGCCGGCCGTTGGGGTCGGAGCCGGCGGTGTGCGCGGCGGCGGCCGACTGCGGCGGGTGCGGGACGGCCGCGGCGGACCCGGCGGCGGCGACGGACAGGGTCAGGCCGAGCGCGGCGGCACAGGCAGCGGCGAGCGTGGCGTGACGTGAAGCGGTACGGAGCGTGCGGGGCAGGAGCGTGCGGGGCATGGGAGTCCTCACCTTCCGGCAGTGAACACATCAACGGGGCCGCTATCGGCCTTATGGTCAGAAAGCGGGCTTCTCGGGTGTTCCGGAGCGAAGCGAGCTTCTGCGTATCAACCGGTCTTCGGTGAGGGAGACATCCGGCCACGCCAAATGGTTGCGGTGCCGGAGGCCGGGGACCGATGTTCGCCCGTTCGCCGCGGCGGGACCCGTCCGCGGCAGGCACCTGATCCCGGTGGCGGAGCCCCGGGTCACCGCCCGGCGCGGGGTGCGACGCGCCGCTCCCAGCGCACCTCGCCGTCCCGCCGGGCCGCCGTGGGGCGCAGGCCCGCCGCGGTGGCGACGGCGGCCGAGGCGTGGTGTCCGGGGTGGATGTGCGCGAGGAGAAGGGTCACCCCGTAGGGGGCGTCCGGCAGCGTCGCGGCCAGTGCCGTCACGGCCTCGGAAGCCGGCCCGCGGCCCTGCCACGGCGTGCCCACCACCCAGGCGAGCTCGGCCTGCCCGGCGGCGATCGTGGCCTGCACACAGCCGGTCAGCCGGTCCTCCGCGCGCAGCCGCAGCAGCCAGTTGCACCAGCGGACCGCCGGATCGGGCGAGCCGGCGACCAGCCGCCGGTAGCGGGCCCGCAGCGCGTCCTCCGGCTGCGGGGCGCCACCGGTGTGGAGGTACAGCGCCGGATCGGCGAGCACCCGTGCCATCTGAGGCGCATCCTCCTCCCGCAGCGGCAGCAGATCGAGCCGCGCGGTCACCGGCCCCGCCGCCGCGCTGTCCGTCACCGCCCGGCCGTCCGCGCCCGCCGGGCCCCCGCCGTCACGACACCACGTCCTTCTTCGCGAAGCCGCGGAACGCCAGCGCGACAAGCACCAGCGCGTACGCCACCGAGACCGCCGAGCCCTGGATCATGCCGGCCCATTCCATCCGGGGCTGCAGGGCGTCCGCCCAGGAGTACTGCCAGTGGGCGGGCAGGAAGTCCCGCCAGTTGTCGAGGGCGGTGACCTGGTCGAGGACGTTGCCGACGATGGTGAGGCCGACGGCGCCGCCGACCGCGCCCAGCGGCGCGTCGGTCACCGTCGACAGCCAGAACGCGAGCGCCGCGGTGACCAGCTGGCTGACGAAGATGTAGCCGACGACGACCGCCAGCCGCGGCACCGCATCCCCCGCGGACAGGGCCCCGCCGGTGGGCAGTTGCAGCGGGCCCCAGCCGTACGCGGCGGTGCCCACACCTAGCGCCACCACCGGCAGCAGCACCATCGCCGCCGCGCTGAACACCAGCCCGACGGTGAGTTTGCTCAGCAGCAGCCGGGCCCGCGGCACCGGCGCGGCCAGCAGATAGCGCAGCGAGGACCAGCTCGCCTCGGACGCGACGGTGTCACCGCAGAACAGCGCCACCGGGACGACCAGCAGGAAACCGGCGGAGACGAAGAGGGCGGTGGCGGCGAAGTTGCCGCCGGACGCCGTGGCGGTGTCCATCAGCGTGACGCGGCCGCTGCCGCGGCTGCTCGGATCACCGCCGATCGCGAACGCCGCGACCAGCACGAACGGCAGCAGCGCCAGGATGGCGCCGATCACCAGGGTGCGGCGCCGCCTGAGCTGGCGCAGCGCCTCGACGCGCAGCGGGAGGGTGCGGCGCGGGCGGTATCCGGGGGCGGCGGGCGGTGACGGCTGCGCCGGTGCGGGCGCGGGCGCCGGTGTCGCGGAGGCGGTCATCGGGCGTCCCCTCCGATCAGGGTGAGGAAGGCGTCCTCCAGGCGGCGGTGCGGGCCGATACGGTCCACGGGAATCTCCAGCCGGAGGAGGTCGGCGAGCAGTTGCGGGGTGCCGGCGGGGTCGGCGACGCGGATCAGCAGGCCCTCGTCGGCGCGGACCGCGGAGACCACGCCGGGCAGTGCGCCGGCCTTCTCCACCAGCGCGTCGGACAGCTCCGCGCCGTCGGTGACGCCCGCGACGCCGACCAGCAGCGTGTCGCCGGAGCCGGTGATCTCGGCGACCTTCCCGGCCTGGACGAGCCGGCCGCGGTCCATGACGACCAGGTGCGTACAGCTCTGTTCGACCTCGGACAGCAGATGGCTGGAGACGATGACGGTGCGTCCGGCGGCGGCGTAGCCGATCATGACGTCGCGCATCTCGCGGATCTGCGGCGGGTCGAGGCCGTTGGTGGGCTCGTCGAGGATCAGCAGGTCCGGCAGGCCGAGCATGGCCTGTGCGATGGCCAGGCGCTGGCGCATGCCCTGGGAGTAGGTGCGGACGGCGCGTTGCAGGGCGTCGCCGAGGCCGGCGATCTCCAGTGCCTCGTCGATGTGGGCGTCGGCGGCGGGGCGGCCCGTCGCCTGCCAGTACAGGTCGAGGTTGGCGCGCCCGGACAAGTGCGGCAGGAAGCCCGCGCCCTCCACGAACGCGCCGACCCGGGACAGCACGGGCGCCCCCGGCCGGATCGCGTGCCCGAAGATGCGGATCTCGCCGTCGTCGGGCCGGATCAGGCCCATCAGCATCCGCAGCGTGGTCGTCTTCCCGGCGCCGTTGGGCCCGAGCAGCCCCAGCACCTGCCCCTTCTCCACGCGGAAGGACACCTCCCGCACGGCGTACCGGTCGGCGGACCCGGCGTACTTCTTGCTCAGGTCCGTGATCTGGAGGGGTACGTCGGCGAGTTCGGGGTCGGGGGCGGGCGCCGCGGCCCTGCGGCGGGCGGTGAGCAGCAGCGCCGCTGCGATCAGCGCGCCCGCGGCGGGCAGGCCCCAGGTCCAGGCGGGCAGCGGAACGGCGGCGCTCTGCACCCGGGGCGCGGTCGGCACGGACAGGGCGCCGCCCTGGAGGGAGACGGTGTAGGTGGCGGGTTCGGTGGGTGAGGCGTAGGCGAGGTCGGTGGCGGAGAGCACCAGCCGCATGCGGTGACCGGCGGCGAAGTCATGGTCGACGGCGGGCAGTTGGATCCGCACGGTCTTGCCGTCCCGGGCGTCCTTGACGCGGTAGGGCGCCACGAGCTGGGAGGGCAGGGTCTGCCGGCGTCCGTCGGGGCCCACGTCGTAGACCTTGGCGAAGAACACCGCGTCCCGGGACGTGGACCGCACCCGGACGCTCGCGCGGGGACTGCCGGTGAGGTGCGTGGCGTGGGCCAGCGGCGCCGAGTCGAAGCGGGCGTACTGGCCGGGGAAGTCGAGGGAGAGCCCGGAGGCCCCGAGGGAGGAGAGGTTGCCGAGGGCGCCGACGCCGGGCACCGCGGAGATCGCGGGCGGCCCGGCACCGGCCGGATTGCCGAAGCGCTGCTCGCGGCCGGCCAGCTTCACCCGCCGCGGGTCGTTGTCCAGGCCGCCGTAGCGGTCGCCGCTCGCGCCCCGCAGCCGCACGGCGCCGTCGGTGGAATCCACCCCGCCGCTGCGGCTGATGCGGAAGGCGGGCCCGGTGTCCGCGCCCTTCTCGTCCTTCAGATACCGGTCGAACCAGCTCTTCGTACGGGCCTGGAGGCGGGCCGTCTCGCGGTCACCGCCGTCGTGGCCGCCGGCGATCCAGTCGACGTCGACGGGCGCACCGTTCTTGCGGACCGCCTTCTCGATGGCGTCGGCCTGGCCGAGCGGGAACAGCGAGTCGGTCTGGCCCTGCATGATCAGCGTCGGCACCTTGATGCGGTCGCCGACGGCGGACGGGCTGCGCTCCTGGAGGAGCTCGCGGGCCGCGGCGTCGGGCTTGCCGGCGACGGCGACCCGCTGGTACATCGCGCAGAGTTCCGGCGTGAACTTGCCGCAGCCGCCGGCCGTCGCCGGTGGGGCGGCCGCGGTGGATGTGGGGGCACCGGCCGAGCCGGTGGTGAAGAAGATCCCGGCCCACAGCTTCTTGAACACGCCGTGGGGGAACAGCGCGTCGGCGAGGTTCCAGTAGGTGATCTGCGGGGCGATGGCGTCGACCCGCGGGTCGTGCCCGGCCGCCAGCAGCGAGATCGCGCCGCCGTACGAGGCCCCGGCGACGCCGACGCGCGGGTCGCCCGCCTTGTCGAGCCGCACCTCGGGCCGCTTCGCCAGCCAGTCGATCAGCCGGCTGACGTCGGCGACCTCACCGTCCGGGGCGTTCAGCCCGATCTTGCCCGTGGAACCGCCGAATCCGCGCGCCGACCAGGTCAGCACCGCGTAGCCGTCCCTGGCGAGTTGCTCGGCCTGGCCGCGGAGGTTGGCCTTGCTGGCCCCGAAGCCGTGGCCGAGCAGGACGGCGGGCCGCCGGCCGCTGCCCGCGCCGGTGAAGAAGGAGGTGTCGATCCGGACGTCCTTCTTGCCGCCGGGCTTGTCGGGCATCGTCAGGGCCCGGTCCTCGCGGTGCACGGCGGGCGCCGCGTCCGAGGAGGCGGCCGCCCAGGTGCCGCCCCCTATGAGTACGGCCAGAGCGCCCACGGTCGCGTAAAGGCGCCGCCCGCGCAGTCGGAGTTCCATATCCGAATCCTAGGGACGCACCGGACGGGGCGGGCCGTCCCCCGGGCGGAATCGCCCCGCCTCCCGGTGGAGTAGGGTCCGCGCGGCCCGTACCGCGTCCGCGGTACGGGCCGCGCGGCCGGCCGGGCCGCTACCGGAGGCCGGTCACCGTCCCGGCGGCGCCGGCGTACGGAACGTGGCCTGCTCCCCGTCGCTGCCCCGGCACTCCAGCCCGGCCTTCTCCAGCACCCGGCCCGACGCCGGGTTCGACACGTCCACTCGCGCGCAGACCGTGTGCACACCGGGCGCGGTGCGGGCGAACTCCACGAGGGCCCGCGCCGCCTCGGTGGCGTAGCCGCGGCCGCGCCGGGACGGCACCACGCCGTAGCCGATCTCCAGGCAGCCGTCGGCCGGCGGCCAGAACAGGCCGACCGCGCCGACCACCAGGCCGCTCGCCCGCTCGATGATCTGCCGCTGGCCGAACTCGCCCCGCGCGTGGGGCGTCCCGGCGACGAATCCGGCGATGACACGGTCACCCTCGGCGGGGAAGTCCGCCGCCCAGTGCGCGGGCCGCAGGTCGGCGAGGACGGCGGCGGTCTCGGTGTCGGACCACGGCCGCAGCACGAGACGGTCGGTCGTCAGGTCCGCGCCTGTCAGGGAAAAGCAGGAAAACACTCGACACTCCTGGTCGTTCGGGACGACCGGGCCGCGGGTCGGATCAGGCGGCCCGGACACGGGCATGCTGAGGAATCGCCTGGCGGGCCATATTCATCAACCTCCCTTGCCACGGGGCCGATCACGCGCGCTGATCCCGAACGGGCCGGCGGCGGATGACCAAGAGTGGAGCGGCGCGTCGCTCGCGCGCCGGCGCAGCGTATCAACCGGCGAGCGCGGCGTCCCCCGGCCCGTCGCCCGGGGCGGGCCGGGCGAAAACCGGATGCGGATCAGGAATCCGGTTGACAGTCTGAGGCCATGGCTTCTCAGCACGATCCCGCCCCCGGCCCGTCCGCCCCGGCAACGGACTGGATCACCACGCCCGTCGCCGCGGGCCTCCTGCGCGGCGCCCTCGACCTGGAGCACACCGAGCAGGGCGTGCTGCCGCACCGGCTGCCGGCCCGTGCCCGCGCACAGTGCACCGACGGCCAGCTGGCCATGGCCGAGGCCCAGCCCTCCGGCGTGCGGCTGGTGTTCCGGACCCGGGCGACCGCCATCGAGCTGGACACGCTCCGCACCAAGATGGCCTACCGGGGCGCCCCGCCCCGCCCGGACGGCGTATACGACCTGCTCGTCGACGGCCGCCTGGCCGGGCAGGCCGACGCGAACGGCGGCAACGTCCTGACGGTCGACATGACCACCGGGTCCGCGGAGACCCGGCCCGGCCCGGTCGGCACCGTACGGTTCGCCGGCCTGCCCGACCGGGTGAAGGACGTCGAGATCTGGCTGCCCTACAACGAGAAGACCGAGCTGGTCGCCCTGCGCACCGACGCCCCCGTCGAGCCGGCGCCCGCCGGGGACCGCAGGGTGTGGCTGCACCACGGCAGTTCGATCAGCCACGGCTCCAACGCCGCGACCCCCACCACCACCTGGCCGGCGCTGGCCGCCGCCCGCGGCGGCGTGGAGCTGATCAACCTCGGCCTGAGCGGCAGCGCCCTGCTCGACCCGTTCACCGCCCGCGCCCTGCGGGACACCCCCGCCGACCTGATCAGCGTCAAGATCGGCATCAACCTGGTCAACCTCGACCTGATGCGGCTGCGCGCCTTCGCCCCGGCCGTGCACGGCTTCCTCGACACCATCCGCGACGGACACCCCACCCTCCCGCTGCTGGTGGTCTCGCCCGTCCTGTGCCCCATCCACGAGGACACCCCCGGCCCGGGCGCCCCGGACTTCAGCAACATCGGCGAGGGACAGCTCCGGTTCCGGGCCATGGGCGACCCCGCGGAACGGGCCGCCGGGAAACTGACGCTCTCCGTCATCCGCGACGAACTCGACCGCATCGTGAAGCAGCGGGCCGCCGACGACCCGAACCTGCACTACCTCGACGGCCGCGAGCTCTACGGAGAGGCCGACTTCGCCGAACTGCCGCTGCCCGACCAGCTCCACCCGGACGCCGCGACCCACCTGCGCATCGGCGAACGCTTCGCCGAGCGGGCCTTCGCCGCCGGCGGCCCGTTCGCCACCCAGCGCGCCTGAGACAGACGGCCAGGGCCCGACCGGCGCCGGTCGGGCGGGCCCGGCCGACAGGGCTGCCTAATACTGCGGCGGGCCGAAACCCCCCTGCGGGGGCGGTGGATTGCCCGGCGGCGGAGGCATCGGCGAACCGTGCGGGGGCATCGGCGGGCCCGGCTGCTGCCAGCCGGCCGGGGGCGGACCCTGCGGGCCGGGCGGCGCGAAACCGGGGGCGGTGTACGTCGGCAGCTGCGCGGGCGGCTGCCAGCCCGGGGCGACCGGCTCGCCGCGGCCCATCAGGAACAGCAGCGCCACCGAACCGAACACCCCCAGGAAGACCTCGATATGGCCGAGGATCACCAAGCCCGGCATCGGCTCGGGGAAGTCGAACAGCACCCCGGCGTTGATCATGGCGATCAGCTGGATCAGGGAGTACGGCAGCAGAAGCATCGCCAGACCCATGGCGAGCCCACGGGCCGCGCTGCTGCGTGTCAGGCCGCACAGCGCCGCCACCGCGCACAGCACGAACAGCACCACCGAGAACGCGCCCTGGGTGACGTCCAGCAGGGAACCGAGCCCGCGGTCCAGGCCGGCGTACAAGAACCCCAGGTTGCTGAGTTCGCCCTGGACGAGCACATAGAGATTCCACGCCGCGAAGGCCAGCGCCAGCGCGCCGAGGATCACCCCGGCCACCGCACCGCCGGACCGGGTCGGCCGCATCGGCGGCTCACTGGGCCGGGCCCGCGGCCAGGAACGGTTCCCGCACAGCAGGACGAGGCCGGCGAGGAAGGCCAGCGGGACCAGCACCAGGGTGCTGAAGAACACGTCCCTGAACGTCGGCGCGTCCACCTCCACGGGGATGCGGAAGAAATGCGTCATATCGGTGGTGCTGCCGGTGCCCACCATGGCCTGCAGGACGGTGACGAAGGTGAACGTCGTCGCGACGGCCAGCAGACCGCCCGCCACCCTCTTCCCCGCGAAGGCCGTCCAGCACGCCGCCAACTGGACGACGGCGAGGCCGATATGGAACGGGTTGGTGACCTGGTTGCGGCCGAAGGGTTTCTCCCCGAACCAACTGCCGAGGAGGTCCGCGGGACCGAACTCGGACAGGTCGACGACCAGCCAGTAGACGACGTAGAAGAAGAAGAGCAGACAGCACACCCCGCCGGTGATCCGCGCGCCCTTGGCCAGCGCCATACTTCGTGGCATTTCGTCCCCCGCCTGTGTCGTGACATCCGCAATGAAGCACCGTAGCAACGGTTTTCGGTCACGGTCAGCCCCGCAGCCGCCGTACGGATCCCCCGGAGCTCCGCCCTGCCCCCAACGCCCGAACCCCCCGCCGGCGGACGTCGGCAGGGGGTTCGGCAGAGGCGGCGGGAGAGCGTCAGACGCCCCGGCAGCTCAGTGGTTGCTGGGGAAGCCCAGGTTGATGCCGCCGTCGGACGGGTCGGGCCAGCGGGTCGTGACGACCTTGCCGCGGGTGTAGAAGTGCACGCCGTCGTTGCCGTAGATGTGGTGGTCGCCGAAGAGCGAGTCTTTCCAGCCACCGAAGGAGTGGTAGCCCACAGGCACCGGGATCGGGACGTTCACGCCGACCATGCCCGCCTCGACCTCCAGCTGGAAGCGGCGGGCCGCGCCGCCGTCCCGGGTGAAGATCGCGGTGCCGTTGCCCCACGGCGACGCGTTCATCAGGGCGATGGCCTCGTCGTAGGTCTCGACGCGGACGACGGACAGCACCGGGCCGAAGATCTCGTCACGGTAGGCGTCCATCTCGGGCGTGACGTTGTCCAGGAGCGAGACGCCGATCCAGTGGCCGTCCTCGTAGCCCTCGACGGTGAAGCCCGTGCCGTCGATGACGACATCGGCGCCCTGGGCCGCCGCGCCCTCGACGTAGGAGGCGACCTTGTCGCGGTGCACCTTCGTGATCAGCGGACCCATCTCGGACGCCGGGTCGTCGCCGGGGCCGATGCGCAGCTTGTCGGCGCGCTGCTTGATCTTGCCGATCAGCGGGTCCGCGCTGTCACCGACGGCGACGACGACGGAGATCGCCATGCAGCGCTCACCGGCCGAACCGTACGCGGCGTTGATCGCGGCGTCCGCGGCCAGCTCCAGGTCGGCGTCCGGCAGCACCAGCATGTGGTTCTTCGCGCCGCCCAGCGCCTGCACCCGCTTGCCGTTGGCCGTACCGGTGGTGTGGATGTAACGGGCGATGGGGGTGGAGCCCACGAAGGAGACAGCGGCGATGTCCGGGTGCTCCAGGATGGCATCGACGGCGACCTTGTCACCGTTGACGATGTTCAGGACACCGTCGGGCAGGCCCGCCTCGGAGGCGAGCTCGGCGAGCTTGAACGCGGCGGACGGCACCTTCTCGCTGGGCTTGAGGACGAAGGTGTTTCCGCAGGCGACGGCCAGCGGGAACATCCACATCGGCACCATCGCGGGGAAGTTGAACGGCGTGATGCCGGCCACGACACCCAGGGACTGGCGGATCGAGGAGACATCCACCCGCGTCGACACCTGGGTGGACAGCTCACCCTTGAGCTTCTCGGCGATACCGCAGGCCAGCTCGACGATCTCCAGACCGCGGGCGACCTCGCCGAGCGCGTCGGAATGCACCTTGCCGTGCTCGGCAGTGATCAGCGCGGCGATCTCGTCGCGGTGCGCGTCGATCAGCTCGCGGTACTTGAACAGCACCGAGCTGCGCGCGGCCAGGGAGCTGACGCCCCAGGTACGGAACGCCTCCTTGGCGGCGCCGACCGCGGCGTCGACCTCCTCGACGGAGGCGAACGCGACCTGCTTCTCCTGGGCACCGGTGGCCGGGTTGAACACCGGGCCGAAGTTGCCGGAGACGCCCTCGACGGGCTTACCGCCGATCCAGTGGCTGAGGGTCTTCATGCGAGGGGGCCTTTCTGGGTGACGACTACGAGCGGGTGACGACTGCGGTCCGGGGTCAGAGGTGGCGGCGGCGGCCTGCGGCATGCCGGTCGTACGTCTCACGGGCGGCGACCGCCGCCGGCCGCGTCGCGGTCTCGGCAACAGGTACATCCCACCAGGCCTGGGCGTCCGGCGCGCCCGGCACAGTGTCAGCCGTTTCGGTCTCGACATAGACACATGTGGGGCGGTTCGTGCCGCGCGCCTCGGTGAGCGCGGCCCGCAGCTCACCGACCGTGGCCGCGCGGAGGACGTGCATGCCGAGCGAGGCGGCGTTGGCGGCGAGGTCGACGGGCAGCGGTTCGCCCGTATACGTACCGTCCTTGGCGCGGAAGCGGTAGTCCGTGCCGAAGCGCTCACCGCCCGTCTGCTGGGAGAGGCCTCCGATGGAGGCATAGCCGTGATTCTGGAGGAGGACGAGGTTGATGTTGATGCCCTCCTGGACCGCGGTGACGATCTCCGTGGGGTTCATCAGATACGTACCGTCGCCGACGAGCGCCCACACCGGCCGGTCGGGAGCGGCGAGCCGGACACCGATCGCGGCGGGCAGCTCATAGCCCATGCAGGAGTAGCCGTATTCGAGGTGATACTGCCTGCGGGACCGGGCGCGCCAGAGTTTGTGCAGGTCACCGGGGAGGGAACCGGCGGCGTTGATGATCACGTCGGTGTCGTCGACGACGGAATCCAGGGCGCCGAGGACCTGTGTCTGCGAGGGCCGGGCCCCCTCGTCGCCAGCGGCGTATGCGGCGTCGACGCGGGCCTCCCACTCGGCCTTCGCCACGCCATAAGCCTGCTCGTAGGCCGCGTCGACCCGGTGTCCGGCGAGCGCGGCGGTGAGCGCTTCGAGTCCGCTGCGGGCGTCGGCGACGAGGGAGGCCGCACCCAGCTTGTGGGAATCGAAGGCGGCGATGTTGAGGTTGACGAAGCGCACGTCCGGGGCGGCGAAGAGAGTGGCGGACGCGGTGGTGAAGTCGGTGTAGCGGGTGCCGACGCCGATGATCAGGTCGGCCTCCCGGGCCAGCGCGTCGGCGGTGGCGGTGCCGGTGTGGCCGATGCCGCCGACGTCGGCGCGGTGGTCGTGGCGCAGGGCGCCCTTGCCCGCCTGGGTGGAGGCGACGGGGATACCGGTCATGTCGGCGAAGGCGCGCAGCGCGTCCTCGGCCTCGCTGTGGTGGACGCCGCCGCCGGCGACGAGCAGCGGGCGGCGGGCCGTGCGGACGGCGCGCACCGCTTCGGCGAGGGCGTCGGTGTCCGGGGCGGGGCGGGGCACCCGCCAGACGCGGTCGGCGAAGAACTCCTGGGGCCAGTCGTAGGCCTCGGCCTGGACATCCTGCGGCAGGGCGAGGGTGACGGCGCCGGTGTCGACGGGATCGGCGAGCACCCGCATCGCCTGGAGGGCAGCCGGGATCAGCGCCTCGGGGCGGCCGACGCGGTCGAAGTAGCGGGACACCGGGCGCAGCGCGTCATTGACCGACACATCGCCGGCATACGGGACTTCGAGCTGCTGGAGCACCGGATCGGCGGGGCGGGTGGCGAAGGTGTCGCCGGGCAGCAGCAGGACCGGCAGGCGGTTGACGGTGGCGAGGGCGGCACCGGTGACGAGGTTGGTGGCGCCGGGGCCGATGGAGGTGGTGACGGCGTGTGCGGAGAGGCGGTCGGACTGGCGGGCGTACCCGACGGCGGCGTGCACCATGGCCTGTTCGTTGCGGCCCTGGAGGTAGGGAAGGGCGCCGCCGGACTCCAGCAGGGCCTGCCCGATACCGGCGACGTTGCCGTGGCCGAAGATGCCCCAGCAGGCGTTGACCAGCCGGTGCCGGCGGCCGTCCCGCTCGGTGTACTGGTGGGCGAGGAACTCCACCAGGGCCTGCGCGACCGTAAGGCGCCGGGTGGGGTGCGAGTGGGTCATCGGGCGTCTCCTGCGGGCGCTGCGTAGAGGGGGAGGCGGGCGTCGACGGGCTGGTCGGGCCAGGTGTCGCGGATCCAGCCGTGGTCGGGGTGGTCGCAGATCAGCCATTCGCGTTTCTCGCCGGGGCCGGCCATGACGTTGAGGTAGTACATGGCGTGCCCGGGGGCGGCGATGGACGGGCCGTGCCAGCCGTCCGGGATGAGGACGGCGTCGCCGCCGCGGACCTCGGCGAGGACGTCCGTGCCGTGGCCGTGTCCGGACGGGGTGACGCGCTGGTAGCCGACGCCTTCGGTGCCGTGGGCGGGCTCGATCTCGAAGTAGTAGATCTCCTCCAGCTCCGACTCCTGGCCGGGGCGGCACTCGTCGTGCTTGTGCGGAGGGTAGGACGACCAGTTGCCGCCGGGGGTGAGCACCTCCACCGCGATGAGTTTGTCGCACGCGAAGACGCCCGCGGCGCCGAAGTTGTTGACCTGGCGGGAGCAGTTGCCGGTGCCGCGCAGCTCGACGGGGACGCCGCTCGCCGGGCCGTAACGGGCGGGCAGCCTGCGCTCACAGCGGGCGCCGGTGAGCGCGAAGCGGCCGCCGGCGCCGCTGGAGATCTGCACATGGGCGTCGCGCGGCACGTACGCGAAGTCCGTGACCCCGCTGAACACGCTCTCCCGGCCGGTCAGTTCGAACGCCTCGCCGTCCGCACCGTCGGTCCTGACCGCGCAGCCCCCGCTCAGGGGCAGCACGATCCATTCGCTGTCGCCGGTGGCGAAGGAGTGGTGACCGCCGGGCGGCAGGTCCAGGACGCGCAACGAGGAGTATCCCCAGCCGGCCCGCTCCGGGGCGATGTCGAGGGCGTACGGGCCTGCGGCGGCGTCCCCGGCCCTGACATGGAAATCAGCGTTCATGACTGCAAGTCTCCTACTCACCACTGACAGTTCGGCGGTTCGGCGGTTCGGCGATTCGGCCGGCGGGGCGGCGGGGCGGGTTACGGGGGGGGCGGGTCAGTTACGGGGGGCCGGGTCGGTTGCGGGGGGGCGGGTCGGTTGCGGACGTCCGGGTCGGTTACGGGGAGGGCGGGTCGGTTGCGGACGTCCGGAAGCGACCGGTCAGATCAGAGAAGGCCTACTGCGGTGTCCACGGCGGCCGCGACATCGCCGTCGGCCGGATAGAGGAGCGAGCGGCCCACCACCAGCCCCTGCACGGTCGGCAGCCGCAGCGCCTTGCGCCACTTCTCGTACGCCGCTTCCTGATCCTGGACCGTCCGGCCGATGTCGCCGCCCAGCAGCACGGTCGGCAGCGTGGACGTCTCGCAGACCCGGGCCATCGCGTCGGCGTCTTCGGTCACCGGCAGTTTCAGCCAGGTGTAGGCGGAGGTGCCGCCGAGGCCGGAGGCGATGGCCACGGAACGGGTGACGGCGTCGGGACTGAGGTCGTTACGGACCTTGCCCTCGACCCGGCGGGAGAGGAACGGCTCGACGAAGGTGGGCAGTTCCAGCCCCGCCATCGCGTCGATGGCGCGGGCGGTGGCCTCCAGGGTGGTCAGCGAGCCGGGGTCGTCGTAGTCGATGCGCAGCAGGAGCTTGCCGGCGTCGAAGCGGAGCCGGGCGATGTCCTGCGGGCGGTGGCCGGTGAAACGGTCATCCATCTCGAACGAGGCACCGGCGATGCCGCCACGGTTCATCGAGCCCATCACCACCTTGCCGTCGAGAGCACCGAGCAGCAGCAGGTCCTCCAGGATGTCGGCAGTCGCCAGCACGCCGTCCACACCGGGCCGCGACAACGCCAGAACCAGGCGTTCGAGCAGGTCGAGGCGGTTGGCCATGGCGAGCTGCCGGTCACCGACGGCGAGCGCCCCGCGCGCGGGGTGGTCGGCGGCGACGATCATCAGCCGGCCGCTGTCGCCGATGAGCGGCCGCCGGACGCGGCGGGCGGCGGCCTCGGCGACGGCTTCGGGATGCCGTGCCCGCAGCGTCGAGAGGTCACTGATCCGAGTGGTCAAGGTGTCACTCACCTTCTTGTGTGCCGGGCCGGGCGGCAGGCGTTCGGACGGCCGGGCAGCGGACTTACGGGCTTTCGGGCCTACGGGCCGGGGGGAGGCGGCCGGGCAACTGGCTTCGGGGCTGCCGGGCCGGCTTCGGGACTTCCGGGTCGGCGGTACCGAGGCCTCGGGGCCGCGGAGGCGGACCGGCCACCTCATCGGCCGGCGAGGAACGCGTCGACCTCGTCGGTGGTCGGCATCGCGGAGGAACAGGCGAGCCGGGAGGCGACGATGGCGCCGGCGGCGTTGGCGTAACGCATCATCGGCTCCAGTTCCCAGCCGTTGAGCAGGCCGTGGCAGAGCGCACCGCCGAAGGAGTCGCCGGCGCCCAGGCCGTTCACGACCTCGACGGGGGTGGGCGGGACCTCGGCGGTGCGGCCGTCGCGGTGCACGGCGAGCACGCCCTTGGGGCCCTGCTTGATGACGGCGAGTTCGACGCCCTTGTCCAGCAACGCCTGGGCGCAGGCCTTCGGTTCACGCAGCCCGGTGGCGACCTCGGCCTCGTCGAGGTTGCCCACGGCGACGGTGGCGTGCCGCAGGGCCGCTTCGTAGAAGGGGCGCGCGGTGGTCATCGCGGCGTCACCGGACGCACCGCCGTCCCCGGAGGCACCGCCCTCACCACCCCAGAACATCGGCCGCCAGTCCAGGTCGAAGACCGTCGGGCCGGCCTTGGCACGGGCCTCCAGCGCGGCGAGGGTGGCACTTCGGCTGGGCTCCTCGCACAGCCCGGTGCCGGTGATCCAGAAGATACGGGCGGAGCGAATGGCGTCCCGGTCCAGCTCTTCGGGGCGGATGACCAGGTCGGGGGCCTTGGGGCGGCGGTAGAAGTAGAGCGGGAAGTCGTCCGGGGGGAAGATCTCGCAGAAGGTGACCGGCGTCGGGTAGGCGTCCACCGGGCTCACCCAGCGGTCGTCGACGCCGAAGTCGCGCAGCGCCTGGTGGATGTAGTCGCCGAAGGGGTCGCTCCCGGTGCGGCTGATGACGGCGGAACGGCGACCGAGCCGGGCGGCGGCGACCGCGACATTGGTGGCGGAGCCGCCGAGGAACTTCCCGAAGGTCTCCACCTGAGCCAGCGGCACGCCGGTCTGCAGCGGGTAGATGTCCACTCCGATGCGGCCCATCGTGATCAGGTCGTACGGCTGGGTCATGTGGCCCCTTCGGTTCGGCCGGCGCGGCGGGTGCGGCAGGTACGGCGGGTACGGCGGGTACGGCAACTGCGGCGAGTAGAGCGTGTACAGCGGGTACGGAGCGTGCAGCCATGCGTCGCTGGGCACAGGTCTAACCGGACAGGTCAGACCCTGTCAACAGTTTGTCCTTACATTCTGACGTCGGACGGTCTCGGGAGGGGTGAGGCGGGGCCGGGGGGGGAGGCGGAGCCTGAGGTCGGGGCGGAGTTGGGGGTCAGGGCGGAGTTGGGGGTCGGGGTGGGGCCGGGGGCCAGGGCGGAGTCGGAGGTCGGGGCGGAGTTGGGGGTCGGGGTGGGGCCGGGGGCCCGAGGGTGAGGGGCTCAGAAAAAGGGGCGAGCCGGATCTCGCCACCCATCAACACCCGGCACCTTCCGGCGCCTTCCGGCACCTTCCAGCACCTTCCGGCACCATCCAGCAGCACCCGACAGCCCCCAGCACCACCTCGCCGCACCAATCAACCCCAGGCGCACGCCCCGGTCGCCCTCGACCAACCCAGCCCGAACCCGGCCCCGAACGACCCCGAATCCGGCCTCGAATCCCACCTCAGGCTCACGTCCGACCCTCCCCCCAACCCCCCGACTCCACCCCACCGGACACCCGAAAGGCGGCACCGCTCGGCCTACCCATGGGTTACAAAGTCCTTAAGTCCTTATGTCAGGACGAAGTCTTGACACTCCTCGGGGCTGCAGAGAGGCTGTGCCCCACAACCCACCACAGCGCCTCCCGGTCACCGCCGACCGGCGAGAGGAGAGCCGCAGCATGTCCGCACCCCGTGCCGTTGCGCCCGTTCTGGACCGGATTCGCGTCGGTTCCGCACCCGACTCCTGGGGGGTCTGGTTCCCCGACGACGAACAACAAGTCCCCTGGCAGCGCTTCCTCGACGAGGTCTCCGAGGCCGCGTACGAGTGGATCGAGCTGGGCCCGTACGGCTACCTCCCCACCGACCCCGCCGTCCTCCGCGACGAGCTGGCACCCCGCAGCCTGAAGGTTTCGGCCGGCACGATCTTCACCTCGATGCACCAGGGCCCCGCCGTATGGGACAAGACCTGGGCGCACGTCTCCGAAGTCGCCACGCTCACCAAGGCGATGGGCGCGAAGCACCTCGTCGTCATCCCCTCCTTCTGGCGGGACGACAAGACCGCCGAGGAGATCGAGCCGCGCGAGCTGACCGTCGAGCAGTGGAAGCACCTCACCACCGGGATGGAGCGGCTCGGCAAGCAGGTCCGCGACACCTTCGGCCTCGACATCGTCGTGCACCCGCATGCCGACACCCACATCGACACCGAGGAGCACGTCGAGCGCTTCCTCGACGGCACCGACTCCGACCTGGTCAACCTCTGCCTGGACACCGGCCATTACGCCTACTGCGGCGGCGACAACGTCAAGCTCATCCGCACCTACGGCGAGCGGATCGGCTACCTCCACCTCAAGCAGGTCGACCCGGACATCCTGGCCGACGTCGTCGCCAAGGGCACGCCCTTCGGGCCCGCGGTCAAGCAGGGCGTGATGTGCGAGCCGCCGCTCGGTCTGCCCGCACTGCCGCCCGTCCTGGAGGCGGCCCAGAAGCTGAACGTCGACCTTTTCGCCATCGTCGAGCAGGACATGTACCCGTGCCCGCCCGACCAGCCGTTCCCCATCGCTCAGCGCACCCGCCGCTTCCTCAGCTCCTGCGGCGCGTGAGCCACCCACGGTCCGCGTTGAGCCACCCCTGGGCCCTGACCCCTCCTCGCCCTCCGCACCTCCCCCACGCTTCCCTCGCCTGCCTCTCGACGCCTCCTCCACACCCCGGCAACGATTACAGAGAGTAATCGGTTCCAGAGTACAGCACACTCTCCGTAGCGGAACTCCCTTACAAGGAAGGGCCTGAGGACCACATGACTTCGCAGGACACACTCGGCGTGGCCGTTATCGGCACCGGCCGGATGGGCGCCGACCACGTGCGCCGGATCAACGACGTGATCAGCGGCGCCCGGGTCGCAGCGGTCGTCGACATCGACGCGGACCGGGTCAAGCACCTCGCCGACGGCATCGAGGGCTGTACCCCGTACACCGACCCGGCCGCCGCCATGGACGACCCCGCGGTCGACGCCGTACTCATCGCCTCACCGGGGCCGGCCCACGAAGCGACGCTGCTCGACGCCTTCGCGCGCGATCTGCCGGTGCTCTGCGAGAAGCCTCTGACCCCGGACCCGGCCTCCGCGTTGCGCGTCCTGGAGGCGGAGCAGAAGCTCGGCCACCGCCGCGTCCAGGTCGGTTTCATGCGCCGCTACGACGCCGACTACCTCGCGCTCAAGTCCCTGCTGCAGCGGGGCGCGTACGGCCGTCCGCTGATGCTGCACAACAAGCACCGCAACGCCGACACCCCGCCCGGATTCACCAACGCGATGATGATCCACGACTCGGTGGTGCACGAGATCGATGTGACCCGCTGGCTGCTGGACGAGGAGATCACCGCCGTCCGCGTGCTGCGTCCGGCAGCCACCGGCAACGCCCCCGAAGGTCTCAGCGACCCGCAGCTGATCCTCTTCGAGACCACCGCCGGCCAGGTGGTGGACACCGAACTCTTCGTCAACTGCGGCTTCGGCTACCAGGTCAGCTGCGAGGCGGTCTGCGAGGGCGGTACCGCCCGGATCGGCGACGACCGCGGCGTCTTCGTGAACACCGCGGGCCATTGGGGCGGCTCCATCACCCCCGGATTCGTCGAGCGGTTCGAGGAGGCCTACGACCGGCAGGTGCAGCGCTGGGTGGATGCCACCCGGCGCGGCGAGGTGGAGGGCCCCAGCTGCTGGGACGGCTACGCCGCCGCAGCGGTGTGCGAGGCCGGCGTCCTCGCACAGGCCTCCGGCGAGCGCGTCACCGTCGAGCTGATCGCACGCCCCGCGCTGTACGCCTGAATTGGCTGTACGCCGGAGGCAGCTGCACGCCTGAGGTGTACGCCGCGCGGTACGCCCACCTGCCCACATGCCCGCTGACCCATTGGCCCGCATACCCGCCTGCCGCTCAGCCGCGCCCCTCCCTCCCCTCCCCTCTCCCCTCGCTCCCTCCCCCCAAGTGCCGTTTCGACGAGGCCGCCCCCTCGTGACCCACCGAAAGGCCCTCCCGTACATGCGCATCGCTCTTGACCCCTACATGTTCCGTCATGTGCCCCTCCTCGAACTTCCCGCACTGGTCGCCGAGTTGGGGTACGAGTGGATCGAGCTGTCGCCGCGCGACGACGTCAACCCGTTCTTTCTGCACCCGCGGATCGACGACGGGACCGTCGCCGCCTTCCGCAAGGCGCTGTCCGCCGCCGGGGTCGGCGTGTCCTCCGTGCTGCCCCTCTACAAGTGGTCCTCGCCCGATGAGGAGGAGCGGCAGGCAGCCGTCCGTTACTGGAAGCGGGCGATACAGGTCACCGCTGACCTCGGCGTCGACACGATGAACTCGGAGTTCAACGGCCGCCCCGAGAAGGCAGACCGCAGCGAGGGCCAGTTCTGGCGGTCCCTGGAGGAGTTGCTGCCGCTCTTCGAACGGGAGGGCATCACCCTCGCCCTCGAACCGCACCCGGACGACTTCATCGAGGACGGCCATGCCGCCGTCGACCTGATCCGCGGTATCAACTCCCCGCTGGTCTCGTTCCTGTACTGCGCCCCGCACACCTTCCACCAGGGCAATGACGCGCCCGGCATCCTGCGGCACGCCGGTGCGCTGACCACCGCCGTGCACCTTGCCGACTCGTTCGACCACACCGGCTCCTCCGGCCTGCGCTACATCGTCAACCCTCCGGGTTCCGCCGTACGGGTCCACCAGCACCTGGACATCGGACAGGGCGAGGTGGACTTCGACGAGCTGTTCCGCGAGCTGGCCGCCAACGGCTTCGACGGCACCCTGGTCTCCTCCGTGTTCGCCTGGGAGGACCGTGCCAAGGACTCTTCACGCTTCATGCGCGAGACCATCGACACCTACGTCCAGGCGAACTGGAGCTGACCATGGCCGCTCCGACCAGCCAGGCGGCGTCCGCCGGCCCGCGCGACAGCGAAGGGGCCCGCCACGCCAAGCGATTCATCGTCGGCATCGCTGCCATCGCCGCCCTCGGCGGTGCCCTGTTCGGCTATGACACCGGAGTGGTCTCCGGCGCCCTCCCCTTCATGGAGAGCCACTTCGGGCTCACCTCCCTGAGTGAGGGCATCATCACCAGCGCGCTGCTGATCGGCGCGGCCTTCGGCTCGCTGGCCGGCGGCCGGATGTCCGACACCCTGGGGCGGCGCAACTCCCTGCTGTGGGCGGGCGCCGTGTTCATAGGCGGCGCGATAGCCGTGGCGCTGTCGCCCGCCGTCCCCTTCATGGCCGTGGCCCGCTTCGCCCTCGGCCTCGCCGTGGGCAGCGCCTCCGTGATCACTCCGCTGTACCTCTCGGAGATCGCGCCGCAGCATATCCGCGGCCGGCTGGTCTCCTTCAACTCCCTGATGATCGTCAGCGGTCAGTTGCTGGCGTATCTGATCAACGCTGTGCTGGCCCAATGGGAGGCCTGGCGCTGGATGCTGGGCCTGGCGGCGCTGCCCGCCGTGGCCTTGTTCGTGGGGCTTTTCTTCCTGCCCGACACCCCACGCTGGTACATCAGCAAGGGCCGCACCGAGGACGCGGCGCGGGTGCTGCGCCGTACGCTCCCCGCCGAGGACGTGGCCGGTGAGCTGGCACGTATCGACCATGCGCGCAGCCTGGAGGCGGACGCGCGGCGCGGCGCCTGGCAGGAACTGCGCACCCCGTGGGTACGGCGGCTGTTGCTCATCGGCATCGGTCTGGCGATCGTGCAGCAGATCACCGGCGTCAACGCCGTCATCTATTTCGCGCCCAAGATCCTCGCCTCCACCGGGCTGGGTACCCATGCCTCGATCACCGCGACCATCGCCGTCGGCGCTGTGTCCGTCGTCGCCACGGCGATCGGGATGGCGCTGATCGACCGGGTCGGCCGGCGGCCCATGCTGATCACCGGCCTGGCCGGTATGACGGTGTCCCTGGCGCTGCTCGGTGCGTCGTTCCGCCTGCCGCACTCCACCGCCGTCAGCTGTCTCGTCCTGGGCCTGATGGTTCTCTACATGGCGTTCATGCAGGCCACGCTGAACACCGGGGTCTGGCTGCTGCTCGCCGAGATGTTCCCGCTGAAGGTCCGCGGACTGGCCATGGGTGCGGCGGTGTTCGTGATGTGGCTGGTCAATTTCGCGGTCGCGCTGGCCTTTCCGGTGCTTCTCGACGTGGTCGGCGCCAGTGTCACCTTCTGGTTCTTCGGCGTGATGTGCGTCCTTTCCCTGCTGTTCTGCAAGCGATATGCGCCGGAGACCAAGGGCCTGGCGCTGGAGGACCTGGAGGACGAACTACGCAAGACCGCTACGGCGACGCGCTGACGGGCCATGGGCCAGGTGTACGAGTTCCGCCCGGCCCGGGAACTGCACACGGCCCTCGGCCCGTCGGCACGGGGGGAAGCACACCCAGCGGACCGTGCGCCTGGCGGGCCGGCGGGATGCTTCCGACGAACAGTTCACATCCAACGGGGGAAACGGTGGAATTCGTGAATGCCCACATTCTCAGCCATGCCGTACGGCGCACGGTCGTCCTGACCGCGACCGCGGGCCTGCTCACCGCGGGCCTGCTCACCGGGGCCGCGTCGGCCGGCAGTCCCGCAGCGGGGCACGACGGGGCCGCCGGCCCCAGGGCTGCCTGCGCTTACTACAACGGCACCGCACTCACCGTCTACGGACAGCGCAACGCCCGCGTCTCGCAGGCCCAGTGCCTGCTGGCGAACCGCCGTTACCTCCCTTGGGGAGACGTGACGGGCTACTTCGGCCCCAAGACGCGGGCTGCGGTCAAGAAGTTCCAGTCGCAGCACCATCTGACCGCTGACGGCAAGGTCGGGAAGAAGACATGGAAGGCGTTGTACGCCTGACCGCGAAGCCGGTCAGGCGTGATCACGCCTGAAGGTCGCCCGAAGACGCCCAAAGGCTTCCAGGGCGCCTGAACGCGTGCCCCCGTGGCGGGCCGTCCCCACAGGGAAGGGCCCGCCACCTCGCGCTTTCCGGCTGCGCCACATCAACGCCATACCAAAGGGATCACCAGGTCGCCCCTACGGCGACGCACCTCGCTCCGGTCGCCGGCGTACCGCCGCCGTCACGACTGTCACCATTACGCGGGCCTTCCGTCACAGGCGATCAACAGCCCCTCCCTGTCGGTCACTCGGTGTCGTTGAACGGGCACAGGGTGAGTGATCACCGCGCCGCGCGCAGACCCCCCGCCGCCCCTCCCGGGCCGGCCCTGCACGCGGCCCTCAGGAGGTGCGCAGAGATGACCGACCGGAGGCTCTGGTCGTACAAGGAGATCGCGGCACACATCCAGGTGCAGCCGGACACCGTGCGCTCGTATCGGAAACACGGGTTGCTTCCGGAGCCGGATCTGGTGGAGGGCGGCAAGCCGTACTGGTTCGCCGACACCGTGAGAGTGTGGGTGGCGCGCCGGCCCGGCCATCGCGGCCGCCGCGACCGGGCGGACTGAGCACCCGGCCCGCCACCTGACGTACGGGCAGCTACCGGCCACGGTCATACGGCCTACCGTCCTACCGCCGTCCCCCTCCGGGCGCCCGTCTATCCCTCTACCCGTCAACCGGCGGATCCTCCTGTCCCGGATCCGCCGGTAGTAGTGGTCCCGCGGCCGTTCCCGGGCTCGTTCCGGGGGCGGCGGCCGATCCTCTGATCTCCAGTTCGGGGGCGACGAGTTGGTGACCGGCGGGCGCGTCGGGGTGCTCCAGGCGATCGAGCAGGCAGCGCGCCGCGCGTCGGCCGACCTCGTGGCTGGCGTTGTTCACGGAGTGCAGCCAGAGGTGCCGGATGCGTGCGAGGTAGGTGTTGTCGTACCCGACGAGGGAGAGGTCGGCGGGTACGGACAGGCCGAGCTCCTCCGCGGCGGACAGTGCGCCGACGCAGGAGATGTCGTTGAAGGCGAAGACCGCGGTGGGGCGTTCGGTGCCGCCTGCGGGGTGGAGCAGCCGGACGGCGGCGCGGTAGCCGCCCTCTTCGGTCCCGTCGCCGGTCTCCACCACGGCGCTCCCTGTCAGCCCGTGTTCGCTGACGGCGGCCTCGAATCCGCGCCGTCGCAGCTCACCCACCGGGCCTTGTCCGGTGATATGGGCGATCCGGCGGTGGCCGAGGCCGATGAGGTGTTCGGTGGCGATCCGGGCGCCCCGCTCGTCGTCGTTGGCGACGATGTCGACGTGCGGCAGTCGCGGCCCGTGGTTGCCCGCGATGACGGTCGGCAGTCGCTCGGCGACCGCGGCGAGGCCGGCGGTGTCCGGCAGGGTGCCGACGACGACCAGGCCGTCGACCCGCAGCTCCTGGAACGTGCGGGCGAAGTCCTGTCCCGCGCGGCGGTCGAGCCGCCCGTCGGCCATCAGCATCTGCAGGCCGTGTGCCTGCAGCAGCGAATGGAGGCCGTCGAGCACCTCGACGAACCAGGGGTTGCGCATGTCGTTGAGGAGCACTCCGACGGTGTGCGTGCGCCGCGCCACGAGGCTGCGGGCCGCGGCGTTGGGCCGGTAGCCCAGCTCCTGGATGGCGTCCAATACGGCCTGCCGCTTGGCGTCGCTGACCCGCGGCGAGCCCTGCAACACCAGCGAGACCAGCGATTTGGAGACTCCGGCGCGCTCCGCGACACCGCGGATCGTGGGGAGCCGGTCCGCGCCGGGTGCGCCAACGGTTCCGTCGGCGGATGCCCCTCCCGATTCTCCACCCCGTACGCCACCCGACCGGTCGTCCCCTTGCTCGTTCGACCTGTTGCCGGCCGGCTTGCCGGCCGGCTCGCCGGACTGCTTGGGGGACTGGCTGCTGGACCGTTTGGACCGTTCCATGCAGTGGACTCTTCCATCGGGCGGGGGAGGCGTCAACACGCACCACAACTGCCGGACCTGGACGCCTTCCTGTAGCTCTGCCCCGAGGGTTGACATGCTGACATCCGGACATGCATGGTCCGGGAAGCAAGCAATTGGACCGTTCCAATGATCCATCCCGTGTCCTTCTCCCCCGCCCTCTCTCCGCTTGCTCGCCTTCTCCCCGGACTCGCCTTCTCCCTGGAAAGGAACCGACGCATGAAGATCGGCCTGATCGGCACCGGGCGCATCGGCGCGTTCCACGCCGAGACCCTCCAGAACGTCTCCGGCGTCACCGACATCATGGTCACCGATGCGGACTCCGCCCGCGCCGCCTCGCTGGCCGGCACCCTCGGCGTACGAGCCGCCCCGAGCGTCGAGGAGATGTACGCGGACGGCCTCGACGGTGTCGTGATCACCGCGGCGACCAGCGCTCACGCCACGCTGATCCACCAGGCTCTGGACGTCGGGGTGCCGGTCTTCTGCGAGAAGCCGGTGGCCCTGGACGTCGCGGGCACCGTGGGCGTGGTGGAACGGACGCAGGCCGGGACGGTCCCCGTACAGATCGGCTTCCAGCGGCGCTTCGACGCCGGCTACCGCGCCGCCCGCGAGGCGCTGCACTCCGGTGAACTGGGCTGGCTGCACACCCTTCGCGCCTGCACCAGCGACCGTACGCCGCCTCCGGCCGGCTACATCCCCACCTCGGGCGGCCTGTTCCGCGACTGCAGCATCCACGACTTCGACATCCTCCGCTGGCTCACCGGCCGCGAGGTCGTCTCGGTGTACGCCCAGGGTGCCAACCGCGGGGCTTCCTTCTTCGCGGACGGCGACGATGTCGACACCTGCGCCGCGCTGCTGCGCTTTGACGACGACACGCTGGCCACCGTCACCGCCACCCGCTACAACGGCGCGGGGCACGACGTCCGCCTGGAGGTGTGCGGCTCCGAGGGCGCCCGCTTCGTCGGTCTCGACGACCGTGCGCCGCTGCCGTCGGCCGAGGCGCAGCTGTCGTGGCAGCGGTCGGCGAGCCCGTACGCCACGTTCATGGAGCGCTTCCACGACGCGTACGTGCGCGAGTTGGGCGTCTTCGCGGATGTCGCGGCGGGCCGGGCGCCGAGCCCCTGCTCGCCGGCGGAGGCGCTGGAGGCGCTGTACGTCGCCGAGGCCTGCGACCGTTCGCGCCGGACAGGGCAGCCGGTCGCCGTGGCCGACGTCCGTGCCACGCCGGGAAGTTCCCCGGCCTGAACGACGGGGGCGCCCCCCCGCGGCACGCGCACGCCGACAACTCCCCCAACTCCCTTCCCCAACTCCCCCTATCACCCTGCAAAAACGGTAGCGCCGACCACTGACAATCGCCCGCCACCCGCGCCTGCCCCCACCCGCTCACCGACCGCCGTCACCGCGTCCGCAGCAGCGGCTCGGGGCGCCGGCCGCGGGTGGGATCCGGACCTCGGGTACGAGCGGGACCGCCGGGGGAACGAGACCTGCGGCCTGGGCACCGGCCACCGGCGCCTGAAGTGCCCGGGGCGTCCGGGCCCTTGCTCGCGGGCCGTCGGGGCCACTCCCGCGCTCCTCCCCTTCGCCCTTCACCGGGTTGTCGCCCCGGGCACCGCCCTCGCCGTCACCGCCTCTGCCGGATGCTTCCCCTTCGCCACCGTTCCCGTCGGCCGGTACCCGTAGCGAGCGGCGCCGGGCCGTCCACTGGATGGCCGTACCCACGGCGGCGACCGCGCAGGAGACACCGACTCCGATGCCGGCCGCGTAGAGCGGGTCGCCGGCGGCGGCACTGCCGAGGTAGCCGAGTCCGACGGAGTACGTGGCCCACAGCGCCTCGGCGACGCCGGCGCCGATCACGTATTTGCGCAGGGGGTAGTGGAGCACTCCGGATGCCAGCGCGCCGGCGATCCGGCCGCTGGGCAGGAACCGTACGGCGATCACGAAGGGCAGGCCGTAGCGCTGGATCCGTTGCGAGGTCCACTCCAGGAGTGCCCTGCGGCGGGGCCGCCGCCGCATCCAGGCGCGTACCGGTCCGCCGAACCTTCGTGCGGCGAGGAACATCAGGACATCGCCGAGCGTCGCGCTGCCGGCCACGGTCAGCAGGATCAGGGGCAGGAAGGCGTGGCCTTGGGAAGCGAGTACTCCGGCTGTGACAAGCACGGCGGAATTGGGGACCAGCGGCGGCAGAGTGGTGAGCGCCAGCAGGCCGTAGAGGGCGAATGCGTCCATCCGGCCGCCTCCTCGGATCCGCCCCGAGCCCGTAGTCCAAGGCTGACGCGTGGGGCGGCGCACGGCAACGCGGTGCGGTGGCGGGTGCGGACCTGACGGCGGATCCACCGGGGCGCGGGCGGCGTGCCGGGGATTGGATTGATACCCCCTAGGGGTATAGAGTGACTGCTGCCGGAAGGCTCCGGCCACCACCGGGGGCATCTCACGGCGGTAGCCGCCGAGCCTTGCGGCGGATCGGCATCACCACCGGACACACCGGCACCACTAGGAGAATCCCATGGCCGAGAACAGCTCCTGCTGCACCCCCGAAGGCTCCTGCCACTCCGACGCCACCGACGTCCAGGTCGGCGAGGTGACCACGACATACAAGGTCACCGGCATGACCTGTGGTCACTGCGAAGGCGCCGTGAAGTCCGAGATCGCCGAGATCGCGGGCGTCAGCTCGGTGCAGGCGGCCGCGGCCAGCGGCGTGGTGACCGTCACGTCGAGGTCCCCGCTCGACGACGAGGCCGTGCGTGCGGCCGTCGACGAGGCGGGTTACGAACTCGTGGGCCAGGCCTGACCCCCACGGCAGGCATACCCCTCACCCCACACAAGCGCGGGTCGAGACACAGGCGCAGGTCGAGCTCGCTACCGGCGGGATGACCTGCGCCTTGCGCGTTGCGCGGTGCGGGCGCACGGGCAGGGGCGCCGACGCGGGCCAAGAAGCTCACCCCACAGCCACAGCCACAGCCGGCCCTACAGCTACGGCTACGGCTACTGATCGACGCACTGGAGAACGCGTCGCCAGGCAGCGAGTGCCCGTGCCCCGGTGATCACCGATCCCGCCCGCTCGGCGGCCTTTCGTCGTCCCTCATGGTCGCGAACGACCTGCGGCCGCCGTCATTCACATAACTCTCACATCTGACACAACACCCATACGTCACCGAGCCGATCTCCAGATCGAGGCTCTTGACCGCATTCGCCCTCATATGGCATGAGACCCAGATCACAGTCATCGCAACGTAACCATTGAGGGGGGTCGTGAGTCTAACCGGGCAGTGCAGGCACCCCGGCGGGGCTTGCACTGCAAAGCCGTGCTGATCTTGGGGATCGTGCCCGGCTACGCGTGGCCGGGGCGACGCGCCCGGGGAGCTTTGAGCGGCCCTCCCGATGTGCGCGTCCCGGCAGATCGCGGTGCAACCCGAAACGCCCGGACGGATCCCGTGGGGGGAATCCGACCCGGGACATGGGAAGCGCCCTGCACTCTGGACCCGTGGGGGGATCTAGAGGCGGGGCGCTTTCTTTTTGCCCGCGCGCCTCCAGCCCCCGTTGGGCAATCCCGCGACCGCCCCCGCGCTCACCGCGGCCGGCTCCGAGGCGGTACTCACGCCCCTACCGCCGCCCTGCCGCCTTCGCTGAAGACCGCCGCGTCCGGCTGAGGCCCTGCGGCAGCCCGGCGCGGACCTGTGGGCCGTACGGCCGCCGGAACGCCTCCGGCCCCCACCCCTTGTCAGGGGCGGGGGCCGGAGGCGTGGTCACTGCGCTCGGCGGTCAGCCGTCAGCGCTCCTCCACCGGGACGAAGTCGCGCTCGACGACGCCGGTGTAGATCTGCCGCGGGCGGCCGATGCGGGAGCCGGGCTCCTTGATCATCTCGTGCCACTGGGCGATCCAGCCGGGCAGCCGGCCGAGCGCGAAGAGCACGGTGAACATCTCGGTCGGGAAGCCCATGGCCCGGTAGATCAGGCCGGTGTAGAAGTCGACGTTCGGGTAGAGCTTGCGCTCGACGAAGTAGTCGTCGGAGAGCGCGTGCTCCTCCAGCTTGAGGGCGATGTCGAGCAGCTCGTCGGACTTGCCGAGGGCCGAGAGGACGTCGTGCGCCGCCGCCTTGATGATCTTCGCCCGGGGGTCGAAGTTCTTGTAGACGCGGTGCCCGAAGCCCATGAGCTTCACGCCGTCTTCCTTGTTCTTCACCTTGCGGATGAAGTTGTCGACGTCGCCGCCGTCGCGCTGGATGCCTTCCAGCATCTCCAGCACGGACTGGTTGGCGCCGCCGTGCAGCGGGCCCCAGAGGGCGTTGATGCCGGCGGAGATCGAGGCGAAGAGGTTCGCCTGCGAGGAGCCGACCAGGCGGACGGTGGAGGTCGAACAGTTCTGCTCGTGGTCCGCGTGCAGGATCAGCAGCTTGTCCAGGGCGCTGACCACGACCGGGTCGAGGTCATAGTCCGCGGCGGGCACCGAGAAGGTCATCCGCAGGAAGTTCTCGACGTAGCCGAGCTCGTTGCTCGGGTAGACGACCGGGTGGCCGACCGACTTCTTGAAGGCGTACGCCGCGATCGTCGGGAGCTTGGCCAGCAGCCGGATCGTGGAGATGTGGCGCTGCTGCTCATCGAACGGATTGTGGCTGTCCTGGTAGAACGTCGACAGTGCGCTGACGACCGACGACAGCATGGCCATCGGGTGGGCGTCCCGGGGGAAGCCGTCGTAGAAGCGCTTGACGTCCTCGTGCAGCAGGGTGTGGTAGGTGATGTCCTGCTTGAAATTCGCCAGCTCATCGACGGTGGGCAGCTCACCGTTGATGAGGAGGTACGCGGTCTCGACGAACGTGCTGCGCTCTGCGAGCTGCTCGATCGGGTACCCGCGGTAACGAAGAATCCCGTTCTCACCGTCGAGATAGGTGATCGCGGATTTATATGCCGCGGTGTTGCCATAACCGGAATCCAGGGTCACCAGACCGGTCTGGGCGCGAAGCTTCGAGATGTCGAAGCCCTTGTCGCCGACGCTGCTGTCGACGATCGGGTAGCTGTATTCGCCGTCCCCGTAACGCAGTACTACAGAGTTGTCGCTCACGTCATCCCTCACCGACGTTGTGCCTCTTCTTCGAGGTGCCCTGACTGCCTATACCTTCCCCCATTTGGACCTTGGATGTGCACTCGGGGTCGGCCATAGGGCCTGTTCGCGGCACTCAGTGCCTTCTGAGTGCCCATCCTGCTCCCCTTCGCCCCGATTGGGAAAGAGGCGAGCTCACATCGCACCGCCAAGTCGGTGATCGAGCGCCGTACACCTCCGACCGGCGGATACCGTGCGTACGGCCTGCCCCAGAGCCTTGCGGGAGCCGACCAGCACCACCAGGCGTTTTGCCCGGGTCACGGCGGTGTACAACAAATTGCGCTGCAACATCATCCAGGCTCCCGTGGTGACCGGAATCACCACCGCCGGATACTCACTACCCTGCGAGCGGTGGATCGTCACCGCGTAGGCGTGAGCGAGTTCGTCGAGTTCGTCGAAGTCGTAGGGGACCTCCTCGTCCTCGTCGGTGCGGACCGTCAGCCGCTGCTCGTCGGGGTCCAGCGCCGTGACCACGCCGACGGTGCCGTTGAAGACGCCGTTGCGGCCCTTTTCGTAGTTGTTCCTGATCTGGGTGACCTTGTCTCCGACGCGGAAGACCCGGCCACCGAACCGGCGCTCGGGCAGATCCGGGCGGGCGGGGGTGACGGCTTGCTGGAGCAGGCCGTTCAGCGCGCCGGCACCGGCCGGGCCGCGGTGCATCGGGGCCAGCACCTGGATGTCCCTGCGCGGGTCGAGGCCGAACTTCGCGGGAATCCGGCGGGCGGCCACATCGACCGTCAGCCGCCCGGCCTCCTCGGAGTCCTCCTCGGCGAACAGGAAGAAGTCGCGCAGGCCGGTCGTCAGCGGCGGGACTCCGGAGTTGATGCGGTGGGCGTTGGTCACCACGCCGGACTGCTGGGCCTGCCGGAAGATCCGCGTCAGCCGGACGGCCGGCACCGGCCCGGCCTCGGCCAGCAGATCGCGCAGCACCTCGCCGGCGCCCACCGAGGGCAGCTGGTCGACGTCCCCGACCAGCAGGAGGTGGGCGCCCGGGGGCACTGCCTTGACGAGTTTGTTGGCGAGCAGCAGGTCGAGCATGGAGGCCTCGTCGACGACCACCAGGTCGGCGTCCAGGGGGCGGTCCGCGTCGTAGGCGGCGTCCCCGCCCGGTTTGAGCTCCAGGAGGCGGTGGACCGTGGAGGCGTCCGCCCCGGTCAGCTCGGAGAGCCGTTTGGCGGCCCGGCCCGTCGGCGCCGCCAGCACCACCTTGGCCTTCTTCGCGCGGGCCAGCTCGACCACCGAACGGACCGTGAAGGACTTGCCGCAGCCGGGCCCGCCGGTGAGCACCGCGACCTTCCGGGTCAGCGCGAGGCGCACGGCCGCCTGCTGCTCCGGGGCGAGCTCGGCGCCCGTGCGCTGCGCCAGCCAGGCCAGCGCACGGTCCCAGGCGACGTCCTGGAACGCGGGCATCCGGTCCTCGTCCGTACGCAGCAGCCGGGTCAGCCGGCCGGCCAGGGAGATCTCCGCGCGGTGGAAGGGCACCAGATAGACGGCGGTGACCGGCACGCCGTCCTCGCCGCCGGGCACCTTCTCGCGGACCACGCCTTCCGGGTCGGCGGCCAGCTCGGCCAGGCAGTCGATGACCAGGCCCGTGTCCACCTGGAGCAACTTCACGGCGTCCGCGATGAGTTGCTCCTCGGGGAGGAAGCAGTGGCCCTGGTCCGTGGACTGCGACAGGGCGTATTGCAGGCCCGCTTTGACGCGGTCCGGGCTGTCGTGGGCGATGCCCACGGACTGGGCGATGCGGTCGGCGGTCAGGAAGCCGATGCCCCAGACGTCGGAGGCGAGGCGGTAGGGGTGGTTGCGGACGACGGAGATGGAGGCGTCGCCGTATTTCTTGTAGATCCGCACGGCGATGGAGGTCGAGACGCCGACGCCCTGGAGGAAGACCATCACTTCCTTGATGGCCTTCTGCTCCTCCCACGCCGCGCCGATCATCTTCGTCCGCTTCGGGCCGAGGCCCGGCACCTCGACCAGGCGCTGGGGCTGCTGCTCGATGACGTCGAGGGTGTCGGTGCCGAAGTGCTCGACGATGCGGTCGGCGATCCGCGGGCCGATGCCCTTGATCAGGCCGGAGCCCAGATAGCGGCGAATGCCCTGGATGGTGGCGGGCAGGACGGTGGTGTAGTTGTCGACGGTGAACTGCTTGCCGTACTGCGGATGGGAGCCCCAGCGACCCTCCATGCGGAGCGACTCCCCCGGCTGCGCACCGAGCAACGCGCCGACGACGGTGAGGAGATCGCCGGCGCCCCGGCCGGTGTCGACGCGCGCGACCGTATAGCCGCTCTCCTCATTGGCGTAGGTGATCCGCTCCAGGACCCCTTCCACCACCCCTGCGTTGACCATGCCCTGACCGTACCGCCGGGGTCTGACAACGCGACCGGCCATCGGCGAGGTCGGCTCGGCCGAGGCGGTGCGCTGAAGGGATGCGCTGAGGGGATGCGCTGAGGGAATGCCGCCGGGGGGCGGGGCCGGCGGGCACGGCCGTCGCGCCGGGAAGCAAGGGCCGGGGCCGGCCGCCTGGTTGGGGCGCGGAGGAGAGGCCGCCGGGCGGGGCGCGGCGACACTGCGTGCGGAATGGATGCTGCGCGATGCGGGCTCCGGCGCGTATCATTGACTCAGTCAAGGATGAAGCGAGGTCTGTCATGCCGACCAGGACCACGACATCAGTGCCGGACGACCCGGCGGCCGGAGACGGGGTATCCGCCCCGGCCGATCCCGCCGTCCGGGAGCTGCGCAGATTCAACCGCTTCTACACCAACCTCATCGGCGCGCTCGACTACGGCCGGCATCTCTACACCCCGTTCACCCTCACCGAGGCCCGGGTGCTCTACGAAGTCGCCAACCACCAGCGGGTGGACGCCGCGGATCTGCGCGCGTCGCTGTCGTTGGACGCGGGCTATCTCAGCCGTCTGCTCGGCAAGTTCGAGGACCGCGAGCTGATCAGCCGTGCCCGGTCGGACCAGGATCCCCGCCGCCAGCGCATCACGCTGACCGACGGCGGCAGAGAGGCGGCGGGCCTGTTGGAGGAGCGTTCGCAGGACGCCGTGGGGTCGCTGCTGGAGCGGCTCACCGCCGCCGACCGGTCCCGCCTCATGGCGTCCCTGCGTACGGTCCGCACCCTCCTGGACGACGACGCGCCGGACACCCTCACCCCGCCCCCCGGGCCAACAGCCGCGTCGTCCGCCCCCGCCACCCCCGCCGCCCCGGAAGTCACCCTGCGCACCAGCGGTCCGGGGGACCTCGGCTGGATGGTGGAGCGCAACGCCGTCCTCTACGCCGCCGAGTACGGCTTCGATCTGAGCTACGAGGCCCTGGTGGCCCGGATCGTCGCGGAGTACGCCGAATCCTTCGACCCGGCCCTGGACCGCACCTGGATAGCGGAGCTGGGCGGCGAGCGGGTCGGCGCGGTGATGTGCGTACACGACTCCCGGCCCCGGGCCGCCCGGCTGCGGCTGCTGCTGGTCGAGCCCGCCGCCCGCGGCCACGGCGTGGGCCACCGGCTCGTCGGGGCCTGTGTGGAGTTCGCCCGCGCTGCGGGCTACGAAGAGCTGGTGCTGTGGACCAACTCCGTGCTCGGTGCGGCCCGGAGCGTCTATCAGCGCGCCGGCTTCGAGCTGGTCGCCGAGTCCGGGCACCACAGCTTCGGTCAGGACCTGGTCGGCCAGGACTGGCGGCTGCCCCTGTGACACCGCCCGTCGACACGGCCCCTGTGACGCCGTCTCTGTGACGCCGCCTCTGTGACGCCACCAAAGAAATTGCGCCGGGGCATACAGGGCAGACGGAGGGGACGGAGCAGGATGGACGACATCAGCGATGGCAGGAGCGGTGAACGATGAGCGAGACAGAAGCCGGACCCGTGACGGACGGCGGCCCGGCGCACCCGACGGCGCGGTTCGCCTTCTCGACCCTCGGGGTGCCGGGCCTGCCGGTGGCCGACGTCCTGCGGCTCGCCACCGGCGCCGGGTACCAGGGCGTCGAGCTGCGCGCCCATCCGGAGGAGCCGGTGCACCCACTGCTCGGAGTGCGGGAACGGGCAGCGGTGCGGCGGCAGTTCGCCGACGCGGGCGTCGAGATCCTGGCCGTCGCCGGATACCCGCAGGTCGCCGCCGAGCAGGACGCCGCGGGCGAGGAGGAGCTGGCACACGAGCTGGACGAGTTGGTGCTGCTCGCCGCGGACCTGGGGGCGCCTTTCGTGCGGGTCTTCCCCGGTGGTGGTGACCGCCCGGAGGCGGAGGCGGATGCGGATGCCGCCCGCAGGCTGGGCGCGGTGGCGCCGCTCGCCGCCGAGCGGGGCGTCCGGGTGCTGCTGGAGACCCACGACTCGCACCGTACGGGCGCGGCCGCCGCCCGCATCCTGGGCCCCGTGGGTCACCGGAACATCGGCGCGCTGTGGGACGTGCTGCACACCTGGCTCGGCGGTGAGCGGCCCGCCGACAGCTACGCCGCGCTGGCCCCGCATCTGGGGTATGTCCAGGTCAAGGATGTCGCCTCGGCGCAGGACACCACTCCCCTGGCGCTCGGTGCCGGCGTCCTGCCCCTGGCCGACGCGGTGGCCTCGCTGGGCGACGGGCCCGCGCCCGCCGATGGTCTGGGCGCCGGGCGGTGGCTGTGCTGGGAGTACGAGAAGCGCTGGTATCCGGAGGCGGCCGAGCTGCCGGGCCTCTTGGCGGCGGGCCGGGCCCACCTCGAGCGCCTCCTCGCCCCGGCGGAGGCACACTGACCGCCTCCGTCCCCTCGCCGCCCGCCCTTCGTCCCCTCCCACACCCTCGGCCGCCCCGCAACAGCTGAGGACCACCGCGGGCCAGGTCATTGACCGGCAATAGTTTTCCGGCTATCCGTGTCTCCTTGGAAGTTTCCTTCAATTCGCCGAGGAAGCCCTCCGGAAGGAGCGCACATGCACTCCAGACGTACCGTCCTGACCACCGCTGCCGCCGTCGCGGCCGCCTGCGCCGCGGGCGCCGCCCCCGCACACGCCGAGGGGACCGGCATCGGGCACCAGTCGGCCCCCGCTCCCGCGCCCTCCGCCGCCGTCCGGTCCCGGTTGCGCCGCCTCATCTCCCGTATGACGCCGGAGGAAAAGGTCGGGCAGCTCTTCGTCATGCGGATCTACGGGGAGTCCGCCACCGACCCCGCCGCGGCCGATGTGGCGGCCAATCAGAAAGAGATCGGGGTCGACAACGCCGTCGAGCTGATCGCCAAGTACCACGTCGGCGGCATCATCTATTTCGGCTGGGCGCACAACACCCGGGAGCCGCACCAGATCGCCGAGCTGTCCAACGGCATCCAGCGGGCCGGCGCCGCGCAGCGCGTCCCCGTCCCGCTGCTGATCTCCACGGACCAGGAACACGGCATAGTGGCTCGTGTGGGCGCGCCCGCGACGCTCTTCCCCGGGGCGATGGCGCTGGGCGCGGGCGGCTCCCGTGACGACGCCCGTACGGCGGCCAGGATCGCGGGCGAGGAGCTGTACGCGATGGGCATCCGGCAGGACTACGCGCCGGACGCGGACGTCAATGTCAACGCCGCCAACCCGGTCATCGGGGTCCGTTCCTTCGGGGCCGATCCGCAGGCCGTGGCCCGTATGGTCGCCGCCGAGGTGAAGGGCTATCAGGGGGCCGGGGTCGCGTCCTGCGCCAAGCACTTCCCCGGGCACGGCGACACCGACACCGACAGCCATGTCGGGCTGCCGTACATCCACCACACCGCGCAGGAGTGGGAGCGGCTGGACGCACCGCCTTTCCGGGCCGCGATCGCCGCGGGTATCGATTCGATCATGACGGCGCACATCGTCGTCCCTGCCTTCGACGCGAGCGAGGACCCCGCCACCCTGTCCCGGCCGATCCTCACCGGCATCCTGCGCGAACGCCTCGGCTACGACGGAGTGGTGGTGACCGATTCCCTCGGGATGGAGGGCGTACGGGTGAAGTACGGCGACGCCCGGGTGCCGGTCCTCGCCCTCAAGGCGGGGGTCGACCAGCTGCTCAACCCGCCGGACCTCGCGGTCGCGCACGGCGCCGTCCTCAAGGCGCTGGCCGATGGCGAGCTGGCCTGGTCCGACATCGAGACGAAGCTGCTGCGCATCCTGATGCTCAAGGAGCGGCGCGGGCTGTTCACCGACCCGTACACCACCCACCAGGAGGTGGACCGGGTCGTCGGCACCCGGGGGCATCTCGCGACCGCCGACCGGATCGCCGACCGCACCACCACGCTGCTGCGCAACGACGGCGGTGTGCTGCCGCTGTCCCGGCGGCGGGAGCGCCGGGTGCTGGTGGTGGGTGCCGACGCGGCCTCGCCGTCCGGCACCGGCGGGCCGCCCACCGGGGTGCTGGCGGACACGCTCACCGGTCTCGGTTTCACGGCCACCGCGCTCCCCACCGGGATGACGCCGACGCAGGCGCTGATCGATCAGGCGGTGGCGGCGCTCGGCGAACGGGACGCGGTGGTGGTCGCCACGTACAACGTCACGGCCACTTCGCGGCAGCGCACGCTGGTCGAGGCGCTGCTGGCCACCGGGAAGCCGGTGGTGCAGCTGGCGGTCCGCAATCCGTACGACATCGCGCAGTTGGGCGGGGTCAAGGCGGCGCTGGTGAGCTACTCGTGGACGGATGTGGAGCTGCGGGCGGCGGCCCGGGTGATCGCCGGACGGCGGGAGCCGGACGGCCGTCTGCCGGTGCCGGTGATGCGCGCCGACGCCCCGGCCACGGCTCTCTACCCGATCGGCCACGGGCTGACGTACTGAGCTGCCGGCCCGCGGCCCGCCGGCGGGCGGGCGGCGACGAAAGGGCGCGCTCCCCCCTCGGAGGGAGCGCGCCCCGTCGTTCCCCTGGGGGAAGGCCCGCGGAATCGTTCCGTTACGGCATCAGCCCGCGAGGGGCCGCTCCACTACGGGCGGAGCATCGGCATCCGCCGGGTCTCCTGCTTGTCGAGCTTCTTGTCGTACGGGGCCTGCGGGGTGGCCTTGCCGGTCCCGGGGGCCTGCACACCGGCCCAGTCGAGGAGTTCGGCGGTGGCCTTGGTCCGGTCGGCGGCCTTCAGCTTCTCGATGTTCGAGCCGTGGTTGCCGCCGGGCACGGTGAACACGTACGAGTCCCTGGCGCCCTTGCCGAGCTCGAAGTGCTCCGAACTCCACGGGTCGTACTGGCCGTTGACGAACATCATCCGGTGGGCGTGGTGACGCACCCAGCGGTCGACGTCGGGCATCGCGCCCTTGTCGAAGCGCATCGGGATGTCCTTCGGCACGAACGACCGGGAGTTGTTGATCCCGGGGTACTTCAGCAGGTCCTTGAGCTGGGGGTAGCCGTAGCCGGGCTCCCCCATCTGGGTGCCCGCCTGGTAGTAGTACGGCGTGTAGGGCTCCATGCCCTGGTCGGTGTAGCTGGAGAAGCCGCCGACCTCGTCCATCCACTTCCACAGGCCGTCGGTGGAGACGTCCGGCTTGGGGACCTGCGCGCAGGCCGTGTCGGCCGGCTGGTACTGCCAGAAGCCGAACACCAGGTCCGTGACCATGACTTCGTAGGCGCGGTCGGCGTTGCCGACGGTGGTGAAGGTCTGCTTCTCCTTCGCCGCCCACTTCTTGAAGCGGTCGACCATCTCGTCGCGCCGTACCAGCGCCTCCCGCTCGATGGCGGCGAGGGCGGTGCGGCACTGCGCGGTGCCGACGTTCTTGAAGAAGCGGTCGTACGCGGAGTCCTCGTCGTTGCGGACGTCGTTGGGCGCGACGTAGGCGACGGTGCCGTTCATGTCGTGCGGGAAGAAGCGGCGGTAGTACGTCGCCGTCATGCCGCCCTTGCTGCCGCCGGTCGCGATCCAGTTCTTGCCGTAGATGCGGTGCAGCGCCTTGAAGATGCGGTGCTGGTCATTGGCGGCCTGCCGGATGTTCAGCTTCTTCCAGTCCGTGGGCTGCGGCCTCGACGGGGTGAAGTAGCGGTATTCCAGGGAGATCTGGTTGCCGTCGATGATCTTCGTCGGCTCGCTGCGGGTCGCGGTGGTGTTGACGTTGTAGCCGGAGGTGAAGAACACCGTCGGGCGGTCCACCGACTTGTGCAGCAGGGTCAGCCGCTGCTGGAAGGTCCCCTTGGAGGGGTGCCGGTGGTCGATGGGCTGGGTGTAATTCAGGACGAAGTAGCGGTAGCCGTCGACCGGCTTCTCTTCGATGAGGCTCATGCCCGGTATCGCGAGGATCCGGTCTTTTATGTCCTTGGTCTTCGGCTCGGCGGCGGTGGCCGCCCCTGCCGACGCTCCGCTGACGCCGACCGTGCCTATGAGCACGACGAGCGACAGCAGCCATCTGATGGCCTTGCGCATGCACCCTCCCCTTGGGATGTCAAAGGTCGGGGTGAACCTATCGGCGCAACGGGGCCGCCACCAGCCCCCTTCGGCCGTCCGGCCCAGGCGTCGGACGGCGGCGTCAGGCACGAGGCGTCAGGCGGGAGGCGTCAGGCAGCGGCGCCGGACGGCAGCGCCGCGGCGGGAGCGTCAGGCGGCGACGGTTTCCTCCTCGCCGGTGAAGCTGCGCCACAGCTCGGCGTAGCGGCCGTCGCGGGCGAGCAGCTGGGCGTGGGTGCCGTCCTCCGCGACCCGTCCGTCGGCCATCACCACCACGCGGTCCGCGCGGGCCGCCGTGGTCAGGCGGTGCGCGACGACGAGGGTGGTACGGCGGCCCACGAGGCGGTCGGTGGCCTGGTTGACGACGGCCTCGGAGGCCAGGTCCAGGGCGGCGGTGGCCTCGTCGAGCAACAGGACGTCCGGGTCGACGAGTTCGGCGCGGGCCAGTGCGAGCAGCTGGCGCTGGCCCGCGGAGAGGTTGCGGCCGCGTTCGGCGACCTCGTGGAGGTAGCCGCCGTCGAGCGTGGCGATCATGGCGTGCGCGCCGACAGCGCGGGCGGCGGCCTCCACCTCGGCGTCGGTGGCCTCGGGGCGGCCGTAGGCGATGGCGTCGCGGACCGTACCGGCGAAGAGGTAGGACTCCTGCGGGACGACGCCCAGGCGGCGGCGGTAGCCGGTCAGGTCGAGGTCGCGCAGGTCGGTGCCGTCGACGCGGACGGCGCCCGAGGACGGGTCGTAGAACCGCGCGACCAGCTTGACGAGGGTGGACTTGCCGGCGCCGGTCTCGCCGACGAAGGCCACGGTCTGGCCCGCGGGGATGGTCAGGTCGACGCCGGTCAGCGCGAGTTCGCCCGCTTCGTCGTCCGCGCCGTAGTGGAAGTGCACATCGTCGAAGGTGATGTCACCGCGCAGTGCGGGTACCTCGCGGGGCGTTGCGGCGGCCGGGGTCGTGGTCGGCTCGCGGAGCAGTTCCTGGATGCGGCCGAGCGAGACGGATGCCTGCTGGTAGCCGTCGAAGACCTGGGAGAGCTGCTGGACGGGGGCGAAGAACAGGTCGATGTAGAGCAGGTAGGCGACCAGCGCGCCGGCGGTGAGGGTGTTCGAGCCGACGCGGTCGGCGCCGACGATCAGGACCAGTGCCGCCGCCACGGACGACAGCAGCTGGACGAAGGGGAAGTAGATCGATATCAGGAACTGGCCGCGGACGCGGGCCTGGCGGTAGGCGTCGCTGCGGGCGGCGAACCTCTCCGCGCCGCGCCCCTCGCGCCGGAACGCCTGGACGATCCGCAGTCCGGCGACGCTCTCCTGGAGGTCGCCGTTGACGGTGCTGATTCGTTCGCGGGCGAGTTCGTAGGCCTTCACGCTCTGCTTGCGGAAGAAGTACGTGCCGATGATCAGCGGCGGCAGGGTCGCGAAGACGACCAGGGCCAGCTGGATGTCGATGGCCAGGAGGGCGACGAGTATGCCGAGGAAGGTGAGGAGCGAGACGACGGCGGTGACCAGCCCGGTCTGCAGGAAGGTGGACAGGGCGTCCACGTCCGTGGTCATCCGGGTCATGATCTTGCCGGTCAGCTCGCGTTCGTAGTAGTCGAGGCCGAGCCGCTGGAGCTGCGCGAAGATCTTGACGCGGAGGGAGTAGAGGACGCGTTCGCCGGTGCGTCCGGTCATGCGGTTGGCGCCGATCTGGGCGATCCACTGGGCGAGCACCACGGCCAGGGCGAGCCCGGCGGCCGTCCAGACGCCGATCAGCGCGCCGCGCCGGACGCCTTCATCGATGCCCTGGCGGATCAGGATCGGCACCAGCAGGCCGGCGAGGGCGTCCACCGCGACCAGGGCGAGGGCGAACGCCAGCGGGCCGCCGAAGCCGTGCAGCAGGCGGCGCAGGCCGTAGGAACGCTCGGGGCGCACGGCTTGCTCTTCGTCGACGTCCGGTGCGTCGGTGGCCGGGGGCAGCGCGGCGACCTGGGCGAGCAGCTCGGGGGTCGCGGGCATCCCGGCCATGGCGGCGGCGATACCGGGCCCGGCAGCGGCTGCGGCGCCGGGCGCCGCCCCGGCGGTGCCCTCCTCGGCCGCCTGCTCGCGGCGGACCCACAGCTCGGGGGTGACGGTGCCGGGGGGTGGTGTGGGGCGGGCGGTTTCCTGGCCGCTCCCGGCGCCCGGCCGGGCGCGGTCGGCCGCGGAGGGTGCGGGGCTGCGGGGAGCGGGCCGGGCGCCCGGCTCCGTGGCGTCTTCCAGGTCCTGTTGCAGGTCGCGTGGCAGGTCCGGTTCCAGGTCCTGGGCCAGCTCCGGGTCGAGGCCGCCGTCCAGCAGGCCGTTCGCCGCGTATTCGCCGCTGAACGCGCCGGCCAGTTCGCCCGCGGGGTCGTGCTCGACGCCGCCCAGCTCGTCGGGGTCGGTCAGCAGCCGGCGGTAGAGGGGGCAGCGGCTCTCCAGCTCCGCCTGGGTGCCGATGTCGACCAGTCGTCCGCCGTCGAGGACGGCGACCCGGTCGGCGAGGGCGAGGGTGGAGGCGCGGTGCGCGATGAGCAGGGTCGTACGGCCCTCCATGACGCCGCGCAGCGCCTCGTGTATCTCGTGTTCGACGCGGGCGTCGACCGCGGAGGTCGCGTCGTCCAGGACCAGCAGGCGGGGGTCGGTGAGGATGGCGCGGGCCAGTGCGACGCGCTGCCGCTGGCCGCCGGAGAGGCTCAGGCCCTGCTCGCCGACGGTGGTGTCGTAGCCGTCGGGCAGGGCGGATATGAAGCCGTCGGCCTGGGCGGCGCGGGCCGCCGCCCGCACCTGCGCGTCGGTGGCGTCCGGGTGGCCGTAGGTGATGTTGTCGCGGACGGAATCGGAGAACAGGAAGCTGGTCTCGGGGACCAGGCCGATCGCGGCTCGCAGCGACCCGAGGGTCAGCTCGCGAACGTCGTGGCCGCCGACCAGCACCCGGCCGGCGGAGACGTCGTAGAAGCGGGGCAGCAGCAGCGAAACGGTGGACTTGCCGCTGCCGGAGGTGCCGACGACGGCGACGGTCTCGCCCGGTTCGATGCGCAGCGAGAAGTTCTCCAGGACCGGGCGCGGGGCGGCGCCGACGGGCTCGCCGGAGGGGTGGTCGGGGCCTGCTCCGGGCGCGTCCCGGCCGTCCTCGGCGGTCTCCCGCTCCGCTTCGTGGAGCGGGGCGTAACCGAACGTCACCGCGTCGAATTCGACGGTGGCGGGGGCGTCGGCGGGCAGCTCGTGGGCGTCCGCGCGCTCTTTGAGGGACGGCTCGGTGTCGATCAGTTCGTAGACGCGCTCCACACCGGCGCGCGCCTGCTGGCCGACGGTCAGCATCATCGCCAGCATCCGGACGGGGCCGACCAGCTGCGCGAGGTACGTGGAGAACGCGACGAAGGTGCCGAGGGTGACCTCGCCCTGGGTGGCCATCCAGCCGCCGAGCGCCAGCATCGCGACCTGCCCGAGGGCGGGCACGGCCTGCAGGGCGGGGGTGTAGCGGGCATTGAGGCGGACGGTCCGCAGCCGGCCGGCGAACAGTCTGCGGCTGACCTCGCGCAGCTTGCCGGTCTCCTGCTCCTCCTGTCCGAAGCCCTTGACGACCCGGACTCCGGAGACCGCGCCGTCCACGACGCCGGCCACCGCCGCGGCCTGGCCCTGCGCGTACCAGGTGGCGGGGAAGAGGCGGGCGCGGCTGCGCTTGGCGATGAACCACAGGGCCGGGGCGACGGCCAGCGCGACGACGGTGAGCAGTGGCGAAAGGATCGCCATGACGACGAGGGAGATCACGAAGAGCAGGACGTTCCCGATCATCATCGGGACCATGAAGAGGAGGCCCTGGACCAGCTGGAGGTCGCTGGTGGCGCGGCCGACGACCTGGCCGGTGCTCAGCTCGTCCTGCCGGCGGCCGTCGAGCCGGGAGATGGCGTTGAACATCCGGGTACGCAGATCGTGCTGGGCGTCCAGGGCGAGCCGACCGCCGTAGAAGCGGCGGATGTAGGTGAGGACGTAGACGACGACCGCGGCGACGACCAGCAGGGTGGCCCAGGGGGCCAGTGAGCGGTCGTGCTTGACGATGACGTCGTCGATGATCAGCTTCGGGACGAGCGGGACCAGCGCCATCACCGCCATGCCGGCCAGTGAGGCTCCCAGCGCGAGCAGCACATCCTTCTTGTACCGCCAGCAGTCGCGGGTCAGCCGCCGCGCCCAGCCCTGTTGTGCCGTGTCCGTCCCCGCCACCCGATGCCTCCCGCACCTCGATCCCTCGTCGGACAGCACCAACACCGCAGCATGCGGATTTCATCCCGCTGCAACAATTCGCCCGGTAACCGGGCGTCGACCCTGAGTCGGCGTCGGGGAGAATCAGGGTGCGGTGCGGGACATCCCGGATGGGGCGGGGGCTCGGCGCGGTCACGCTGTGTCACATGACGATCCGGACTCGCCGCGGCATCGCGGTGGCACTCGCCGGCGGTACGGCCGCCGCCCTGCTGACTCTCACTCCCTCACCCGCCGTGGCGTCCGTGCCACCCGCGCCTTCCCCACCACCCCCTTCCTCCCCTCTCTCCTCCTCTTCCGTCCCTTCCGTGCCGCCCTTCGATTTCCGGGACTGCCCTGCTCTGCCGGCGGGTGCGGACCCGGCGAAGTGGCGCTGTGAGGTCTTCACGATGGACAGCGGTCTCAGGATCGGCGCGCTGGACGTGCCGGCCCTCGCCCCCATGACCGTCACCAACTCCGAGGGGCCCCTGCCGGACGGCAGCAAGGGCCAGGTCTTCGGTGCCCTGCGCTCCGCCGCGACCGCGGTGAAGGGGGCGCCGGCGCCGTTCGGCGGGCTGCGGGTGCAGCCGCGGTACGCCGGTTTCTCCGACTTCTACTCCGACGGTGTGCACCGCGGGGCGCTCGACGTGACGTTCCGGCTGCTGCATCCGCTGCTGGGCGGGCAGGGCAGGGGCGGCGCCTGCGCGATCGGGTCGGATGCCGATCCGGTGAAGCTTCGCTTCCTCCAGGACGGCGACACGGAGTGGGTCTCCAAGGAGCCGCCGGTCCTGAAGTTCGCGGTGCACGACGAGGCCTTCGCCACGCCCCGCGTGCACGGGTGCGGGCCCCTCAACCGGCTCGCGGGCAAGCGGCTCCGCGTCCCCGCGCCCGCCGGCGACGGCAAAATATCGGCCACCGCGCGCTACACCTTCCGGTCCTACGACCGGCTGCCGGGCGGTCTCGTATGAACCGCCCGGCAGTCCCGGCCCTCCTCCGGCCGGTGAGGTCCTTCCGCTAGTCCGTGGCGTCCGCCTTCTGCACGGTCAGCTCCGAGATCCCCGGATGCTTCTTCGGCTTCCCGTCGGCCGCCGGTGCCGGGTCACCGTGCACCACGACCCGCACGTACCGGGCGGGCGTCCGTCCGGCGTATCCCGTCCCCGACCAGTGCTTTCCGTCCCGCGAGACCTGCACGACGTAGGACTTCGGCTTGGTCGCGTTCCAGTGCGGGGTGATCTGCCCGACGCGGGTGGTCCGGCCGAGGTCGACGGTGAGCGTGCCGGTGGCCGCGTCCGGGACCCAGGCGGTGGCGGAGTTGCCGTCCACCGCGGCGCCCGCGTACATCCCGGGCTCCTCGGAGGTCGCCGTGGCCGGGGTGCAGCGGGCAGCGTTGGACGTCGCCGCCAGGTCCGGGCGGCGGGTCTTGAGCACAGTGGGCACGCCCCGGCTCACGACCTTTTCGCCCTCCGGCGACTCGATCCGCATCGGCGCCCCGGCGGTCAGCCGCACGGTGGTCTGGTGCGCGCCGATCGCGATGTCGTAGGTCCGCCCCTGCCAGCGCTGCCCGCGCAGCGTGACGCCCTTGGACAGCTGCGGCGGCAGCATCGGGTCGAGATGCACCCGGTCCTCGCGCAGCCGCACGCCCGTGAGGCCATGGGTGAAGGTCTGCAGGAAGCCGCCCTTGCCGGTGAGGAAGTCCTGCGCGGGCTGCCCCGCGTGCGGGTCGTCGGCGCCGGCCTTGTCGCCGCGCGCCTCGGAGAACTGCGCGAACGGCCCGCGGACGAACGGCTTGATGGCGCGCTGGAGGTAGGTGTACGTCGAGCAGCCGGCCTCGCCGATGCCGGCGGCGTCGATGGCGTGCACCGAGTCCGTCATGGCCGGGCCGTCGGGGTCGGTGTGCGCGGCGTAGTAGTCGAGCGTGCGGGCCCCCTGCTCCTGCGTCATCGGCCATTCCAGCGGGTACATCAGCAGCACGGTGTCCGCCTGCTTGATGGTGGTGCCCTTGTAGCCGGCGTACTGCTGGAAGACCTTGGACTTCGCGTCGTGCGGGATGCGGAGCTTGTCGGCGATGGTCTTCCAGGAGGCCGGGGCCCGCTCACCGAGGATCTCGGCGACACGGCCCGCGTGCCGCAGCGCGGTGGCGGCGCCGGCGTTGGTGAAGACCCCGTCGTCGACCCCGTTGCTGTATTCGTCGGGCCCGGCGACGTTCTTGACGGAGTAGCTGCCGTCGGCGTTACGGGTGGCGCGCGAGGCCCAGAATTCGGCGATGCCCTTGAGGACCGGCCAGCCGCGCGACTTCAGCCACGCGGTGTCCTTGGTGGCGAGGTAGTACTGCCAGGTGGCGAGCGAGATGTCGCCCATGAGGTGGTTCTGGGTCTTGCAGTGGGGCGGGTCCCAGCTGTGGCACTCGTTCCACAGATCGCCCTTGCTGCCGCTGGTCCAGGGGTAGAACAGCCCGTCGTAGCCGAGCTTCTTGGCGTTGGTGCGGGCGCCCGCGCGGGTCTTGTAGCGGTAGTCGACGATCGACTTGGCGAGTTCCGGGTGGCTGGAGAGCAGGCCCGGATACATCCAGGTCTCCGCGTCCCAGAAGATCTCACCGGCGTAGTTGTCGCTGGTCAGGCCGGTGGGGCCGATGCTGTTGGAGCTGCCGGCGCGGGTGCTGGAGAGCAGCCCGTACTGCGCCGAGCGCACCCAGGACTGCATCTCACGCTGCCCGTTGACCTCGATGTCGCTGCGCCAGAGCTTCTTCCAGGCGGCCGTGTGCCGGGAGTAGAGCGCCTGCCAGCCGAGGCCGGCGGCCCGGCGCGAGGCGGCGTTCGCGGTGGCGCGCGGGGAGCGGGAGGTGAGCGCGGTGTCCACGCCGACGTACTTCGTCAGCTCGTAGGAACGCCCGCTGCGGACGGGGAACTTCACCTGCTGCTGGTTGCTGAGCTTCTTGGCCGACCCGGCCTTGGGGGCCTTCTCGGCGTGCACCCGCTCGCCGGTGCGCAGGGTGGAGGCGACGGCGCCGTCGGTCTTGGTCCCGTCGGTGCGGAAGGCGACGTCCATCGTGCCGCCGGTGCCCTTGCCGCCGGTCCTGGCCCGCCCGCCCGTGCCGGCCCCGGATCCGTGTCCGGTGACGGAGGCGGCGTCGTCGGCCTGCGCCATGCGGCGGGCGCCTCGCCCGTCGAGGGCGTCGGTGACGGTCGCGTCGCCGCTCCAGTGCGGGGTCATCCGCAGCCGTACGGCGCCGGTGTGCGCGTCGTTCCGGTCGGCGAGCACGTCGTAGACCAGGTCGGTGGCGCGCCCGTCGGCGGCCGTCCAGGTCAGCGACGTACGGACGAATCCGCAGCGCAGGGAGAGCGCCTGGCGGTAGTGGGAGATCTTGCCCGGCGCGGTGGCGGAGGAGAAGGTCTCGGGGTGCGCGCCGCCGGTGGCGACGTTGAGTGTGGTCCAGGTGGGGAGGGCCGCGATGGCCTGCCGGCCCTTGAGGTCCTTGGGGCCCTTGGCGTAGAGGCCGGAGACGAACGAACCGTCGTAGGCCGGCGTCTTCAGCGGCCAGCCGGTCTCGCCGCCGGGTGCCGCATATCCGGTGCCGTTGGGCGGTACCCGCTGTCCGAGATAGCCGTTGCCGACGAAGGCGTGGTGGCTGTCCTTGGGGTCGATGCGGGTGGAGGTGGCCGTCCAGCCGTCGCCGCCGTCCTTGGAGCACCCCGGTGAGGCGCTGGGCGGGGCGGGTTGGGGCGTCTCGGTCCTGGCCGAGGCGGATGCGGGTGCGAGCACCGCGACGAGGGCCCCTGCGACGAGCGGGGCGGCCACCTTGCGTGAGCGGCGGCCGGCCGGCTTGGCGGGGTGGCCCACCGGGTCCTGGGGCGGGTGTTCCACGGGGTGATATGCCGAATTGTCCATGGCTCTCCGTCATACGGGCGCGGCCCGTACCGCGTCCCGCGGTACGGACTTCACCGTGAACTTCACAAACGTCGGCCCCCGCCGTGACGGCACCTTAAGTCGACACCCCCGTCCGGGTCACGGACTCTCTCCCACGAATTTCCGGATCCTGCTCGCCAAATACCCGCCGATTGGTCAATAGGGCCACACTTACGGCACACTTTTAGACTGACCAGTCAGAACAAAGGAGGGGTTGTGGACACCACCCGTCAGGGGGCGGCGGTCAACGCCAGGGGAATCGGAGTGGAGGGCCCACGGGGATGGGCTTTCAGAGGTGTCGACGTCTGTGCCGATCCCGGATCGCTGATCGCCGTCCAGGGCCCTTCGGGCTCCGGCCGCACCTGCCTGCTGCTCGCCCTCGCCGGCCGGATGCGGATCACCGAGGGCCACGCCACCGTCGCCGGATTCCCGCTGCCCAAGCGGATGGGCACGGTGCGCGGCCGTACGGCCCTCGCGCACGTACCGGGCGTCGCCGACCTCGAGCCAGCCCTCACCGTCGGCGAACACCTCAAGGAACAGGCCCTGTTGGGACGCCGCCTGAAGAACTCCCTCGGCGGCTCGCTGCCCTGGGGACGCCGCCACAAGGACGCCACCCGGGCCCGCGTGCACGCCGCGCTCGCCGCCGCCGGGCTCGACCCCGACACGCTGCCCAAGGGCCTGCGGACAGCCGTCCGCGACCTCGAGCGTCTCGAAGCGCTGCGCCTGTCGATCGCCCTCGCCGTCATGCACGGCCCGCAGCTGCTCGCCGTCGACGATGTCGACCTCAAGCTCTCCGCCGCCGAACGCGACCTCGCCTGGCAGCTGCTGCGCGATCTCGCACAGGCGGGCACCACGGTCGTGGCCGTGGGCAGCGACGCACCGGCGGACGCACTGATCGTCCGCACCTCGTCCGCCGGCACCCGCAGCACCGGCCCGGCCGACGCACCCGGCACGGCAGGCGCCCACGGCACCGGCCCGGACACCGACCGGGCCGCCACCCGGCAGACCACTCACCCGAACCACACCCACAAGGAGGCAGCAGCGGATGCGTTCGCCGAAACTGGCCGCGCTTGAGCTCAGGCGTTTCGGCAGGGGAAAGCTCCCCCGGCTGGGCCTCGTCGCCCTGATGCTGATCCCCCTGCTCTACGGAGCCCTGTACCTCTGCTCCTTCTGGGACCCCTACAGCCGCCTGGACAAGATCCCGGTGGCACTCGTCAACGACGACAAGGGCGCCTCGGCCGACGGCAAGAAGGTCGCCGCGGGCGACGAACTCGCCAAGAACGTACGGGACAGCAAGACCTTCGACTGGGAAGAGGTCAGCTCCGCCGACGCCGCCAAGGGCGTCGAGAACGGCACGTACTACCTCTCCCTGACCGTGCCGAAGAACTTCAGCAAGCGGATCGTCTCCAGCTCGGGCGACGACCCGCAGACCGGCGCCCTCCAGGTCCGCACGAACGACGCCAACAACTACATCGTGGGCTCGATCTCCAAGACCGTCTTCTCGGAGATCCGCGCCAAGACGTCGGCGAAGTCCTCCCGCCAGTTCCTCGACAAGATCTTCGTGTCGTTCTCCGACCTGCACGACGAGACCGCCAAGGCCGCCGACGGCGCCGCCAAGGTCGACGACGGCCTGGGCACCGCCAAGGACAAGACCGGCGAACTGGCCGACGGCCTCGGCAAGCTGAACAAGGGCTCGGGGGACGTCAGCAAGGGGGCCGGCGGCGTCAGCGACGGCGCAGGAAAGCTCAGCCAGGGCACGGAACAGGCCGTTTCGAAGGCCAGGCAGCTCAGCCGGGGCGCCGGCCAGGTCGCGGACGGCACCCAGCAGCTCGCCGACAAGGTCCACGGGATCGCCGAGCGCGATCTCCCCTTCCTCCGGGAGCACGGCAAGGAAATCGGCGCGAAGGCACGGATCGTCGCCGACCTCACCGAGGCGCTGGACGACGACCTCGGCAAGCTCCCCGGCAACTCCGCTCGGGCGGCCACCCAGGCACGCCAGAGCGCCGACGACGCCAGGGCGCTCTACAACGAGAGCTGCGCCGGCGGGCTCGCCCCCGCCGACCAGGACTGCACCAAGCTGAAGGGCATAGCCGCCGGCTCCGAAGCCGCCGCCGACGCGGCGGAGAAGGTCGACGGCATCATCGCCCGGACGGACTTCGAGCAGCTGCGCGGCAAGCTGCGGGACCTGCACCGGGGCGCCGAGCTGGTGGCCGACAAGGCTCCGGGCATCGCGGGGAACGCGGACACCGCGATCCGTCAGATCAACGCCCTCAACTCCGGCGCCCGCCAGGTGTCCGACGGCGCCGGGCAGTTCGTCGACGGCCTCGGCACCCTCGCCGACGGCGCGGGCACCCTCGCCGACGGCGCGGGCAAGGTGGCCGACGGCGCCGGCAAGGTGCACAACGGCGTCGGGGACGCCAAGGACGGCGCAGAGAAGCTCACCGGCGGGCTCTTCAAGCTCAAGGACGGCTCCAATCACCTGGCCGGGGGCCTGCACGACGGCGTCGCGAAGATCCCCGACTACGACAAGAAGGACCGCGACCACCGCACCGAGGTCATGTCCGACCCGGTCGAGCTCGCCTCGAAGTCCCTGCACAAGGCGCCCAACTACGGCACCGGGCTGGCCCCGTACTTCATCCCGCTCTCCCTCTGGGTCGGCGCGATGGTCGCGTACATGCTGCTCGCGCCGCTGAGCAAGCGCGCCCTGGCCGCCGGCGCCCCCGGCTGGCGGATCGCCCTCGGCTCCTGGCTGCCGGCCTTCGCCATCGGCGTCATACAGGTACTGGCCCTGATGGCCGTGCTCCACTGGGGCCTCGGCCTGGAAATGGCCCGCGCCGGAGCCACCATCGGCTTCCTGACACTGGCCACGGCCGCCTTCACGGCCATCATCCAGTTCTTCGGCGCACAGTTCGGGCCGGCGGGCCGGGTGCTCACCCTCGTCGTGCTGATGCTCCAGCTGACCTCGGCCGGCGGCACCTACCCGGTGCAGAGCAGCCCCGGGTTCTTCGGCGCCATCCACCCGTTCCTGCCGATGAGTTACGTCGTCGACGGTCTGCGCCGCCTGATCACCGGCGGCGACCTGGCGATCGTCTGGCAGGGCTCGATCGTGCTGGCCGTCTTCACCCTGGGCGCGCTGGCGCTCACCTCGCTGACGGCGCGCAGCCGTCAGGTCGTACGGATGAAGGACCTGCACCCGGAGCTCAGCCTGTGAGCACCCGCTCCGGCAAAGGGGGCGGCGCCGGCGACGGCGCCGCCCCCGGCCTCGGGCCCCGTCGCGGGGCCACCCGCCGCAAGCTCTTCGAAGCGGCGGTCACCCTCATCGCGGAACAGGGCTTCTCCGCCACCACCGTGGACGAGATCGCCGACCGCGCAGGTGTCGCCAAGGGCACCGTCTACTACAACTTCGCCAGCAAGAACGTCCTCTACGAAGAGCTCCTGCGGGACGGCATCGACCTGCTCGCCGGCTCCCTCCGGCAGGCCGCGGAGGCGACCGCCGCGCGCGGCGGCACCCGGGTCGACGCGCTGGACGCGATGATCCGGGCCGGCCTGGACTTCATCGCCCGCTCCCCCGCCCTCACCCAGCTCTACGCCGCCGAACTCTGGCGCACCAACCGCAGCTGGCGCGCCACCTTGACGTCGGTACGCGGCCGGGCCCTCACCGTCGTCGAGTCCGTCCTGCGGGATGCCGTGGACGAGGGCGAACTCACCGACGAACTCGACATCCCGCTCACCGCCTCCGCCCTCTTCGGCATGGTCCTGGTGGCGGCCCTGGACTGGCAGTCCTTCCAGCCGCACCGCTCCGTCGAGGACGTCCACGCGTCGCTGTCCCGGCTGTTGCAGGGGCGGGTGAGCGGCCCGCCGGGCAGCTCGGCAGCGGGCAGCGTGATCCCGGGCGGCGTGGCGACGGCCCACACGGCGCCGGACCGCGTGGCGACGGGTCCGGCGGCAGGGGGCGCGGGGGCTCCGGCCGGAAGGTGAAGGCGTCCGTCCTGGCCGGCACCCGCCACCGGGCGGCCCCAGCCCCCGGCCTCACGTCCACAGCTTCCCGGCCGGAGGGCCGGAGGGGCCAGAGGGCCAGAGGGCCGGAGGGCCGGAGTCAGGGCGGAAGGGAGGGATCCCGGAAACCCCAAATCCCAGAAGCCCGGAACGCCCGTCTAACCCTCCGGCAGGTGGGTGGGGGCGAACATCCGCAGGTGGGCCGGGAGGACCACGACGGACGGGCCGGGGGCGGCCAGCGCCTCCGCCAGGTCCATGGCCAGCCGCTCCGCATCCGTGCGTACCGCCGGCACCCCGAACGACTCGGCCAGCGCCACGAAATCCGGCCGGCTCAGCTCGGTCGCGGTGGCCTCGCCGAAGGCGTCGGTCATGTATTCCCGCAGGATGCCGTACCCGCCGTCGTCCACGATGAGCCAGGTGACCGGCAGGTCGTACTGCCGGGCGGTGGCCAGCTCCGCGATCGAGTACATCGCGCCGCCGTCGCCGGAGACCGCCAGCACCGGCCGGGCGGGGTCGGCGACGGCCGCGCCGAGCGCCGCGGGGAAGCCGTAGCCGAGACCGCCGGCCCCCTGCGCCGAGTGCATCGCGTTCGGGCGCCGCGGGTCGAAGGCGGACCACGCCCAGTACGCGAGGATCGTCATGTCCCAGCAGCTGACGGCCCCATCGGGCAGCGCGTCCCGCACGGAGGCCAGGATCCGCTGCTCCAGGTCGAGTTGCTGTCCGGTGATCCGGTCCCGTACGCGCGCCAGGAGGTCGGCGACGTCGGCTTCGGGGGCACGGGAGACACCCATGCCCTCGCCCGCCCCTATGCCCGTGCCCTCGCCCTCGGGCTGCTGCGTCGCTCCCGGACGTTCCCGTTCTCCCAGAGCTCCCGGAACCCCCGCCGTATCCGTTTCCTTCAGCAGCGCGGACAACGCGAGCCGGGCGTCCGCATGGATGCCCAGCGCCGCGTGATTCGACTCCAGCTTGCCGAGGTCGGCCTCGATCTGTACGACCCGGCCGCGCGGCCGGAACGTGTGGTAATTCGAGGAGAGTTCGCCGAGCCCCGAGCCGACGACCAGCAGCGTGTCCGCGTCCTCCAGGAAGGACGTGGTGTAGCGGTCCTCCAGCCACGACTGGAGGGACAGCGGGTGCTCCCACGGGAAGGCACCCTTGCCACCGAACGTCGTGGCCACCGGCGCCCGCAGCTGCTCGGCGAGCGCCAGTAGCTCCGCCTCCGCCCCGGCCCGTACGACGCCGCCACCCGCAAGGATCACCGGTCGCGCGGCCTGGTTCAGCAGGTTCGCGGCCGCCGAAATCAACTCCGGCCGCGGCGTCAACTCCTTCGGTGCCACCGGCAGTTCACCCACCCGCGGTATCTCCACCGGGGCCAGCAGCACATCCTGCGGAATCTCCAGCCACACCGGCCCGTGCGGTGCGCTCAGCGCCGATTCCCACGCCGCGGCGACCGCCGACGGGATCTGCGAGGCCGTGCGCACCGTGTGGACGGACTTGACCACCCCTCGGAACGAGGCGCTCTGGTCGGTGAGTTCATGCAGATAGCCGTGGCGACCGCCGCCGATCCCGGCCTGCGGCACCTGGCTTCCGATGGCCAGGACGGCGGCCGATCCCGCGGCCGCCTCCTGGAGCGCGGCGAGCGACATGAGCGCCCCGGGCCCGGTGGAGACCAGCAGGGGCGCCACCGAGTGCGTGGTCCGGGCGTAGGCGTCGGCGGCGAAGCCCGCGTTGTTCTCCACCCGCAGCCCGACATACCGCAGCGCGGAACGGCGCAGCGCGTCGAAGACCCCGAGCGCGTGCTGCCCCGGCAGCCCGAAGACGGTGCTCGCGCCGAGTGCGGCCAGCGACTCGACGACCAGGTCACCGCCGTTGCGCCGATGCTGCGTCGCCGTGGGGTTGGTGGTGCTCATGGGATGCGTGCTGCCTTCCTGGAGGGCGGGGCGGGCGGACGGAGGTGGAGCGGGGCGGAGGTGGAGCGGGGCGGAGGTGGAGCGGGGCGGAGGTGGGGCGGGGCGGAGGTGGGGCGGGGCGGAGGTGGGGCGGGGCGGCGCGTGTCAGACGCGTTCCGCGGGGGCGGCGGCCGCCCCCTCCGTCGTCCCGTCAGAAGCGGCGGCTGCATGCCCCGGGGCGTCGCCTGCCAGCCGGGCACGCCAGGCGGTGAGCACCGCCGGGTCCGTGGGCTTGGTGGCCAGGCTGACCAGCACGTACGCGACGAGCGAGGCGATCAGCCCGTAGTAGATCGGCTCGTTGGCGAGGACGCCGAGCGCGATCATCAGGCCGATGACCGTCAGCCCGCCGACCGCGACCGAGGCGAGCGCGCCGGCGGCCGTACCCCGCTTCCACAGCAGCCCGCCGAGGATGGGGACCAGCAGGCCGCCGACGAGGACGTTGTAGGCGAGGGTGAGTGCCTCGACGACGTCGTTGAGTGCGATCGCGATGACGATGACCGCGACACCCATGAGGAGAATGAAGATCCGGTTGCCGCGCACTTCGTCGTGGCCCCGCTCCTCCCCCGCCTCATGTACACCGGAATCAACATCGGCGTCGGCACCGGCACCGGCACCGGGATCCGCCGTCCGCCTCCGTGCCGCCGCGAAGGCCTTCACCCGCGACCAGATGTCGTTGTTGGCGACCGTCGCACACGCGATCAGCGCACCCGAGGACGTCGACATCACCGCGGACAGCGCCGCCGCCAGCACCAGTCCGCGCACGCCCATCGGCAGCGAGTCCTTGACGATGGTCGCGAACGCGTCATCGGAGCTGCCCAGGTGCGGGTAGAGCACCTTGGCCGCGGTGCCGATGACCGCGCCGGCCAGCGCGTACACCAGACAGTACGTACCGGCCGCGGTGCCGCCGAGGCGTGCCACCTTGTCGCCGCGCGCGGTGAACACCCGCTGCCAGATGTCCTGCCCGATCAGCATGCCGAACGAGTAGATCAGGACGTACGTGAAGACGGTCTGGCCGCCGATGCCCAGCGGCGCGAAGTAGTCGTCGGGCAGCTGCGCCTTCATCTCGGCGAAGCCGCCCGCCTTGATCACCGCGATCGGCAGCAGGAGCAGCAGCACGCCGATCGTCTTGACGACGAACTGCACCATGTCGGTGAGGGTGATCGACCACATGCCGCCGAGCGTCGAGTACGCGACGACAATCGCGCCTCCGAGGACGATCGAGAGGGTCCGGTCCATCCCGAAGAGCACGTCGAAGATGGTCGCGTAGGCGATCGTCGAGGTCACGGCGAGCATCAGGGTGTACGCCCACATGACGACGCCGGAGATGAGCCCGGCGGAGCCTCCGTAGCGCAGATCCAGCATCTCGGAGACGGTGTAGACCTTCAGCCGGGCTATTCGGGCCGAGAAGAAGAGGCTCAGCGCCAGCAGCCCGAGGCCGATGGTGAACACCATCCACGCGCCGGACAGTCCGTACCGGTAGCCGAGCCCGACACCGCCGATCGTCGACGCGCCGCCGAGCACGATCGCGGCCATCGTTCCGGAGTACATGGCGGGGCCGAGGCGGCGGCCGGCGACCAGGAAGTCGCTCTTGGACTTGGCGCGCCGCATGCCCCACCAGCCCATGGCGAGCATTCCGGCCAGATAGAGCACGATCACTGCGTAGTCGACAGCCATGGGCCATCCCTTCCAGCTGCGCCGAGGGGGAGAGGGGAGCGAGGGGAGAGAAGCAGGGGGAGGAGATAAGGGAGGGGGACGGATGAGGGGAGGGGGAAGAGGAGCGGAGCGTGCGCGTGGGGTGGCGCGCGAGGGGTACGCAAGGGGCTGCGCGGAGAGCGGGGTGTGCACGGGGAGGCGACGGGCGCCGCACGAGCGTCGCGCCTCGGGGGTTGACCCTAGGAGGCGGGCGGGCAACGCTGAAGTGTACGTTTCCTCCACTCGACTCCCCTGAAGTGGACGGTCCGCACATGCCGCACTCCGCCCGGACGCCGAAGCCGCCCGCACCGGCATCCGCCACACCACCGCCCACGCCCGCCACACCGGCATCCGCCGCACCGGGTTCCGGGGCGCCGGATTCCGGGGCGCCAGGTTCCGGGGCGCCGGATTCCGGGGCGCCGGATTCCGGGGCGCCAGGTTCCGGGGCGCCGGGTTCCGGGGCGCCGGCCGCTGTGACGCCGACCTCCGCGACGTCTCCGGAAGCGCCCGCCGGTCCCTCCGACCGGCAGCCCGCGGCGACCCCGGTCGGCAGGCCGATGCCGCCGTCCACGCCGCCCGTACCGCTGTCCGAGCTCCTCGCCCGCACGGACCTGGGCCTACGGCAGATCGCCGGCCCGCGCGACGGCATCGTCATCCACTGGGTACACACCTCCGAGATGGCCGACCCGGTGCCGTACCTTCTGGGCGGCGAGATGCTGCTGACGGCCGGGCTTCACCTGGCGAAGGCGGCGGGCGGAGGGACCGGCGGAGCGGTCGGCACGGGTGACGGACCGGAGGGGGCGAAGGAGCCCCCGCGCACCGACGAATCCGCGCCCACCTCCGAGGCCGGACCACCATCCGAAGATGGGTCCGCACCCGAAGGCGGGTCCGAGTCCGAGGCCGGACCACCATCCGAAGCCGGGCCCACCCCCGAAGCCGGACCACCATCCGAAGCCGGGCCCGGAGCGCGGCTCTCCCCCCTCGACGCCTACCTCGACGGCTACGCCGCCCGCACCGTCGCCGCCGGCGCCGCAGCCCTCGGTTTCGGTATCGCGCCCGTGCACGACACCGTCCCGCGCGCCCTGGTGGAGGCCTGCGACCGGCACGGGCTGCCGCTCGTCGAGGTCCCCGCCGGTACCCCGTTCACGGCCGTCGAGAGCGCCGTATGGCAGGCCGTGACCGAGGCCAGGCACCGCGAACTGACCCGGATCGGCGAAGCCCAGCGCGCACTGGCCGCCGCCACCGCACGGCCCGATCCCGCGCCCGCCGTGCTCCGCGCGCTGGCACGCCACGTCCACGGGTGGACCGCGCTCCTCGCCCCGGACGGCACCGAGCACGGCTCCGCCGGCCCCCGCCCCGACGCCGCCTGCCGGACAGCGGCGGCCCGCCTCGCCCAGGTCGTCGGCACCGGCGGGCCGTCCTCGGCCACCGACACCCTCCCGGACACCCATCTGACCGCGTACGCCCTCACGGGCCGCGGCCCCGGCCACCCGGCCCTCGCGCTGGTGGTCGCCGCGCACCGCCACGACCCGCCGGTACATTCCATCGCGGGCGTCGCCGCCGTACTCCTCTCCCTGATCACCGGCCCGGCCACGGCCACCGCCCCGGCCGACGCCGACCACTCCGAGGCGCTGGCCCGCCTGCTCCTCGGGGCACGCCCCGCCGAGGTCGCGCCCCTTCTCGGGCACCGGCTCTGGACGGTCGTGCACGCCGAGCCCCGCCGCGACACCACGGAATCCCCCGCGGCGCTGGCCGCCGCCCTCGGCACACCGTTCATCACCGCCGTACGGAACGTGCCCGGCACCCAGCAGCCACCCGCGGCGCCCCCGAAGACCCCCACAGCACCCCCGAAGATCCCCACCACCTCAGCCCAGGCCACGCCCACGCTCTGCGCCCTGGTCCCGGCCGATCACGAGATCACCTCTCACCCGGGCTGGACGCTCGGCGTCAGCGAACCTGCCGCGGTCACCGAACTCCCGGCCGCGGACCGCCATGCGGCTGCCGCACTCCGCCAGGCCCTCGCCCGCCGTACCTCCCTCGTACGTCATCGCGCCCCCGCCACCCATGGCATCACCGCCCTCGTCGCCCCCACCGATGCCCGACGCCACGCGCAGGCCCTGCTCGCCCCCTTGGCCGACTCCCCGGCCCTGGTCGCCACTCTCCACAACTGGCTGTCCCTGCACGGAAGTTGGGACCGCACCGCGACCGCTCTCGGCATCCACCGGAACACCGTCCGCCAGCGCATCGCCCGCATCACCACCCTCCTGGACACCGACCTCGACGATGCGGACGTCCGCATGGAGCTGTGGTTCGCCCTCCGCGCCCTCGACACCCCCGGCAACACCCCTGGCCACCCCGGCAACCCCGGCAACCCCGGCAACCCCGGCAACCCCGGCCACCCCGGCCACCCCGGCCACCCCGGCAACCTCGAATCCGAGTCGCCGCAGGAGTAGCGCCCGGGGTCACCCGGCCCGCACGCCCCCGCGCACCCGGCGCACTCGGCGCACCTGGCGCACCTGGCGCTCGCCGTACACACAACTCCGCCGAAGACCCGCCGCCCGCCACCCCGCGCCACGACGGCCGACCCAGGCCGCCTCCCTGCGCGCACGGGGCATCGACCGCGTCCCCTCCCCCACGTCCTCTCCCCGCGGCCGGCTCACCCGACAGCCGCACACCGCGTCCGATTCACCCCGGTGAGGGGGAAATTGAGCCATCGTCCGCCCGTCGGCAGGCCCATCGGTGACGTCTCTGTGACAACCAATGCCTTGAGCCCCTATAGGGCCCCAGGCCTAGACTTGGCACCACGCACGCCATTTTGACCGGATCTTGAATCGGGGGGACTCATGGCTGGGGATGGGCTGCAGGCCGATATTCCGTCGCTGAAGGCCGGTGGGAAGGACTTCACCGGCGTAGGGCAGCGGTACCAATCGGCGGTGGACAAGCTTCAGTCGGGGCTGACCGGCCTGGAGGGCCAGGACACCCCGCCGTGGGGCGACGACGAGATCGGCGAGAAGTTCGGCGTCGTCTACGAAGGCCTGCGCGACGGCATGTACGAGTCGATGGGACATCTGGCCGCCAAGCTCCAGGAAATCGGCGGCGCGCTGCAGAACATGGCCCAAAACCACGAGGCCGACGAGGACTTCAACGACTCCCTCATGAAGCAGCACATCGCCAACGCCGAGGCCGAGAGCAAGGCCATCTCCAGCGTCAAGGCCCCCAACACCGCCTCCGCCTGACCACCGGCCCCACCGCACCGGGCATCACCGCCCACTGCCGCGACGCCTGCGCCACCGCCGCGCCGCCTGCCTCCACTCCGCCTCTCTCCACCCCTCTCCTCGCCGCGCCTCTCCTCTCCTCTCCTCTCCGCGCCTCTCCACTGCTTTTCGCCACTATCGCTTCGCTGTCCTACGGGGGATTGCCGTCATGTCGCTCATGCTTCCGGACTGGGCCGAGTGGGTCCTTGAGATGCTCGGCTTCGACTGGCCAACAGGCGACGAAGACAAAATGATGGAGTCCGCCCAGCAGTGGCGGACCTTCGCGGCAGCCGTCGAACAACTCCAGTCCGAAGGCGTCACCGCCGCCGGAAACGTGCTGTCCTCCAACACCGGCGACAGCATCGACGGCTTCAGCAAGACCTGGGAGAAGTTCTCCGGCACCGGCTCCGGGTACCTCGACGATGCCCGCAACGTCTCCGAAATGATCGCCATCGCCCTCGACGTCGGTGCGGGAATCATCATCGGCATGAAAGTGGCGGTGATCGCCCAGCTGGCGATCCTTGCCGCAGAGATCATCGCCGCCCAAGCAGCGGCCCCCTTCACCCTCGGCCTGTCCGAAGTCGGCGCCGCGGCCGCCACCCAGGCCACCCGTCTCATCGTCCGCCGCATCCTCAAGGAAGCCCGCGAAGCCCTCGTCGAGGCCGTCGTCGAGACGCTCAAGGAACCGGCCGTGTCCGCCCTCGAAGCGATGATCTCCGACGCCATCGCCCAGGGCATGAACATGAACTTCGGCGCGCAGAACGGCTTCGACGTGGGCCGCAGCGTCAAGACCGGCGCCGAGGCGGGCGTCGAGGCCGCCAAGAACTCCGGCCAGACCTTCGCCGAATCCCTCCGCGACGGCGCCGGCGGCAGGGCCGGCGGCCACGCCCGTGGCGGTCTCGACTCCGCGGCCGGCCACGGCAACGACAGCGGCGGTAGTGACAGCAGCGGCAGCGGTAGCGGTAGCGGTAGTGACAGCAGCGGCTCAGACAGCAGCGGTAGTGACAGCAGCAGCTCCGACAGCAGCGGCGGCAACAGCTCCACCTCCGGCAACAGCTCGGACAGCGGAGGATCCGACAGTGGAGGATCCGACAGCGGGGGCTCGGGAAGCAGTGACGGCAACACCTCCACCGGCTCCGGAGGCAGCAGCACCACGGGCGGGCCCACCCACACCGGAGGCGGCGGCACCAGCGGCACAGGCGGTACGGGTTCCGGCACCAACTCCGCCGGAGACGACGGCGGTTCAGGAGGCGCGGGCAGCGACTCAACGCCCTCCGCCGGCAGTCCCGACAGCTCCGACAGCTCCGCCGCCCCCGGCACCGACGGCGGAGACCGCCCCACCCCCCAGGCGCAGCCCTTGCCGCCCCCGGACCAGCGCTCCCCCTTCGACGAAGGCTTCACCGGCAACACCCCGGGCACCGGCCCCACCCCCGACTCGGGCAGCACCCCGGACTCCAGCCCCACCCCCGGCACGGGCAACACCCCCGACTCCAGCCCCACCCCCGGCACGGGCAACACCCCCGACTCCAGCCCCACCCCGGATGGCTCCCGCCCCGACCCGGACACCGTCGGCACACAGCCGACACCGGACAACACCCCCGACTCCGCACGCCCCGACACCGACCAGGTCAGCACGCAGCCCACGCCTGGCCCGTCCCCGCACCCGGACTCCGCCCCCACCCCCGACGCCGACCAGGTCAGCACCCACCCCACACCTGGCCCGTCCCCTCACCCGGACTCCGCGCCCGCCCCTGACTCCGGCCCCGGCCCCGGCCCGGACCAGTCCCACCCGACGCCGGGCCGCCCGGACACCCCCGCACCCGACAGCCCCGCACAACCGGACGCCGCCCCGCCGTCCCCGTCCTCGCCGTCCGACCCGATCGCCGGCAACCCGCCCACCGCCGACACCCCCACCAACAACGGCGACGCCACCAACAACGGCAACAACGGGGACGACAACAACAGCGGCGGCGGACGCGGCTCCGTGCCGCACGCCAACGTGCCCTCCCAAGGCGCACCCGTACAGCACTCGCCCTCCTCCGGCCCGCCCGTCCAGCAACGCGACCCGGCCCCCGGCGACCCCATGCCCACCGTCGACGACGACGCCGCCGACCCCGCCGTCCGCACCCAGTCCGCCGACACCATGACCGCACCTCCCCCCTCGGCCCTGGCGGACCAGAACAACGCCCCCGGCAGCACGCCCAACTCGCCCCAGCAGGCCCCGCAAAGCTCTCCTCAGGCCGCCGGCCCCGTCATGGGCGCACCCGGCATGGCGCCGCAGGACACCCCCACACCCACCGCCGCCCCACCACGCGGCAGCACCACCCCGCCCGCCGGCAACCCGCCCCATGGCACACCGCCCAACGCCCGCCCCGGCGGCACCCAGCAACGCACCCCCGACCGGCCCGCCTTCACCCCCCGCCCCGACGGACCGCGTCCGGATCAGCAGCGTCCCCGCGCCGGCGACCCCCGCACCCCGCACGCCGAGCGCCCCGGTGGCATCCCCTCGCAGCAACGCCCGAACGGCACCGGCCCACAGCCGCCACGGCAACAGCAGCCGCAGAACGACCGCCCGGACCCGCGCCAACAGCCGTCCCAGCAGCGCCCCGCAGGCGAGAACCCGGATTCCGGCACCCCGTCGTCTCCCACGACGCCCCGCCCCGAAACGCCTCAGCATCAGTCCCCGGATGCCTCCCAGGCACCGACGGGGACCGACAACGGCGACCCGCGAGCCGACCGGCCCCAGGACAGCCGTCCCGACCAGCCGGACGGTCCCTCGAACCGCGCACCCGACACGGACAGCAGCAACACCAGCGACAACGACAACGACAACCGCAACGAGAGCGACAGCGGGAACAACGCGGACAGCGGCCCCGACAAGGACGGCAACGACAGCGCCACCGACAGCGGTAACGACAGCGATCCGTCGAACCAGCGTCCCGAGCACCCGGACGCCACCGACGAAAGCACCTCACCCCGCGACCAGGACTCCGACCCCACCCCGGACACGGACCCGGACTCCGACGCCGCCCACGACCCCGCCCCGGCCTCCGAGACCCGTAATCGTGAGCGTCCCGGCGGGCTGGAAGGTCCGACCGACGAGCACCAGCAGCACGTCGAGGACTCGATCCCCAAGGACGAGAACGGCGAGCCGCAGCGCCACCCCGACCCCGACGACGGCAACTGGGTCGACTCCATCAACGACCCCGGCCCCGACGCCCCCGGCCGCAGCAACAACTGCGTCGACTCCGCACTCGCCACCGCCGACACCTACGCCGGCAACCCCACCGCGGCCGCCCACCGCACGCCCGACACCAACGACGACGGCACCCCCTCCGACCGCGGTGAGAGCAACGGCCGCGACCGCATCGAGAACACCCTGGGCGCCCGCTTCAACGACTACGGCAACGGCAAGGACGCCTTCAACAGCCTGGAGAGAGACCTCCGGGACTCCGGCCACGGCTCACAGGCCGTCATCATCACCCAGGACTCCAACGGCCGCGCCCACGCCTGGAACGCCGTCAACCACAACGGCAAGATCACCTACGTCGACTCCCAGACCGGCCAGCGCAGCGACAAGCCCCTCCACGACGGCTCCAACGGCGTCCACGCGGTCCCCCTCGACCCCGACCGCCGTCCCGCCCCCGCCAACTCCGCCGACGGCAACCGGAGCGACAACAACGACCGGGGCACCGAGGGCGACCGCCGGCCTGCCGCCGAACCCGCCGGCACCGGCAAGGGAAAGCACGAGAACCCCAGCGAGTCCGACGGCGACGCTCCTCCCGCGAAACGGGTCCGGACCGACGATCCTGCGGCTCTCGACAAGGATCCGCGTCTCGAACGCGAGACAGACACAGATCACACCCATCGCAGTGGCCTCCCGACAGATGATTCCCAATCAAAGGTGCGCGAAAAGAGCCCGGTTTACCGCATCTCGGACCACGAAAGGGTGGACGCTCACCTACAGCAGTGGGCGAAGGACGGCGAACTGGCGCACGTCCTACGAGTCGCCGCAGGGGACGACAGTCACCCCGCCGCCTCACCCCAGAAGCCGACCACCTTCAACGACCGGGGTCTGGAACGCGCCCTCCCGGGATTCTCCAACCTCAACCCCGGCGAACGCATGGTGGTCGTCTCCACGCTTGCCCGCCTCAGCCACTCCTTCCATGAGGGATACGGCGTGACCGAGCACCCCGTATCCACGGACGGCAGCTCCAAGGGTGTCCGCGAGCACGTGGAATCGGGCCAAAAGGTCTTGGACAAGCTCACCGAAAAGAACAAGCAGCCTTCAGGTAACGTCGAAAACCACCTTCCTGATTTCACCAAGAGGAATTACGCAGTCATCGAGGTACAGGGGCCGAACGGTACCGAATACGTGGTGGACTCCTCGTTCCCCAACGAGGCGGGATCCGCCGGCAAGCACTCGGAGAAGCACTTGATCGAGTGGATCGATCAAGTGAAATCTCAAAACGAGAGTTCTGGATACAAAATAAGCGGCCTCTACACCGAGCGTGAGCCCTGCGGAGACAAGAAGGGCGGCCTTGGCGGGTCGAATTGCTCGAACCTCCTCAGGGAACGGCTCGCCGGGACCCCTGTCTTCTACAGCACCACCTACCGGGCCGACCAGGAAGCGATTGAGCAGCGGAAGGAAGAAAGGGAATCACGCCAGGACAGCGCACGTAAGACCCAGGAAGCGGAACAGGAGAAGCAAGGGCTTCCCAAAAGCAGCGCGCTCCCCAAGGAGGAGAAGGCAAGGATCAATTCAGAAGTCAACAAGGAAGTACCCCAGACGAAGGCGGAGAAAGAACGCGAAAAGCAGATCGATGCGCGCATCCGCAAGGTCCGGAAGCTTTGGAACACCGTTGGCTCGAAGGTGTAGCGTAAACCGCTTCGAAACGTCTCCACCCGCCAGAAGGAACAATGACGCAATCGCGATACCCCTATGAGCACATGACGTCGGAGCAGGCGGTCGCCCGCATCCTGGAGTGGTGGCGGGATGACACCGATGACCGTCTCGTAGCGGAGGTCGTCGGCGCTCCCGGCTCCGGGCGCAGTGATGTCCTCGCTCAGGTACGGGACGCGGAGCCCGATGTCTATTGGGTGGACGCGACGGATTTGACGGCGGAGGACATCCTCGAACAGCTCGTGACGGAGGCGGGAGAGGATCTGGATTCCCTGTGGCGGCGCGCCGACTGGGACGAGGCATTGGAGGATGCGGATTTCGGTGACCGTCTGATCGTCCTGTGCAACGCCCACCGGGCCGGCCGTACCCGCACGTCCGCGCAACCAAGGCGGGTGGTACGGGATTTGGTGAGTGACCTCTCCGTCAAGATCGACGCCAAGGTGGTCGTCGAGGCCGACCCGGGCGAACACTGGCTCCGCGACCGACTGGCACTGCACATCACGCCCGAGGCGCACGAGGAGGGCGGTACCGGAGCAGCAGCGGGTGAGGCCGGCTCGACGGATCCGGTCGTGACGGCCCTCGCGCTGGCCGAGGTGCGCAAGGTCCCTCTCGCCATGTGGGTCGAGCTCGCGCGGGGGTTCGGGCTGCCGCAGAGGGACGAGGACACGCTGGCGGCGCTGGCGGCGGACGTACCCGCGACACTGGAGGTGGCGGACGGTCTCGTGTCATTCCGCGACGAGCGGGTGGCGGAGGCGCTGCGTCGGTCCGTGGATCCTTCGCGCGGTCGCGCCACCCACCTTCACCTGGTGCACCATCTCCTTTCCTGGAGCACCACCTCGCGGCACCCGCGGGGATGGGCGCAGTCGGGCGCCACAGGCCGGTACGCCGCCCTTGGCCTGGCCATGCACGCCGTGCACGCGGGAACATTCGACGAAGTACAGCGAAACGGCAGCGTGGTCGCGCACCTCGATCAGGTGGCGCTGCTCGACGCGGCGCATTGCACGGGTGACACGCTGATCGACGCGGAAAGCCCGGCCGGTGATGCCGCGCACCTGTGGATGAGCGGGGTCGATTCGCTCGACCAGGGCGAATGGGCCTCCTGGCTGCATCTGATGAGTACAGCCCGCGGGGACACTCACACCGCGTCCGCGATGGAGGACTCCGGCATTTCCCTGCCGTGGAAGGTGCGTTGGCTGAACTGGCGGCCTCCCGGCGGGACCCGTGCATCCGACATCGCCCCTGGGTCCCAAAGTCGCCCCAGTGAGGTGACATGGGAGGGGCGTAGCGCCGTTTCCGGGCAGGGAACATGGGACAAACGCTTTCGCGTGTGGGACGCAGCAACCGGCACGCTTCTCGCGGGCCCGTGGAGTGAGGAGGTGCCCGCCGCCGGCCAGTCCGAGGATCTGTGGCCCCTGGGAAGGGACAACGGCCTGACGCAGCCCCTGGTCCGGCTCACGGTGGATGACGGCATGGACCCCTCGTTCGTCGGGGGCACCGTGCCGGTCGCGGACGGCACCCTCGTCCTCGTCTACGGAATGGGCGGATTGTTTGCCATCGATCCGGCTGACCCGGCTCATTTCACGGGCCCGCGGCAGGTTTTCGGTGAGCCTTTGCTCGCCGCTTTCGGTGACACCAACGGCATGGTGCCCGGCGGATGGGACACCCCGCGCCGGGACGTCCTGGAGTCCCTCTTCGGAGCCCGAGCCGTACGCCGCGTACAGGACGAGGAATTGCCGGCCGCCCTCACCGCACCCGATGCGCGACGCATTCTGACCGAGGTCGGCCTGCCCGCGATCACCAGCACGGAGATGGAGATCATCGCGGTTGACGACGGCCTGGCCGCTGTGTCGGTGGCGGAACTGCCGAGCCGGGAAATTCTCGGGCTCCAGCCCGCGACGGAGACCGCCTTCTATCGCGTGGGCCGGTGGGCCGGCGAGGTGATTGCACTGGACGGCGCCACCGGCAAGGTCTACAGGTTGCCCGGTACGTCTGGCGAGGATGAGAGTGCGACTCTCGTCGCGACCGGCCTGGGGCGTTTCGTCGCGATGCTGCAGCACTACATTTTCGCGCTGTGTGCGCTGACGATGGCATCGAGCGCAGGCGAACGAGACCGGATTCGCCGTACCGTCATCGGCAGGCTGGAAGAAATCGATGAGTCGGGCACGGCCTCCGGTGCATGGACAGCCGCCTTCCACGACGCCGTCTGAGGGGTGGCGGGAAAAGGCTTCTCACAGGGTCAACTCGACGTGGGTCCGGGGCAACGGCGCATGCCTCGCCCGCGTCTTGCCCAGCGCGTCCGGACGGCCCCGACCCACCCTGGTCGCCTCGCTCGACGATGCCGTCGGATCGCGAAATCGGGTCGCGAAACCTGTGAAGTGACAGACTGGGCTTGCCGGAACAGCTCATGGCAGCGTGTGCTCCCTCACCGGGACGCCGGTTCCGCGAACGATCGGAGCCGACCCGTCGTGTCGCGCCATTCCCTCGCCACCCGTCTGACCCGGTGGCTGCAGGAACCCGCCCCGCGCGGCCGCAAGGGCCCGGTCACCCTCTGCCTGTCGGGTCCGGGAAGCCGCCCGGTATCCGGGAGTGACCGCCCCGGCTCCGAGAGGAAGCAATGCCGCCGACGCCCGAACAGAGCTACCAGAACGACCAGGCCTGGGCGCAGGTCCAGGAGTGGCTGGACCTACCCGTCCGGCGCCGTAAACGGTTGAGGGTCACCGGGCAGCGTTGCTCGGGAAAGTCTGCGTTTCTGCGGGAGATCGCCGAACGGACCCCTGGCGCCGTCTTTGTGGACTGCCTGGGCCTGACCGCTGAGGAAGTGGCCGTACGGGTGTGGGGAGCGGCCGGCGCCGCTCCCGGCCCGGAGGAGCTGCTGGGTGGCCGGGCCGCGCTCCGCGCATCCTTGCGCGGCGACCACACCGTCCTGCTCGCGAACGCCCAGTGGGCCGGGCGCACGCACACCTCATCGGAGCCGCGTCTGATCGACCGGGCGCTGTCCTTCCTCATTTCGTCGGCACCCGATGCACGCATCCGGCTGGCCGTCGAAGGCGACGGTGACCGTTTGTCCCCTCCCGGGCCGGGCGACCGGGTGGTGACGCTGCCCGGTGCCCCGCACCACGGCCTCGCCGCGCCTCCCCCCGGCAGGGGCCGGCTGCATCCGCTCGGCATCCTGGCGGCAGCGGAGCTGACGGACGTCCCGGAAGAGGTCTACCGGTTGCTCCACGAAGCGGCGGCGGGCCCCTCGGGAGGGACCGGACCGGCTGACTGGGCCGGACTGCCTGACTGGGCCGCCCTGGAGAGCGAGTACTCCGGCGTGCTCACGGTGCGGCGCGAGGAGGCAGGGAGCGCGGCGTCGTCTTCGGACGCGATCCTGCTGTCCTTCCGGTCGCGCGCTCTCGCGCAGGAGTGGCGGGAGGCGTATCCGCTCGGCGAGGCGGCCCAATGCCGCGTCGTGGAAGCGCTCATGGCGGCCGGGCCGGGGCCGGTGGGCCGGTATGCGTGTCGGGCGCTGCCCGCGCATGCCGTACTCGGCGGGGTGCTGCCGGACGTCCTGCTGAAGGGCGAGGTGGTGGCCCGCCTGCGCCCCCTGGCGGTGTGGGACGCCTTGGGCTACGCCTTCCCCGACGGGGTGCCGCAGGGCGGTCCGGGGTCGCACCGTGGCTTCCTGGCGGACATCCGCGCCATCGAAGCCCGGGGCGCGGATTCGCTGACGCAGGGCGAGTGGGCGGCCTGGCTGCATCACGCCGCGGTCAGCGCCGGGCGCACGGAACTGGCGGCGCGGATCAGCGGATCCGGTGTCCGCATGCCCTGGCGGACCGTGTGGTCGCGCTGGCGCCCCGGCGGGGCCTTCGGGCCCCTGGACGGCGAGGCGGGCCGGGTCGACGAGATCACGCTGGTTCCGCATCCGGGCGCCACCGGAAAGTACGCCGTCTCGACCGCCCGGGGCGCGACGACCGCGAGGGCGACGGACCCGGACCACAAGTACGTCCGGCAGGAGTGGGATCCGGCGACGGGTGAGCGGCTGGTGGAGCCCGTCGTTGTCCCGGAGCCTCTCAACGAAGCCGACTGGATCTACGGCGACCGCGTCCCCGAGGGGGTAACGGCGACGTTCGCCGAGCAGTTCGACGGCGCATGGGACATCGAGCACGGCGATCCCGGCCCCCTCACTCCGTGCCCCCGGCCCCCGCTGTTCCTCACGCAGGGAGTGGAGATCGACGGGGTGTGGGTGCTGGCCGGGGAAGGCGGTCTGTTCGCCGTCACCGGCACCGCGGAGGCCGTTGACGGCGAACGTGCGTGGCGCGACGCGCCGTTGATCGCACCGCATGCGAAGGCGGCCGCGCCGGATCTTCCGCCGGAGGCCGCTGCCGCCGTGCGCGGCGAGGAGGGCAGCCGGGCGTGGCTGGAGGAGAGCTTCGGCGCGGGGGCCTGCCGTCCGCGCCCGGAGGGGGACATCCCGGACGGCGTGACGGACCCGCGGGCGCGGCGCTTTCTTGCCGCGGTGGGGCTGCCGGACGTCGAGGGGTTTCTGCATCTCCGGACGACCGGCGGCCTGTCCCCGGCCGGCGGGGAGTTCGGCAGCCCGGACGGCGAGACCCCCGTGCGGTACGCCGTCGGCTCCTGGATGCATGCGGAGCTGCTGCTGGACGGAACGACCGGTGAGCTGTTCCGGACCGGCCCGGGCACCGAGCCGGAGCTCGTCGGCGGGAGTCTGCCCGGCTTCTTCGTCATGGTGCGGCTCTTCGACACGTTCCGCAGAACGTTCTACCCGTCACCCGCCGACCGCCGCGACGCCCAGGCCGTCCTGGCCTCCTGGTGTGCGCGCATCGACCCGGTGGCCTCCGGCAGCGAGACATGGGACACCGTCCTGGGCGGCACCGAGTTCGAGGACGGCACCTGGGACCTCGTCTCCCGCAACGGCCGGCCCCCGCTGTGAGATGACCGCCCCGAGCCCCCACGGCCGTCGGCGCGGCGGCGGGGGCCCGTCCGGTGTCAGCCCCGCGCCGCCGCGATCTGGCGGGCCATGATCGTCGTCAGCTCGTATGCCGTGTGGGAGGCGGCGACCGACGTGATCTCCGCGTGGTCGTAGGCGGGGGCGACCTCGACCAGGTCGGCGGAGATGAGGTTGCAGGACGCCAACCCCCGCAGGATCTCCAGCAGTTCGCGGGAGGTGAGGCCGCCGGCCTCGGGGGTGCCGGTGCCGGGGGCGTGGGCCGGGTCCAGGACGTCGATGTCGATGGAGATGTAGAGCGGGCGGTCGCCGATGCGCTGGCGCAGCTGGTCGGTGACCTCGTCGACGCCGCGGCGCATGACGTCCGCGGAGGTGACGATGCCGAAGCCCATCTTCTCGTCGTCGTCGAGGTCCTTCTTGCCGTAGAGCGGGCCGCGGGTGCCGACGTGGGAGAGCGCGGAGGTGTCGAGGATGCCTTCCTCGACGGCGCGGCGGAAGGGGGTGCCGTGGGTGTATTCGGCGCCGAAGTACGTGTCCCAGGTGTCCAGGTGGGCGTCGAAGTGGAGCAGGGCGACCGGGCCGTGCTTCTTCGCCATGGAGCGCAGGAGCGGGAGGGCGATGGTGTGGTCGCCGCCGAGGGTCATCAGGCGGGCGCCGGTGTCGAGCAGCGCGTCGGCGGACGCCTCGACGGTCTCCACGGCCTCGTCGATGTTGAACGGGTTGGCGGCGATGTCACCGGCATCCGCGACCTGGGCGAGGGCGAACGGGGACGCGTCCTGGGCCGGGTTGTACGGGCGCAGCAGCCGGGACGCCTCGCGGATGGCGTTGCCGCCGAAGCGGGCGCCGGGGCGGTAGGAGACGCCGGTGTCGAAGGGGACTCCGACGACGGCCACATCGGCCCGGGTCACCTCGTCGAGGCGCGGCAGCCGCGCGAAGGTCGCCGGACCGGCGTAGCGCGGGATACGGGAGGAGTCGACGGGGCCCACGGGCTCACTGGATGCGGTGGTCATGACGCTGAGGGTAGGGACAGCGGCCGCATCCGCCCATGGACATTTCTGTGTGGGGGCGTGATGGCGTTCGACACTTTGGCCAGGGCGTCTGAGGTGGGGTGGGGTGGCCGGGGTGGGTGTAGCGGAGGTCAGCCATCCGTCGGGGCGGGGGGCGGGCCCTCGTCCGTCGCCGGGCCGGCACCGCCTCCTTGCCCGTCGCCTGCGCCGTCGCCTTCGTCCTCCGCTGCTTCCTCTCCCGCGGGCTCCCCCTCGCCCCGGCGCCGGCGCTCGCGTGCACGCTCGCGCTCGCCGTGCCCGCGGTGCCCGGGGTGGCCGCCGGACCAGGTGACCGTGACCTGGAGGTGCCCTTCCACGCCGGTCTTGGTGATCACCGCGCCCGCCTCGGCGGTGAGCCGTACGCCGAACTGGATCTGCACCTCGTCCGGGCGCTGGGCGAGCGTGCTGAAGCTGCGCAGTGCGGCATCGGCCGCGTCGCGGACGCCGTCCAGCGCGCGGTTGAAGGTCGACGTGCCGGTGGCGATCGCGCCGTCGCCGCGGGAGGCGCCCACCATGCCCGCTTCGTCCGCGCGGGCCTCCACCGTCACCTCCCCGCCGCCGTCCAGCGGGAAGCGGAGCAGCTCGTCGGTCATCGTGGCCGATACCTTTCAGGGTCGGGTCCGGGATACGGGTCCGGGCCGGAGTACGGGGTGGGGTCCGGGTACGGGCGGGGGCCCGGGTACGGCGTGGGGTCCGGGTACGGCGTGGGGTCGGGGTACTGCCGGACGAGGCGGAGGTCCGGCGCGTACGGTGCCGGCGGCGCCGGCGGCTCGCGCGGCGCGGAGGGCTCACACGACTCGTGGCCCTCGTACGGCACGGTGTCGTGCGCGACGTCCGAGGCGCAGCGGAAGCCGATGGAGGGCGCCGCGTGGTCGACGCGGGCCTGGGACTGGTACGAGACCAGGCCGTACACCTCCAGCAGTTCGCCGGCGGCGCCGCCCCGCACCCCCCGGAAGTCGCGTACGGTGCCGGACGCCACCCACTCGTTGACGTTGCCGCTCATGTCGAGCACGCCCCAGGGGGACCGGCCCTCGGGGACGGCGCCGACCGGGGACGTGGGAACGTCGCGCAGGCGTGAGCCGCCGGGCGGGCCGTAGCAGCGCGCCCGGTCGAAGGTGTTGCCCCAGGGGTACATCCGGTCGTCGTCGGGGCCGCGGGCGGCCTTCTCCCATTCGAGCGGGGTGGGCAGCCGTTTGCCGCTCCACAGGGCGTAGCAGAGCGCGTCGCGCCAGCTCACGGAGGTGACCGGGTGGTCGGGGGCCTCGGCCAAGACCTCCTTGAAGCCGTTCGGTTCGGGGTAGTTCACGGCTTCGGTGAAGGCCGCGTACTGCGCGTTGGTGACGGGCGTGCGGTCGATGTCGAAGACCCGGCAGAACACCTTCCGGGGGCCGCCGTCGAGGGTGAGTTGGCGTACCTGGTCGTCGTCCGGCGCCATCCGGGCGGTGATCAGGGCATGCCGGGCCTGTGAATCGCTGAGGCCGTGCAGGAAGGGGCCCGCGGAGATCCGGACCATGTCCGGATGGGGATCACGCTCCACCCGCCGTAGCAGGCCGCCCTCGCAGACCGGGCAGGTGCCCGGAGCGGAGACGCCGACGGCACCGTTCGTGCCGCCTGCCCGGCCGTCCGCCCTGCCTGCCCCGCCCGACGTACGCGCCCCCGCACCCGGTGCGATGAAGCCGCACCCCTCGCAGAACGGCCGGTACAGGTCCTGTTCCGCCAGGGTGGCGGCCATGTCGTCGTGCAGCAGGGTGCCGGCGATGGCCTGAGCGGTGGGGCGGTCCTCGGGGCGTGGGGCGAGCATCGATACGACGATGTGCGCGAGGCCCTCCGGGACGTCCGGGCAGCGTTCGGCCAACTCCCGTCGCAGGACGGAGGGTTCGCCGACCGGCCACTGGCCGCCGGTGAGGCGCCCGGTGAGGCACTGGTGGAAGACCATGCCGAGGGCGTAGACGTCGTCCGACGGGGCGGCCAGGTCCATCCGCTCGAAGCGCTGCGGGGAGAGGTATTCGATGCGGGTGCTGGCATCCGAGAGGTCGCCGGCGCCGCTGAGGCCCCAGTCGATGAGGCGTACCTCGTTCGCGCTGGTCAGCAGGATGTTGCTGGGCTTGATGTCGCGGTGGCAGACCGACGCGGCATGGGCGTGCGCGAGCGCCGCGGCGACGCCGCCGCACACCAGGGCCGACTGGCTGAGCGACAGCCTCCCGGCGGCGAGGAGGTCGGTGAGCGCGGGCCCGTCGACGTAGTCCATGAAGAGCGCAGGCCCCAGGGACACCCGCACCACACCGTCCCCGGCCTGCTGGTCCCGATGGTCCGGCCCGGTCTCCTCGGTCTGTTCGAGAGCCGGCATGGCCAGGACGGGGCGGGCGGTGCACGGCGCCTGGCCGAGGCGGGCCACCGCGACCTCGCACTCATGGAGAAATGCCTGTTCGGCCGCGCTGCCCAGCCGTTCGCGCACCTCACCGCGGATCCGCTTCACCGCGAGCCGCTCGCCGTACCGTCCCTCGACGATGGCCACCTCGGAGAACCCGCCGCGGCGCACCTCGCGCACTTCGTGGCCGGTGCTCAGCCGCGCCCCTGCCCGCAACTGCGCGTGCGGGCCCGCCTGATCGCCCGACTGGCCGCCCATCTCCCGCTCCCGTCCCGGCCCGTCGCCGCGCCGACCCGCGTAACCATCCTCAACTCCCGTGCTAGCGCCCATTGTTCACCGGGGCGCCGCGGCGCGGAGCCACACCGGCAATGCCGGGCCACACCGGCGAAGCGGATTCCCGCCCGGCCACCGGCCCGTCCGCTCCGTGCCGTCCCGCTCCGTTTCGCTCACCGTCGCAGCACCCCCGGCACCGTCGGCGTCACCATCGACGGACGGCCGAAGAACAGCAGCTTCAGCAGTTGCAGGATCACCAGGGCGCCGATGCCGGCCAGGGCGAGCAGGTACCAGGGCGCGTCCCACAGGCCGTCGTCCTTCTCCGGGTGCACCTGGCCGACCACCAGCCGCACCTGCTGGCGGGCCTGGAGGCCGGTGGAGTCCTCGACACGTACGGCGAAGTCGAAGGTGCCTTCCTTGGTGGGCCTGCCGGTCAGCTCGCCACCACCGGAGAGCTTCATGCCGGCCGGAAGGGCTTCGGCGGGCGCCCAGGTGTACGGGCCGCTGCCCGACTCCGCGGCGAAGCGGTGCGCGGGATAGTCCTCATCCTTCTTGCCCACGGGCACCGCGACGGTCTTGGAGATCACCCGCAGGTGCGGCCGCTCGGCGCCCTCGTCGGCGGCCCTGCGGACCGTCAACGACAGGGTGCGTTCGGCTCGTCGCCCCTGGGAGTCCTCCACCCGGACGGTGGTGCGGAGGGTGCCGGGCGCGCCGGTGGGCTGCTCGGCCTCGCCGGTGAGGACGCCGCCCTCGGTCAGCCTCAGCCCTTTGGGGAGGTCACCCGACGTGCGCTCCCAGCGGTAGGGAGCGACGCCGCCGACGGCAGCCAGCGTCAGTTCGTAGGGGGTGCCGGCCAACGCGTCCGGGGCCTTGGCGGTGGCGACTTCGACCGCGGGCGGTATGGCGGCCTGGCTCTCGCCGGCCGGATTGTGGGCGCTGACGAGGCTGAGCAGCACGGCCAGGAACATCAAGGTGGCGATGATGATGAGCAGCAGGTCGATGAAGCGCAGCTCCACCGGCGCGCCGTCGCCGCCGCCGCGCCGTCCGGCGAATCCGCCGGCTCCCCCGAAGCCGCGCATCACAGCCCTCCGTCACCGGGGCCGCCGGGCAGGCCGCCGGACCGCGGGCCCTGGCCGGGCACCCGGCCTCCGGGGCGCATCGGCATCAGGACCATCTCGCGGTCCAGCCCCTCGTTGATGGCGGCCAGTTGGGAGCCGATGACGTCGAGCCGGCGGACGACGTCCTCGGCGCGGTCGGGCTTGGCGGTGTTCAGTTCGAGGCGGGCCTTGGCGGCCTCGGCGGTGAGCCGGGCCAGCTCGGTGTTCATCGCCCCGATCCCCTCGGTGGCGGCGCGCATGGCCGCGGTCATGGCGGCCGCGGCTTCGGCTTCGGCTGCCGTGTCGCGGTCGGCGAGCGGCGAGCGGTTCGCCGGCGCGGTGTGCTCCGCCAGCCGGCCGAGGACCAGCTCGTCGAGTTCGAGCAGCAGCCGCTCCTCGCGGGTGTGCACGAAGGTGACCAGCAGATGGCAGACGACGCTGCTGCCGAGGGCGAACAGCGTGATGCCGAAGGCCTGGGCCAGCGGTCTGATCACGTCGGAGACCAGCACGCCGCTCAGCTGGGCGTAGGAGGAGGTGCCCTGCATGGCGCCGCTCAGGCCGCGGATCGACGTCGACATCTCGGCCGCGGTGCCGATGAATCCGAGTGCGGGCAGCGCCCAGACCAGCGCGCGGATGACGGAGTACGGGGTCTCGGCGCGCGCCCCGCGGACCGCGGAGCGGCCGGCCAGCAGCGATTCGGCCTGCGCCGGGTCGGGCGGGCCGCCGACACGGGCCCGCAGGGACTGCCGGGCCCGCGTCCGGGCCGCCGCGTCGAGCGAGGCGTCCGGCAGCGGGTGGGTCACGCCGCTCAGGAAATCCCGGGTCTGCTCCATCGTCCGGAACACCTCGGTCCGGGCGCTGCGCGGAGTGGTGTGGCGTGAGCGCGTCCCCTTCTCGACGGCGAGGGCGCCCGCTTCCCGGCCGTTGCGGACGGCCAGCGACGCCAGCATCAGCAGCACCCAGCCGTTGAGCGCGAGCACCGCGGTGGCGAGGAGTTGAGAGGCGCCACCGTGCTCGATGAGACGGTGCAGGGGCGGCACGATCGCGGTGGCGCCCGAGGCGACCAGGAGCACGGCGAAGACCACCCCCGCCACTCCGCACCAGATGAATGCCGATCGCAGTTTTGCCATCTTCCCCGCCTCCCCTGTGCGGCGCGCAAGCCACCGCAGCGACGTCCCGTCACCGTCGATGACGAGTTGATCACGGTGCGGGGTTCCCCAAGTCACCCGTACGAGGTGGATTCAGGGGCGGCCAGGGGAGATTCGGGCGGGGTTGAGGTGACATGCGCCGTCGGCGCGCCCCGGTGGCGGCGGGTGCGTTTCGTGCCTCACCGCATCGTGTGGCGGTCGTCGACGAACTCCAACTCCCAGTAGCCGAGCGTCCTTCGGGGCGCCGCGTCCGCAGCCCGGTCGGGCGCGGCGGCGACGGCGGAGAGGACGGCGCGGATGGCCACCCGGTCGCCGTGATGGAGCCGCAGCTGCCCCTCTTCGGGGACCTGCCGCAGGCCGTCGTCGCCGCGGTGCCGGACGAACGTGGTCACCTGCGGCACCGGGCTCTCCACGTACCAATGGCCGAATTCGCAGGCCAGCCGGCAGTGCCAGCGGCTGACGACATGCGGCGGCCGGGAGGCGAGCAGGATGTCCGGCTCGGCGGGGGTGCCGTCGCCTCGGCCGACCCAGAATTCGTGGCGCCCGGGGCCCCTGGTGGGCAGCGGGATCATCCGCGGCGGCCCGCCGTGCGGATCGTGCACCCACAGGCGTACCGGGTACGGGTCGGCCAGCTCCGGCCAGTACCGGCGGAGTTCGTCGACGGGGACGGCGTAGGCGGTGCGCAGTGCCGGCCGGCGGTCGACGGCGGTGACCATGCCGATGACGGCCTGGAGGTCCTCGTCCCATACGGGCGAGCCGCTGAAGCCGCGGGCCGGCGGATGGCCTTCGGGGCCGGTGGCGGCGAACTGGAGCAGACCGCCCGCGGTGTGGCCAGCGAGCCGCCCGCCGGACCACACCCCGTCGGGGTGGCCGTCTGGGAAGCCGTACGCGCCGAGGGTGTGGCCGACCGGTGCGGGGCGCTCCGCGAACGGTGCGGGCTCGGCGCCGTGCGGGACGCGTTCGGGCCGCAGCACGGCGATGTCGTCCCGGGCGCCGGCCTCGGCCCCTTCGCGGGCGAGGACGAGCCGGGCGGGGATGGCGCTGCCGCGTTCCAGGAACGGGAAGTCGGCCAGCACACCGCCCCTGCCGTCCGCCCCCGCGCACTGCCGGACGACATGTGCGCAGGTCAGCACGGTGCCGTTGGCGCAGAGAATGCCGCCTCCGGTGACCGTGCCGCCTCGCGCGGCCCTGATACGCACCTGCCACGGCGGCTTCGCTGCCTTGCGGCCCACCGGTCGGCCCCCCTCTGCGCCGTACGGATCATCCGCGGGTCGCCGGTTCCTCCGCGGGCTGCGGCATCACCGGCGGGCCGGCGCGGCCATGGCGGGCGCCCGGTCCGCGGGATTCACCGGCGATCGTAGGTCCTCCCCGGCCGCCGCACGCCCGTTCCTCCCCGGCCGCCGCAGGCCCGGTCCGCGCCCCGCGGCCGTTCCGGTCCGCGCCCTCGCTGCCGTGCCCGCCCGCGCCGCACGCGGGCCCGCCTCGCCGTCAGGACCGCTCCTGGAGGTGTCCGCGCTCCGGAACTCCGGCGCCCCGGGGGATCCGGGCGGGCACAATGGCGCTATGCCGATAGCCTCTGCACCCGCAGCCCCCACGCGCGCCGAACTCGTCGACCACCTCGTGCGGACCCGGATCGCCGGTGACGTCGCCACCCCTCGCGAGAACAATCTCTCCCACTACCGCAAGCTCGCCAACGGTGACCGCCACTACTGGCTCGGCCTGGAGCTCGGCGACCGGTGGTCGGACGAGCAGGACGTGCTCGCGGTGATGGCCGAGCGCTGCGGCGTCAACGACGATCCGCACCACCGTCAGGGCCAGGACACCATCGACCCCGAGCTGACCGTGGACGCCCTGGAGCGTGCGGCGGGGGTGCTGCGCAAGGCCGCCGCCGACCGGCAGCGGGTGCTCTTCGCGACCGGCCACCCGGGCGGGCTGCTGGATGTGCACCGCGCCACCGCGGACGCGCTGCGCGCCAAGGGCTGCGAGATCGTGGTGATCCCCGAGGGGCTCCGGGCGGACGACGGCATGGTCTTCCAGTTCGCCGATGTCGCGATGCTGGAGCGCGGGGCGACGCTGTGGCACACCCACTCCCCCGAGCCGATGGCCGCGATCCTGGACGGTCTGGCGCGCGAGGGGCGGCCGCTGCCGGAGCTGGTGATGGCTGACCACGGCTGGGCCGGCTGCGCGGGCCAACGGGGCATCGAAGCGGTGGGATTCGCCGACTGCAACGACCCGGCGCTGTTCCTGGGCGAGGCCGAGGGCACCCTCCAGGTGACCATCCCGCTGGACGACCACGTCCTGAGCCCGCGCCACTACGACCCGCTGACCGCCTACCTGCTCGACGCCGCCGGCCTGGCCTGACGGAGCCGGCCGCCCGCGCAGGCCCCGGCGCCCCCGCAGGCCCGCCGGTCAGGCCCGGTCAGGCCGCCCCGCCTCGCCCGCGCCGGCCCGAGCCCGGGGCCGGGCCGCGCAAGGCCTCACGGAGAGTCGGGAGCCGCGTGCGCAGCGGTCGTCCGGCGCCTCGCGGGCGCCTCGCGGGCCCCTGGCGGGTCCCTCAGCCCTCGTCGCGCGGGACCCGGATCACGCCCTCCTGGATCACCGAGACCGCCAGGTGCCCGTCGGCCGTGAAGATGCGGCCCTTGCCCAGGCCCCGGCCGCCCTGGGCGGTGGGTGACTCCTGGTCGTAGAGCAGCCAGTCGTCGGCGCGCAGCGGGCGGTGGAACCACATCGCGTGGTCGAGGCTGGCGCCGACCACGTCCCCGACCGCCCAGCCGCCCCGGCCGTGCGCGAGCAGCACCGAGTCCAGCAGGGTCATGTCGGACACGTAGGTGACCAGGCAGATGTCCAGCAGCGGCCGCTCGATGGGGGCCGGGCCGTCCAGGGTGCCGTTGGTGCGGAACCAGACCTGGGAGCGCGGCTCGCGGGGCTGCCCGACGCTGCCGAACGGCGGCTCGTCGACGTAGCGCAGATCGACCGCGGCGCGGGCCTCCAGCAGCCGCGTGGTGACGCCCGGTTCGACGAACCGGTCGGCGTAGCGGGGCAGCATCTCGGCGGCGGTGGGCAGCGTCAGCGGGTCGGGGGCCTTCGGCATGGGCTCCTGGTGTTCGAGCCCGTCCTCGTCGGCGTGGAAGGACGCCGAGAGGTGGAAGATCGGCTGGCCGTGCTGGACGGCGACCACCCGGCGGGTGGTGAAGGACCGTCCGTCGCGGATCCGGTCGACGGTGTAGACGATCGGCGCGCCGGGGTCGCCGGGCCGCAGGAAGTACGCGTGCAGGGAGTGCGGCGGCCGGTCGGCGGGGACCGTCCGGCCGGCCGCGACCAGCGCCTGGGCCGCGACCTGGCCGCCGAAGACGCGGGGCACGACCGAGGCGCGGCTCTGACCGCGGAAGATGTCCTGCTCGATCCGCTCCAGGTCGAGCAGATCGAGCAGGGACCGCAGGGCGTCGTTCACGTACGTGTGCTTTCGCTCAGGGGCGGAGGCGGCTCACAGTCCCATGGACTTGGCGATGATCGACTTCATGACCTCGCTGGTGCCGCCGTAAATGCGGTTGACGCGGTTGTCGGCGTAGAGGCGGGCGATCGGGTACTCGTTCATGTAGCCGTAACCGCCGTGCAGCTGGAGGCACTTGTCGATGACGCGGTGCGCGACCTCGGTGGTGAAGAGCTTCGCGGAGGCGGCCTCGGCCGGGGTCAGCTCGCCCGCGTCGAGGGCTTCGAGGGCGCGGTCGGCGACGGCTTCGGCGGCGTCCACCTCGGCCTGGCAGGCGGCCAGCTCGAACTTGGTGTTCTGGAAGGCGGCGACGGGCTTGCCGAAGACGGTGCGCTCCTGGACGTATTCCTTGGCGAACCGGACGGCGGCCTTGGCCTGCGCGTAGGCGCCGAAGGCGATGCCCCAGCGCTCGGAGGCGAGGTTGTGGCCCAGGTAGCCGAAGCCCTTGTTCTCCTCGCCGAGCAGGTCCTCCACCGGCACCTGCACGTCGACGAACGCCAGCTCGGCGGTGTCGGAGACCTTCAGGCCGAGCTTGTCCAGCTTGCGGCCGACGGAGTAGCCCGGCGCCTTGGTGTCCACGGCGAAGAGGGAGATGCCGAAGCGGCGGTCGTCCTCCTTCGGGGGCGCGGTGCGGGCGCAGACGATGACGCGGTCGGCGTGCACGCCGCCGGTGATGAAGGTCTTGGCGCCGTTGAGGACGTAGTGCGTTCCGTCCTCGGAGAGCTTCGCGGTGGTCTTCATGCCCGCGACGTCGGAGCCGGTGCCCGGCTCGGTCATCGCCAGCGCCCACATCTCCTCGCCGGTGACGAACTTCGGCAGGAAGCGCTTCTTCTGGTCGTCGGTGGCGAGCATCTCGATGTACGGCAGACCGAGCAGCACGTGCACGCCGGAACCGCCGAAGGACACGCCCGCGCGGGAGGTCTCCTCGTACATCACGGCCTCGAACTTGTGCGATTCGATACCGGCGCCGCCGTACTCCTCGGGGACCCGGATACCGAAGACGCCCAGCTCGCCGAGCTTGTAGTAGAAGTCGCGGGGCGCCTGGCCGGCGGCGTACCAGTCGTCGTACACGGGGACGACCTCGGCCTCTATGAAGGCCCGGATGGTCTCGCGGAACGCCTCGTGATCTTCGTTGAACACCGTACGGCGCATCGGGCCGCCCTCCTCCAGGTAGCTGACCAAGCACCGGCTAAGCGCTTGCTCAGCGAAAGCTACCGGCCGGTCAGCATGGCTGTCCAGAGGTCACGGACGCCCGCGGGTGCGAGCTGCGCCACCCCGCCGCCCCCCTTCAGGCGCCCGCCGGCTCGACCTCCGCCACCGCCCCGAAGGCCCCCAGCGCCAGCCGGTGCAGCAGCTGGGACATCTCCGTACGGCCGGGGAGGGCGCCGGGCCTGCCGAGGTGCGGGGTGGAGTTCAGCAGGCCGAAGACGGCGTGCACGCAGGCGCGGGCCTGCGCTTCGGAGGCACCGGCGTGCACCTGGCGCACGACCTCCACCCACAGCTCGACGTACTGGCGCTGCAGCTGGCGGACCCGCTTGCGGTCGGCCTCGCGCAGCCGGTCCAGCTCACGGTCGTGGACGGTGATCAGCGGGCGGTCGTCCAGCGCGAAGTCGATATGGCCGTCGATCAGCGCGTCCAGCACCGCCTCGGGGCTCTCGCCGCCCTCGGCGATCCGCATCCGGCCGCCCGCCAGCAGCCGCTCGCTGATCCCGACCAGCAGCTCGGCGAGCATCGCGTCCTTGCCGGCGAAGTGCCGGTAGAGGCCGGGGCCCGAGATGCCCACGGCCGCCCCTATCTCGTCCACGCCCACGCCGTGGAACCCGCGCTCGGCGAAGAGCCGGGCCGCCTCCTTGAGGATCTGTTCGCGGCGGCTGGTCGGGGCGGGGGCGTGCGTATTGCTCATGCCGCCAATTGTAGACAGCCGGGTTAGTGCTCGTTAACCTGGAGGAAACGAGTTAACGCCCATTAACCGCATGCCCGCCCGGCCGCCGACCGCGGCGCGCGGGCAGGCGACCGAGCAAGGGGGCTCTTACTGATGGAGCAGGCACCGGTGCTGGGGAGTACCGCCGACCCGGCGTCCGACTCCTGGCGGGCCAATGAGGCCGCGCACCGCGAGCTCACGGCACGGCTGCGCGACAAGCTCGCGGCGGCCCGGCTGGGCGGCGGCGAGAAGGCCAGGGCACGCCACACCGCACGCGGCAAGCTGCTGCCCAGGGAGCGGGTGGACGCCGTCCTGGACCCGGGATCGCCGTTCCTGGAGCTGGCCCCGCTCGCCGCCGACGGGATGTACGGCGGCGCCGCACCGGCCGCCGGGGTGATCGCCGGTATCGGCCGGGTCTCCGGCCGCGAGACGGTGATCGTCGCCAATGACGCCACGGTCAAGGGCGGCACGTACTACCCGATGACGGTCAAGAAGCATCTGCGGGCCCAGGAGATCGCCCTGGAGAACCGCCTGCCGTGCCTGTATCTCGTCGACTCCGGCGGCGCCTTCCTGCCCATGCAGGACGAGGTCTTCCCCGACCGCGAGCACTTCGGGCGGATCTTCTACAACCAGGCGCGGATGTCGGGCGCCGGCATCCCGCAGATCGCGGCGGTCCTCGGCTCCTGCACCGCCGGCGGCGCGTACGTCCCGGCGATGAGCGACGAGGCCGTCATCGTCCGCGACCAGGGCACGATCTTCCTCGGCGGGCCGCCGCTGGTGAAGGCCGCCACCGGCGAGGTCGTCACCGCCGAGGAGCTGGGCGGCGGCGAGGTGCACGCCAAGACCTCCGGCGTCACCGACCACCTCGCCGAGGACGACGCGCACGCCCTGCGGATCGTGCGCACCATCGTCGGCACCCTCGGCGACCGCGAACCGCTTCCCTGGACGGTGCGCCCGGTCGAGGAGCCCAAGGTCGACCCGGCCGGGCTCTACGGCGCGGTGCCCGCCGACTCCCGTACGCCCTACGACGTCCGCGAGGTCATCGCGCGGCTCGTCGACGGCTCGCGCTTCGCGGAGTTCAAGGCCGAATACGGCCAGACGCTGGTGACCGGCTTCGCGCACCTGCACGGCCACCCGGTCGGCATCGTCGCCAACAACGGCATCCTGTTCTCCGAATCCGCCCAGAAGGGCGCCCACTTCATCGAGCTGTGCGACCAGCGCGGCATCCCGCTGCTCTTCCTCCAGAACATCTCCGGCTTCATGGTCGGCCGGCAGTACGAGGCGGGCGGCATCGCCAAACACGGCGCGAAGATGGTGACCGCGGTCGCCTGCACCCGCGTCCCCAAGCTGACCGTCGTCATCGGCGGCTCCTACGGCGCGGGCAACTACTCCATGTGCGGCCGGGCCTACTCCCCCCGCTTCCTGTGGATGTGGCCGAACGCCAAGATCTCGGTGATGGGCGGCGAACAGGCCGCCTCCGTCCTCGCGACCGTCAAACGCGACCAGCTCGAAGCGCGCGGCGAGGAGTGGAGCGCCGCGGACGAGGACACCTTCAAGGCCCCGATCCGCGAGCAGTACGACACCCAGGGCAACGCCTACTACGCCACCGCCCGGCTGTGGGACGACGGCGTCATCGACCCGCTGGAGACCCGGCAGGTGCTGGGCCTGGCGCTGACCGCCTGTGCCAACGCGCCGCTGGGCACGCCCGGCTACGGCGTCTTCCGGATGTGAGCGCGATGCCGGACACGAGAGAGCCCTCCGAGGGAAGGCGCACAGAAGGAATGCCCACCACCATGTTCGACACCGTCCTGGTCGCCAACCGCGGCGAGATCGCCGTCCGCGTCATCCGTACGCTGCGCGAGCTCGGCATCCGCTCGGTCGCCGTCTTCAGCGACGCGGACGCCGACGCCCGCCACGTCCGTGAGGCCGACACCGCCGTGCGGATCGGGCCCGCCCCGGCCGGCGAGAGCTATCTGTCCGTCCCGCGCCTGCTGGAGGCCGCCGCACGCAGCGGCGCGCAGGCCGTGCACCCCGGCTACGGCTTCCTCGCCGAGAACGCCGGCTTCGCACGGGCCTGTGCGGACGCCGGACTGGTCTTCATCGGCCCGTCCGCCGAGGCCATCGACCTCATGGGCGACAAGATCCGCGCCAAGGAGACGGTCCGCACGGCCGGCGTCCCGGTCGTCCCCGGCTCGTCCGGCAGCGGCCTGAGCGACGACCAACTGGCCGCCGCCGCCCGCGAGATCGGCATGCCGGTGCTGCTCAAACCGTCCGCGGGCGGCGGCGGCAAGGGCATGCGGCTGGTGCGCGAGGAGGCGCTGCTCGCCGATGAGATCGCCGCCGCCCGCCGCGAGGCCCGCGGCTCCTTCGGCGACGACACGCTGCTCGTCGAGCGCTGGATCGACCGCCCGCGGCACATCGAGATCCAGATCCTGGCCGACGGCCACGGCACCGTCCTGCACCTCGGCGAGCGGGAGTGCTCGCTCCAGCGCCGCCACCAGAAGGTGATCGAGGAGGCGCCGTCGGTCCTGCTGGACGAGGCGACCCGGGCCGCGATGGGCGAGGCGGCCGTGCAGGCGGCCCGCTCCTGCGGCTACCGCGGCGCCGGCACCGTCGAGTTCATCGTCCCCGGCAAGGACCCGGCCTCGTACTACTTCATGGAGATGAACACCCGCCTCCAGGTCGAGCACCCGGTCACCGAACTGGTCACCGGCCTCGACCTGGTGGAATGGCAGCTGCGGGTGGCGGCCGGCGAGCATCTCCCCTGCGCCCAGGAGGACATCACCCTCACCGGGCACGCCATCGAGGCCCGGATCTGCGCCGAGGACCCGTCCCGCGACTTCCTGCCGACCGGCGGCACGGTCCTGGAACTGCACGAGCCCCGGGGCGGCGGGGTGCGCACCGACTCCGGCCTGTCGCAGGGCGCGGAGGTCGGCAGCCTCTACGACCCGATGCTCTCCAAGGTGATCGCCTACGGCCCGGACCGGGCGAGCGCGCTGCGCACCCTGCGCGCGGCGCTGGCCTCGACCGTCACCCTCGGCGTGACCACCAACGCCGGTTTCCTGCGGCGGCTGCTGGCGCACCCCGATGTGGTGTCCGGCGAGCTGGACACCGGCCTGGTCGAGCGGGAGGCGGCGGGGCTGCTGGACGGCTCCGTGCCGGACGAGGTGTACGCCGCGGCCGCCGCGGTCCGGCAGGCCGCCCTGGAGCGGCCGGTGGCCGACGGCGGCTGGCGCGACCCCTTCGCGGCGCCGACCGGTTTCCGGCTCGGTGGCGAGCCCGCCCCCGTCCGCCACTGGTTGCGGGTGCCGGGCCACGACCCGGTGGCGTACGACGTGCGGCCCGGAAGCACGGCGGGGCAGCTCGAAGCGGACCGCGTACGCGTCACCGTGGACGGCGTGCTGCACACCTTCCACCGCAGCGGCGACTGGCTCGGCAGGGACGGCGACTCCTGGCACGTCCAGGACCACGACCCGGTGGCGGCGACGCTGAGCGGGGCCGCCGGTGCGCACGGCGTGGACGCGCTGACCGCCCCCATGCCCGGCACCGTCACCGTCGTCAAGGTGGCCGTGGGCGATGAAGTCGCCGCAGGTCAGGGGCTGTTGGTGGTGGAGGCGATGAAGATGGAGCACGTCATCGCCGCACCGCACGCCGGGACCGTCGCCGAGCTGGACGTCACCCCGGGCACGGCCGTCGCCATGGACCAGATCCTGGCCGTCGTCACCCCCGAGGAGAGCGCCGACGGCGACAACGGGGCACGCCCCGCCGACGAGCAGGAGAAGGCATCATGACCGCAGCCGGACTGCCGATGCGGATGCCCGCCGAGGGCCTGCCCTCCCGGGTGCGCATCCACGAGGTCGGCGCGCGCGACGGCCTGCAGAACGAGAAGGCCGTCGTCCCCACGGAGATCAAGGCCGAGTTCATCCACCGGCTCGCGGACGCGGGACTGCCGGCCGTCGAGGCCACCAGTTTCGTGCACCCCAAGTGGGTGCCCCAACTCGCGGACGCCGAGCAGCTGTTCCCGCAGCTGGGCGACCTCGACCCGGATCTGCTGCCGGTCCTGGTGCCCAACGAACGCGGCCTGGACCGGGCGCTCGCGCTGGGCGCCCGCCGGATCGCGGTGTTCGGCAGCGCCACCGAGTCCTTCGCCAAGGCCAACCTCAACCGCACGGTCGACGAGGCGCTGGCGATGTTCGCGCCCGTCGTGGCGCGGGCGAAGGACGCCGGGGTGCACGTCCGCGGCTATCTCTCGATGTGCTTCGGCGACCCCTGGGAGGGTCCGGTGCCCGTCGACCAGGTGGTGCGGGTGTGCCGCGCGCTGACGGACCTGGGCTGCGACGAACTGAGCCTGGGCGACACCATCGGCGTCGCCACCCCCGGCCACGTCCAGACCCTGCTGACCTCGCTGAACGACGCGGGGGTGGCCACGTCCCGGCTCGGTGTGCACTTCCACGACACCTACGGCCAGGCCCTCGCGAACACCCTCGCCGCGCTCCGGCACGGCGTCACCACCGTCGACGCCTCGGCGGGCGGCCTCGGCGGCTGCCCGTATGCCAGGAGCGCCACCGGCAACCTCGCCACCGAAGACCTCGTGTGGATGCTGCACGGCCTCGGCATCGAGACCGGCGTCGACCTCGGCCGGCTGACCGCCACCAGCGTGTGGATGGCCGATGTCCTGGGCCGCCCGAGCCCCTCCCGCACCGTCCGCGCCCTCTCCCACAAGGAGTGACCTCCATGTCCCTGGACCACCGTCTCCCCTCCGAGCTGGAAGAACTCCGGCGTACGGTCGAGGCGTTCGCGCACGACGTCGTCGCGCCCAAGATCGGCGAGTACTACGAACAGCACGCCTTCCCCTACGAGATCGTGCAGGAGATGGGCCGGATGGGCCTGTTCGGCCTGCCGTTCCCCGAGGAGTACGGCGGCATGGGCGGCGACTATCTCGCGCTGGGCATCGCCCTGGAGGAGCTGGCCCGGGTCGACTCCTCGGTGGCCATCACCCTGGAGGCCGGCGTCTCCCTCGGGGCCATGCCGCTCTACCACTTCGGCACCGAGGAGCAGAAGCGCGAGTGGCTGCCCCGGATGTGCGCGGGCGAGGTGCTCGGCGCGTTCGGCCTCACCGAGCCGGACGGCGGCTCGGACGCCGGCGGCACCCGCACCACCGCCGTGCGCGACGGCGACGAGTGGGTGATCAACGGCAGCAAGTGCTTCATCACCAACTCCGGTACGGACATCACCGGACTGGTCACCGTCACCGCCGTGACCGGGCGCAAGGACGACGGCCGCCCGCTGATCTCCGCGATCATCGTGCCGTCCGGCACCCCGGGCTTCACCGTCGCCGCCCCGTATTCCAAGGTCGGCTGGAACGCCTCCGACACCCGCGAGCTGTCCTTCTCCGACGTCCGCGTGCCGGTCGCCAACCTGGTGGGCGAGGAGGGCCGCGGCTACGCGCAGTTCCTGCGCATCCTCGACGAGGGCCGGATCGCCATCGCGGCGCTGGCCACCGGCCTGGCGCAGGGCTGTGTCGACGAGTCGGTGAAGTACGCCGGGGAGCGGCACGCCTTCGGCAAGCCGATCGGCGCCAACCAGGCGATCCAGTTCAAGCTCGCCGACATGGAGATGCGCGCCCACACCTCGCGGCTGGCCTGGCGGGACGCGGCCTCCCGGCTGGTGCACGGCGAGCCGTTCAAGAAGGAGGCCGCGATCGCCAAGCTCTACTCCTCGGAGATCGCCGTCACCAACGCCCGGGAGGCCACCCAGATCCACGGCGGCTACGGCTTCATGAACGAGTACCCGGTCGCCCGCATGTGGCGCGACTCCAAGATCCTGGAGATCGGCGAGGGCACCAGCGAGGTCCAGCGGATGCTGATCGCCCGGGAGTTGGGCGTCTGACGGGCCGGGCGGGCCCCGCGCCCGCCCGCGGCCGGCTCGGGGCGCCCGGGCCGGCCGGGCAGCGGCCGTCCACGTACGCCCCCTGCCCCCTGCCCCCTGCCCCCTGCCCCCGCGAACTGACGGGCGGGCCGACGCGCACGGCCCGCCGGTCAGCCGGGCGCGGAGCTGACCGGCGCCGTCCGGCGCCGGTCGGTTCAGATCACTTCGCGGGCCACGGCACCTCGGGCGAGCGGTAGTACCCGATGCCCATCGCGTCCCATCGGGGTCCCTGGGCCGCCAGCCGCTTCTTGTACGCGTCCCAGTCGTGCGTGGACGCCGGCGACCAGCCCAGCTCGGCGATGCCGGGCAGCCGGGGGAAGGCCATGTACTCGATGTGCGCGGACGTCGACAGCGTCTCGGCCCACAGGGGCGCCTCGACGCCGAGAACGGACGAGGCGGGCGCGCCCTCCAGATACGTTCCCGGGTCCCAGTCGTAGGAGCGCCGGACACTGACGTAGCCGGCCCAGGACAGGCCCAGCGGCGTGTTCTTGTCGTACTTCATGTCGAGGTAGGCGCGGTCGGCGGGCGAGAGGATGACCGGGGTGCCGTTCTGGGCCGCGGTGGCGACCTGTGCGCGTTCGGCGGCGGAGGTCTTGTCATAGCCCCAGTACTGGGCGACGTTGCCCTTCGCCGGGTGTGCGCCGGTCAGCTGGTGCCAGCCGATCGCCGTCTTGCCGTATTTGGCGACCACCGGCTGTACCCGGTCCATGAACGCCACATAGTCGTCGTGGCTGGTGGAGTGCGCCTCGTCGCCGCCGATGTGGAGGTAGCGGCCCGGCGTCATGGCGGCCAGCTCGCGGATGACGTCGTCGACGAAGTCGTACGTCCGCTGCTTGGGCACGCACAGCGAGCTGAAGCCGACCTCGGTGCCGGTGTAGAGCGGCGGGGCCTGGCCGTTGCAGTTGAGTTCGGCGTACGAGGCCAGCGCGGCGTTGGTGTGGCCCGGCATGTCGATCTCGGGGACGACGGTCAGATAGCGGCTGGAGGCATAGCGGATGATCTCGCGGTAGTCGTCCTGCGTGTAGAAGCCGCCCTTGCCGCCGCCGACCTGGGTGCTGCCCCCGTAGGTCGCAAGCTTCGGCCAGGACTTGATGGCGATCCGCCAGCCCTGGTCGTCGGAGAGATGCAGATGCAGCTTGTTGATCTTGTAGAGGGACAGCTGGTCGATGTAGCGCTTGACCTGCTCGACGGTGAAGAAGTGCCGCGAGACGTCCAGCATCGCGCCGCGGTGGCCGTAGCGCGGGGTGTCGGTGATCGTGCCGCCGGCGATCGTCCAGGGGCCGCGCTGCTCGGTGCGCCGCTCGGCGCTCGCGGGCAGCAGCTGGCGCAGCGTCTGCACGCCGTGGAAGAGGCCGGCCGGGCGGGCGGCGCTGATGGTGACCGAGCGGCCGCCCGAGGTCAGCCGGTAGCCCTCCGCGCCGAGCTTCCCGGTACCCCGTCCGCCGAGCTGGAGGACGATGCCGTCCCGGCCGTCCTTGGTGGTCACCGGGAGATCGAAACCGGTGGCGGGCCGCAGCAGCCCCGCGAGGTAGCCGGCGACCTTCCTGGCCTCGCCCGAATTGCCGGGCACCCGGATACGGGTGCCCTCGCCGAGCGTGTACGCGGCGCCGCCCGGGACCACGGATGCGGGCGCGGGGACCACCCGGTCCAGCGTGGCGGCCGGGGCGGCGGCGGGCTGCGGGGGTACGGCGGCGGTTCCCATCCCCGCCGCCGCGACCAGCAGCAGCGAAAAGAGGAGTCTGCGTCGTCTCATCGACGGTCCCTTCGGCGAGCACCGTGCGAGGCACGGGTGGTGGACACCTAGGGCGTGTCTTCAGGGTCAGCCCTACGGCATGGCATGGAGCGACCGAACGGTGACCATGGGTACCGTGCGCCTCGGATCCGGTCAAGGTTTAGACCACTTTCCGGCCGCCATCCGGTGGGCTTGCCCGATATCGGGCAGGTTTCTTGCGAAAGTCTCCGCCGCCACGCAGTATCGACGGGTGCTCGAACGTCCTACCCGCAGCGCCGACCCGGCGCACGCGCCCCACGAAGACCTGGTGGACCACCTTGTGCGCAGCACACCGCTGCAGCGCGGCGAGGCCGCCAGGGTGGTGCTCGACGTGCTGGCGTACTTCGACGAGACGACCGGCGACTTCGTCCGCCGGCGCCATCGCGAGCTGCAGTCCCAGGGGCTGCGCAACGACGAGATCTTCGACCGGATCCGCCACGAGATGCGCCGCCGCGCCGTGGCCCCGCCGGATCTCTCCATGCGCCAGCTGCGCCGCCTCATCTACGGCTGAAACCGGCCGCCCCGGACACCCGGACCCGGGCACGAACAGTCATCAGCACACCGCAAGCGACAACACCGGCTTCGGCCGCCTGGCACCACTCGGAGGGTCACTGTATGTGCGGGATCGTCGGATACATCGGCAAGCGCGACGTCGCTCCGCTGCTCCTGGAGGGCCTGCAGCGCCTGGAGTACCGCGGCTACGACTCGGCCGGCATCGCCATCCACGCCAAGGGCACCGGCAAGGCCCCGGGCGGCCTGAAGACCGCCAAGGCCAAGGGCCGGGTCCGTGAGCTGGAGTCCCGGCTGCCGAAGAAGTTCGCCGGCAGCACCGGCATCGCGCACACCCGCTGGGCCACCCACGGCGCGCCCACCGACGAGAACGCCCACCCGCACGTCGACGCCTCCGGCAAGGTCGCGCTGGTGCACAACGGCATCATCGACAACGCCTCCGACCTGCGCGCCCGGCTGACCGCCGACGGCGTCGACTTCGTCTCGGAGACCGACACCGAGGTGCTGACCCACCTGATCGGCCGCTCCACCGCGCCGACCCTGGAGGAGAAGGTCCGCGAGGCGCTGCGGCACATCGAGGGCACGTACGGCATCGCCGTGCTGCACACCGACTTCGCCGACCGGATCGTCGTCGCCCGCAACGGCTCCCCCGTCGTGCTGGGCATCGGCGAGCACGAGATGTTCGTGTCCTCCGACGTCGCCGCGCTGGTCTCGCACACCCGCCAGGTCGTGACCCTGGACGACGGTGAGATGGCCACCCTCAAGGCCGACGACTACCGCACGTACACCACCGAGGGCTCCCGTACGACGGCGACGCCGGAGACCGTCGAGTACGCGGCCGAGTCCTACGACTTGGGCGGCCACGACACGTACATGCACAAGGAGATCTCCGAGCAGGCCGACGCGGTGGACCGCGCGCTGCGCGGGCGGATCGACGACCGCTTCTCCACCGTGCATCTCGGCGGCCTGAACCTCGACGCCCGCGAGGCGCGCGGGGTGCGCCGGGTGAAGATCCTGGGCTGCGGCACCTCGTACCACGCCGGCCAGATCGGCGCGCAGATGATCGAGGAGCTGGCCCGCATCCCCTCGGACGCCGAGCCGGCCTCCGAGTTCCGCTACCGCAACCCGGTCGTGGACCCCGACACCCTGTACGTGGCGGTCTCCCAGTCCGGTGAGACCTACGACGTGCTGGCCGCCGTCCAGGAGCTCAAGCGCAAGGGCGCGCGGGTGCTGGGCCTGGTCAACGTCGTCGGTTCGGCGATCGCCCGGGAGACCGACGGCGGCATCTACGTGCACGCGGGCCCGGAGGTCTGCGTGGTCTCCACGAAGTGCTTCACCAACATGGTCGTCTCGTTCGCGCTGCTCGCGCTGCACCTCGGCCGCATCCGCGACCTGTCCGTGGCGGACGGCAAGCGGATCATCGAGGGGCTGCGCAAGGTGCCCGCCCAGATCACCGAGATCCTGGAGGGCGAGGCCGAGATCAAGAAGCTGGCGGAGCTGTACGCGGACGCCAAGTCGATGATGTTCATCGGCCGGGTGCGCGGCTACCCGGTGGCCCGTGAGGCGTCGCTGAAGCTCAAGGAGGTCTCCTACATCCACGCGGAGGCCTACCCCGCCTCGGAGCTCAAGCACGGCCCGCTGGCGCTCATCGAGCCGGCGATGCCGACCGTCGCGATCGTCCCGGACGACGACCTGCTGGAGAAGAACCGGGCCGCGATGGAGGAGATCAAGGCCCGCAGCGGCCGCATCCTGGCCGTCGCCCACCAGGAGCAGCAGAAGGCCGACCACACCATCATCGTCCCGAAGAACGAGCCGGAGCTGGACCCGATCCTGATGGGCATCCCGCTCCAACTGCTCGCCTACCACACGGCATTGGCCCTCGGCCGTGACATCGACAAGCCGCGCAACCTGGCGAAGTCGGTCACGGTGGAGTAGTCAGGGCGTGTCCGACGGCTTCGCGCGCGCCACCGTGCGCGCGAAGCCGCCGCCTCCCCTTGCCGGCGTCGCCCATACGCCGACGGATGCCACCGCCCCGGGAACCGTCACCTCCCGGCCGGCAGCACGCAGTTGCCGTGTGCGCGGCCGCCGGGGCCCCGAGGTGCGGCGCGCTCACGTGACCGGTTCCTACCCCTCACAAGCGCACAATCCACCTCTACCCGTCGGTAAAGCTGACGGCTGCCCACAATCCCCATGACGCCCCCTCAATTGTGCGCATGCCGAGAAGAAGTGATCGTCCGGCACGTTTCACCCCAGGGAGGGCGGGAGGGGCGCCGCGGCCCCAACAGCCGCCCCTGCGCGGGCGCATGAAGGGGCCTCAGGGGCCCGTGGAGGCGCCGCGGGGGTCGCTGTGGGGTTCGGCGTGGTCCGGGTCAGGGAATCACTATGACGGGCCGCTGAGCGCGCCGCGCCAGCCGTCCGGCGACCGAGCCGAAGATCCGGCCGACGATGCCGTGCGTGGAGCCCACCACGATCGCGTCGGCCTCGTACTCCCGGCCGACCTCTTCGAGCTCGTGGCAGATGTCGCCGCCGCGCTCGACGAGGATCCACGGAACCTCGCTGAGATGCTCGGCGCAGGCGAGCTCCAGACCCAGCACTTCCGTGCGGTGATCCGGGACGTCCACGAAGACCGGGGGCTCGCAGCCCGCCCAGACGGTCGTCGGCAGCCGATTGGCCACATGGACGATGATCAAACCGGAGCCGAGGCGCCCGGCCATACCGATTGCATACGCCAACGCCCGCTCGCTCGACATGGAGCCGTCGAAGCCGATCACGACGCCGTGCCGGAAGGCAGGGTCGCAGGAGTGGCGTGTCTCTTCTGCCGCTTCGAGGTCCGCCATCGGATCGGCGACCTGCTTGCGGTTCGCGGGTTCGGGGATTTCGTGACCGGCCATTGGTGTCTCGGCGAGGACGTCCTCTTGCGGAGGGGCGAACGGGGAACGGCGATTGACTTGATCCGGCAGTTGACTGAGCTGGCTCGACTGAGGCCGGGAGCCATAGTTCAAAGAGGAACGATACGACTGGGAATCATCTTCCCAAGCCGATACCCCAAGAGTACGGCGCCACTCCCCCGCTGCCCAGAGCCTGCGGTGGACGCGGGGCGCCCGCGCGGGCGGGTCAGGGCCTCGAACGTTCCCCGGAGCATGCCGGAGCGTGGCCCGGATGGCAATGCCCCGCCCTGCCCCCGTACGTACCCATCGCGGTGACCCATGATCGGCGGCGGCGTTGTAGTAGCTGCCCGTCCGAAGGGAGCCCGCGGTGCCCGTACCGTCCGAGAGATCACCCGACCCGGTGAGTGAAGTCGTGCGCTGGGGGGCGTTCAGCTGTGCGCTGGTCCCCCTCGTCCTGATCATGAGCGGTGCCTCGTTCGGCGGCGCCGCCGGCACCGCCGCCGGGCTCGCCGCGGTGACCTGTGCCTGCCGGGCACTGCTGCGGAAATCCGAACGCACCGTGGCCAGGGTCCGCACCGAAAACGCCGGACGGCACCGGGACAGAAGCGGGCGTATGGGGACAGGGGCGCACGGGGGCGGATGCCGTCCACGAGGGCGCACGCCGGGCGAATAAGTCACCCGCAAGTCCGCGCGCAACCGTTTTCAGCCAACTTCTAGCCGAGACCCTCCCCTTGCCCGAACCACCCCCCAACCCGGGCGTGAGCAGGGAGGAAAGGACCGCTGGGCATGGTTGTGCCCTACTGCGAACGGGCAGAGCCGAGACGCGCACTTCCCATGCAGGCCCGACGAGTGGAACGCTTCGTGATCGAATGCTTCGCGCCAAGTTGCCATATCGACATACCAGCGAGTGGTGAACTTGGCACTCCATCCTCACGGGACACAGTAGATTCGATCTTGGTAGTTACGGCGGGGGAACTGTGCAGTACCGAGAGGGCGAGACGACCGAGGGGGGCTTAAGTGCCATGAGCCAGGACTCCGCTGCCGTACCAGACGCTGCACGCAAGCTCGCTGCCCGACGACGCCGCGAAATAGTCGCGGTGCTCCTCTTCAGCGGCGGCCCCATTTTCGAGAGCTCCATTCCGCTCTCGGTCTTCGGCATCGACCGACAAGACGCAGGGGTTCCGCGATACCGACTGCTTGTGTGCGCGGGCGAAGAAGCGCCTTTGCGCACGACCGGGGGGCTCGAACTATCGGCCCCCTACGGGCTGGAGGCGATCGCCCGCGCAGGGACGGTCGTCGTACCGGCCTGGCGTTCCATCACCCAGGCCCCGCCGCCCGCAGCGCTCGACGCGCTGCGCCGCGCACACGAAGAAGGGGCCAGGATCGTCGGGTTGTGCACGGGGGCGTTCGTCCTCGCGGCAGCCGGACTACTCGATGGCCGCCCGGCGACGACCCATTGGATGTACGCACCGACGCTCGCCAAGCGTTATCCGTCCGTCCATGTCGACCCCCGGGAGCTGTTCGTCGACGACGGCGATGTGCTCACCTCCGCGGGGACGGCGGCAGGCATCGACCTGTGCCTGCACATCGTGCGGACCGACCACGGCGCGGACGCCGCGAACGCGCTGGCCCGCCGGCTCGTCGTACCGCCCCGCCGTACCGCCTCCGACATGGGGCACCAGCGCTACCTCGACAGGTCATTACCTGAAGAGATCGGCGCCGACCCGCTCGCCGAGGTCGTCGCCTGGGCGCTGGAGCATCTCCACGAACAGTTCGACGTGGAGACGCTGGCCGCGCGCGCCTATATGAGCCGCCGTACGTTCGACCGGCGATTCCGCTCCCTCACGGGAAGCGCTCCCCTGCAGTGGCTGATCACCCAGCGGGTGCTGCAGGCCCAGCGGCTGCTGGAGACCTCCGACTATTCGGTCGACGAGGTCGCGGGGCGCTGCGGATTCCGTTCACCGGTCGCACTGCGCGGCCACTTCCGGCGGCAGCTGGGCGCCTCGCCCGCGGCCTACCGCGCGGCCTACCGCGCGCGACGGCCGCAGAGCGGTGCGCCCGACTCGGCCCTGCGGCCGGAGCGGCCGGACCGTCCCGAGCGCGGCGAACGTGCCCCGCTGGGCATCGGCGGTCCCGACCGGTTCGCCGCCGCGGCGGCGGCCGGACACAGCCAGGCGGCCGCACTGACGGCATCCGAAACGGGCGAAGCGGCCAAATCGCACACGGATGCCTTCACCTCGCGGCTGCCGGAAGCACCTGTCGGCAGGGGCACCGGCCGCCCCGTGCTGCCCGGCCAGCGTGAGCGCCCCGTAGGGTGAGGCCCATGAACGATCGCATGGTGTGGATCGACTGCGAGATGACCGGTCTCTCGCTGGCGAATGACGCGCTCATCGAGGTGGCCGCACTGGTCACCGACTCGGAGCTGAATGTCCTGGGCGACGGGGTGGATGTGGTGATCCGCCCCCCGGCCGAGGCACTGACCACCATGCCGGAGGTGGTGCGCCAGATGCACACCGCCTCCGGGCTGCTGGAGGAGCTGGACGACGGCACGACGCTGGAGGCCGCTCAGGCACAGGTGCTTGCCTACATCAAGCAGCATGTGCGGGAGCCGGGGAAGGCTCCGCTCTGCGGGAATTCCGTCGGCACGGACCGCGGCTTCCTGCTGCGCGACATGCCGACCCTGGAGAGCTATCTCCACTACCGGATCGTCGATGTCTCGTCCGTGAAGGAGCTGGCCCGCCGCTGGTACCCGCGGGCGTACTTCAACAGCCCGGACAAGAGCGGCAACCACCGGGCGCTGGCGGACATCCGCGAATCCATCGCGGAACTCCGCTACTACCGGGAGGCCGTCTTCGTGCCGCAGCCCGGCCCCGACTCGGACACCGCGAAGACGATCGCGGCGAAGCACGTTCTGCCTGCTGAGCCGCAGTCCACGACGTAGTGACCCAGCTCGCTCCCGGGGGCAGGAAACCCGGGAGCGAGCACCCCTCCAGACCCTGTACACTTTTCCTCAGCCGGTGGGGAAAAAGAACCACACAGCACCGGTCATGGTGGGTATAGCTCAGCAGGTAGAGCACCTGGTTGTGGTCCAGGATGTCGCGGGTTCAAGTCCCGTTACTCACCCCAAGAGATCGGCCCCCGGCCTGCGGAAGCAGGCCGGGGGCCGATGTCGTTGTGCCCGCTGTGGGTGACGGACGCTCAGCCGCCGCGCCGGCCCGTCCTCCTCGTCAGTAGCCGACCGTGAAGCGCGCGCCCGGGTGGCGGGGCCGCTCCAGCTCGTCGACGAGGGCCACGGCGTAGTCCTCGGTGGAGATGCGGCTGCTGCCGTCCTGGCCGGTGATCAGGTCGTCGGTGGCGGTGCGGTAGCTGCCGGTGCGCTCGCCGGGGGCGATGGTGGCGGCCGGGCTGAGGTTGGTCCAGCTCAGGTCCGAGACGCTGCGGTAGAAGTCCAGGGCATCACCGTGCGCGTGCATGATCTGCAGCAGGAAGTCCGGCAGGCCCTCCGCGTCCCAGACCTGCTTGCCGTCGGGGGTGCGCAGCGAGCCGGCGCCGCCGACGGTGATCAGGCGGGGCGCCGCGTCACCGAGGCTGCGCAGACCGGCGACGAGGGACCTGGCGGCGGGTTCGATGGTGGCGAGGTGGCCCGGTCCGTCGCCGCCGCCGACCGCGCTGATCAGTACGTCCTGCCCCTTGGCCGCGGCGGCCACGGATTCCGCGTCGAGGACGTCGCCGGTGGTGACGGTCAGGTTCGGGTGCGTCGTGGTGATCTTCGCGGGGTCGCGGACCACCGCGGTGACCTGGTGACCGCGCCGCAGGGCCTCGTCAAGGATGCGGCTTCCGATGGTGCCGTTGGCCCCGAAGAGAGCGATCGTGGGCATGCTGGGTTCTCCCTGCTGGTCAGGCGTCCGGAGGCGACGTGTCCGGTGTGGACTGTCGTTTTCCGTCAGCCGTGCTGTTGATGTCTTCTACGCTAGGGGTGCCATCGGGGCTTTTCGGGGTAGCGAGAGGACCGGTGATGGTCAAAAAGCGACACATGGGAGAGGGGCCCGGTCCTCTGATCCCGGAGGTGGCGTTCTCGGCGCCGGCCGGGCGGCCCGCCGGGGTGGAGGTGATGACGCTCGCCGAGCTGCGCGGGCGCGCGGACCGCTGCCAACTCGCCACCCCGCACCGTCCCGGTTTCCACCATCTGCTGGCCGTGGACAGCGGGCGGCTGGTGCACTCCGTCGACTTCCGGGAGCATCCGCTCACGCCGGGCGACCTGCTGTGGTCGCGGCCGGGGCAGGTCCAGCATTTCGGTGATCTGTCGGGGGCCGAGGGGCGGCTGGTGCTCTTCGAGTCCGGTTTCCTGGACCCGGCCACCGCCGCCACGGCCCGGATCGAGGACTGGTACGGGCCGCCCGTACGGCACCTGGACGGGGCGGCGGCGCGGGGGGTGGACGAGGCGCTGGGCCAGCTGCACCGCGAGTTCGGGGCGCTGGGCGTGCTGCCGTTGGACGTGCATCTCGACGTGCTGCGGCATCTGCTGGCGGTGCTCGTGCTGCGGGCCGCGTATCCGGGCGGGCCGCAGGGCGGCGTCACGGGCCCCGGGGACGGGAGCTGCGAGGCGGGCGCGACCTATCTGCGGTTCCGGGACGCGGTGGAGCGGGATTTCACCCGCAGCCGCCGGGTCGCGGACTACGCGCGCTCGCTGGGCTATGCGCCGCGCACCCTGTCGCGGGCGACGGAGGCCGCCGCCGGGGTCGGTGCGAAGGAGTTCATCGACCGCAGGGTGGAGCTGGAGGCCAAGCGGCTGCTGGCGCACGGCGATCAGCCGGCGGCCCGGATCGCGGACCGGCTGGGCTTCGACGACGCCACCAACTTCACGAAGTTCTTCCAGCGGCGGGCCGGCACCACCCCGATCGCGTTCCGTACGGCCGTACGCGGCGGGGCCGGCCGGACGGGGTGAGCGGCGGGCCGGGGCTCAGGTCGAGGCTCTGATCACCAGTTCGGTGGGGAGCACCAACTGCGTCCGGGCGGTGGTGTCTTCGGCTATCCGGGCGAGCAGCGCCCGGACCATGGCCCGGCCCATCTCCTCTATCGGCTGGCGGACGCTGGTCAGCGGCGGCTCCATGTGGCGGGCGACCGAGGAGTCGTCGAAGCCGATCAGCGCGACGTCTTCGGGGACCCGGCGGCCGTGCTCGCGGAGCACCGCGCGGGCCCCGGCGGCCAGCACGTCGGAGGCGGCGAACACCGCGTCCACGCCGGGTCGGCGCTCCAGCAGCGCGGCCATGGCGCGCCGGCCGCCCTCCTCGGTGAAGTCGGCGTGCGCGATCAGGGCCGGATCGGGCACGCGGGCGGCGGCGGCCAGGGCCTGGCGGTAGCCGTCCAGCCGGCAGCGGGCGACGTACATGTCCAGCGGGCCGGTGAGGGTGGCGATGGTGCGGCGGCCGCCGGCGATGAGGTGTTCGGTGGCGAGGCGGGCGCCGCCGGCGTTGTCGGAGTCGACGTACGGCACGGTTTCGTCCGCTGTGCGCCGGCCGCTGAGCACGGCGGGCATCTGGATCTGCTCCAAATAGCCGGGGAGCGGGTCGGCGCCGTGCACGGAGACCAGCAGGACGCCGTCGACGCGGTGCGCGGCCAGGAACTGGCCGAGGCGCCGGCGCTGCTTCGGGGTGCCGGTCAAGGTCAGCAGCAACTGCACGTCGGTGTCGGCGAGTTCGGCGCTGACGCCGCGGATGATGCCGGAGAAATACGGTTCGGCGAACAGCCGGGTCTCGGGCTCGGGGATGACCAGCGCGAGGGCGTCGGTGCGGTTGGCGGCCAGTGCGCGGGCGGCGCGGTTGGGGACGTAGCCCAGCTCGGCGACGGCGCGCTCCACGGCGGCGCGGGTGGCGGGGCGCACGCGGGGGGAGCCGTTGATGACGCGGGAGGCCGTGCCGCGGCCGACGCCGGCGCGGGCGGCAACGTCTTCGAGGGTGGGCCGGCCGGTGCGCCGCCCGCCGTGTGCCGTCGCTGTCATGCTGACCGCCTCCCCTTCCAGGGCCGTGCCGCCCGAGCCGGGCCGGCCTGCCATGACGCCCTGCCGGGCCGGCCCGGCGGTGATGGTGGTGCCATTGAACAGCCCTGCGTTGACGGCGAGTTGAGCCGGTGTGCCGTTCGGTCCACGAACGGCCACGGTGCAGGACGACTTCGCGCGCACTCCCTTGACACCACGTGGGGTTGCGGTGACCCTTCAACTCATCACGGCTGGGAGCGCTCCCAAGGTACCGAATCCCTACACCTCTCGTACGCACTCGTACACACCCGTACGTGCCAGGGCACCAGGAGGACGCACATGCGCACCGGTTCCACCACACCCCGCAAGGTGGTGACCCTCACGGCCGTCGCCGCGCTCGGCGCCGCACTGCTCGCCGGCTGCGCCGACGACAGCGGTGGCGACGACGCCGGCGGCAAGACCGTCATCACCGTAGGCACCTTCGGCGTCTTCGGCTACCAACAGGCCGGTCTGTACAAGGAATACGAGAAACTGCACCCGGGCGTGAAGATCAAGGAAAACGTGATCGAGCGCAACGACGCCTACTATCCGCAGCTGCTCACCCACCTCGCGGCGGGCAGCGGGCTCTCCGACATCCAGGCGATCGAGGTCGGCAACATCAACGAGGTGGTCACCACCCAGGCCGACAAGTTCGAGGACCTGTCCAAGGCCGAGGGCGTCGACAAGAGCCGATGGCTGGACTGGAAATGGGCGCAGGCCACCGCCGAGGACGGCCGGACCGTGGGGCTCGGCACGGACATCGGGCCCACCGCGATCTGCTACCGCAAGGACCTCTTCGGCAAGGCCGGGCTGCCCACGGACCGCGACGAGGTCGGCAAGCTGTGGGCCGGCGACTGGCAGAAGTACGTGGACACCGGCGCGGACTACAGGAAGAAGGCGCCCAAGGGAACGGTCTTCATGGACTCCGCCGCCGGGCTGTTCAACGCCGTCACCAACGGCTACGCCCAGCGGTACTACGACGGCCAGGGCAAGCTCATCTACCGCAACAGCCCTGCGGTGAAGGCTGCTTGGAGCCTCGCGACCCGGGCCGCCGAGGAGAAGATGACCGCCCGGCTCAAGCAGTTCGAGAAGCCCTGGGACCAGGCGTTCGCCAACAACCGCTTCGCGACCGTGGCCTGTGCGCCCTGGATGCTCGGCTACATCAAGGAGAAGGCGGGCGCGGCGGGCGAGGACAAGTGGGACGTGGCGCCCGCGCCGAAGCCCGGCAACTGGGGCGGCTCGTTCATCGGCGTCCCCACGATGGCGAAGCACAAGGCCGAGGCCGTCAAACTGGCCGTCTGGCTGAGCGCGCCGAAGCAGCAGGCCAAGGTCTTCGCCAAACAGGCCAGCATCCCCAGCACACCGGGCTCCTACGAGCTGCCCGAGGTCAAGGACGCCAAGAACCCCTACTTCGGTGACGCCCCGACCGGCAAGATCTTCTCGGCCGCCGCCAAGGGCATCCCGACGCTGGTGATCGGCCCCAAGGACCAGCAGATCATGTCCGCCTTCACGGACGTCGGGATTCTGCAGGTCGAGCAGCAGGGCAAGTCGCCCGAGGCCGGGTGGCAGGCGGCGCTCAAGGAGATCGAGAGCGCGGTGGACGGGTGAGCGGCACGGCGGTGGACGCCGCACCCCAGGCGCCGGCGGACGAGCGCGCGGCCCGCCGCCGGGCCTGGCGCAGCCGCCGCTACCGCTGGGACGTGCGCTACAGCCCCTACGCCTTCATCGCGCCGTTCTTCCTCTTCTTCATCGCCTTCGGCCTCTTCCCGCTCCTCTACACGGGATGGGCCTCGCTGCACCGGGTGGAGCTGTCGGCCCCCAACGACATGCAGTGGGCCGGGCTGCACAACTACACCCGGCTGCTGGGCGACGCGTTCTTCTGGAACGCGCTGCGCAACACCTTCACCATCGGGGTGCTGTCGACCGTGCCGCAGCTGCTGATGGCGCTGGGCCTGGCGCATCTCCTCAACTACCGGCTGCGCGGCTCGTCCTTCTTCCGGGTCGCGCTGCTGACGCCGTACGCCACGTCGGTCGCGGCGGCGGCGCTGGTGTTCGTGCTGCTCTTCGGACGCGACTACGGGTTGATCAACTGGCTGCTGGGGGTGGTCGGCGTCGCGCCCGTCGACTGGCAGAGCGGCACCTGGACCTCGCAGCTCGCGGTCTCCTCGATCGTGATCTGGCGCTGGACCGGCTACAACGCGCTGATCTATCTGGCCGCGATGCAGGCGATCCCCAAGGACCTCTACGAGTCGGCGGCGCTGGACGGCGCGAGCCGCTGGGAGCAGTTCCGGCATGTGACCGTGCCGTCCTTGCGGCCGACGATCCTCTTCACGGTCGTCGTTTCGACGATCGGCGCGACCCAGCTCTTCGGCGAGCCGCTGCTCTTCGGCGGCGCGGCAGGCCAGAAGGGCGGCGCCGCGCACCAATTCCAGACCCTGGGGCTCTACCTCTACGAACAGGGCTGGTTCAACTTCCATCTCGGCCGGGCCTCCGCAGTCGCCTGGGCGATGTTCCTGATCCTGCTGCTGATCGCCGCGGTCAATGTGCTGATCGCCCGGCGGCTGCGCAGGGATCGGTGAGGAGACACTGTGCTGCTCAAGGCCGCGGGGACCGAGCAAAGAAGCGGGCCGGGAAGCGGGCGGGGAAGCGGAGCGGGCGTCGGCGGCGGGCCACCGGGAGCCCGGCGTACGGGACTTCGGCGCATCCATGCCTCGCGTACGGGCCGCGAAGGGGCCGGGCGGACGCTGCGCGCCGGACCGCTCACCCTCGCCGTGCTGGTGCTGTTCACCGTCGGCTCGCTCTTTCCGCTGGTGTGGACGGCGATCGCCGCCTCACGCGACAACGGCCGGCTCGCGCAGACACCGCCGCCCTTCTGGTTCGGCTCCCATCTGCTGAAGAATCTGGGCACGGCCTGGACCGACGGCAACATGGGGCCGGCGCTGGCCAATACGACGGTGGTGGCGGGCAGCATCGCGCTGGGCACCGTGCTCTTCTCGACCATCGCCGGCTTCGCCTTCGCCAAACTGCGGTTCCGGCTGAAGAATCTGCTGTTGGTGCTGGTCATCGCCACGATGATGATTCCGCCGCAGCTCGGGGTCGTCCCGCTCTTCATGACCATCGCCGAGCTGGAGTGGACCAACCATCTCCAGGCGGTCATCCTGCCGACGCTGGTGAGCGCCTTCGGGGTCTTCTTCATGCGGCAGTACCTGACGCAGGCGCTGCCGACCGAGCTGATCGAGGCGGCGCGGATGGACGGCGCGAGCAGCCTGCGGGTGGTGTGGCACATCGTCTTCCCGGCCGCCCGCCCGGCGATGGCGGTGCTGGGCATGCTGACCTTCGTGCAGGCCTGGAACGACTTCTTCTGGCCGATCATCGCGCTCACCCAGGAGAACCCCACGGTGCAGGTGGCTCTGACCGGCCTGGGCCGCGGTTTCATCCCCGACCAGTCCGTGATCATGGCCGGTGCGCTGCTGGGCACGCTGCCGCTGCTGCTGGCCTTCGTCCTCTTCGGCCGGCAGATCGTCGGCGGGATCATGCAGGGCGCGGTCAAGGGCTGAGCCCGGGGGCCGCCACCCTCTTGCCCATGGGGGCCGCCTCCTGGCCCCGGGGCCACCTGCGCCCCGTCTCGCTCTCCCGCGCCCTCTCCCTCTCCCTCTCCCTCTCCCTCTCCTCCGACGGGTCGCCGCCGGCCCGTCCCCCACACCCGAACGGGAGCACCCGAATGACTCATCGCTTTCCTCCTGGCTTCCTCTGGGGCTCGGCGACCGCCGCCTATCAGGTCGAGGGCGCCGCGCGGGAGGGCGGCCGCACCCCGTCGATCTGGGACACCTTCGCCCGGACGCCCGGCAAGGTCCTCGGCGGCGACACCGGTGACACCGCCGTCGACCACTTCCACCGCAGCACGCAGGATGTGGCGCTGATGGCCGAACTCGGCCTGGACGCCTACCGCTTCTCCGTCTCCTGGCCCCGGGTGCAGCCCACCGGACGCGGCCCCGGCGTCCAGCGCGGGCTGGACTTCTACCGGCGGCTCGTCGACGACCTGCTCGCACGCGGCATCACACCGATGCTCACCCTCTACCACTGGGACCTGCCCCAGGAGCTGGAGGACACGGGCGGCTGGCCGCAGCGCGAGACGGCCTACCGCTTCGCCGAATACGCCCGGATCGTGGGCGAGGCCCTGGGCGACCGGGTGGAGTTGTGGACCACCCTCAACGAGCCGTGGTGCAGCGCCTTCCTCGGCTACGGGTCAGGGGTGCACGCTCCGGGCCGCACCGATCCGGTGGCCGCGCTGCGCGCCGCGCACCATCTCAACCTGGCCCACGGGCTGGCCGCCGACGCCCTGCGCGAGGTGCTGCCCGCCCGCGCCCGCCTCATGATCAGCCTCAATCCGGCGGTGGTCAGGGCGCGTTCGGACGCACCGGCCGACCTCGACGCGCGGCGTCAGATCGACGCGCTGGCGACGCGTATCTTCACCGGCCCGCTGCTGCACGGTGCGTATCCGGACGATCTCCTCGCGGACACGGCACCGCTCACCGACTGGGCCTTCGTCCAGGACGGCGACCTCGCCATCGCCCATCACCCCCTCGACGCGCTGGGCATCAACTACTACACACCGTCATTGGTATCAGGGGGCACTGACAACGCCCCGCCGCGGCATGACGGCCACGGCCCGGGAACCCGCTCACCCTGGTCCGGCGCCGAGCACATCGCCTTCCACCAGCCGCCGGGCGAACGCACCGAGATGGGCTGGTCCATCGACCCGTCGGGCCTCTACGACCTGCTGCTGCGCTTCCATCACGAGGTGCCGGACCTGCCGCTCTACATCACCGAGAACGGCGCCGCCTTCGACGACGAGCCGGACGCCTCGGGCGCCGTGCACGATCCGGCACGGATCGCGTATCTGCACGGCCATCTCGCCGCCGCGCACCGCGCCCTCGCCGACGGGGTGGATCTGCGCGGCTACTTCCTGTGGTCGTTGATGGACAACTTCGAGTGGTCCTACGGCTACAGCAAGCGCTTCGGCGCCGTCCACATCGACTACCCGACGCAGACCCGTACGCCGAAGTCGAGCGCCCATTGGTATGCCGGGGTCGCGCGCGCCAACGAGCTGCCGGACGTGTGACGCGCGACCGCCGCCGGCGTACTCACCGGCGGCGCGCGAGGGGACGGGCGCGAAGAGGCGGGGCGCGGCGGGTGGGGGGTGCCGCCGCGCCCCGCGTGGGGCGGTCCGGGAGAGCCCCGGACCGCCGCGGGGTTCAGCCGGTGTACGCGCCGAACGCCTTGGTGAAGTCGAGCGGACCCTGCTCGATCGAACTGCAGGTGGGCTGCGCCGAGTTGGACGCGCCGCCCGCGCAGGCCTTGTCGCGGGTCGAGGACCACATCGACAGCCAGCCCAGGTGCTTCTCCTTGGCGAACTTCACCAGCTCGGCGGCGTCGTCGGTCTGGAAGACCTCGCTCTGGACGTCGTTGACGCCGATCATCGGCGTCACGGCGACGGCCTTCCAGGCGTCCGCGTCGCTCAGGGCGAGGGCCTTCTTGATCTGCCCCTGGGTGGCGGTGGCGGCCTTGGTGGCGTAGGTGCCCATGTCGCCGTCGTAGGAGGGGCCGTAGTCCATCGCCATGATGTTGACGGCGGAGACCTTGACGCCGTTCTTCTTGGCGTCGGCGACCAGGTTCACGCCGTCCGGGGTCAGGCCCTCGGGCATGACCGGCAGGGTGAAGGAGACGTCCAGGCCGGGGTGCTTCTTCTGGAGCTGGGCGATGGCCTGGGCGCGGCGGGTGTTGGCCTCCGTGTTGGGGAGCGCACCGCCCTCGATGTCGAAGTCGACCTTGGTGAGCTTGAACTGGTCGATGACCTTGCCGTAGGCGGCGGCCAGGTCGTCGGCCGACGTACACGCCAGACCGAGTTCGGAGCCGTTGGCGCCGCCGAAGGAGACCCGGACGTCGCCGCCGGCCGCCCTCAGGGCGGGTATCTGCTGGGCGACCGGGTCGCTGCCCAGCTCGCCGGAGCCGCCCCACTTGGGGTCGCAGCCGCCGCCCGAGGTGACGAACGCCAGGTTGAAGTCCTTCACGCCGGTCTTCTTGGCGGTGTCGGCCAGGTCGTAGGCGGGGGCGAGCGAGGTGTCGACGAAGGGGGCGAAGGCGGCGGAGGCCTTGGCCCGGTCGGCGTCGGGCTGCTGCGGGGCCTTGGTGGCCATGGCCGATCCGGCGACGGCGAACGCGCCGCCCGCCACCACCGCGACGGCCGCGGCCGTCCCGACGAGCTTGGTGGTGCGGTTCATGCGCCGACGGTGTGCCGAGGAACTCATCTCGTGCCTGCCTGTCATCACGTGGGGGGTACGGGGGGTGTGCCCGGCACGCTAGCGCCACCGAAACGGACAAAAGCCGGTTTGGGTACGGCAGTTGGCGGACTTATGGCCGCCTTAAGGAAGCGAAAGGGGGTGCTTAAGAGCCCCCGGTGCGCACGGCCCTTTTGCCCCGGGTGCGCAGGTTGCGCCGCAGCCGGTGACCGCGCCGTACGCCGTGGCCCTCGCGCCGGCCGTCCAGGGCCAGCCAGACGCGTACCTCGGTGCCGCCGAGCACGGAGCGGCCGATGCGCACATCGCCGCCGGTGGATTCGGCGAGCCGCCGCACGATGTCCAGGCCGAGGCCGGTGGAGCCGTCCCCGCCGCCGCCGTGGCCGCGCCGCAGCGCCGCGTCCGGGTCGGCGATACCGGCGCCGGCGTCGGAGACCAGCACGATCACCGCTTCCTCGGCCTGGTGCACATCGACCGCGAAGGCGGTGCCCTCGGGGGTGTGCCGGAAGACGTTGCCGAGCATCGCGTCGAGGGCGGCGGCGAGCTCGGGGCGGGCGACGGGGAGGCGTACGGGGCGGTCCACGCCGGCCACCCGCACGGTGCGCCCTTCGTCCTCGGCGAGCGCCGACCAGAAGCCCATCCGTTCGCGGATCACCTCGGCCGCGTCGCAGCCGGCCGCCGCGAGGGCCTGCTGGGACTGCGCCTTCTGCTCGCGTGCGGTGCGGATGATCTGGTCGACCTCACGCTCCAGCTGTTCGACGGCGGCCCGGGTCTGCTCGGCGGCCGGGCCGTCGCCGAGCGAGGCGGCGTTGAGCCGCAGCACGGTCAGCGGGGTGCGCAGCCGGTGCGAGAGGTCGGCGGCCAGTTCCCGTTCGTTGGCCAGCAGCTGGACGACCTGGTCGGCCATCGAGTTGAAGGCGGTGGCGGCGGACCGCAGCTCCCTGGGGCCGTATTCGGGGACGCGGACGCCGAGGTTGCCCTGCCCGAGGTCGTGGGCGGCGCCGGCCAGCCGCTCGGCCGGGCGCACCATCCGGGTGCCGAGCCGGTCGGCGACGGCGACCGAGCCGATGATCAGCGCGAGACCGACCCCGGCCAGCACCACCCAGGAGGTGGTGACGCCGTTGGTGAGCGCGGCGTCGGGGACATAGACCTCGACGACGGCGATACCGGACGCGACGGCCGTCGGCTGCAGCAGCGAGGAACCGCCGGGGACGGGCGCGATGGAGGCCCGGCCGAGCTTGACGGCCTTGGCGACGTCCTGCGGTGCGGCCCTCCGGGAGCCGATCTCGGCGGGCCGGCCGCCCTTGCCGCTCGCGGGGACGTGCACCCCGACCCGGCCGCCGGGGCCGGTCTCGGCGCTGGCGACGGCGCGCTCCAGCTGGTCGCGGTCGGTGGTGATGGCGAGCACCGGGCCGATGGTGGCGGCCTGCCGCTCCGCGTTGGAGAAGGCGCGGTCGCGGGCCATCTCCTTGACGACCAGCCCCAGGGGGACCGCGAAGGCGACCACGACCATGGCGGTGACGGCCAGCGCCACCTTGACCAGCGCCCATCTCACCGCGGTGGCTCCAGCTTCACGCCCACGCCCCGCAGGGTGTGCAGATACCGCGGCTTGGCGGCGGTTTCCCCCAGTTTGCGGCGCAGCCAGGACAGATGGACGTCGATGGTCTGGTCGTCCCCGTAGGACTGCTGCCACACCTCGGCGAGCAGTTCCCTGCGGGCGACGACGACACCGGGGCGTCCGGCCAGGAAGGCCAGCAGGTCGAATTCGCGGCGGGTGAGGTCGAGCGCCGCACCGTCGAGTTCGGCCTGCCGGCGCAGCGGGTCGATGGAGAGACCGCCGACCTGGATCACTCGTGAGGGCGGTCCTGCGCCCGCCGCGGTGGCCCGCGAGCGGCGCAGCACGGCCGACATCCGGGCGGAGAGGTGTTCGACGGAGAAGGGCTTGGTGAGGTAGTCGTCGGCGCCGTCGTTGAGCAGCCGTACGATCTCGGCCTCGTCGTCCCGCGCTGTGGCGATGATCACGGGCACATCGGTGATTCCGCGCAGCATCTTCAGCGCCTCGCCCCCGTCCAGATCCGGCAGGCCGAGGTCGAGGATGACCACGTCGAAGCCGACGTGTGCCACCTCCCGCAACGCCTCCAGAGCGGTGCCGACGCTCCGTACGGTGTGGGAGGCCTCGGTCAGATGCCGGATGAGGGCCGAGCGTACGAACTGGTCGTCCTCGACCACGAGCACACTTGCCATGGGCGGCACCGTACGCCATTCGGGCGGATCCGCTCGCCGGTGTTGACGCCGCGGGGGTGTGTGCCCTCCACTACGGACGGCTGCGACGGGTCGGGCGGGTGGTGCAGTATGAGCCGAATGCAACGAGGACTGGTTCACGCGGCGGCCTGGATGCTGGCGACCGGCGCCGCGGTCGCACTGTCGTGGTTCGGGGTGCACACCGTGATGGCGGGCACGGCGTACGACGCGCCGCGCGCGCTGCCCCTCTCCGACCAGGCGTCCTCCTCCGCGGGCCGGCCGGATGCCGAGGTCACCCCGCGCTCCTCCTCCACCCACCGCCCCAAGCCGAGCCCTTCCGGCGCCGGCCCCGCGCCGTCCGGCGGCGCGGCGTCCGGCGGCGCGGCGTCCCCGACCGGCCCCTCCTCCTCCGGGGGCGGCCCCGCGCACAGCACCTCCCCCGCCCCGACGGGCACGCCGCAGACCGGCGGTGACGTCAAGAGCTATGCGACGGCGGGCGGCCGGGTCGTCTTCGACCTGGGCAGCGAGTCCGCCCAGCTGGTGAGCGCGACCCCCGCCGCGGGCTGGGAGATGCAGGTGTGGAAGCAGGACCAGTGGATCCGCGTCGACTTCACCAGCGGCTCCGGCCACACCTCGGTGATCTGCACCTGGAACGGCCATGAACCGACCGTAGAGACCAGCAACAACGCCACGTAGTCGGGTAGTTGACGGTCAGGCGCCCTCCGAAAGGGTCAGTCGAAGACCGCGGCGGGCGGGGCCGGCGAGGCGACCGCCTCGGCGTCGGTGACCGGTGCGGCGCCGCCGGTGAAGTCCAGCAGCGCCCGCCCGTGTTCGACACGTCCGGCGTGCGGATCGCCCGCCGCCCGCCGGGTCAGGTCGGCCACCGGCAGCTCCCGGTCGGCCGCCAGCAGCACGGCGTTACCGAACCGCTTACCGCGCAGCACCGCCGGATCGGCGGTCAGACACACCTCGGGGAAGACCGCACGGACCGTGGCGATCTGGCCGCGCAGGAACCGCAGCGGCGGCCCGTCCGCGAGGTTCGCCGCGTACCAGCCGCCCGCCTTCAGCGCCCGCCCGGCCTCCGCCACGAACTCGGTACTGGTCAGGTGCGCGGGCGTACGGGCCCCGCCGAAGACATCCGCGATGATCAGGTCCGCCCAGCCGTCCGGGACCTTCGCCAGCCCCGCGCGGGCGTCCCCGCCGCGCACCCGGACCCGCCAGCCGCTCTCCAACGGCAGCTGCCGACGCACCAGTTGGACCAACGGCGCGTCGATCTCGACGACTTGCTGGGTGGAGCGCGGCCGGGTCGCCGCGACATAGCGCGCCATGGTCAGCGCCCCGCCGCCCAGGTGCAGGACGTGCAGGGGGCGGCCGGGCGGCGCGGCCAGATCGACGATGTGGCCCAACCGCCGCTGGTAGGAGAACTCCAGATACGCCGGATCGTCCAGATCCACGTGGGACTGCGGGGCGCCGTCGATCAGCAGCGTCCAGCCGCGCGGCCGGTCCCGGTCCGGCCGCAGCTCCGCGACCCCGCCGTCCACCGTCTCCCGGACGGCCTCCGGGCCGCTGCGCCCGCGCCTGCTTTTCGCCATGCATCCAGTATGGCGCCTGCCCCGGCACGCGTATCCGCTGGTCAGCGGGGGGGGGGAGGCTGCCGGTGCGGGAGCGGCGGCCCGCCCGGGGACAGAGCCACGGGCGGACCGCCGCGGTACGCCATGACCTGCGTCCGGCCCGATCGGTTCCGGGCCGGAAATCAGATCACCTGTTGGTGCACTTGTTCCCGAAGGCCGGGTTGAGGAGCGCGAGCAGGTTCACGCTGTTGCCGCACACGTTGACCGGCACGTGAATCGGAATCTGAATAACGTTCCCGCTCAAGACGCCGGGCGAGCGCGAGGCGGAAGCCTTGGCGTGCGCACCCTTCTTGTGGTGATGCCCGCCGTCGCTGGCGGTCGCGATACCTGCGGCACCCACCACCATGGCACAACTGGCCGCACCCATCGCCACGGTCCTGACGATCCGGTTCATCCCCATTCTCCTTTCAGTTCGCGAATGGGACACGGGGCTCAACGACCGACAATAGGCAGAGATGCGGACGTTACCTCTAACGGGAAAACGTTACTCCGTACGCCACTTACGGCATGGCCGCCACCAAGTCCGGTATTCCGCTGATCGGAATCCCCGACAGCAAACCGGCGTGCCTGCCACGCTTCCCAACATGCTTTCTGTCAGAGTGCTCTCCTGTTTGACTGATTGAAGTCGGAGAGGAAGACATGCGGAAGTCGATGGACCTCACCGGTCGTGGCACCCTCTGCGCGGCCGATTCCTTGGCGTTGTCGGCCACCCGGTCTTCCGCAGGGGTGTCACCGGCTCTCCGGGGGTCCTCACGCATTCCTTTCATCCCGCGCCATCGACCTGCCCGGAACGGCGGAATCGGGCCGCTGGCCAGGGGTATCTCGCCCTTCTGCGGCCCTCGTTCGGTCCGCGATTCCGCCAACCCGGCTAATGGTGTGATGAATTCCGGAATCACGGATTACGGGCGGGGCAACTCCCTTCGGCCCGCCTGCCGCAATAGTCTCGGTTTCGATTCCGACGTATTCGGCATCCGGCCCGCACTCCGGTCCGGCGGCGACCGCCACACATTCCGGTTCGCCGCCCGCGACGAGGGCTATCTGCTCCGCCGGCACTTTGCGCAGACCGACACCCGCCGCTGAAAGGCGCGCACCCGGAAATTCCCGTCAAGGATTCTGTCAGCTCGACATCAGGGGAGCAGAGCGCGTGCTGCCGCAAAATTCCCAGTCCGAAGGTCCTCCTTCGGTCCTCCATGTCTCGCAGCCCGTGGACGGCGGGGTCGCGCGGGTCGTCGCCGACCTGGTGCGGGCCCAAGTGGCCGCCGGGCTGCGGGTCGTGGTGGCCGCCCCGCCCGGCGGCGCCCTGCAACGGGACGCACGCGCCGCGGGGGCCGAGGTCGCCGACTGGCACGCCGGGCGCTCCCCCGGCCCCGCACTGGCCGCCGAGACCCGGCGCCTGGCCCGGCTGATCCGCCGCACCGCCCCCGACCTCGTCCACGCGCACAGCGCCAAGGCGGGGCTCGCCGCACGGCTTGCCGTACGCGGCCGGATCCCGACCGTCCACCAGCCGCACGCCTGGTCCTTCGAGGCCGTCGGCGGGCCCACGGCGCGGCTGGCTCTGGGCTGGGAGCGGTATGCCGCGCGCTGGTCGCAGCGGGTGCTGTGCGTGAGCGAGGCGGAGCGGGCCCGCGGAGTGGCGGCGGGGGTGGCGGCCCGGTGGGCGGTCATCCGCAACGGCGTCGACCTGGAGCGCTTCTCCCCCGCCGCACCGGACGCGTCGGGCGACGTGGCGGCCCGGCGGCGGCTGCGCGCCGCACTCGCCGGGCCCGGCGAACTGCCCCCCGAGGGCCCGCTGGTGGTGTGCGTCGGACGGCTGTGCCCGCAAAAGGGCCAGCTCACCTTGTTGCGGGCCTGGCAGGACGTCGCTGCGGCGGCCCCCGGAGCGCGGCTCGCACTCGTCGGGGACGGCCCCGACGAGCAGCACCTGCGCGCCGCCGCGCCACCCGGCGTGCACTTCGCGGGGGCGACACCGGACCCCGCCTCCTGGTACCGCGCGGCGGACGTCGTCGTCCTGCCGTCCCGGTGGGAGGGCATGGCGCTGGCCCCTCTGGAAGCGATGGCCTGCGGCCGCCCCGTCGTCGTCACCGACGTCAGCGGCGCACGGGAGAGCCTGCCGCCCGGTACGGAGTCCGGCTGCCTGGTGCCACCGGACGACCCGGCCGCCCTGGCGCGGGCCCTGTGCGGCCTGCTGATCCACCCTCAGCTCCGTACGTCACTGGGCCAACAGGGCCTCGCGCACGTACGGACGACACACGACGTGCGGCAAACGGCGGCAGCGGTCCTGGATCTGTACCGCGAACTGCTCGGTCAGCCGTGCCCCGAGATCAGGGAGCAGAGCAGGCGATGACGACGGAGAGCGCGGACGCGCCCCATTCCGCCCCGGTACTGGCCAGGCCGGCCACCGCCGCGGTCCATCCGCCGCGCCGGCGCCGGCCCGACCCGCCGCCACGGGCCGCACAGCCCCACACCCGACAGCGCTGGACCGGCGTCACCCTGATGGCCACCGACTGCCTGGCCGCCGCGGGCGCCGCGTTCCTGATGCACGACCCGGGCCTGACCCTGGCGCTGCTCGGGCCGATGACGCTGTGCCTGCTGCTGCTCCACAACCAGGCCGGGCTCTACCGCTCCGGCCTCGCCCCGAGCGCGCTGGACGACCTTCCGTTGCTGCTGAGCCGGATCGGCGCCTGCTGGTGCGCGGCGGCCGCGGTGCTGGCCGCCGTCCACCCGGGACGGGCGCTGCGCCTGGACGCGCTGCTGTGCACGGTCGCCGCCCACATCGTCCTGACGTGCGCCGGCCGGGCCACCGTCTACCGCGCACGGCGCGGCGCCGCCCGCCGGAACCCGCGCGCCACCCTGATCGTGGGCACCGAGGCGTCGGCCGGAAAGCTCGCCGGCGCCCTGCACGACCACCCCGAATACGGCCTGCGGCCGGTCGGGTTGGTGCCCCTCGGGCCGCCGCCGGCCACGCCCCCGGCGGACCCGGGCGGCGAGGAGGCGCCGCTGCCCCGGCTGACGAGCGCCGAGGAGATCACCCGGGCCGTCATCCAGAACACCGTGCGGGACGCCGTGTTCATCCGCCCGCCCGAGGCCGATCCGCAGACCGCCGCGCTGCTGCGGCGCTTCATCGAGCAGGGCGCGCAGGTCTGGCTGGCCGGCGCCGCGGCCGCGGCGGGCCACTCGCCGCACGCTCCGGCCGCGGAACACCTGTGGGGCTTCACCTGCCGGCGGCTGGACACCACCCCCCGGCACGGCGGAGCGGGCAAGCGCACCCTGGACATCACCCTGGCCGCGCTCGCCCTGATGGTCGCCGCGCCCGTCCTGCTGGGCTGTGCGCTGGCCGTACGTCTCCTCGACGGCCCCGATGTGATCTTCCGTCAGGAGCGCACCGGCCGGCACGGCCGCCCCTTCACCCTGCTCAAATTCCGCACCCTGCGCCCCCGCAACGCCCACGAGTCGGCGACGCTCTGGAGCGTGGCGCACGACCGGCGGATGAGCCCCGTCGGCCAGTTCCTGCGCCGTACCTCGCTCGACGAGCTGCCGCAGCTGTGGAACGTCCTGCGCGGCGACATGAGCCTGGTCGGGCCCCGCCCCGAACGCCCCTACTTCGTCCAGCAGTTCAGCCAGAGCTACCCCGAATACGGCGCCCGGCACCGGATGCCGGTCGGTATCACCGGGCTGGCGCAGGTGCACGGGCTGCGCGGGGACACCTCCATCGAGGACCGCGCACGCTTCGACAACCTCTACATCGACCAGTGGTCGCTGTGGCAGGACATCCTGATCATGCTGCGCACCGTGACCTCCCTGTTCCGGCTGGAGGGGAGATGAGCGCGGACGCGCCGGCGGTCACGCTGCCCGCGTCCCGGACACCGTCGGCACAGGACCGGGCCGGCCGGGTCCGGGCCCTGGCCGCACACCACGCGCCGCTCGTCCCGGCGCTGGCCACCGTCCTGCTGATGTGCGCGCCGGTCGAACACGGCGACGCCTCGTCGCCCGGCGGGATCACCCCGGCCGACGCGGCCTCCGCCGCCCTCGTCGTGTGCTGCGCCGTCCGGCTGCTGCGGGCCCGCGGCCGGCCGCTGAACGGGACGGCCGCACTCGTACTGGGCGCGCCCGCCGTCGGGTTCGCGGTGGCCACCGTCACCTCCGGCGACCCGGCCGCGAGCCTGCCCGGCTTCGTCCGATACCTGCAGATCTTCGTGCTGGTGCCGACCGCGCTGGTGCTGACGCTGCGCACCGTGCGGGACTTCCGGGTGCTCGCCGGAGCGGTGGTGGTGCTCGCCCTGGTGCAGGGCGCCATCGGCGTCGAGCAGTACCTGACCGGCACCGGCGCCTCATACATGGGCCACAACATCCGGGCGGTCGGCACCTTCGGCCCGCTGGACGTCATGGGGATGTCCACGGTCGTCGCCTACGGGCTGATCGCCGCGCTGGCCATGGGACTCGCCCCCGACGCGGACGCCCCGCACTGGCTGCGGCCCGCCGCCCTGGGCAGCGCCGCCGCGCTGCTGCTGCCGCTGGCCCTGTCGTTCAGCCGCGGTGCCTGGATCGCCACCGCGGTGGCCGTCGGCGTCGTCCTGCTGCTGGCCGGACTGCGCCTCGCCGTCGGGACCATGGCCGCACTCGCCGCCGTGGCCGTGGTCCTCATCGGCGGCGCCGGGATCGGGTCGCAGATGATGAGCGAACGGTTCGCCAGCATCACTGCCGTCTCCGACGCGCCCGACCGGTCCGTGACCGACCGCTACACGCTGTGGGCGGCGGCCACCGGCATGTGGCGCGACAACCCGGTGACCGGCGTCGGCCTCAAGGGCTTCCCCGCCCACCGCGACTCGCACGCCTCCCTCGGCCTGTCCTCCGGCAGCGACACCGCGGGCGCCGGACTCGCCTTCCAGCGGGAACCCCTGCTCTCCCCGCACAACATGTATCTGCTCGTCCTCAGCGAACAGGGCCTCATCGGGATCACCGCGCTGGTGGGCAGCTGGGCCGCGCTGCTGGTGTGCGCACTGCGCCGGCTGCCCGCCGCCCGCCGCCGGGGCCGCGCCGCCGACTGCGGGCTCCTCGCGACCGGCCTGCTCGTCTGGCAGACCGTCGACTTCCTCTACGCCGACATCGGCGGCCCCTCGACCGTCCTGTGCGCGGTGCTGTTCGGGCTGGTCGCCCGCTGGGCACTGACCGAGGACAGAGCGGCCGGGGCGGACCCGCGATGAGGGACACGACGGCGGGCCCCCCGGGGGCGGTCGGGCAGGAGACACCCGAAGCCCGGACACCGCTCTCCCGCACTCCCGCCGGCACCCTGCCGGTCCCCGCACCCGCGCCCGCCCCCGTACGTCCCGACGGCGCGCCCGCCACCACCGGCTCCGGCGACCCCGGCGGCCACAGCCCGCTGGGCCGCCGCCTCGCCCGCGCCGCCGCGGTCACCGCCGTCCTCACCGCGGCCGGCTCGCTGATCGGGCTGCTGCGGGACCAGACCATCGCGCACCTCTTCGGCGCGGGCAGCGACACCGACGCCTTCCTCGTCGCCTGGACGCTGCCCGAAATGGCGGCCACGCTCCTCATCGAGGACGCGATGGCGCTGCTGCTGGTCCCGGCGTTCAGCCTCGCGCTCTCCGCCCGCACGGCACGGGCCGCCGGCGCCGACCTGGCCGGCCGCACGGACCCCGTACGGGCCCTGCTGACCGCCACCTTCCCGCGGCTCTTCGCCGCCCTCGCCGGTGCCTCCGTCCTCCTCGCCCTCGGCGCGCCGCTGCTCGTCCACGTCCTGGCACCCGGCCTCGACGACCCCGGCCCCGCCATCGACTGCACCCGGCTGACCGCGCTGACCGTCCTCACCTTCGGTATCGCCGGCTACCTCAGCGCCGCCCTGCGGGCGCACCGCAGCTTCGTCGCGCCGGCCGCGATCTACGTCGCGTACAACGTCTGCATCATCGGCACGATGCTGGCGCTGCACGCCGCATGGGGCGTACGCGCCGCCGCCGCCGGTGTCGCCCTCGGCGGGCTGCTGATGATCGCCGTCCAGGTGCCGTCGGTGTGGCGGCAGTTGGGGCCGGCACGGCGCGGGGACGGGCGGAGCGTGGGGCGCTCGCCCGCACCCGGCGTCAGCGCCCGCCCCACGCCGCACCTCGGTCTCCGTCTCCTGGTCCCCGTCGCCTGCTTCGCGCTGTGCCGGCAGTCGCAGGTCCTCGTCGAACGCTTCCTGGCCTCCTCGCTGCCGGCCGGAGCCATCTCGCATCTCAACTACGCGCAGAAGATCGCGCAGATGCCGATGGTGTTCTCGCTGATGATCTGCACCGTCACCTTCCCGGTGGTGGCCCGCGCGCTGGCCGACGGCGAGGCGGCCCTGGCCAGACGCCGGGTGGAGCGCGATCTGACACTGGCCGGGCTGGTGGTGCTGCTGGGCACCGCGTACGTCATCGCCTGCGCGCCGCAGGTCGTCGAAGTCCTCTTCCAGCGTGGCGCGTTCAGCGCCGCCGACACCGCCGCCACCGCCTCGGTGATGCGGGTCTACGCGCTCGGGCTGCTCGGCCACAGCCTGGTCGGTGCGCTGATCCGGCCGTTCTTCTCCGCCGCCCGGCCGACCTGGTACCCGGCGCTGTCGATGGCGGCCGGACTGCTGATCACGATCGTGGCCGGGCTGTTCGCGGTCCGCTGGTGGGGGGTGCACGGCATCGCCGCCGCCAACGCGGTCGGCATCACCGCCACCGCCCTGCTGCTGCTGCACGGGCTCGGCACCCGGGTCATCGCCATCGCGGTGCGCCGGGTCGCCGCCGGGCTCGGCCGGCTGGTGCTGGCCGCCGCCGTCGCCGTCGCCGTCGTCTCGCCCGTCGCGGCGCTGAGCGCCGGGCCGCTGGCCGGTGCGGCGGTCGGCGCGCTGCTGGTCCCCGCCGTCTTCGCCGTCACCGCCCTCGCCGTCCGGGCCCCCGAGGCCTCGCAGTTGCTCGCCGCCGTCAAAGGAAAACTCACCCATGCCCGATGAACCGGCTCCCGCGGTGACCACCACCGCCCCCACCCCCGCACCCGGATCCGCATCCGATCCCGTACCCGTCTCCCGCCGCACCCGCCGTGTCTTCGGCGCCCCGCCCTGGGTCCTGATGTACCACTCGGTCGCCGAGATCGCCGACGCCTCCGAGGACCCGTACCAGGTCACCGTCTCGCCCGACCGGCTGGACCGCCAGCTGCGCTGGCTGCGCAAGCGCGGACTGCGCGGCGTCGCGGTCGGCGAGCTGCTGCGCGCCCGCGCCGCCGGGCAGGGCAGGGGTCTGGTCGGGCTGACCTTCGACGACGGCTACGCCGACTTCCGCTCCGAGGCGCTGCCGCTGCTGCTGCGCCATGAGTGCACCGCGACGGTGTTCGTGCTGCCCGGCAGGCCCGGCGGCGAGAACGCCTGGGACCCGCTGGGGCCCCGTAAGCCGCTGCTGACCGAGGGCGGGATCCGCGCCGTCGGGGAAGCCGGCATGGAGATCGGCTCGCACGGCCTGGTGCACACGGACCTCACCACCGCCGACGACGAGACGCTGGCGCAGGAGACGGCGGGCAGCCGGGCGCTGCTGGCCGAGCTGACGGGCCGGGCCCCGGACGGCTTCTGCTACCCGTACGGCACCGTCGACGCGCGGTCCGCCGCTGCCGTCCGCGCGGCGGGCTACGGCTACGCCTGCGCCATCGACCCCGGCCCCCTCACCGCCCTGCACGCCCTGCCGCGGGCGCACATCGGCGCCGCCGACACCGCGTGGCGGCTGCACCTCAAGCGCGCTCTGCACCCGCTGCGCCGCCGCCCGCTCCCCCGAGAGCGCACCGAGGCCACCCCGGCCACGACCACTGGAGGCATCCGGTGAAAGTTCTGCACATCATCACCGGCCTGGACGTGGGCGGCGCCGAGCAGCAGCTGCGGCTGATGCTGCGCCGGCTGCCCGCGCACTGCGAGGTCCTGACCCTGACCAACCCGGGCCAGGTCGCCGACGGCATCGAGGCGGACGGCACTCCCGTCACCCACCTCGGCATGACCGGCAACCGGGACCTGACCGCGCTCCCGCGCCTCGTCCGGCACATCCGCAACGGCGGCTACGACGTGGTCCACACCCACCTCTACCGCGCCTGCGTCTACGGCAGGATCGCCGCCCGGCTCGCCGGTGTCCGGGCCATCGTCGCCACCGAACACTCCCTGGGCGACGCCGTCATCGAGGGCCGGCGGCTGACCCGGAGCGTCCGCTCCCTGTACCGGGCCACCGAACGCCTGGGGTCCTCCACGGTCGCCGTCTCGGACACCGTCGCCGCCCGCCTGCAGCGCTGGGGCGTACCCGAGCCGCGCATCCACGTGGTGCCCAACGGCATCGAGGCACACCGATTCGCCTACGTCCCCGCGGCCCGCGCCGCCGCCCGCGCCCGGCTGGGACTGCCCTTCGACGCCTTCGTGGTGGGCGGCGTCGGGCGGCTGGTGCCCGGCAAGCGCTTCGACGTCCTGGTCCGGGCGGTCACCCAAATCCCGGGCGTACACCTGCTGTTGGCGGGCGAGGGGCCCGAGCGGGAGGCGCTGCGGCAGACGGCCGAGCAGTTCGGGGCCGGCAACCGCGTCCACCTGCTGGGCGCGCGCGGCGGCGCGGTCGGCCCCGCGGCGGGCACGGGGCCCGGCGGGACGCCGGACGGCTCCGACATTCCCGGTCTGCTCGCCGCCATGGACGTCTTCGTGTCGCCCTCCTCGGAGGAGGCGTTCGGCCTGGCCATCCTGGAGGCGCTCGCCGCCGGGCTGCCCGTCCTGCACGGCTGCTGCCCGGCCGTCGACGAACTCCCCGCCGACCAGGCCCCCGGCGCCCGCCGCGTCGGCCCCGGCGCCCACGAACTGGCGACCGCGATCCGCGACGTACAGCGGGCGCGGCCCGGCCGGCTGCCCGTCCCGCCGGTCGTACGGCTCTACGACATCGGGCGCAGCGCCGAGGCCTTGATGGGGGTCTACGCACTGGCCGTCGAGCAGGCGCGGGCGCCGGAGGGGAGACGGGCCGCCGCCCCCGCGCCGGACGCGCCCCCGCCCCAGGTGCACCTGCCGTCCCCGCCCGGGTCCGACAGCCCCTCCCACACCCCGTCCCCGTCCCCGTCCCCCAGCAGCCATTCGCTGTCGAAGAGGTGAGCGCCGCCATGGCCGAGACCGTCAGGGAAGAGCCGGCCGCGTCCGACGAGCCCGGCCCGCGCCGCACGCGCGGCCGGCTGCGGGCCCGGCTGCCCCGCTGGTGGCCGCTGCCGCTGTGCGCCGTGCTGGGCGCGCTGGGCGGCGCGTCCTACGGGATGCTGCAGCCTCCCGAGTACGCCGCGACCAGCTATGTGATGGTGGTGCCCGCCGCCGGGTCGGACCCGTCGGGCGCCCTGGGCTTCGCGCAGGCCTACGGCCGGATCGCGACCGGCGGGGCGGTGCTCGCCGACGCGCACCACGTCTCCGGTGTGCCGCTCGCCGATCTGCGCGGCGGGGTCCGTGCGATGACCTCGCCGGATGCCCCGATGATCGAGATCACCGGCACCGCGCCGGTGCCGGACACCTCCGCCGAGATCGCCAACGTCGTGGCCCGCTCGCTGACCCGCGCGGGCAACGAGTCGACGTCCCGGACGGGCGCCCGGCTGATGGAGTTCGCCCGCGCCTCGGCCCCCGTCGAACCGGCGTCGCCGTCCGCGCCCGTCGCCACCGGCGTGGGGGCCTGCGCCGGCGGTCTGCTGGGCGGTCTGCTGCTGCTGGTCCGCCCGCGCGAGCGCAGCGGGACACGGAGCCCGTCGGCAGCGGTGCCGGCGCCCGCACCCGAGCAGGGGGCCACCCCGCCGCCGGGCAGGAAAGCCACCGAGAGAACCGTCCCGGCGGCACCCGCCGAGAAAGCAGCTCGATGACCATCCGGCAGACCTCACCGGACACCACACCGGAGACCTCCCGGGCGACCGTCCCCGGCCCCGCGCGACCGCCCCACCCCGAGTCCCTCCCCTTCTCGGCCACCCTGTGCCAGGACCCCGGGGAGTTCGCCGCGCTCGCCGCCGAGTGGCGGGCGCTGCACGGCCGCTGCCGGTCCGCCACCGCGTTCCAGAGCCACGCCTGGCTGCACTCGTGGTGGCTGTCGTACGGCACTCCGGGACGGCTGCGGATCGTCCTGGTGCGCCGGGGCGGGCGCCTCGTCGGCGCGGCGCCTCTGATGCTGGCGCACCGCCCGCTGCCGGTCCTCGTACCGATCGGCGGCAGCATCTCCGACTTCTGCGATGTGCTGCTCGACGACTCCTGCCCCGATCCCGCGGCCCGCGCCCTGGCCGACGGGCTGCTCCGTGCGGCCCGCGGCGCCCTCGTGGATCTGCGCGAGGTCCGCCCCGGCGCCGCCGCCGAACGGCTCTTCGCCGCCTGGTCCGGCCCGAGCCGCCGGCTCACCGACTCGGTCTGCCTGGAGCTGCCCGGGGTGCCGATGGCCGAGCTGCTGCCCCGGCTGACCGTGTCCCGCGCCCGCCGCACCCGCGCCAAGCTGCGCAGGCTCGACGCGCTGGGCATCGAGGAACACACGGTGCTGCCGCACGAGGTGCCCGAAGCCGTACGGAACATGCTGCGGCTGCACGCGCTCCAGTGGCAGGGCCGGGGGGTGACGCCGGAGCATCTGCGGCCCCGCTTCGCGGCCCATCTGGCACGCGCCGCGGAGGCCATGGTCGCCGGCGGCGAGGCGAAGCTGACCGAGTACCTGCTGGCCGGGCGGGTGATGGCCACCGACCTGATGCTGATGTCCGGGGACCTGGCCGGCGGCTATCTCTACGGAGCCGATCCCGAACTGCGCGCCAGGAAGGTGGACATCACCACCATGCTGATGCGGCACGGCACCCGCCATGCCGCCGCGGCGGGGTGCGGCACGCTCAGCCTGCTGCGCGGCGCGGAACCGTACAAGCTGCACTGGCGCCCGGTGCCGGTGACCAACCAGCGGCTGATGCTGGCGCGCCGCGCCCTGGCGCCCGCGCTGCGGCTGTACGCGGCGCAGGTGGCCGCGCGGGCGCTGGTGGCGCGCGTCCTCCGCGAGCGGGTGACGGCGGCGGCGGGTGTGCGGGCCCGGCTGAACACCTGGCAGGCGAGGTGGGTGCCGGGTGGCGCGGGCCGGGCGGCGGCCGACGGGGCCGCCCTAGTCGCCCCGGCCCAGCAGCCGCTGCAGCAGACCGAGCCGGATACACACCTTCCGCACGCCGAACCAGTTCTCGAGGTACCGGCCCAGGTCGACGTAGAGGCAGTTGTCCCGCCGGGCCGGCGCGGGCGGCCGCGGGGGCTGGGGTGGGGTGGGCGTCGCGGGGGCGCTCGGGGCCGTCGGGGAGTCCGGCAGGTCGTAGAGGGCGTGCCGGAAGACCCGGGAGGCCTGCGGGTTCTCCCGGCACCGCCAGACGCCGTGCGGACAGTAGTCGGTGATCGTCTGGTAGAGCGGTTTGTGGGCGGCCATCCAGTTCAGCATGCGCCGCACGAATTCGGGGTTGTCGCCGTTGCGGAACAGACCCCATTCCGGGTACGAGATGCGCTTTTTGTGCTGCGCCGCAAAATCGACCTGTTTCTGAAGGCCGTAGGGCTGCCGGATCATTTCGTCGAACGTCTCACCGGGCGGCTGGTCGTAGGAATCCATGCCGATGATGTCGACGGCGCTGTCACCGGGGTAGCACTTGGTCCATCCGACGGCGTCCTCCCCGCGGGACGGCGCGAAATCGAAGCGGAATTTCTGCCCCGGCACCGACCGCATGGCGATGACAATGCGGTTCCAGTACGCCTGCCAGGCTTTCGGGTCGGGCCCGCAGCGGTGGGTGTAGGTGGTCCCGTTCATCTCCCAGCCGAGGACGATGACGGTGTCCGGCACGCCCTCCTCGACGAGGTTCCACGCCAGCCTTCGGAAATGCTCGTCGAAGGCGCCGGACGCGGCCCGCAGGAGCAGCCGGCGCACCTCGGCGTCCGGCACTCCCTCCTCGTTGCGCTCCATCATCGGAACGTTCAGCACGAACATGCGGTCGGTGGCGGCGCGCCGCCACTGGGCCCACGGCCGGAGGAAGCCGGGCTCCCCCTCGATCCTGGACCAGTGGTCGCCCGGCAGGTAGGTGTGGCCGACCCGGACGTTGGTGCCGCCGAGCCAGCGCTGCAGGGCGGCCAGCCGCCGCACACCGTCGGCGCCGGATCCGACGAAGGCTCCCAGCGGCGCGTCGGGCGCCGTGGCGGTGACGGCGTTGCGCCCGTCCTCGGCGGGCTGCTCGGCGGACTCCGGGACGGGCAGGGACACGAGGCCGCCGGCAGCGAGCAGGCAGACGGCAACCGCCCCGGCCCAGGCACCCCTCGCCCTCCGCTTTCGCTGGGACATGGTGACTCCTTCGAGGGCGCCACGTCTCCGGACGGTTCGGCGCGCTGATCTCATGACGGTAATCAAGAATTCTTCTTCATGGGCCGACCGGACGCCTTCTGATAGCCCATTAGCGAATTCCGTCCCCCACACGGTCCATCGGCCCCCGTACCGGCTCATCGAAGTGAAGGACACCGCTCATGCCATCGTTCGACACCGATGTGCCGGTACTTCTGCTCCGGCTCGACCCCAACCCTTTTCACCACGGCACCCTGGGCGCGGTGAGATCACTGGGCCGGGCGGGAATCGAGGTGCATGCCGCGGTCGTGTCGGCACGCGGCCCGGTGGGCCGTTCGCGATTTCTGCACCGGTCGTACGACATTCCGGCCGGGCCGGTGGCGGACGACACCCTGCTGGAATTGCTGCTGGATATCTCCGACCGCATCGGCAGACCGGCCGCGCTGATTCCCATGGACGACCGTGGCGCGATCGCCGCGGCCCGGCTCGCCGGCCGGCTGCTGGGCCGGTTCCTGCTCCCCGCCCAGCCCGCCGGTCTGCCGGAACGGGTCGCCGACAAGGCCGAACTGGCCCGGCTGTGCCGGGAGCTGGATCTGCCGCACCCGGAGACCGCCATCCCGGGCAGCGCTGAGCAGGCCGCCGAGGCCGCCGTGGAGCTCGGTCTGCCGGCCGTCGCGAAGTGGAGCCGCCCGTGGCTGCTGACGCCGTCGGCCGGGCTGCGCAGCACCACCCTGGTGCGCACCCCCGACGACGCGCGCCGGCTCTACGAGCTGACCGACCGGGCCGGCAGCGCGCTGCTGTTGCAGCGCCGGCTCCCGGGCGGACCGGACACCGACTGGTTCTTCCACGGCTGCTTCACGCACGGCGGCCGGTGCCTGATCGGCGGCTCGGGCCGCAAGGAGCGTGCCTGGCCGCTGCGGACCGGGCTGACGGCGGTCGGCCGCTGGCTGCCGAACCCGGAGGTGGAGCGGGCCGCGCTGCGGCTGGCCGGGCATCTGGGCTACCGCGGCATCCTCGACCTCGACTTCCGGCGGGACACCGAGGGCCGCTACCACCTGCTCGATTTCAACCCGCGCCCCGGCGCGCAGTTCCGGCTGTTCACCGACCCGTCGGGGCTCGATGTGGTCCGCGCCCTGCACCTGGACCTGACCGGCCGTACGGTGCCCGGCCCGCGCAGCTCACCGGGCCGGCTGTTCCGCGCCGAGAACTACGCGCTGCTGTCGGCGGTGGCCGCGGCGTTCTCCGAATGGCCGCCGGCCGGCCCGCTCACCGTACGGGCCGGCCGGCCCGGGGTGGAGCGGGCCTGGTTCGCGGCCGACGATCCGCTGCCGTTCCTCGCGATGACCGGGTCGTGGTTGCGCAGCGGCGCCCGCAAGGGCGCGCACCGGATGCGCGGCGCGGCCCCGGCCGTCCCGCAGCCTGCCCGCCCGGCGCCCGCGCACCGCCTCGGCGCACCCCAACAGCCCTGACCGCTCCGTACGACGACACGACAAGCCCGATGAGAACGACGAGAAAGAGCAGGAGACTTCCATGTACGACCTCGTGGTGGTGGGCGCCGGCCCGTATGGACTCTCGATCGCCGCGCATGCGGCGGCGGCCGGGCTGAGCCTGCGGGTCCTGGGCCGGCCGATGGCCTCCTGGCGCGACAACATGCCCGGCGGCATGTTCCTCAAGTCCGAGCCGTGGTCCTCCAATCTGTCCGCCCCGACGGGCGCGCACACCCTGGCCGACTACTGCGCCTCGCGCGGCGTGACCGTCCAGCACGGCGTCCCGCTGCCCATCGGCACCTTCACCGCGTACGGCCGGTGGTTCGGGGAGACGGCCGTACCGCAGGTCGAGGAGGTCACGGTCACCGCCGTGCGCCCGGAGGCGGGCACCTTCCGGGTCGAGACGGACACCGGCGAGATCATCGCGGCCCGGACCGTGGCGCTCGCCATCGGCGTGCTCCCGTTCGTCCACCGCCCCGGTCCGCTGCGCGGCCTGCCCGCCCAGCTCGCCTCGCACAGCAGCGATCACCACGACCTGAGCGGCTTCGCGGGCCGGGACGTCACCGTGATCGGCTCCGGACAGGCCGCCCTGGAAACCGCGACACTGCTCGCCGAACAGGGCGCCCGCGCCCGCATCGTGGCCCGCGCCGGCCGGCTGAACTGGAACACGCCGCCGCAAGGGCTGGAGCGCAGCCGTCTGCGGGCACTGCGCGATCCGCACTGCGGCCTGGGCACCGGCTGGCCGAGCTGGGTCTGGTCGGAGATGCCCTGGGCGGTACGCCGGCTGCCCGGCGCGACCCGGGTGCACATCGCGCAGACGGCGCTGGGCCCGGCCGGCGCCTGGTGGCTGCGGGACCGTTTCGAGCCCGCCGTCCCCGTGCAGCTGGGGCACCACATCCGGGCCGCGGCCGCCCGCGACGGCGGGGTGCGGCTCACTCTCGCCGACACGGACGGCGGCACCGCGACCCTGGACACCGAGCACGTCGTGGCCGCCACCGGCTTCACACCCGACCTGGGCCGGCTTCCGCTGCTCGACCCCCAGCTGGGCGGCACGCTGCGTACGGTCGGCGGCAGCCGGGCCCCCGAGCTGAGCGCCGGCTTCGAATCGTCCTGGCCGGGCCTGTTCTTCGCGGGGCTGCTGACCGCCCCGGCCTTCGGCCCGTCGATGCGCTTCGTCTACGGCGCGTCCTTCACCGCGGGCCGGCTGCTGCGCGGCGTACAGCGCAGGCTGGGTGACCGCGGCCGCGGCATCACCATCCCGCGCCCCGCCGGGGACAGCGCACCGGCCGCGGCACAGGGGGCGGCGGGCCCCCGCTGACCCACCCCGTCCCGCACCGCAGCTCTCACGGCACGCACCAGGGCCGCCCGGCATCCGGCCGGGCGGCCCTGGTGCGTGCGCGAACGCCTCACTGGCAGCGGTCGACGGCCTCGATCGTGCGGGCCGCCTCGCCGAGCGCCGCGCGCAGCACCACCGGGTCGGTGGCGGCGGCGAACGCGCCGTCCGGCGGCACCAGCCAGCCGCTGCCCGTCACCGGCGGCTCCATCGCGGCCCCGTCGCCCCCGCACACCGCGGCGAGCACGCCGCCCCGCCCGTAGGTCTGCGTACACGCGCTGCCGGGCAGATCCCATCCGGCGGCCGTGCCCGGGGGCACCAGGAAACCGAGGGTGTGGCAGGCGCCGTCGTGCAGGACCGGGCCGACGCCGTCCCGCAGCCGCAGGATGTCGACGGCCTCCAGGCCCTGCCGGGCCGGCACCGTGACCAGATCACAGGGCTGCGCGGGCTCCGGCGGCGCGACCGGGCCGGGGGCGGGCAGATACCCCGACGCCGCCGGACGTCCGACGGCCCGGCCGATGGACTCCTTGACGCCCCTGCTCACGCCGGTCTCCCACACGGAAACCCCTCCTCATCCACGCGCCGCACCCTTACACCGGGTTCAACGGCGCGGGACGTCAACAGCTACGGAGGCGTAACGCTGCAAAGGATGGCAGTTCATGGCAGATCGTGGCTGAGATATCCGTTTTGTGGCCAAACTCTGTGTGCCGGTCCCGTTACAGCCGGTACGGTCGTCCCCGCCGCACCGCCAGGATGCGGCATCGCCACAAGATGGCACGGCGAGGGCACGGAAAGGGCACCGAGAAAGGCAGCCATGACGTCGCCACCAGCGAAATCAGCGTCGTCCCGCACCGTACCCGCCCGCCCGAACACCGCTTTCCGACAGCTGCGCGGCCGGCTGTCACCGGGCGAGTTCGCGGCGGCGGTCCGGCGGTCCGCCCGTGAGATCGGCGAGCAGGTCTCGTGCGACGCCCGCTATGTGGGACGCGTCGAGTCCGGGGAGATCCGGTGCCCGAACTACGCCTACGAACGGGTGTTCCGGCACATGTTCCCCGGGCTGACGCTGCCCGACATGGGATTCGCGCCGCGCGAAACGGTACGCGGACGGGGGGCGCGTACGGCGGCGGTCAGCGCCGCGCCCCTGGCAACCGACCCCGACCACCGCGATACCCGTATCCAGACCCGCGAGGAGAGCGACGTGCTGCGTCGCGCGTTCATCACCGGCGGCCCGGCAGCCGCCCTGGGCCTTGCCGCCCTGTACCCCCTTGATACCGCCGACACCCCCGCCGCCGTCCCCGGCCCGCGCAGACCCGCCGGCGGCCGGGCCGGCGCATCCGAGGCCAGCGCCCTCGAGGAAGCGGTGCGCCGGATCCGGCTGCTGGACGACCGGCACGGCGCGGAGGGCATCTACCGCCGCGCCGCCCAGCCGCTGCGGGCCGCCTACGACCTGCTGGACTCCGGCGTCCAGCGCCGCGCCGTCTGTGACCGGCTGCACTCCGGCGCGGGCGAACTCGCCATCTCCGTCGGCTGGTTGGCGCACGACTCGGGTCACTTCGACGACGCCCGCTCGCACTACGCCGAAGCGCTTGCCACCGCCCGGGTCAGCGACGACCCGGCCCTGGAAGCACACGCCTTCTGCAACACCTCCTTCCTCGCCCGCGACGCCGGGCGCCCGCGCGAGGCGGTGCGCGCCGCCCAGGCCGCGCAGCAGGCCGCCCGGCAGCTCGCCTCGCCGCGGCTGCTGTCGCTGCTGTCGCTGCGCGAGGCGGGCGGCTGGGCGGGGCTCGCGGACCGCAGCGGCTGTGAGCGGGCCCTGCTGCGGGCGCAACGGCTCTTCGCGGGCGGGCCGAGCGACAACGACCCGGAGTGGATGACCTTCTACGGCGAGGCGGAGCTGGCGGGGCTGGAGGCGCAGTGCTGGTCGGCCCTGGGTGAGGGGCAGCGCGCGGCGGAGCACGCGCGCCGGGCGGTGGCGCTGCAGGATCCGCACTTCACCCGCAATATCGCGCTGTTCACCGCGGAGTTGGCGGGCGATCTCGCGGCCGGCGGGGCGCCCGACGAGGCCGCGGCGGCCGGGGACCGGGTGCTGAAGCTGCTGGAGCAGGTCCGCTCGGCCCGGATCCGCACCATGCTCGACCGCACGGCACGCATGCTGTCGCCGCACCGCGCCTCCGCCCCCGTCGCCGGCTTCCTGGACCGGCACGCGGCCTCGGCGGCGGCCGACGACGGCGGGGGCCGGCGGCCGGGCCCCGCGGACTGACGGCGGGGCCGCCGCCCGGCCCTGCCCGCCCGCCGCTCAGCCCAGGTGGCCGGTGTCGTTCCAGCGCTCGATCGCCGGTTCCCCGTACGCCCAGCCCAGCACCGACAGGGACGTCGGCTCCAGGCGGATGCGGGCGCCGAAGGAGATGTCCAGGCCCAGCCAGCGGGCCCCCAGGGCGCGCAGGATGTGGCCGTGCGCGAAGACCAGGACATCGTGGTCGGCCGAGCGCGCCCGGTCGACGACCTCGTCGGCGCGCGCCGAGACCTCCGCGAGCGTCTCGCCCTCGGGGACACCGTCGCGCCAGATCAGCCAGTCGGGCCGGCCCGCCTTGATCTCGGCCGGCGTCAGGCCCTCGTAGGCGCCGTAGTCGACCTCCATCAGCGCGTCCCAGTCCTGCGCCCGGTCGCCGAAGCCGGCCAGCTCGCAGGTCTCCTTCGCGCGCACCAGGGGGCTGGTGAGGACCTCGACGTCCGGCAGGCCGTTCCAGGGGGTGCGGTGCAGCCGCTCGCCGAGCAGCTTGGCGCCGCGCCGGCCCTCGTCCAGCAGCGGAATGTCCGTACGGCCGGTGTGCCTGCCGGAAAGGGACCACTCCGTCTGCCCGTGCCTGGCCAGGAGAATGCGCGCTGCCATGCGTCGTACCTCTCGCCGAATGTCTCGGCTGCTCGTCGCGTGTTGTTCGGTGCGGACGGCGGCGCGGGTGGGGGCCGGCGGACCGCGGGGCGACCATCATCGCGCATCGGCCGTTTTGTCCGTGACGGGGGACGGGCGTACGCGTCCGCCGGTCCGCGGGCGCGCCCCCGTGTGTCAGTGGCGGATGCGAGACTTCCCCAGGTGAACGTTTCCCGCGACAGTCGACCCGCGTCGGCCGCTGTGCCGGACACTCCGGCCCAGGGGCGGCCGACGGCGGCACCGAGCCTGCGGCAGCGGCTCACCGAGCTGCGTGGTGCCGGGGTCCGGCCGCGCTCGCTGGACGCCCGCGCGCTCGCCGCACTGGCCGCCAACCCGGGCTGCCGGCGCCGCGCGCTGCTGGACGGGGCGGGCGTCGACAAGGGGGCACTGGCCCAGGCGCTCGGCTCGCCGGCGGCCTACGGCCAGTCCCAGTTCGCGCTCGTGCGGGGCAACGCCTTCGAGGCCCGGGTCAAGTCCGACGGCGGCGCGGACCTGCTGCGGCTGCTGCACGACCGCCTGGAGCCGGGCACCCCCGCGCCCGAGGGCGAGCAGGTCGCGACGCCCGATCTGTCCGCCGCCGGCCCCGAGGGTCGCGCGGCCCGCACGGCGCTGGCGCTGCGCGAGGCCGCCGAGACCGGGGGCTGGGCGCTCCTGGACCATCCGATGCTGGTGCTCGAAGTGGCGGGATCACCCGCCTATCTGGAGCCGGACGCGGTGGTGGTGCAGCCGGACGGCAGCTGGACGGTCGTCGAGATCAAGTCCTTCCCGATGATCGACGGCTCGGCCGACGCCCCCAAGGTGGGCGCCGCGGCCCGCCAGGCGGCGGTGTACGTCCTCGCGCTGGAGAAGGTCGCCGGGCAGGTGGCCGCCCGGACCGGGCGCGAGGCCCGGGTGCGGGAGCGGGTACTGCTGGTCTGCCCGAAGGACTTCTCCAACCTCCCCACCGCCGCGGCCGTCGATGTCCGTAAACAACTCGCCACGACCCGGCGGCAGTTGACCCGGCTGACCCGGGTCGAGGAGATCGCCGCGGCGCTCCCGCCGGAGACCACCTTCGATCTGCGCCTGGCGGACGACGGCCGGACGGCGACCCGCCCGCCCGAGGAGCTGACGCAGGCCGTGGAGGCGGTCGACGCGGCGTACGCCCCGGAGTGCCTGGCCGCCTGTGAGCTGGCCTTCCACTGCCGCAAACGCTCCCGTGACGACGGTGCGGTGGAGGCACTGGGGCGCGGGGTGCGGGGCGAGTTGGGCGGCCTGCGCACCATCGGGGACGTCCTCGCGGCGGCCGGGGGCGTACCGGATCCGGACGCCCCCGATGACGCGGGCGGCGCCGCCCGCACCGACGACGGCCCGCACCCCGACGACCCGGCCGTTCTCACGCTGCGGCGGGCGGCCGCGCTGCGCGCCGAGGCACTGGCCCGCACCGTCCCGGCTACGCAGGGGCAGAAGGAGCCGGAATGTCACTGATCGAGACGCTGGCCCGGATGGAGGCGGCGGCGGACGGCCGCGCCCGCCCGCTGTCCACGGTCCGCCACCGCCATCTGTCCGAACGCCCGCTGGTCCTCGTCCCGTTGACGACCGCCGGCGAGGCCGGCGCGCCGCTGGGCGCGATGGTCGGCACGGACCGCGAGAAGCCGGTGCTGCTGGCCGTGCCGCAGCCCCGGGACCGCACCCTCCGGTTCGCGTTCCTCGCCGATCTGGCCGAGTCGGTGCTGCCGTATCTCGACGGCTTCGCCGACACCGTCGAGTGGGAGGAGCGCAAGGAGACCGACCCGGAGACCGGCAAGAAGGTCCCGGTACAGGTCGAACTGTGCGCGGATGCACCCCAGTTGATCGTTCCGAGCGGCGCCGGTATCGACTTCGTCCGGCTGCTGGGCCGTTCGATGCGGTTCCGGCGGACGGCCGAGCAGGATCCGGAGACGCCCCATCCCGCGCCGCCGCATGTCCCGCTCCTGGGCCGCTGGTTCACCCACTTCGGTGAGCGGGCCCAGGTTCCGGGCGCCAGTCTGCTGCTGTCCATGACCGGGCTGCTGACCCGCCACTGGGCGACCGGCCAGAGCGCGCTGGAGGACCAGCACCTGGGCGCCCTGCTCGGCTGGATCGCCCCGCCGCCGGGCCTCTCGGGCCGGGCGGCGGCCGAGCGCGCCGAATCGGCGCGCGACGCCGACGGGCAGCTGAGGTGCCCGCCGGCCGGTCCCGCCACCGACCCGGCGTTCGACAACCGCCTGCTGGCGCCCGCGATGGCGCGCCACCACGCGGGCGTGCCCGGCGCCGAGGACGAGATCCGCGCCCTGGTGGAGGGCCTGATGCGGCCCACCTGGGACGCGGTGTGGCAGGGCATCGACCTGCTGCGCGAGCTCCCCGAGGGCGCCCGGGTCACCGACCGCTGGAAGCGCGACCGCTGGTCCTACACCGCCCACCGCGACCGGCTGCGCGCCGGCGAGCCGCCGCAGCCCAAGCGGGACGACGCCATCACCGCCGCCCGGAAACTGTCCTCGCGCGAGGCCGCGCAGGCCCAACTGGACGCGCAGGAGGCCCTGGACGACCCGCTGGTGATGGCGGCGCGCAGGTTGGCGGGCGAGGCGCTGACGGGCGTCGTCACGGAGGTCGAGATGGCCTTCTCCGAGGGCAGGCGCCCGATGCCGCGCCCGCTGGTGACGCTCCGCACCCCCGACACTCCGCATCTGGCCGAGCGCGCCAAGCTCTACCGCCCGCTGGCCGACGGCCGGACCCAGACCGCCGAATTCGTGGCGTACGCGCCGCAGGACACGGGCACGCTGGTGGTGCGGCTGACGGGCGGGATGGGCCGCGGAAAGGAGCCGGAGCCCGGTTCGGTGCCGGAGCCGGACGACGCGGTGTGCTGGACGCTCTTCGAGCACGCGCCGCGCGGCGGCCCGGAGCTGCCGGACCCCGAGGACACGCCCTGGACGCATGGCGGGCCCCCGTCGGCCGACGCCGGTGCGGGCGCGCCCCAAGACACCCCCGACCCCGTGACCGCGGAGGACTTCCTGTGACCGCCACCCGGCCCCCGGGCACACCCGGCCCCGCCCACGCCGCCTTTGCCGACTCGCCGGAGGGCCGTGCGGCATGACGGCGGTTCACCTCCCCCGCGACCGTTCCTTCGACCCCGGGGCCGCGGCCGGCGCGGCGACCGACGCGATCCTGCACGACACCCTGCACGGCAGCCGGCGCGGCGTCGTCGTGGACTCGCCGCCCGGCGCCGGCAAGTCCACCCTCGTGGTCCGCGCGGCGCGTGAACTCGCCGCCGCCGGGCGCCCGTTGATGGTCGTCGCGCAGACCAACGCGCAGGTCGACGATCTGGTGCTGCGGATCGCGGCGAAAGACCCCGAGCTGCCCGTCGGCCGGCTGCACAGCAGCGAGCCCGGCGCGTTCGATCCGGCGCTGGCCGAGCTGCCCTCGGTCCGGACGTCCGCGAAGGCCGCCGATCTGGCGGGCCTGGACATCGTCGTCTCGACGGCCGCGAAGTGGGCCTACACCAAGGTCGATACGCCGTGGCAGCACGCCATCGTGGACGAGGCCTACCAAATGCGCTCGGATGCGCTGCTGAGTGTCGCCGGGCTCTTCGAGCGGGCGCTGTTCGTCGGCGACCCGGGCCAGCTGGATCCGTTCAGCGTGGTCGGCGGCGAGCAGTGGGCCGGGCTGTCCTACGACCCGTCGTCGAGCGCGGTGTCCACCCTCCTGGCGCACAATCCCGATCTCCCGCAGCACCGCCTGCCGGTGTCCTGGCGGCTGCCGGCCTCCGCCGCGCCGCTGGTGTCCGCCGCGTTCTACCCGTACACCCCGTTCCGCAGCGGCACCGGCCACGGCGACCGCCGGCTGGCGTTCGGGGTGCCGGGGGACGGGTCGGGCGTGGACCGGGTCCTGGACGAGGCCGCCGAGTCCGGCTGGGGCCTGCTCGAACTCCCCGCCCGGCACACTCCGCGTACGGACCCGGAGGCGGTGCGCGCGGTGGCGCTCACCGTCCGCCGGCTGCTGGACCGCGGCGGTGCCGCCACCAGCGAGAGCTCTCCGGATCCGGAGCCGCTGACGGCCGCCAGGATCGCGGTCGGCACGGCCCATCGCGACCAGGCGGCGGCGGTCCGCGCGGCGCTGGGCGAGCTGGGCGTGACGGGCGTCGCGGTGGACACCGCCAACCGCCTCCAGGGCCGCGAGTTCGATGTCACGGTCGTGCTGCATCCGCTGTCCGGCCGCCCCGACGCGACCGCCTTCCACCTGGAGACCGGCCGGCTGTGCGTGCTCGCCTCGCGCCACCGGCACGCCTGCATCGTGGTGTGCCGGGCGGGGGTCGCCGAGCTGCTGGACGAGCACCCCTCGACGGAGCCGGTGCGGCTCGGTGTCACGGTCAAGTTCCCGGACGGCTGGGAGGCCAACCACTCGGTCCTGGCCCATCTGAACGAGCATCGCGTCGCCTGGCGCCCGTAGGGGGCCGCACAGCCCGCCCGGCCGGCTGTCCGCAGGCCCCCTTGCGTGGCGCGGGACAATGGAATGCGGCACACGATCCTGGAGGTACGTACATGTCCGAGCCGCGACCGGCTTCTGACCCCCGCGGTACGGCGCCCGGACCCCGGCGCAGGAAGCCCGCGCCGCTGCTCTTCGAGCCGCCCGAGGCCGTCTCCGACCCCGAGCACTTCTTCGACCTGGACACGATCGACGATCCGCGGCGGCTGCTCGGCCGGGCCACGGAGCTGGCGCTCGCCTTCCAGGCGGCGGCCGACCGTGCGACGGAGTTCCAGGCGATGGCGGCGGCGCAGCTGGCCGACCCCAAGCGGTTCGACCGGCTGCCGATGGCGGTGCTCGCGGAGCGCGCGGGCTGGTCCGAGGACTACGCCCAGAAGATGGTCGAGTTCGGTCGCGGTCTGATGAGAGACGGCGGCACGCACCTCGGCGACGGCGACTGAGCACCCGTTCCCGTACGCACCATCCGCACCACCCGCCTCAGGACGGCTCATGGGACACCACCATGAGCCGTTGGCATATGCGGGCCGCGGAAGATACCCCTTACCGGTCCGCCCTGTCCCGGATTCACCCAATCCCCGGAAGCCGTACGCCGTGAATCGGTAGACCTGTCCCATGAGCGACTGGCTGCCCGACACTCCCCGGACCCTTGCCTTCCCGACCGCGGCGTACGTCACCCTGGCCGGCGCCGACTGGCTCGCCTCCGCCAGCCCCCACCCGCGCAGCGTCCACACCCTGTGGGCGTCCCGGCCGACCGCCCCGAGCGTGCTGCCGTGCGGCCGGGCCTTCGACGTGATCAACGCCCCGGCGCTCTTCGGCCGCCGGATGGTGGACCAGCTCTGGTCCGCGGGGCCCGGCTCGGGCCCGGTGGCGGCGCACCGCGGGCGGATCCTGCTGTTCGCCGCCCCCGGTACCGCTCAGCGGCTGCCCGCGCTGCTGGACTGGGAGGAGTGGGTCACCGCCGTCCCGCCGCTGCTCTGCCACGGAACCGGTGACGCGGTGACCGTCCCGCCGCTGTACCCCGACCGCGCGGGCGGGGCTCCCGGCGCGGCCGATGACGGCTCCCCGGCCGCCTCCCGCTGGCTGGTCGCCCCGGATGTCCGGCGCCCGTGGCTGCCCGGACCCGATGTCCTGCTCTGGGCGTGCGTCCGGGCCGCCCGCACGGTGGACGCCGCGGACGCCGGTCCCGCCGCACGTCAGCCCGCTGCGGCGCTGTCCTCGGGCTGATCCTTATCGATTTTTGCCCTCCTCGGTCAGGGTGCTAATGTTTCCCCCGTCAGCAGGCGCCGCTAGCTCAGTTGGTTAGAGCAGCTGACTCTTAATCAGCGGGTCCGGGGTTCGAGTCCCTGGCGGCGCACAGACAGTCGAAGGCCCTCACCACGGTGAGGGCCTTCGTCGTTGTCCGGGCGCGGTGGCGTCCGGCGGGTGGTGTCCGGGCGGGCCTCCGGATCAGTCGCGCCCCACCTTGACGCTCCAGTCGCCGTCGGCCGTCCGCCCGGTGACCTGGATCCGTACGCCGTCCTCGGGGTCGGCCAGGCTCTCCCCCACACCCAGCGGCGCGTCCGCGAGCGGCGGGTAGACGGAGGTGCCCCAGCAGGCCGCGCCGGCAGGGTGTCCGTCGAGGACCTGGACGGGGCCCGAGCCGGAGGCGGTCGCGCTGTGCACGCGGTAGGCCAGGACGCCTTCCTTGCACACCGACCGGTCGTTGCCGATGGCACCGCGTGCCTCGATGGCGAGGGCGCTGTCCTTGCCGGTGCGCACCACCAGCAGCCTCGGCCGGCGCGCGTCGCCCGGCTCCTTCGGGGCGGACAGGGTGCGCAGCGTGTGCAGGGTGGAGCCGGTCAGCTCGGCGCAGTCGACCTGGTTGTCGCCCAGCCAGCCGAGCTTCCACTTGTGCCAGGCGAAGGGGTCGGGGGCGAGCCCGAACTGGCTGCCCATGAGGTCCCAGTCGCCGACGTAGGTGTCCCAGTCGCCCTTGCCGTCCTGCGGGCGGTGGTAGAGGTCCGGGAGGTCGAAGACATGGCCCGTCTCGTGGGCGAGGACGTTGCGGTCCGGGGGGCTCTGCTCGAAGACGGTGACGAAGCGGCGCAGGTCGGCGTTGTCGGCCTGCATCGGCTGGTCGAGGTTGACGACCTTGGTGGCGTCGGAGTCGACGCCGGGCGCGTCCGGGTCGGCGACGAAATAGACCATGTCGTAGCGGCTGAAGTCGACCGAGTCGTCGGCGGCCGCGACCGCGTCGTGCAGGTAGGCCGAGCGGTGACCGGCGTCCCAGTCGCGCCGTATCCCGTACGAGGTGGAGGTGTGCGGCATCCGCACCCACTTCTTCTGGATGTGCGGGCGCAGCCGGAACTTTCCGTAGGAGGCGCGGTCGAAGAAGCGGGAGGTGGCGGGGAAGTAGTCCTTGGCCAGTTCCCCCGGGTCGGCGACCGGCCGGGAGTCGGGGAAGGACAGGAAGACCATCACCGCGTCGAGGCCGCGGTCGGGCCGCGGATAGGTGCTGTTCCAGGTGTCGACGCCTTCGGAGTGGTGGGCGTCGGTGCGGCCGAGCGCGCAGGAGAGGGAGGCTTCGGAGGCGGTGGCGGGCCCGGCGACGATGGACGTGGCGATGAGTGCGCTCAGGGAGGTGGCGACGGCTGCGACGCGCCGCATGGGACGGCGGTCCACCCCGTCGGGTGGCTGGGCGCGCGGCACATCGACCTCCAGGGACGGATTCGGGACACCCCTCCTACCCTGTGGCGATTTAACGCTGTTCGTCCTGTTCCGGAGGCCCAGACGAGTGACCGGCGCGCCACCCTCGACCCGTAACGGAACGTCACAAACGACCAAAGCGGCATTCTGCGCGAACAGAGCCGGACAGAAATGGCTGAAGTTCCGTCACACGTGCCGGTCATCACGGCTGCGTCGCTGGATCGGCCGTCGCGCCAGCCTCTATGATCGCCACACTTTCCAGCGCGGTATCCCCCTCCATCACGAGACAAGCGCCATGCGGGAGCGAGCAGTGAGCGGACACCCCGACAGCACGGGCCGCACGCCCGGAGCGACGCTTCCCTCAGTAACGGAGCGTGACGGTACGACCAAAGGATCCGGCGGCGGCCACCGCACCCCCGCAGCGCCCCGAGAGCGGCCCGCGACCTGCGACGACACCGCCGCCTCGCTCGGCGACTACCGCGCCGCATTCCACGCCGGCCGCCTCCCGATGGCCGTGCTCAACCGCGACGGACTCGTCCTCGCCGCCAACCCCGCCTTCGGTGAACTGGTCGGCACCGACCCCGGCGAGCTGGTCGCCGCCACCGCCGCCGACCTCACCGACCTCGGCGCCGACCCACGCGTGTGGACCGCCTACCGCGAGGTGCTGTGCGGCCGCAGCGACCGGCTGCGCTGCACCCGCCGCCTCAAGCACGCCGACGGCCACTCCGTCTGGGTGGAGGTGACCGTCGAGCCGCTGGCGGGCGAGGAGCGGATGCTGCTGTCGGTCAGCGACATCAGCGACCGGCACGACCTGCTGGCCCGGCTGCGGCACCTCCAGATGCACGACCCGGTGACCCGGCTGCCGAACCGCGCCCTGTTCTTCGAACGGCTCGCGCACGCCCTGGAGAGCGCCGCCTTCGAGCCGGCGGGCACCGGACGGATCGGTCTGTGCTACCTCGACCTGGACGGCTTCAAGGCCGTCAACGACACCCTCGGACACCGCGTCGGCGACCGGCTGCTGAGCGCGGTGGCACAACGGCTGACGCGCTGCGCCGACGGTGCCGCGGACCGCGGCACCGGCCGGGCCGGGCATCTGGTGGCGCGCCTGGGCGGCGACGAGTTCGCCCTTCTGGTGGAGGACTCCACCGGCACCGACCAGCTGTCCGAGCTGGCCCAGAGCGTGCTGGACGCGCTCCAGCGGCCGTTCGACCTGGCCGGGCAGCGGCTGTCGGTGTCGGCGAGCATCGGTGTCGTGGAGCGGGCCGCGACCGGCACCACGGCGACCGGCCTGATGCAGGCCGCCGACACGACGCTGTACTGGGCCAAGGAGGACGGCAAGGCCCGCTGGACGCTCTTCGACCCGGAGCGCAACGCGCACCGGATGACCCGGCAGGCGCTGTCGAGCACCCTGCGGCCCGCGGTGGACCGCGGCGAATTCACTCTTGAGTACCAACCGCTGGTCGGTTTGGGCGACGGCCGTGCGGAGGGGGTGGAGGCGCTGGTGCGCTGGCGCCACCCGCAGTTCGGGACGTTGTCGCCGAATCGGTTCATCGCCCTGGCCGAGGAGAACGGCGCGATCGTCGAACTGGGCCGCTGGGTCCTGGAACGCGCCTGCCATCAGGCGCGCGCCTGGCAGCTGGCGCACCCCGCCGGCCGGCCGCTGTTCGTCAGCGTCAACGTGGCCGTCCGTCAGGTGTGGGACTCCGACCTGGTCGCCGACGTCGCCGGGATCCTCGCCGAGACGGGACTGCCGCCCCACCTGCTCCAGCTGGAGCTGACCGAGTCCGCGGTGATGGGCTCGGCGGGCCGCCCGCTCCAGGCCCTGCAGGCACTCAGCGACATGGGCGTACGGATCGCCATCGACGACTTCGGCACCGGCTACTCCAACCTCGCCTACCTCAGCCGCCTCCCGGTGTCCGTGCTGAAACTGGACGGGTCCTTCGTCCGCGGATTCCGCTCGCAGGAGCATCCCAACCCCGCGGACGAGGTGATCGTGGAGGCGCTGGTCGCGCTGGCACACCGGCTCGGGCTCACCGTCACGGCGGAGTGCGTGGAGAGCGCCGAACAGGCCGAACGGCTGCGCCGGATCGGCTGTGACACCGGCCAGGGCTGGCTCTACTCCCGGCCGGTGGCCCCCGACCGCGTCGAGGCCCTGCTCGACGCCGGACGGCGCACGGGCAGCTGACCGCGCCCCGTCGGCGCCCTCCGCGCGCCCGCGCACGGAAGCCCGGGTGGGGCGGCCGACGTACGGGCCGCGACCGGGAACGACCCGGAGGTCGTCACCCTGCGCCTCCCCGCGCTCGGCCGCGGCCCGTGCGACAGCCGCCCCACCCCCGCCCCCGTCAGGTCTCCGTCACGCCTGCGGCAGGCCGTAGGCGTCGGCGATGAGTTCGTACGAGCGCAGCCGGGCCGGGCCGCCGTGGGCGTTGGCGGTGATCATCAGTTCGTCGGCGCCGGTGCGCTTGGCGAGGTCGTCCAGGCCCTGGCGAACGGTGTCCGGGGTGCCGTGGATGACGTTGCCGAGCCAGCTGTCGACGAAGTCGCGCTCCATTTCGCTGAAGCGGTACGCCTCGGCCTCCTCCGGGCTGGGGACCAGGCCGGGGCGGCCGGTGCGCAGCCGGATCATGGACAGCGCGCCGGTGAGGACCTGGCGGCGGGCCTCCTGCTCGTCCTCGGTGGCGAGCGCGGCGACGCCGATCAGGGCGTACGGCTCGGACAGCACCTCGGAGGGGCGGAAGGACGCGCGGTAGAGGTCGAGGGCGGGGACGGTGTTGGCCGCGGAGAAGTGGTGCGCGAAGGCGAACGGCAGGCCCAGCGAACCGGCGAGCTGGGCGCTGAAGCCGGAGGAGCCCAGCAGCCACAGCGGGGGGCGGTGCGCGGACTGCACACCGCCGGGCGAGGTGGCCTGGACCGGTCCGGGCACCGCGTGGATCTTGGCGTACGGGTGGCCGTCGGGGAAGGTGTCGTCGAGGAAGCGGGTCAACTCGGCCAATTGCTGCGGGAATTCGTCGGCGCCCTCATGGAGGCGCTCGGTCCTGCGCAGCGCGGCCGCGGTGGCGCCGTCGGTGCCGGGCGCGCGGCCCAGGCCCAGGTCGACGCGGCCGGGGGCCATCGCCTCCAGCGTCCCGAACTGTTCGGCGATGACCAGCGGGGCGTGGTTGGGCAGCATGACGCCGCCGGAGCCGAGGCGGATGCGGTCGGTGTGCGCGGCGAGGTGGGCGAGCAGCACCGCCGGGGAGGAGGAGGCGACGCCGGGCATGGAGTGGTGTTCGGCGACCCAGTAACGGTGGAAGCCGCGGCGTTCGGCGGTGCGGGCGATGTCGACCGCGGTCCGCACCGCGCCGGCCGCGGTGTTCCCGGCGCCGACCGTCACGAGGTCCAGCACGGACAGCGGGACGGGGGCGGTGCCCCTGGTGGTGCCGCGGATCTCGTCCCGCCCGGCCGGGGGCCTCTCGCCGGTGCCCCGGTTCTCGTCCATCTCGCCGCTCACGTGCGGGTCCTCCTCGCGTCGCTGGTCTGCGAGGAGGACAACCGGAGCACTTCTCCGCTTATTCCCGGCCCGGCTGGGAATCCGCGAATCCGCCGGACGGCCGTCAGGCGGTCAGCGCCGCCCCGCCCGGGAGAAGAGCGTGCCCAGGACCGGGCAGGCGATCTCCCGGTCGATCAGCCGCAGGCCCTCCCAGGCCGTGACCTGATTGGCGGTGAGGACCGGCTTGCCGAGCTCCGCTTCGAGCGCGGGAAGGTGCTCGGCGGTGTGCAGCGCGGTATCGGGCAGCAGCACCGCCTCCGCGTCGGGGTGATCACCGGCCCTGGCCATCGCCAGTACCTCCTCGCGCCCCCAGGTGCCGACCTCGGCCGCGGTGATGATGCCGCTGCCGCGCGTCGAGACGACCTCCGTACCGGCGGACTTGAGGAACGCGTGGAAGCGCTCGGCGACGTCGTCGGGGTAGGTGGCGGCGATCGCCACCCGGCTTGCGCCGAGCGCCTGGATGGCGTGCGCGAAGGCGAAGGACGTACTGGAGGCGGGCAGGCCGGCGGTGGCCGACAGCTCCCGCACCTGTTCGTGGGCGCCTTCCCAGCCGAACACGAAGCTGGCGCTGGTGCAGGCCCAGACCACGGCTTCGGCGCCGCGGCTCTTGAGCTCGGCGACGCCGGCGGCGAGCCGCGCGGCGGAGCCCATCTCCAGCAGCGCGTCCACCCGGTGGGCGTCCTCGCCGATGTCGGTGTGCACGAGCGGAAGCTCGACGGCGGCCCCACCGGCGCCGAGCAGCGCTTCGAGCCGGGGGTAGTCGTCCTCGGCGGAGTGGCCGGGGTAGAGGAAGCCGACAGAAGCCATGCAGATCTCCCTTGGGCGTACGGGTGCAGGTGCGGTGGTGCGTGTGCGGTGGTGCGGGTGGGCGCTGCCGGCGAGGAGCCGCCGGCAGCGCGGGCGGGCAGGGGCGGACCGGCCTCAGACCGGGGGCTGGGGCCCCGCGTCCTCGGGCAGATAGGGCGGCGGATCACCGTCGCCCACCTCGCCGTCGGGTGCGACCGGACTGCCGGCGAAGGCGGCAGCGGGAGCCGCGGGTGCCGCCCGCGGTCCGGCTTCCGGCTCACCGGTCCCCGACCCGGACATCGCGGCGGGGCCGCGCCGCGCCACCGGGTCGAGCAGTGCCTGATACGGGCCCACCGCCTGCACGCCGATGGCGCGCAGCGCGGCCCACATCGTGACCTGGTTGGCGGAGAGTACGGGCATCCGCAGCTCGGCCTCCAGCTGCGGGATGACGTCGTACGTGGGCAGGTTCGTACAGCTGATGAAGAGGGCGTCGGCCGACCCGACGACCGCGGTACGAGCCATGTCGACGACGTCCCGGTACGGCACCTTCCAGATGTGCCGGGTCAGTCCGAGGTAGGCGCGGCCGGTGACCGTGATGCCCGCCTCGCCGAGATAGTCCTCCAGTGAGTCGGTGACCGACTTGGTGTACGGGGTCACGACGGCGATGCGTCGCGCCCCGATCTCGCGCAGCGCCTCGATGAGGGCTCCCGAGGTGGTGAGGGAGGGCACCTCCCCCGCCTGGGCCATGGCGGCGCACATGGCCCGTTCGCCCGCCACGCCGCCGACGAAGCTGCCCGAGGTGCAGGCGTAGGAGATGACCTGCGGGGAAACCGCCCATAGAGCCTGGACGGCGGCGTGCAGGGTTTCGTGCTCACTGACCAGACGGGCCAGGTCGAGGCTGACCTCGACGGGCACAAAAGGAGTTCGGGTGAGGTGGAGGGACACATCGTCGGGTACCCAGCGCCACAGCTCGCGATCGAGTGCGAAGTCGAAGGGCGCGACCACGCCCACTCCGAGCTGGGGCTGAGGGCCCCCGAGAAAAGAGACGTCCATTTATTGCCCCTAGAAGAACGAAGGGCTGGAATGGCCAGGCCAGTGGCCGAGGATGTGGTGCAGCCGGTACAAGCCGGGACGTCGGGACAGAGCCGTTGTTGACACGGTAGATACGAATTCTTAGCGTGGTCAATCCTCGCATCTCAGGCATCTGTCGGCGCCCCCTTCAGTAATAGGGGGCACACGTTTCAGAACGGTTTCTGGCCTATGTCCGAAAGCACGGTCCTTGTCCTCGGTTCCGACCCGCCCCCGAAGCTCGACCGGCTCACCGGCAGAGCTCAGGTGGTCTACGCCGACGACACCACCCTCGCCGACCGACTCCCCACCGCCGACGTGCTGTTGGCCTGGGATTTCACCTCCGATGCGATCCGGGAAGCATGGCCCGGCGACGGCCCCCGGCCCCGCTGGGTACACACCGCGAGCGCCGGCGTCGACCGGCTGCTGTGCCCGGAGCTGATCGCGGACGAGACCCTGGTGACCAACGCGCGGGGCGTTTTCGAGCAGCCGATCGCCGAATATGTCGCCGGCCTGGTGATCGCCATGGCCAAAGATTTTTACGGAAGTTGGGAATTGCAGCGGCAGCGGCGCTGGAAGCACCGCGAGACGATGCGGGTCGCCGGCACCCGCGCCGTCGTGGTGGGCTCCGGCCCCATCGGCCGGGCCATCGGCAACACCCTGCTGGCACTGGGTGTCAAGGTCGATCTGGTCGGCCGCCGGGAGCGCTCACCGGATCCGGAGTTCGGCCTGGTCCACGCGAGTGACGCGCTGAACGGCTTGCTGCCGCATGCCGATTGGGTCGTCTGCGCGGCCCCGCTGACCGAGGCGACCCGCGGCCTGTTCGGCCGGGAGGCCTTCGCCCGCATGCCGTCGCAGGCCCGCTTCATCAACATCGGCCGCGGCCAGCTCGTCGTCGAGGACGAGTTGAGCGACGCGCTGCGCGGGTGGCGGATCGCCGCCGCCGCGCTGGACGTCTTCGAGCAGGAGCCGCTGACCACGGACAGCCCCCTGTGGGACGTACCGCACCTGATCGTGTCGCCGCACATGAGCGGGGACACGCTGGGCTGGCGCGATGCCCTCGCCGAGCAGTTCCTGGACAACTTCGACCAGTGGGCGGCGGGCGAGCCGCTGCACAACCTCGTCGACAAACGGCTCGGCTACGTCCCCGTGCAGTGACCGCCCCGCCCCTCCCCCAGCAGCCCCCGCAGTCCCCGCAGGCATCCCGTCCGCCGTCCCGACCGGGGCGGCCCACGCTCGGAGGACGTATGACGACTGAACCGACCCGGCTCGCCGACCTCACCGCCACCCGCCTCACCGCCGGTTACGCCACCGGCGAGTTCTCCCCCGTCGAGGCCACCCGGGCCGTCCTGGAGGCGGCCGAGGCGGCCCAGGCCCGGACGAACGCGTTCACCCGGATCGATGCGGACGGGGCCCTGGCCGAGGCCAAGGAGTCGGAGGAACGCTGGCGGCGGGGCGAGCCGGCCGGGCCGGTGGACGGGGTGCCGGTCACCGTCAAGGACCTGATCCTCACCCGCGGCGTGCCGACGCTGCGCGGTTCGCGGACGGTGGGGGCCGAGGGCCCCTGGGAGGAGGACGCACCGTCCGTCGCCCGGCTGCGCGAGTCCGGCGCGGTGTTCGTGGGCAAGACGACCACGCCGGAGTTCGGCTGGAAGGGAGTTACGGACAGCCCCCGGCACGGCGTGACGGGCAACCCCTACGACCCGGCCCGCACCGCCGGCGGATCGAGCGGCGGCAGCGCGGCGGCGGTCGCCCTCGGGGCGGGGCCGCTGAGTCTGGGGACGGACGGCGGCGGGTCGGTCCGTATCCCCGCGTCGTTCTGCGGGATCTTCGCCCTCAAGGCGACGTACGGGCAGGTGCCGCACTATCCGGCGAGCCCGTTCGGGACGCTGGCGCACGTCGGGCCGATGACGCGGGACGCGGCGGACGCCGCACTGATGATGGACGTGATCACCGGCGCGGACTGGCGGGACTGGTCGCAGCTGGCGCCGCCCCGCGGTTCCTTCCGGGCGGAGCTGGCCGGACCGGTCGCCGGACTCCGCGTGGCATACAGCCCGTCCCTCGGCTGGGACGTGCCGGTGGCCCCGGACGTCGCCGCGGCGGTACGCCGGGCCGTCGAGCGACTGGCCGGACTGGGCGCGTACGTCGAGGAGATCGACCCGGGGATCGAGGACCCGGTGGAGGCGTTCCACACCCTGTGGTTCAGCGGCGCGGCACGTGTGGTGCAGCCACTGGGCGAGGCACAGCGGGCGCTGCTGGACCCGGGGCTGCGGGAGGTCTGCGAGCAGGGCGCCCGCTACAGCGCGCTGGACTATCTGACGGCGGTGGACACCAGGATGGCGCTGGGCCGGGCGATGGGCCGCTTCCACAGCGCGTACGACCTGCTGGTGACGCCGACCGAGCCGATCACCGCGTTCGAGGCGGGCGCCGAGGTGCCGGCCGGATCGGGCCACACCCGCTGGACGGGCTGGACACCCTTCAGCTATCCCTTCAACCTCACCCAGCAGCCCGCCGCGACCGTGCCCTGCGGGGTGGACGGCGACGGGCTCCCGATCGGGGTGCAGCTGGTGGGGGCGCGGCATGCGGACGCGCTGGTGCTGCGCGCCGCGCACGCCCTCTACACAGCGGGGGCCGCGGCGATCCCCGCGCCCGGTGAGGCGGCTACACCCGCCTGAAGTTGAGCGATTCGCCCAGCGCTCCGGCCCGCCAGAGGTCCTGGCAGGCGTCGGCCATGCGGTCCAGGCCGTCGACGACGGAGCCCCACACGATGCCGGGGACCCAGCCCGCGTCACCGTTGATCAGCAGGTTGTTGCGCTCGTAGAAGAGCGCGAGGTCGACGACGGTGGCGCGGCCCTGGTGGTCGGCCTTGCTCTCGTAGCCGTAGGACGCGGTGCCCAGCTGGGTGTCGGTGAAGGTGAAATAACACAGGTCGCCCGGGATCGGGGTGATCGTCGGGTTCTCCAGCGGGGGCTCTTCCGGGGCGAACGGCGGGATGAGGGCGTAGATCTCGTTGCGGGCGTATTTGGCGTGGTAGACGTCGCCGCCGAGCGGGAGCGCGTCCCATACCGCATTGCAGGTGATCGGCGCGCGGTCGTCGAGCAGCTTGGCCGTGCAGCGCACGCCGCGCTTGTCCAGGGAGACTTCGATGAAGCGGTCAGCCATGTGGCCTCCTACCGTTCCTCAGTGGCCCGATGAGACGGAATTGCACTGCGCCGGATCGTGCCCAACTTGCCGCCGACCACGCCTGTTTACGGCGTTGCGCACGGGAACGATACAGCGCTATTCCCGACTTACGACATATGTTCATGGCGCCGTTGTCAAGGCCCGGAAGTCACTTGCATCAAGGGCTGGAAACGATTGGCATATGTTCGGCCCGGCCGGGTAGTCGCGCGCCCATGCCTCCACCACAGGGGAATACCTCAAATTTCACAGAACCATTGGTCCATGGCATCCGCCGTCGATCGCTGCTCGCGGGGGTAGCGGCGCTCGGCGCGGCGGGTGCCCTGGGAGCGACCTCGGGCTGCTCCCAGGTCGACATCAGCGGAGCGACGGACGGCGGGCACCTCCTCGACGACCTGCGCAGCAAGGGCACCGTCCGGATGGGCATCGCCAGTGAGCCGCCGTACGCCTCCATCAACGACCAGGGCGAACTGACCGGCGAGGCGCCCGCCGTGGCCAAGACGATCTTCCAGCGGCTGGGCGTCAAGGACTTCGAGCCAGTGCCGGTCGAGTTCGGCGCGCTCGTACCGGGCCTGCACTCCTTCCAGTACGACGTGATCGTCGCGGGCATGTTCATCAACAAGGCACGCTGCCAGGCCGTGCTCTTCTCCGACCCGGATTACGAGTCGAAGGACGGCTTCCTGGTGCCCAAGGGCAACCCGAAGAAGATCAACTCCTATGCGGACATCGCCAAGGGCAAGTTCCGCATGGGCACCGGCATCGGCTACGCCGAGATCGAGTACGCGACCGGCAACGGCGTGCCGAAGGGCTCCATCCAGACCTACGGCGACCAGATCGCCGGAATGGAGGCCCTGGAGGCCGGCCGCATCGACTGCTTCGCCGGTACGGCTCTGACGATGATCGAGGCGCTGAAGGCCGGCCAGCACCCGAAGGTGGACATGACCGAGCCCTTCACGCCGAAGGTCGACGGGAAGCCCCAGCGGGACGGCGGCGGCTACGGCTTCCGGATCGGTGAGACCGCGCTCCGCGACGCCTTCAACCGCGAGCTGCACAAGATGAAGAAGAGCGGCGAACTCCTGCGGATCGCCAAGCCTTTCGGCTTCACCGAGGAGTTCATGACCGACCTCACGGCGAAGGAGCTCTGCAAGAAGTGACCGGAGCACTGTGGGAACTCTTCTTCAAGGGGCTGTGGATCACCGTCCAGCTGATGGTCTACAGCGCCGCCCTGGCCGCCGCTGTCGCCTTCGGCATCGGCATGGCCCGCACCTCACGTTTCTGGATCATCCGCTTCCTGTCCGGCGCGTACGTGGAGTTCTTCCGCGGCACCTCGGCGCTGGTGCTGATGTTCTGGCTCTTCTTCGCGCTGCCGCTGCTGGGCTGGCAGCTGGCCGGCATATGGGCGGGCACCCTGGCCCTGGGCCTGTCCTACGGCGCGTACGGCTCGGAGGTCGTCCGCGGCGGTATCCAGGCGGTGGCGCCCGCGCAGCGTGAGGCGGCCATCGCGCTGAGCTTCACGCCCTGGCAGCGGATGCGGAAGGTGATCCTTCCGCAGGCGGTGCCCGAGATGATGCCGCCCTTCAACAACCTGCTGATCGAGCTCCTCAAGGGCACCGCGCTGGCTTCCCTGCTGTCCATCGGCGAGCTCACCTTCCAGGCCAAGCTGGCCCGGCTGTCGACCGGCGAGAGCGCCCAGGTCTACGGCATCATCCTGGTCCTGTACTTCGTCGTCGCGTTCGTCGTGACCCGGATCATGCGGGTGCTGGAGCGCCGCGCCAAGGCCTCCATCGGCCGGGCCGCGCCCACGGGTGACGGCTGGTTCACCCGCAAGCTGCCCGTCGAGAAGCAGGGCCCCGACGCTCTGGCCGACACCGGAGGAAAGTTGTGAACAACTGGTCGTGGGATTACATCGGCGAGATCATGCCGGACCTGCTCAAAGGGCTGTGGATCACCGTCCAGGCGACGATCTACGGCTCGCTGGTCGCCTTCGCGCTCGGACTGGTGTGGGCGCTGGCCCTGCGCTCGCCGACCCGCTGGGTGACCTGGCCGGTCAGCATCGTCGTCGAATTCGTCCGCAACACCCCGCTGCTGGTGCAGCTGTTCTTCCTGTTCTTCGTGCTGCCGAGCTGGGGCCTGACCTTCGCGCCGCTGACCACGGGCGTCATCGGGCTGGGCCTGCACTACTCGACCTACACCGCCGAGGTCTACCGCGCCGGCATCGACGGCGTCCCGCCCGGCCAGTGGGAGGCCGCGACGGCGCTGAGCCTGCCGCGCCGGCGCACCTGGACCGCGGTGATCCTTCCGCAGGCCTTCCGCCGCGTGGTGCCCGCGCTCGGCAACTACGTGATCGCGATGTTCAAGGACACGCCGATGCTGGCCGGTATCACCGTCGCCGACATGCTCTTCCAGGCGAACAGCATCAGCGCCGCCACCTTCGACTACCTGGAGCCGATCACCGTCGTCGGTGTCCTCTTCGTGGTCATCTCCTACCCCACCTCTCTTCTCCTGCGAGTCCTGGAGCGTCGCCTTGTCCGCTGACAGCAGCCCCGCGAAAGAATCGGCCAACCCCACGGTGGACGGCAGCGAGCTGATCCGCTTCGACCACGTCACCAAGCGGTTCGGGTCCAACACGGTCCTGGACTCCCTGGACTTCACCGTCTCGTCCGGCAAGCACGTCACGCTCATCGGCCCGTCCGGATCCGGCAAGACCACGATCCTGCGGCTGCTGATGACGCTGCTCAAGCCCGACGAGGGCACCATCAAGGTCGGCGGTGAGTATCTGACGCACGAGGAGAAGGGCGGCAAGCTCGTACCGGCCGGGGAGAAGCACACCCGCGAGGTCCGCAAGAACATCGGCATGGTGTTCCAGCAGTTCAACCTCTTCCCCAACATGAAGGTGCTGCGGAACATCACCGAGGCCCCGGTGCATGTCCTCGGACTGGACAAGGACGCCGCCGAGGAGCGCGCCCGCGGGCTGCTGGACCTGGTGGGGCTGACCGAGCACATCGACAAGTACCCCACGCAGCTCTCCGGCGGCCAGCAGCAGCGGGTCGCGATCGCGCGGGCGCTGGCGATGCGTCCGCAGGTGCTGCTGCTGGACGAGGTGACGTCCGCGCTCGACCCGGAGCTGGTGGCCGGGGTGCTGGACGTGCTGCGGGACATCGCGCACACCACGGACATCACGATGCTGTGCGTCACCCACGAGATGAATTTCGCCCGGGACATCTCCGATGATGTCCTGATGTTTGACGCCGGGCGGGTCATCGAATCCGGTTCCCCGGAGAAGATCTTCACCGAGCCGGAGCACGACCGCACCCGGGAATTCCTGAGCGCGGTGCTCTGAGTACCGGACCGCCCGGCGCCGGCCGGCATTGAACTGCCGGCCGGCGCCCGCTGCGCCACCCTGGGTGGTGTGCCCCGTTCCCCGGGGCACACCACCTTTCGCTTTCCGCATACCCTTTTCCACAAACCGACAAATTGCCGGACACCTTCCGGAATATCGTCCGCATGCCTCCACTGTTCCTCAACCCGATGACCTGTGGCTGAAACAGGGCTACCCTCTACGCACGGCCTGCGCGGCACTTCTGACACCACCTCATGACCAGGGTGGAACAAGGGAGTTGAACCGGTACAGGCGTTTCACCTCGGGCAACTCGCCCCGGGTGTCTGTCCGCAGGTCATCAACGGGGTCCCTTTGCACGGGAAGGACAGATGGGAAACGTGAACGTCTCGTTTTTCGCCACGGGAGCGGTCGGCCGACCGAGAAGCACAGCCGGCGGCGCCGGCCCGCAGCGGCGCACCCGCCCTCACGGCGATGCCGTGCGGGGCTGATGTGGACCGGCACATCCAAGAGCCGCCGCACCGGCACCAGGACGCGTACGCCGTCGTCGTCGCGGACAGCGTCGACGACATCGGGCAGCTGAACGAACTGCTGGACAGCAACCTGCCGGTCCTGCTCGTCCGGGACCTCCGCCAGGCCAGCCGGCTGATGGACGGCGAGGAGACCGGGGCAAAGGCGCCGCGGCCGGCGCCCCTCCAGGTCAGCCATCTGGAGATCCGGCCGGATGAGCAGCGGGCGCTGTGGCACGGCGCCCCGCTGGAGCTGACCGCGCAGGAGATCGGGCTGCTGGGGTGCCTCGCCCGGCACGGCGGCAGCGTGGCCTCCTTCCAGGAACTCGTCCAGGACGTCTGGGGAGCGTCCTGCGGAGTGGACACGACGGTGATTCACAGCGCGGTACGGCGGTTGCGCCGGAAGCTGGAAGGGGCCGGCGTCGACGTCGGAATCGAGTCGGTCCGCGGATACGGCCTGCGGATCACCGCCCAGGAACTCCAGCCGTCAGTGAACTGACATCAACCTGACATTGGCGGCCCCGCCGGATTCCTCAAGACTATGAGGCGAATCACAGCGGGGCCGCCTTTCCGGGCGCAGGGAAATCCTTTATCCGGACGGCGTCTTCGACCCTGACGAATTCCGAAGGGACGCACCATGCGCATACCCAAGGCATCCCGCGCACTCCTCGTGAGCGCCGCCGCCGTGAGCATTCTCGGCACCACAGGAATGGCGTCCAACGCCGCGGTGGCCGCCGACCACGGCTCCGTGCTGAAGAAGAAGACCTGCAAGGTCTCCGCTTACACCGATCGCGTCGACCGTCGGACCGACAAGTTCGGCAACGGCGCCATCAAGTGCAACTACAAGCCCGCTTACACCAAGATCGTCGTCACCCTTTACAAGGGCAAGAAGAAGATGGCGAAGGCCACCTGCGCCAACCACAAGAAGGCTTGTTACGTCGCCACCAAGGCGGTCAAGGACGACATGCCCGTCCAGACCTGGCGCACCAAGGTGACCGGCGCCTGGGGCTCCGGAAAGCACAAGAGCGTCTGGAGCAAGGCCCTGCACGGCTGATCCCCGCCGACCTCCCCGGCTCTTTCCCACCCCTGACCAGTAAAGGCAGAGTGCGTATGCGTACGTCGATCGCGCGCGGGGCGGTGGCCGCTCTCGCCGCCACGACCCTGATGGGCTCCTTCGCCGGATCCGCCTCGGCGGAATCCGGCCGCAGCACGAAAACCGCACACACCCAGGCCGCCGACAGCCACCAGGCCGTGCACCTGAAGAAGAAGGTGTACAGCCAGAAGGCCCGCTCCAGCTCGAAGGCGCCGAAGTTCGACGCCAAGTGCAACTCCATCAACAACGGCCGTAAGACTGCGGGGATGGCCTGCTTCAGGAAGAAGGGCGACCGGGTCTGGATCCGGGACACCGCCCGTGACGGTATGCGTATCGAGGTACGCGGCACGGTCAACTCCAATGGCCAGCCCGGATACCGCTGCTACGGCAATTACAAGGGCGGCTGGAAGGTCTGCAACTTCGACCGCCAGATGGCCGAGGGGCATGTCTTCCTCTGGTACGTCAGCAAGTGGAAGGGCAGCAAGATCAAGGGCACCAGCGACGAAAAGATGCTGCAGACGTGACGATGCGCTGACCGCGCCCTGATGACGGCCTGACGGCCTCCTGGCGGCGTCAGGCCCGCGGAACCGGCCACGGCGATGGCCGGTTCCGCGCTCATGGGGGACACCTGTCCGGCGGGCGCCCGGGGCGCACCGGGCGGCGCACGGGCACGCGCACGGCTCAGCGCCCTGCCCCGTGACCTTGGCATATGCCCAGGACGCGAGCTCCGGCCCGGAAACCCGGGATGCACCTCTTTTCGGTCAAGACCCCCTCCGCTGAGGCCCGTTGACCGCTATCGTGGGACGAGCCCCGTTGTCCGGGAGCGGTCGCGGTCGACCGTGACCACCAACGAAGGTCACGACGCAAGCGGTAACAACCTGCTAGGGGGACACCGTGGCGCTGAAGCCCGAGCCGACCGCGCCGTTCCATTCGGTGCAGTACGCCCTTCGCGTGCTCGAAACGATCTCCAGGCACGCCGACGGCGTGACCGATGAGCAGATCGCACGCGAAGCCGGCCTGCCCACGGCCCATCTCGCCCACCTGCTGTCGATGCTCCGCCGCGAGGGCTATGTGGAACAGCTCTCCGACGGCGCGTACGCCGTCGGCGATTCGCTGATGCTGCTGGGCTCCGGCGGCGACCGCGATCAGGCACTGCGGGACAAGCTGCAGCTCACCCTCGACGATCTGCGGGACTCGGTCGGCGCGGCGGTCTACATCAGCCGGTACATCGACGGCGAGGTCAAGATCCTCCACTACGCCGACGGGCCGCTGGCCCCCAAGGTCAACGAGTGGGCCGAATTCCGCCGTACGGCACACGCCAGCGCCGTCGGCAAATGCCTGCTCGCGCAGCTGGACCACGACGGCCGCATGGACCACCTCTCCCGGCACAAGACCGCCCGGCTCACCTCCAAGACGATCACCAACGAGAAGGTGCTGTTCCACAAGCTCGACAGCCAGCCGCCGACGGTCCCCGTGCTCGACCTCCAGGAGTACGCCGTCGGCACGGTCTGCGCGGCCGTACCGATCACGGCCGGTTCGACGGTCGGCTGCCTCGCCCTGTCGATGCCGCTGGAGCACGCCCACCGCCTGCGGCAGGCCGCCGACGCCCTCAACCGCAGCGCCGCACCCGTGCTGCTGTCCCTGGCGATCTGATCCTTCCGGCCCCGGCCGGACGTGGTCTCCAGCACCCCTGCGGAGCAGGTAGTATTTATGTCGTCAGCGCGCGCCGCTAGCTCAGTTGGTTAGAGCAGCTGACTCTTAATCAGCGGGTCCGGGGTTCGAGTCCCTGGCGGCGCACGTATGAAGTGGGCGTTCTCGGTTCTCCGGGGACGCCCGCTTTCGTTATCCGCTGCCTTTCCGGTGTGAGGGCCACCACAGCGCCCTGGGGATCAGCGGTCCAGCAGATGCGCGCGGTCGTGCTCGCCGTACCGGGCGAGAAGGGCGGCGCGGTCCTCCTCGGTGAAGAGGCGATACGGACCGGACACCTCCGCCGAGGGCAGCCCCGCCCCGCCGGGCTCGCGCGGCGGCGCCCACCAGACGGGCCCCGGGCAGCGAAAGCCCTCCCGCCGCAGGGCCACCCGGTGCACCTTGTTCGTGGCGGTGACCGGCAGCGCGGGCACCGTGCGCACGAAGCGGGGCGCCATCTTCGTACCGAGGTCGGGCTGGGCGGCGAGGAAGACCGCGAAGTCGTCCGGGTCGAACGGCACGCCGTCGCGCATCGCCAGGGCCGCCATGACCTGGTCGCCGGCGACCGGGTCCGGGACGGCGTAGACGGCGGCGCCGGTGGCCGGGGCGTAGCGGGCGAGGATGTTCTCGATCATCGCGGCGGCCAGGTTCTCGCTGTCCACCCGCAACCGGTCGTCGGTGCGGCCGGCGAAGTGGAAGAAGCCGTCGGCGTCCCGGAAGAAGAGGTCCCCGGTCCAGTACCAGCCCGCGCCGACCTGTCCCGATGCCCGGCCCCGGGTGCGGGCGGCGGTGGCTTCCGGGTTGCGCCAGTAGCCCTCGAAGGAGCTGCGGCCGCGGTTGACCAGCTCCCCGATGGCCTGCTCCCCGTTCAGCAGCCGGCCGGACGCGTCGAGGCGGGCGGGAGGCAGCTCCGTACCGGTCTCCGGGTCGACGACGGCGAGGTCGTCGCCGGGGGCCGGGCGGCCGATGGCGCCGGGCGGGGTGTCCGGCGTGCGCTGGAGTGCGGCGCCGCCCTCGGAGGAGCCGTACCCCTCGACGAGGCGGACGCCGAAGCGGTCGGCGAAACGGGCGGCGTCGACGGTGCCCGCCTCGGTGCCGAAGCCGGTGCGCAGCCGATGGTCGCGGTCGTCGGGGGCGGGCGGGGTGGCGAGCAGATAGTGCACGGCGCGGCCGACGTAGGTGAAGTAGGTGGCGCCGTACCGGCGGACGTCCGGCAGGAAGGCGGAGGCGGAGAAGCGGCGGCGCAGCGCCACCGCCGCGCCGCCGGCGAGCGCCGGCGCCCAGCCGGCGATCACGGCGTTCCCGTGGAACATCGGCATGCAGAGGTAGTGGACGTCGTCCCGGCGGACGTCGAAGTGGCGGACCAGTGAGTGGCCGGCGGCGGCGAGCCGGCCCTGGGTGCAGAGGGCGGCCTTGGGGGTGCCGGTGGAGCCGGAGGTGAAGTAGAGCAGCAGGTGGGAGTCCGGGGTGGGGCGGGCCGTGAGCGCGTCGGGCCGGGCGTCCGCGTACGGCGTGAGCAGGCCGGGGTGGCCCGGGTCGTCGACGACGAGGATGCGCTCGGGCGGGACGGAGAGCTCCAGGCCGGCCAGCAGCGGCAGATGAGCGGTTTCGGTGATCAGCACCGCGCAGTCGGTGTGGGCGATGTCCCGGGCGAGTTCGGGGCCGCGGCGGGTGGGGTTGATACCGGCCACGGCCGCGCCGGCGAGCGCCGCGGCGCTGATCCACAGCGGGTAGTCGGGGATGTTGTCGAGCAGGATCCCGAGGTGCGGTTCGGCGCCGCGCGGCAGCAGCTCCGCGAGCAGGGCCGCACGGGCCGCCGCCCCGGCGGCCAGCTCATGGTGGGTGAGGGTGCGCTCCCCCCACATCGCGCCGGGCCGGTGGTCGCCCCATTGCGCCGCGACGAGCTCCGCGACGGTGGCCCCGGCGCTGCCTGCGCCGGGGCCGTTGCTGCCGCTGGTGCCGTTCCTGCCGCGGGTGCCCTTGGCTGCCATGGCGCCGCAGGCTAGTTGACGTTACGTCAGAAAGCGAGAGGCGCAGGGTGGTTCGGCAACCGCGGACGGGCGGTCAGGAGATGTCGACGTCCGAGCAGGCGTAGAAGGCGTTGCCCGTGTCGGCGATGTTCCAGACGCCGAGGACGATGTGCCGGCCGGACTTCTGGGTCGGCACGGTGCCCTGGTGCTGCACCGTCTCACCCGGCTGCTCGCCGCCCATCGGCACCGTCATGAACGGCTCCGGTTCGAGGTCGGCGCGGGTCAGCGGCTTGCTCGGGTCGTAGCTGTCCTTGGTGATGAAGTACTCGAAGTCGGTGGTGGAATGACGTGCGGTCAGCCGCCAGGTGAAGGTGTAGGCCTGCCCCGGGGAGAGCTTGGTGCCCGGCCACTTGCCGCCGCGCGGGTCGTCCAGCTCGGCGTAGTTCTCGTGGCCGCCGGAACAGATCTTGCCGTCGGCGGGACCGGCGCCGGGGAAGCCCTTGGGCGCCTCGACGCTCTGCGGTTCGTACTGGATCGCGCCGCAGTCCTTGACGGTGCCCGCGGCGCAGAGCGCCTGCCGACTGGGGGGTGCGTCGCTGTAGCCGTGGCTGGAGGCGCTGCCCGTCGAAAGGAAGGAGACGCCGACGATGCCCAGGCCGACCACGGCCGCACTGATCCTTTTGCGCATGCTTCGCTCCTGAAGAACATGGGGGGAAGTTCCGTGAGCTGCGTGAAGTGCAGGAGATGCGGTCTAGACCAAATGGCAGACTAGTAAGGGACGTTGGTCATGTCCAGAGCATGTCCAGACCAATAACCACGCCCCTGCCGCCGCGCCTCCGCCCCCTCGGCGGCGACGCTCAGGCGGCGGCGGTGAGCGGGCCCGCCGCCGGGCGGACGGCGGCGTGCACCAGTGCCTGGTACGTCCGGCGGAGGGCGATCAAGGATTCCTGGGCCTCGCGATAGACGGCGGCATCCGGCCCGCCGCGGTGCGCGAGGGTGCGGACCGGAGCGCAGTGCCGGTCCATCGCGCTGAGCCAGGCCCGGTGCTGCACCGGCAGATGCCGGCGTACGAGCTGCCGCCTGCCCTCCCCCATCCGGCGGCCGCCGATCCCCAGCACCGCGTCCGCGGCCTGGAGCACCGGCGGTTCCAGGGCGCCCTGTTCGGCGAGCGCACCGAGCACCGCGCGCTGCTGCGCGGTCGCCGGGGCGGCCGCCAGACCGGCCGCCTCGGAGTGCAGCTGGGCGCGCAGGGAGTGCTGGATACGGACCAGGCGGCGCAGGGCCGTCGGGGTGGAGGAGTCGTCGGGAGAGCGGCCGGCGAGGGTCTCCGCGAGCCGGAAGAGCCAGATTCCGTGCGCTTCGAGCCGGGTCGCGGCCAGCATCAGCCGGTCCAGCCGGCACAGCGGCCGGCCCTCCGGCGCCCAGCGGATGATGGGGACCAGCGCTTCCGTACGGGCCAGCTGGTCGATGGGGATGTGCCGGCGCGGTTTTCGTTCGGGCGCCCAGTTGTGCAGCGCGAGGGTGGGCAGCGCGACGAACTGGTCGTGGTCGATGCGGTGCGCGACGGCCGCCCACAGGTCGAGGAACGCCTCGTCGGCGACCTGCCGGGCGGCGGGCGCAACCGGGTCGAGCCCGCTCCAGCCGCAGGACACCGCGATCACCGCGACCCGCATCGCGGCCGCCTCGGCATTGCGCGGCGAGAGCCGGGAGACCCGCTGCCGCAGGGCGCTCAGCTCCTTCGCGCGGTGCGCGCGCGCCACGAGCTCGACGGCGCTTTCGTGACCGGGGGCGACGGCTGCCGCGCGGGCGAGGGCGTCGAGCCGGGTCCAGGTCCCGATCATGGAACGGACCGGGGGCCGCTCGGGCAGGAAGCCGTGCGCCCGGGGATCGTGCGGCGCGGGGAAACCGGAGGCGGAGCCGGCCGCCCGGCTCTCGGCACCCCGCGCCTGCGGTATGCGGAGACCGGAGTCGGCGCCGGGGCCGGGGCCGGCGCCGGGTGCGGCCGTATCGGCCGTATCGGCCGTATCGGCCGTATCGGCCGTATCGGTCGTATCGGTCGTCGCGGTCGTCGTCATCAGCTCTTCCCCGCGAACAGCCGGGCCAGATGGGTGTCCATGTCGAGGTACCGGTCCTCGTCTCCGGGCGGCACGATCGCCACCGTCTGCTCCAGCCACGCCGTCAGCTCCGTCGTGCGCACCGACAGCTCACAGACGCTGTCGTCCGTGGACAGTTCGATGTGCACGCGGCGCTGTCCGCCCAGCTCACGGAAGGGCCAGACCCGTACGTCGCCCTCCCCCGCCTCGTCGCGCAGCCCCGCCAGCAGCAGCTCGCGGGCGAACAGCCAGGTCGCGGCGGTGCGGCCGCGGACGATGAAGGCGACCTCGACCTCGAAAGGGCGGTCGCTGCGGTAGCTGAACCGGCCCGCCACCGGGACCGTTTCGTCCGGCCCGAGCAGGAGCCGCATCTCAAGGGTGCGCTTGGCTGTCGACACCATGACGATCAACCTTTCCGACGGAGGGGCGAGTCCCGGGGGCCCGGGTCCGGGGCGCGCGTCCTAGCAGACGCTGCGACGCGGGGGGAGGTTGCCGGACGGCCCGAAGGAGTGACGGACGCCATGACCGGCCGGGAGGCGGAGGCGGCGCTTCACGGCGTGCCCGTTTCCGTATCCGCCTGCCGCGTACGACGTTCCCGGCTGTGCCATTTCCGTTCCCTCCGGACCGGTCGGTGCGCTCCCCTGGCGCTCACTCAGCCTCTCAACTGGCGGGAGATACCGCATGTTGACGGTGCAACTGATGATCTACGACTACGAACTCGATCTTCACAGACCAATTCGGGCAACTCGCGGGGCGAAGGTCCCGAGATGGCGGGACTTCCGGCCCGTACCGCGAGGAATTCCCGGCGGCGATCAAGGCGGCATGAGGGGCCCGGCGCGAGTGAGGCGGGTCACACCGGGGTGCCTGCGTGGGTAGGCCGGCCGGGGGTACGGAGCACCTCTGGAGTTCGTGTAAAGTTCTTCAGGTCAGCGCGCGCCGCTAGCTCAGTTGGTTAGAGCAGCTGACTCTTAATCAGCGGGTCCGGGGTTCGAGTCCCTGGCGGCGCACGTCACACTGAGGCCCCTCGCATCGCGAGGGGCCTCAGTCGTTGTGCCACGCATCTCCGTCGTCGCGCCGTACGCCCAGTCGATGCGCCGTACGCCTCAGTCGGGGTGCCGCATCCGGATGTCAGCCGGTCGGCGCGCCGCTGACCTGCGCTTCGGGCTTCGGGTCCGCCTCGGCCAGGGTGGACACCCAGACCAGCAGCGGGGCGAGCACACCCGCGACGGCCACCCAGATCCGCCAGCCGCCGCCGGCCGGGAGCAGCAGCGCGCCCGCGGCCGCCACCGAGACGGTCGTGCCGAGCAGTACGGCGGCCGGCACCGTGCGCGGCCAGAGGCTGCCGAGTTCCAGCAGCCGGACCCGGCGCCCCGGGTCGACGGGGACCGGGCCGCGCGGCAGGGCGGCGACCCGGGCGGCCTCGGCTGCCGGGACCCGCCCCGGCAGCTGCCAGCCCGCGTCCGCCAGGAATTCCGCGGCGGCCCTGCCCTGGGACGCGGCGGGGTCCCACACCAGCCAGCCTTCGCTGCCGACGAGCACCGGGGCGGCACGCCGGTGCGACGCGGCCAGACGCAGCGGAACCTCGCCCGTCCCGGTGTGCAGGGTCAGGCACGGGTAACGCGAGGTGCTCTTCGCGCCGCCCTCACCGGAGCCGGCACCGGACGGCGGTTCGACGTGTTCCGCCACGCCGGTCGCCGTGGCACGCAGCGCGACCCAGTCCCCTTGGACCCGCCGGGCCCGGCGCGGCAGGGAGGCGATGGCGGTTGCGCTGCCCACCATCAGCACGGCGAGGACCGCCCAGACTGCGGCGGCGAGGTAACCGCCGCGGCCGAGGGCGCGGCCGTCGAGCTGCGCCTGGACATACGACCGGCCGGTGGCGCCGACCGCACCCCACTGCGGGTGACCGGGGACGTAGGCGACGGGGAAGGTGTCACCCACCTCGGCGACGCCCCGGGAGACCTCCGCCCGGAAGGTGGCGGGTACGCCCGTACCGCCCTCGGCCGACGGCAGCCGGACGGTGTAGTCGGCCTCGGACGACGCGCGGGGGCTGCTTCCCGCGCGCTCCACACGGGCGACGGCCACGACCGGCAGTTCCTTGATCACATAGTGGGCGCCGACGATCCGGCCGGCGGTCTCGCCGCGGTCCGGTGCGCCCGCGCCCAGGCTGAAGAACAGCACCGGCGCGGTGCCCAGGGCGACGGCGAGGGCGGTGATCCTGGCCCAGGTCCAGCCGGATCCGTGCAGCCTGGCGGGTACCGCGGGGTCCGGCCGCGCCGCGGGGTCGCGCACCGCGTCCAGCGCCAGTGCGTACCCGCGCGCGGGAGTGACCCGGCCGACCCGCAGGACGTAGCCGGCAACCGCCAGGACAGCCCCGGCGAGCGCGGCGAGCGCGACCCACACCACGGCCGCACGCCGCGGGCCCGCGCCCAGGAAGAGCCAGCCGCCCGTGAGCGCGACGAGTGCGGCCGTCCCGACGACGGCGACGCAGCGGCCGAGGAGGGTCGCGCCGGCGCTGCTGCCGAGCCTGTTCACCTGGGTCTCCTCTGCGTGTTCACCCACTTCACGACGCCATCCGGGGGCGGACCTTACCCGCGCCCTTCTCGTTCTTGACCGTTGGGGCCGCTCGCCGACGCCCCCGTACGCCGCACCGGAAACCGCCCCCTCGCTGGTCAAAACCCTCCCCCCGGTGCAGAGTCACCGCATGGCACGCGATATTCAGGACCGGATCAAGAGGCTGATCATCGACCAACGGCTGGCGTCCGGTGCCGCGTTGCCCACCGAGCCGGAGCTGATGGCCCTGCTGGGGGTGAGCCGGAACTCCGTACGGGAGGCGCTCAAGGCGCTGCAGGCGATGGGCATCGTGGATATCCGGCACGGGTTCGGGACGTATGTCGGACCGATGTCGATGGCGCCGATGAGTGAGGGGCTGGCGTTCCGGACGGTGGCGGGGCATCTGCGCGGCGAGGACAGCCTGCGGCAGTTGCTGGAGCTGCGGGAGGCGGTGGAGACGGGGCTGATCGCGCGACTCGCGGGACGGGCGTGTGACGAGGATCTCGCCGAACTGGACGGTTTGGTGGCGCAGATGGGGCGGGAGGCCGCGGACGGGGCGGTGGCGGCGGGAACGGACCGGGCCTTTCATGCCGCGCTCTACCGGGGCCTGGCGAACCCGCTGCTCAGCGAGGTGCTGGACGCGTTCTGGGAGGCATTTCACCGGGTGCGTACCGATCTGGTGGCGACGACGGCGGATCCGCGGAGCACCTGGCGGCAGCATCAGGAGATCGTGGCGGCCGTGCGCGCCGGGGACGCGGTGCGGGCGGAGCGGGCCGTGCGAACACATTTCGACAACATCCGTCTGAGATTGCGCAGTTCCCCCACGCAGTAATACGCCCCGCGAGGCGAAGCGTCCCGGATTGGTCGGTGTTGTCCGTAAGTCTCTCCTTTCGATCTTGCGATCATGGGTGCCGTCCGGAACGCTGAGCGCGGCCCCGGGCCTGACAGGGCGCGACTACCACGAAGTTGACGGATCGAAAAGCCGGCGGATGACCCGGCTCCCCTCGCGCGGGGGCGGGCGCCGCGACGCACTGGGAGGATGGCCGGGCGTTCATCGTGCAACCGTGAGACGGCTGGCTCCGTCTCACGGCGTGGGCGGCCGACACCAGTGAGCCCGAGTCGGTCGAGGGGGACCGGGACTCGGGCCATCAGCAGACGGCACGCAGCGGGTGTTGCGTGCGGGGGGATGGACTCATGACGTCGCCGCCTGAGGGCGCCAGGCCGCAGCACTCGTTCGACCCGTCCGCGACGACACGCCTGCGCGTGCCACGTCAGCTCCGGCAGCGGCGGGCCCAGCAAAAGCCCTTGCCGCGCTATGACTACGAGCACTACAGCCGGCTGGCCGGGCCGCTCACCCGGCCCGACCCGGACAAGCCCTACAAGGTCCGCTACCGCTCCCTGCTGGCCGATGAGCCGCACCGCATCCGGGCGGCACTGCTGCTCGGCGCCGCGCCCCTGGTCTCGCTGGGACTGCTGGCCTGGCTGATGCAGCCGGCCCACTGGACCGAACGCGACTACCCCGCCTACGACTTCCTGCCCGTGCTGGACGTCGTCATGCTGGTCGCGATCGGGCTGATCGAGTTCTTCCGCTGCATGAACGTCCTCTCCAACGCGCACGCCACCCTCGTCGCCCGCGACCCCGTCCCCGTCGTGCCGGAGAACGGCACCCGCGTCGCCTTCCTCACCTCGTTCGTACCCGGCAAGGAACCCCTCGCCATGGTGACGAAGACGCTGGAGGCGGCGGTCAAGCTGCGCCACCGCGGGCTGCTGCACATCTGGCTGCTGGACGAGGGCGACGACCCGGAGGTGAAAGAGGTCTGCCGGCGGCTCGGCGTCCACCACTTCACCCGCAAGGGCGTGCCGCAGTGGAACCAGCCGAAGGGCCCGCACCGCGCCAAGACCAAGCACGGCAACTACAACGCCTGGCTGCAGGCGCACGGTGACGCCTACGACTACTTCGCCTCCGTGGACACCGACCATGTCCCGCTGCCCAATTACCTGGAACGGATGCTGGGTTTCTTCCGCGACCCGGATGTCGGATTCGTCATCGGACCGCAGGTGTACGGAAATTACGACACCTTCGTCACCAAGGCCGCCGAATCACAGCAATTCCTCTTTCACGCACTGATCCAGCGGGCCGGTAACCGCTACGGCGCACCGATGTTCGTCGGCACGTCCAATGCCGTACGCATCAGCGCGCTGAAACAGATCGGCGGGCTGTACGACTCGATAACCGAGGACATGGCGACCGGCTTCGAGATGCACCGGCACCGCAACCCGCAGACCGGAAAGAAGTGGCGTTCGGTCTACACCCCGGACGTGCTCGCCGTCGGCGAGGGCCCCACGGCCTGGACGGACTTCTTCACCCAGCAGCTGCGCTGGTCACGCGGGACGTACGAGACGATCCTCAAGCAGTTCTGGAAGGCGCCCTTCACGCTGCCGCCCGGCCGGTTCTTCAACTACACCATGATGGTGATCTTCTATCCGATGTCGGCGCTGAACTGGATTCTGGCGGCGCTCAGTTGCGCGCTGTTCCTGGGTCTGGGCGCCTCGGGTGTGCAGATCGATCCCGCGGTGTGGATGATGCTCTACGGCAATGCGTCCGCGCTCCAGATCGGGCTGTACATCTGGAATCGCCGGCACAATGTCTCACCGCACGAACCGGAGGGCTCCGGCGGGATCGCCGGCATGGTGATGTCCGCGCTGTCGGCGCCCATTTACGCCCGCTCGCTCTTCGATGCCGTACTGCGCCGCAAGAGCAAGTTCGTGGTGACGCCGAAGGGCGATTCGTCGAGTCCGGACACCCTCTTCGGGACGTTCCGGGTGCACCTCTTCTTCCTCCTCGTCTTCGGCGGCTCGCTGGGCGCCTCGTTCGTCCTCGGCCACAGCCACCCGGCGATGATCACCTGGGCGGTGCTCGCCCTGCTGATCACCGCCGCCCCGATCGTCGCCTGGCGGCTGACCGTACGCGGGGAGAAGCGGCGGCGGAGGGCCGGCACCACGGGGGCCACGGCCGCCGCACCCGGCACGACCACCGCGGACGCCGCTCCGGACACCGCTCCGGACGCCTCCGCGGAGCCCACCGGGGACTCCGGGTCGGCCACCGATCCGGCCGCCGATCCGGCCGCCACCGCCGAACAGACCATGCAGATCGCCCTTGGGGGACGTCACACATGAAGTACCGTCCGAGCCGTCGCACGCGCAGACTTGCGATAGCGACGGCGGTGGTGCTCGCGCTGGCCGGGATGAACGGGCCGGCGCTCTACGGCTTCGCCTCGGAGCAGTACCACCAGTACAAGATCAACAAGCCCGAGTACAAGGCGTCGAACGGCCATTGGGACGCCGTCGACGTTCCCGACAAGTACCGCATCAACACCATTCACGCGGCCCTCCTGCACACCGGCAAGGTGCTGCTCGTGGCGGGCTCGGGCAACAACGCCGCCAACTTCAAGGCGAAGTCGTTCCGTACGGTGCTGTGGGACCCGGAGAAGGACACCTTCAAGAACATCCCCACCCCCAAGGACCTCTTCTGCTCCGGGCACACCCAGCTGCCGAACGGAAACCTGCTGGTGGCCGGCGGCACCCAGCGCTACGAGAAGCTCGGCGGCGATGTGAAGAAGGCCGGCGGCCTCATGATCATCTACAACGAGGACCCGGACGGCCCCAAGACCTTCCCGGCCGGCACGCTCTTCACCGGCAAGGAGAACGGCAAGACGTTCACCTCCAAGGACCCGGTCGTGGTGCCGCGCGCCAAGAAGACCAAGGACCCGGCGACCGGCAAGGTCACCGTCACCCACAGCGAGGCCCGGGTCTACGTCGAGGCGCTCAAGGACGGCAACGCACACGCCACCGGCGCCCAGGACAACTACCGCATCCACGGCCTGACCGGCGGCGACGCCCACAACTTCTACGGCATCGCCCAGAAGCTGTCCTTCGACAAGAAGGACTTCCAGGGCATCAAGGACGCGTTCGAGTTCGACCCGGTGGCCGAGCGCTACATACCCGTCGACCCCATGAACGAAGCCCGCTGGTACCCGACGCTGACCTCCCTCCAGGACGGCAAGGTCCTCTCCGTCTCCGGCCTGGACGAGATCGGGCAGGTCGTGCCCGGCAAGAACGAGGTCTACGACCCGAACACCAAGAAATGGACCTACCTCCCCAAGACCCGCTTCTTCCCGACCTACCCCTCGCTCTTCCTCACCGACCAGGGCCGCGTCTTCTACACCGGATCCAACGCCGGCTACGGCCCGGACAACATCGGCCGCACGCCCGGCATCTGGGACCTGAAGTCCAACAAGTTCCAGACCGTGCCCGGCATGAGCGACCCGAAGATCCTCGAAACGTCGATGTCGGTACTGCTGCCGCCCGCCCAGGAACAGCGCTACATGGTGCTCGGCGGCGGCGGGGTCGGCGAGGACCCGCGCGCGACGGCCAAGACCCGCATCGTGGATCTGCACGCCCCCCGCCCACGCTTCAAGGACGGCCCCGACCTCTACGCCAAGACGCGCTACCCGAGCAGCGTGATCATGCCGGACGACACCGTGCTGACCACCAACGGCTCCGGCGACTACCGCGGGCGCAGCGACTCCAACATCCTCAAGGCGGAGCTGTACGACCCGGTGGCCAACACCTCCCGGCAGGTGGCCGATCCGCTCGTCGGCCGCAACTACCACTCCGGGGCGCTGCTGCTGCCGGACGGCCGGGTGATGACCTTCGGGTCGGACTCGCTCTACGCCGACAAGGACAACACCAAGCCCGGCGTCTTCCAGCAGCAGATCGACCTCTACACACCGCCGTACCTCTTCCGGGACTCGCGTCCCGCGCTCAAGGACCCGGGGCCCAGGACCGTCGCCCTCGGCGGCACCGCCACCTACCGCTCCGCGCACGCCTCAGCGATCAAGAAGATGCGGCTGATGCGGCCCGGCTCCTTCACCCACGTCACCAACATCGAACAACGGTCGATCGCGCTGGACTTCACCACCACCAAGGACGGGGTGACGGTGACCCTCCCCAAGGACCCGTCACTGGTCCCGCCCGGCTGGTACATGCTCAACGCCGTGGACGACCACGGCACACCGTCCAAGGCGGTATGGATCAAGATCCCGCAGGCCAAGAACCTGGGGTGAGGGTCCTGCCCGACGCCTCGTGTGCGTCCGTCTCATGGCACCCGCTTGTGGCGGGTGAGGCGTGTGGGGCTAGCGTGAACTCGCCTGCCATTCGGGCGGGTTCTTCACTGACCATGAAGGACAACACATGAAGCGTTCTCGTACTCTCCGGTGCTCCGTGGCCGGCATGTTCGGTCTCGCGGTGCTGGGGGCCGGCCTTGCCACGGCGGCGCCCGCGCAGGCCGGGGTGCCGAAGACCGCCGCCTGTACGACGATCAAGATCACGGGGAAGAAGGTCGCCGTCCGTATGCCGGACGAGGGCGACACGGTGGCGGACGCGAACGACCGCGTCACCCGCTACGTGCACAAGGGCGACAAGCTCAGGTCCTGCCTCATCGCCAACGGATACTCCCAGTCGTACAACAAGTGCGGAAAGACCGGTCACGACTGGTTCCTCGTGCGCGGCGGCCAGGTGCCGCTGACCTGCGCCAAGCGGACCTGAGCCGCAGCCGCCAGGCGCGGTGCCCGGGGGGACGCCCCGGGCACCCGCCGCGATGTCGCTACCCCTTCTTCGCGCCGTCGGCGTTGCGGGCCAGTTCGCGGGCGTAAGTCGGCCACCAGGCACCGGCCTTGGGGCCGCCCTTGCAGGTGCCGTCCGACTCGCCCGGCCGCTTGATCCACAGATACGCGTCCACCTGTGGATCGCCGGTCCTGATGGTGGGCGCGGTACCCAGCGCCCGGCCGCGCGGATTGCACCAGTTCTCCGGGTCGTCGCCACCGGGCGCGGGGCCGTTGCCGTTGCGGCTGGTGTCGATGACGAAGTGCTTGCCGCCGACCATCGCGGAGAGCTTCTTGCCGTAGGTCGTGTTCTCCTGCGTGGTCTGGTAGTTGGAGATGTTCAGTGCGAAGCCGTCGGCCTGCGCTATGCCGGCTCGCTTGAGGGGTTCGACCATCCGGCCCGGATCCTTGATCCAGTGCGGATTTCCGGCGTCCAGATAAACCTTGGTGTGCGCCAGTCCCTTGAGCTTGCCGACCGCCTCCGTCAGGAGGGCGTAGCGCTCCTCGTGGAACTGCTGCGGGGTGCACTTGTCCTCGATGTGCGGGAGGGCGTCGGGCTCCAGGAGGACGGTGGTGGGGCGGTCGCCGATGCCCTTGAGAACGCCGTCCAGCCAGGCGCGGTAGGCGTTGCCGTCGGAGGCGCCGCCCCGGGAGTAGCTGCCGCAGTCGCGGTGCGGGATGTTGTAGAGGACGAGCAGCGCCTCGCGGTCCGCCTTGGCGGCCGCTTCGGTGAAGCCGCGGGCCTCGCCCTCCGGATCATCGATGCCTATCCACTCGGCGACCGGCTGCGCCGCGATCCGCTGCACGAGCCGGGCGTCGGCGGCCTTGTCGTCCTTGCCGTAGGCGCTGACCTGGCGGGCCGCCTTGCTGTCCGGGTTGACCCAGAACGGCGCGGTGGACTTGGGGCGTTGGGACGGCTTGGGCGGAAGGGCGCCGTTGCCGCCGTCGGACGCGCCGCTGCATGCACTGAGCAGCAGTGCGCCGACCGCCGATGCCGCGCCGAGTGCCGCGCGGCGGTGCCGGGCGCCCTTCCCGCCGGGCGGGCCGCACCCGGTCCCGGACCTGGCCTCGGACCCCGTCCCGGGTGCCTGCCGAAGACTGCCGTACATCCGCTGCCCCCTCACTTTCATGTCCCCCCTCATGTCCGCTCCCCTCGCGTCCGATCCCCCTCGGAACAGGGAAGGTGTGTCTGTGGATCTCCCCGGCCACAGCCATCCTGGCACACCGTCCATGCGCTCGAAGCGACCTGTGGATAAGCAACAAAGGCTTGTGGAAAAGGTGTTGAGCGCCGGGCAGGAACGGGGCGATGGGTCGCCGTTGGGCCTCCGTTGGGCCGCGGATGACCCACTGATGAGCCACTGATGAGCCCTCCCCGGCCGGTCCGCCGACGCCGACGCCCACGCCCGCCCGTCGACGCCGACGCCCACGGGTCACCCCGGTTGGCTCCGGCAGCCGGTCAGCCCTGGCGGTCCGCCGGCCGGAGGCCGGTCAGGTACGCCGAGACCACCACCTTCGACCGGTACACCCCTTGTGCGGGATCGAAGGTGCCGCCGCCGGTGACCAGGCGCAGTTCGGCCCGGTCACGCTCGTGGGCGCCGTAGGCCTTACGGGGGTCGAATTCCGCGCGGTCGTAGAGCCGGACGTCCTCAACGGTGAACTGCGCAGTGCTGCCGTCCGAGCGCCGTACGTCCACCCGCTCCCCCGGGGTGATGCCGCTCAGACCGTGGAAGACGCCCCGCCGTTTGCGGGCGTCCGGGCCCGTGCGCTTCGCCGCGTCCGCGCCGGTGCCTGCGGCGGCGCTCTCGTCGACCATGACCGCGGCGCCCACCGCACCCGGCTGCGGGCCGCCGGCGTACCAGCCGACGAGTGCCGGGGAGGTCGCCGGCGGCACGGTCACCTCGCCGTTCGCGTCGAGGCCGCTTTCGACGACGGCGGCACGCACACCGAGCGCGCCGATGCTGATCCGGCGTGGCCGGACCGCGTCGGATGCGGCCACCGGCTCGTGGGCACGCTGCGGTGCCTGTCCCAACGGCCGCCCGACGGCGGCGACATCACCGGTCGCGGGCAGCTGCGCCGCCACCCCGGCCGTCACCTCGCTCCCCCACAACCACAGCCCGAGCAGCAGCACGGCCCATGCCACTCCGGTCAGCAACTGCCCCTGCCCAGGGCCTGGCCGGCCCCCCTCACCGGACCCGGGCGCGGCGCCCGCCGCCCGGCCCCCGCCGCCCTCCACGCCCCGCTCCGCGGTGTTCGCCTTCGCGGCGGTCGTCTCCGCCGCACTCGTCTCCGCGGTGGTCGTCTCCGCTGCGCTCATCGTGGCCGCTCCGCCGTTGGCCTCATCGACCATCTCCGCCGCCCTGCCGTTCGCGCCGGATCCGCAGTCTCAGTCGCAGCAGTTGGCCCGCGATGACCAGCACCGCGCCCCCGGCGAGCACCAGGCCGACGGCCGAGGTGCTGCTCAGTTCGTGGCCGGAGGTGGCCTGACCGCCGCCCGGTGCGGGGTCGGCGGTGGGGGTTCCCCCTATGGGTTGGCCGGCGGCGGGGGCGCCGACCGTCACGGTCCCGGTGGTGGGCGCCGTACGGCCGTGCGCACCGGGGCAGGCGACGGTCACGGAGTGCGCGCCGGGCGGCGCGTCGGCGCTGATCCGGGCGTCGCCGGTGAGGGCCCCGGCGGTCCGGGCGAGCGGTGCGGGTGCGGCGAACGCCGACGACCGGGCCGTTGCCCGCTCGGTGTCGCAGCCGGTGACGTGCAGGGTCACCGCGTCGCCCGGCGCGGCGGGGGCCCGCGAGACCAGGACGGAACCGGCGCCGCGCTCGTCCCCGGCGTACGCAGGCGCCGTCGTCACCGCGCAGGCCGCGACGGCGGCACAGAAAGTGAGTTGCCGTGAGCGCATGGTGAACCTCCGAATACTCCGAAGGTCCGCCCCTGCGGGGCCGCCCGCATCCGCTGCCGCCCCGCACTGCACCGTTCAGGTGAGATCGGCCGGGACCGGCCCGATGATCACCGGCCGGCGGTCAGCCAGGGCCGGGACCCGACGACGCCCCGGTCCGGGACGTGACGAAGCGCAGGTCCCCGCGTTCCTCAGCCCCGGCCCGGGTCGCGGCGTTCCGCACCGGGCCGCGGTGGATTCCTCAGACCAGGTCGACGATGTCCGCGATGGAGTCGACGACGCGGGAGGGGCGGAACGGGTGCCGTTCGACCTCCTCGGGGCGGGTCAGCCCGGTCAGTACGAGGAAGGTCTCCATGCCCGCCTCCAGGCCGGCCAGCACATCGGTGTCCATCCGGTCGCCGATCATGGCGGAGGTCTCGGAGTGGGCGCCGATGACGTTGAGGCCGTGCCGCATCATGAGCGGGTTGGGCTTGCCGACGAAGTACGGCTCGACGCCGGTCGCCTTGGTGATCAGCGCGGCCACCGACCCGGTCGCGGGCAGCGCGCCCTCGGCCGACGGGCCGGTCTCGTCCGGGTTGGTGGCGATGAACCGGGCGCCGGCGTTGATCAGCCGGATCGCCTTGGTCAGCGCCTCGAAGCTGTAGGTGCGCGTCTCGCCGAGGACCACATAGTCCGGGGCGTGGTCGGTCAGCACATAGCCGATGTCGTGCAGGGCGGTGGTCAGCCCCGCCTCCCCGATGACGTACGCGGTGCCGCCGGGCCGCTGGTCGTCCAGGAACTGGGCGGTGGCCAGCGCGGATGTCCAGATCGACTCCCACGGCACGTCCAGGCCGATCCGGGACAGCCGGGCGTGCAGGTCACGCGGGGTGTAGATGGAGTTGTTGGTCAGGACGAGGAAGGGCTTGCCCGATTCGCGCAGCCGCTTGATGAAGGCGTCCGCCCCGGGGACCGGGATGCCCTCGTGCATCAGGACGCCGTCCATGTCGGTGAGCCATGACTCGATCGGCTTGCGCTCTGCCACTGCCGGACTCCTGCCGTACGTGTTGACCAGGGCGTCGGCCGTCTCCCGCACGCGCCGCGTACCGCCGCGCTGACTCGCGTCTCGTACGTATGGCCGACGCCCCCACCCTAAGTCAGCGGGGCCTGTCGGTGACCCCCTCCGCTTCTCGCTCCGTCGCAGCCCCCGCCGGCGGGGCGTCTCGCTCCGGCTCAGCCCCCGGTGGCCGTTCGCCAGGCGTCCACGTAGGAGTCGAGGTTCTTGTCGATGTCGTTCCAGTCCGGGGTGAAGATCTCGACGCCGTTCATGATCTTGGCGAGGGCGGTGGCGTGCGGGTCGGTGGCCTTGATGTCCTTGCGGGAGGTGAAGCCGCCGCCGACCGAGGAGACCTGCCGCTGGACCGGTTCGGAGAGCAGATAGTCCAGGAACTTCTTGGCGTTGGCACGGTGCGGGGCGTTCTTGACGAGGCCGGCGGCGTAGGGAAGCGCGAAGGTGGTGGGCTTGGCGCCGGGCCCGGCCGCGGGGAAGAAGATGCCCTGGTTCGGCATCGACGTCATGTTGGCGTAGTTCATCTGGACGTCGCCGTTGGCGACGAGGAGTTCGCCCTTGTCGGTCTTGGGGGCGAGCTGACCGGTGGAGGAGGACGGCCCGACGTTGTTGGCCTGGAGCTTCCCCAGGAACTTCATGGCCGGGCCCTGGCCGCCGAAGTCGTGCAGGGCCTTGATGATCACGGCGGTGCCGTCGCCCGCGACGCCGGGCGTGGAGTACTGGAGTTTGCCGGCGAAGCGGGGAGCGGTGAGGTCCTGCCAGGTGGCGGGGGGCTGCTTGAGCGCCTTCTTGTTGTAGATGAAGCAGAAGTAGTTGTTGACGACCGAGGTCCACTTACCGCCGGGGTCCTTGCCGGCGGCGGCGACCCGGTCGGATCCCTGGGGGCGGTACGTGTCCAGCAGGCCCTTGCCGTCGGCCTGCTGGATGAACGGCGGGAGGGTGACGACGACATCGGCCTTGGTGTTGGCGCGTTCGCGGGCCAGCCGCTGGACGGCCGCGCCGGACCCGCTCTCGACGTAGTTGACCTTGATGCCGGTCTTCTTCCGGAAGTCGGCGAACACCCTGTCGTAGAAGCCTTCGCCCTTCTCGCTCTTGAGGCCGTCGGCGCTGTAGACGGTGATCTCCTTGGCGTCGGGGTCGGCGGACGAGGCGCCGCCGCAGGCGGTGAGCGAGGCGGCGAGGGTGACGGCGCCCGCACAGGCGGTGAGGGGTGTCGCGAGCGTGCGGGGCGTGCGTGCCGGCGCGAGCGGGCGGGGCTTCGGGGTGCGGGGCATGGCGGGTCTCCTTGGGGAGGCGGCGGCCGGAGGGAGGGGGCCGGAGGGCAGCGGCCGGCGGTACGCCGGTGGTCAGGGGTACGCCGGTGGTCAGGGGTACGCCGGTGGTCAGGGGTACGCCGGGGGTCAGCGGTATGAGGCCTTGGTGCGGATCCGGGAGACGCCGAGCAGCACGAGCAGCGTGGTGGCCATCAGGACCACGGCGAGGGCCGCGCCGGCGAAGAGGGAGCCCCGGTCGGTGGCGGCGAAGATCTGGACGGGCAGCGGCAGCCACTCCGGCGGATAGATCATCATCGTCGCGCTCAGCTCGCCCATGGAGAGCGCGAAGCAGAGCCCGGCCGCCGCGGTGAGCGACGGCAGCAGCAGCGGCAGTTTGACCCGCCGCAGGACGTATCCGGGGCGTGCGCCGAGGCCCGCCGCGCTCTGTTCGTACGCCGGGTCGAGGCGGGCGAGGGCGGCGGTCACGGACTGGTAGGCGAAGGCGGTCACGAGCACCGCGTGCGCGATGATCACGATCTGCGGGGTGCCGTTGAGGAGCAGGGGCGGCTGCGAGAAGGCGACCAGCAGGGAGAGGCCGACGGCGACGGACGGCACGGCGAGCGGCAGCACGAACAGCGCGTCGACGAGGCGCCGGGTGCGCCGGCCCAGGCGTTCGGCGGCCAGCGCCGCCCAGGTGCCGGCGGTGAGCGCGGCGAGGCTCGCCGTCAGTGCGGTCGCCACGCTGACCAGCAGCGCGGTCGTCGCGTCGCCGCGCGCGAGGTCCCGGTAGTGCGCCAGGGTGGCTCCCGAGGGCAGGGCGCCGCTCCAACTGCCCGCGAAGGACGCCACGACGACGACCAGCAGCGGCAGCGCGAAGAGCGGCACGAAGAGGACGAAGAAGACGGCCCATACGGCCCGGCGGGCACCCTTGCTATGCACCAGCACGTTGCGGCACACCTCCTGTGCGCGAACCGCCGCGCGCGCCCGGACCGCCCGTACGGGACGCGACGGTCCGGTAGAGGGCGTAGAGCGCCACGGACAGCACGATGTTGACGACGGCGACGACGCAGGCGCCGGTGTAGTCGCCGTCGAGAAGGGCCTTGGTGTAGACGAGCACCGGCAGGGTGACGACGTCCTTGGCGCCGGTGAAGAGCACGATCCCGAACTCGTTGAGGCACAGGACCAGGACGAGTGCGCCGCCCGCCGCGAGCGAGGGCAGCGCCTCCGGGAGGATCACCCTCCGAACGATCCGCCAGGGCCGGGCGCCCAGTGACGCGGCGGCCTCCAACTGCCCGGATTCCACCTGGGAGAAGGCGGCCAGCAGGGGCCGCATCACGAACGGGGTGAAGTAGGTGATCTCGGCGAGCAGCACGCCCCAGGGGGTGTGCAGGAAATCCAGCGGCCCGGTGGCGGCGCCGGTCAGGTCGGTCCACAGGCCGTTGGCCATGCCGACGGTCCCGTAGAGGAACAGCAGGGCGAGGGTGATCAGGAAGGAGGGGAAGGCGAGGAAGACGTCGATGAAGCGGCCCAGCGCCCGGCTGCCGGGGAACGGGACGAAGGCGAGGACGAGGGCGAGCACCAGCCCCAGCAGCAGTGCGCCGAGGGTGGCGCCGGCCGCGATGAGGACGGTGGTGGTGAGAGCGTCGCGGAAGGACGTCTCGGCGAGGACGGCGGCGTACGGGGCGGTGGAGTGCCCGCCGTCCTCGGGGGTGAAGGACTGCCACACCAGCAGGGCCAGCGGGTAGAGGAAGACCGTGCCGAGCGCGGCGACGGGCGGCAGTGCCCGGAGCGCCTTGGTGCCGCGGGCGCGGGCCGTGGCGCGCTGGCCGTCGGGGCCGGACCCGGAGCGGGGTGCGCCGCCCCCGGCCGGGGACGCGTCCGCCGCGGCGGCGGTGCCGGTGTCCGGAGGGCTGATGCCGGCGCCGGTGGCCCGGCCCGTCGCCGGGTCCGCGGTGCCGGTGGCCCGGTCCGTTGGCGTCCTAGGCATCGTGCGCACCGCCGTCCGCCGTGAGCCCGGCCGGGATGAGGACCGCGTCGTCGGGGGCGAAGTGCAGGGCGATCGCGTCGCCCGGCCGCGGCGGGTCGCGCAGTTCGCGCAGCTCGGCGAGCACACGGTGGCCGTCGACGTCCGCGTGCAGGCGGTGGGTCGCGCCCCGCCACTGGACCTCGGTGAGCGTGCCGTGCAGCGTGTTGCCGTCGGCGGCCGGGCTCTCGCCGAGGCCGACGAGGTGCGGGCGCAGGCACAGTGTCGCGTCGGCTCCGTCGGCCACGCCGGCGGCGGGCACGGTCAGCGGGCGCCCGGCGAAGCGGACTCCGCCGCCGCGCACCGTCACGGGCAGCAGGTTCGCGGTGCCGACGAAGGAGGCGGTGAATGCGGTGCGCGGGCGCCGGTAGAGCTGCTGCGGGGTGCCGCAGTCGCGCAGCCGGGCCCGGTCCATGACGGCGATCCGGTCGGCGAGGGTGAGCGCCTCGACCTGGTCGTGGGTGACGTAGAGGACGGAGACGTCGGGCAACTCGCGGTGCAGGCGGGCGAGTTCGGTGAGCATCCCGGAGCGCAGCCGGGCATCGAGGGCGGACAGGGGTTCGTCCAGCAGGAGGACGCCGGGCCGGATGGCGAGGGCCCGTGCGATGGCGACCCGCTGCTGCTGGCCGCCGGACAGTTCCCGGGGGTGCCGGTCGGCGTAGGAGGCCATGCCGGTCATCTCCAGCGCCTCGGCGACCCGCCCGGCGATCTCCGCGCGCGGGGTCTTCTGCGCCTTGAGGCCGAAGGCGACGTTCTCGGCGACCTTCATGTGCGGGAACAGCGCGTACTGCTGGACGACCATGCCGATGCCGCGCCGGTGGGGCGGCAGGTCGGTGACATCGCGGCCGCCGATCAGGACGCGTCCGGAGACCGGCCGGACGAATCCGGCGACGGCCCGCAGCGCGGTGGTCTTGCCGGAGCCGGACGGGCCGAGCAGCGCCATCACTTCGCCCGGTTCGACGGTCAGGTCGAGGGCGTCCAGGACGAGGTGCTCATGGTGTCGGCCGTATGCCACGGATACCCGGTCGAAGCGGATGCCGGACCCGCCCGGTGCGCCGGTCATCTCACACCACCCCCAGCAGGGGCGGGAGTTCGGCGACCGAGCCGAGGACGTGGGTGGCGCCGGCGTCGCGGAGCTGTGCCGCGTCGTGCGCGCCGGTGAGGACGCCGGCGACGACGGCCGCGCCGCTGCGGCGGCCGGCGAGCATGTCGTAGGAGGTGTCGCCGGCGACCGCGATCCGCCGCACGTCGTCGGCGCCGCCGGTGCGCAGCAGGGCCGTCAGCACCATGTCGGGGTGGGGCCGGCCGCGGCCGCCCGCGTCGGCCGGGCAGAGCGTCAGCGAGGCCAGGTCCTGCCAGCCGAGTGCGTCGAGGAGGGCGTCCTGGGTGACGCGGGCGAAGCCGGTGGTCAGGACGACGGTGCGGCCCGCGGCGCGCAACTGCTCGATGGTCTCGCGGGCGCCGGGAACCGGGGCGATCCGTCCGCCGTCGACGAGTTCGGCGTAGGCCGTCTCGAAGGCGGTGTTGGCGCGCTGTGCCGTGTCCTCGTCCGCGAAGAGGTGCCGGAAGACGGAGATCTTGGACTCGCCCATGGTGGCGCGGACATACGCCAGCTGGTGTTCGTGGTCCGCGCTGCCCGGCTCGACGCCGAGCCGCTGTGCCGCCGCGCCGAAGGCCTGCTCCACGAGCCCGCCGTCGGCGACGGTGGTGCCGGCCATGTCGAGCACGACGAGGGTGGCGTCAGAGGGTGCGGTCCCGGTCTCCGGTGCCGGGGACCCGTGTGCCGTATGCGTCAACTTGCTCACCATCCCAGTGCGTTCGCGGTGGTTTCGGCGATGGCCGGGGAGCAGGTCATCCCCCGGCCGCCGGGCCCGGTGACCAGCCAGACGCCGTCCCGGGCCTGTTGGCGGTGCACGACCCGGGTGGTGTCCGTGCACTGCGCGTACACCCCGGCCCAGCGGCGGCGGACGGCGGGCAGCGGACGGCCGAGGAGGGCCTCGACGACGCCGGTGAGGTGGGTGTACGGGTCCTCGACGACGTCGAAGCCGAAGGGGGTCGCGTATTCGTGGGTGTCGCCGATGGTGAGGCCGCCGTCGGCGCGCTGGACCATCAGCAGCTGCATCTTGTGCGCGGCGGCGGTCGGCGTCTGGTCCTGTGCGGCGGCCATCGCGTCGAGGGCCTCGCCGGTGTACGCCGGGTAGTAGCGGAAGCTGTCGGCGTCGGCGACGGAGGTGGTCAGCGGCTCGCCGAGCGGGTCGGTCTGCATCATCTGGAGCCGTACGCGGCGCACCGGCAGGTCGGGGATCAGTTCGCGCACCAGTCCGCCGAGCCAGGCGCCGGTGCAGAGGATGACGGTGTCCCCGTGGTGGATGTCGCCGTGGTCGTCGCGGACGGCCCGCTCGCCGACCACTTCGCGTACCTCCCGCCCGCCGAGCCAGGCGTACCGCCCGGACTTCAACAGCTCTTCCTTGAGGGCGCGTTGGGCGACCCGTGGTTCGACGGCGGCGTCCCGCTCGCACCACAGGGCGGCGGTGAAGTCGCCGCGCAGGGCGGGGTTGAGTGCGCGGGCCTCGTCGGCGTCCAGCAGTTGGTAGCCGCGGGCGGCGGCGTCGGGGCGGCGGGTGGCGGCCTCGGCGACGGCCCGCTCCGCGGCGTTCCGGGCGACGGTCAGCGAGCCGATGGCCCGGAAGCCGAGGCCGGGGACCCGCTCGCCGATGGCCTCCCACAGTTCGCGGGCGCGCAGCGCGGTGGCCAGTTCCTCGCCGCCGGCCCGCCCACTGACCCAGATCTGCCCGAAATTACGGACCGAGGCGCCGCGGGCCTCGGCCTCCCGCTCGATGTGCAGGACCTCGTGGCCCCGTTCGACCGCGTGCCAGGCGTGCAGGGTTCCCAGCACGCCGGCTCCGACAACTATGACTCGCATGCCCCAGACGGTCGTGGCGGCGGGTGACCCGCGACGGTCGGTCCGGCGACGCGGCGGTGAACAGGGCCGCAAGGTTGGCCTAGACCCGTTACCGTTTCGTGATGCGACGGGTGGCGCTGCCCGCCGCCCCGCGCGCCCCCGGGGCCGCTGTGCGGGCTACCCCAGCCGCGTGGTGAACGAGAACCGGTCCCCCCGGTACAGCGACCGCACCCGCTCCAGCGGGCGCCCGGCCGCATCGCGCGACAGCCGGTGGATGAGGATCATCGGGAGCGCGCCGGGTGTTCCGATCAGCAGCGCCTCCCGGGGCGTCGCCAGCACCGTCTCCAGCCGTTCGTCCGCGTCGCCGAAGCCGATGCCGAGGCGCTCGCGGAGGTAGCCGTAGAAGGAGGAGTCCGGCTCGAAGTCGGTGTCCAGGTCCGGCACCCGGGCCGCGGCGATGTAGGTGCTCTCCAGCCCGACCCGCTCGTCGTCGGCGAGCAGCACCCGCTCCAGGTGCCATGCCGCGTCGCCGGCTTCGACGCCCAGGTCGGCGGCGAGCGCGTCCGGGCACGCGAAGCGGTCCAGTTGGACGAGACGCCGGCCGGGCTCCCGGCCCTGCCCGCGCACCCCCTCGGTGTAGCTCGCCAGCGACAGCGGCTGCTCCAGCTTCGGCCCGGCCACGACCGTGCCCCGTCCCAGCCGCCGCAGCCGCCCCTCCAGGACCAGCTCACGCAGCGCCTGCCGCAGGGTCTCGCGGGACACCTCGAACCGCAGCGCGAGATCACGCTCGGCGGGCAGCAGCCCGCCTTCCCCCAACTCCTCCAGCAGCGCGGCGATTTCGACCTTGGCCGCGTAGTACTTCGGAATGCGTCCGTGCTCGGGGATGCCGGACCGGACCGGTGCGCCAGGATGCTGGCCGTACAAGAACTCCACGGCGTGATCCTCGCACCACGCGCGAGCGGCGCCCGCGGGCCCGTGCCCCGTCGCCGCCGGACGACGGGCCGCCCGGGTCAGAGCACCCGGCCGAACAGCGGTGCCAGCACCAGCTGTGCCGCGCCGTCGGCCACCGTGCGGGCTCCGCCCGCGGCGAGGGCGACGGGGGTGGCGGGTCCGGTGCTGCCCCGGTGGGCGGCCCGTGCCGTGAGGGCGTCGGCGACGCCGGTGCGGAAGGTGTCGGGGTGGTCCGCCACCGTGCGGCCGCCGAGCAGGACGCGGTCGATGTCGAGGAGTTCCACGAGGTTGGCGGCTCCGGTGCCCAGGACCCGTGCCGCGCCCGGCAGGTCGTCGCGCGCCACCGCCGCCAGGCACAGGGCTTCGATGCAGCCGCGCCGGCCGCAGGTGCATTGCGGGCCGTCCAACTGCACGACCTGGTGGCCGAATTCGCCGGCCCCGGTGCGGGGGCCTCGGTAGAGGGTGCCGCCGAGGACGAGTCCGGCGCCGAGCCCCGTCCCCAGGTGCAGATACGCGAACGAGCCGGCGCCCGCGCGCGAGGCCCGGGCCAGGCCGAGGGCCGCGGTGTTGGTGTCCTTGTCGAGGACGACGGGCAGGCCCAGCCGGTCGGCGAGGGCGTCGCGCAGCGGGTAGCCGTCCCAGTGGGGGGCGCCGGTGACGCGGTGCAGTACGCCCGCCGTGTGGTCCAGCGGGCCGGGGCACGCCACCCCCGCGCCGAGCACCGGGGGGCCGCCGGCCTCCGCGCGCAGCGCCGCGACCTCCCGGGCGGCGGTGGCCAGGACCTGCTCGGCGCCCGCTTCGAAGGCGAGCGGGGCGCGCCGGACGGCGACCGCCTCGCCGGCGAGGTCGGCGAGCACGGCGGTGAGTTCATCGCGGTCCAGGTGCAGTCCGACGGCGTGCCGGGCGCCGGGGACCAGGCGCAGGACGGTGCGGGGCTTGCCGCCGGTGGAGGCGCGGCGGCCCGCCTCGGCGGCGAGGCCGTCGGCGCGCAGCCGGGCGGTGATCTTGCTGACGGCCTGCGGGGTCAGGCCGGTGTGCGCGGCGAGCTCCAGCCGGCTCGCCCCGTCCTCCCCGGCGGCGCGGAGCAGGCCCAGCACCAGGGCGGCGTTGTGCCCGCGGAGGGCGGACAGGCCTGCGCCCGAGCCGGGGCCGCCGAGGCCGGGTACGGGTTCGGTGTCGCCTCCGGGTTCGGATTCGGGTTCGGGTGGGGGGCCGGGGTCGTTGCTGGTCACGGGTCCATTGTCCGCATCGCTTGCACTTTGGCAACAGCGTTGCTTAAGTGGAATCATGAGTGACTCCACCGGCACCCCCGACCGCCCTGCCGACTCCCGCGGTCCGCTCCGCGTCGGCCTGATCGGTTACGGCCTGGCGGGTTCCGTCTTCCACGCCCCGCTGATCGCCGCCACCGAGGGCCTCGTCCTGGACACCGTCTCGACGTCCGACCCCGAGCGGCAGGCGCAGGCCCGCACCGAGCATCCGCAGGTCACCACGGTCGGCACCCCCGAGGCCGTCCTCGACCGCGCGGCCGGACTGGACCTGATCGTGCTGGCGACGCCGAACAAGACCCATGTGCCGCTCGCCACCGCCGCGCTGGAGGCCGGTCTGCCGGTGGTCGTCGACAAGCCGCTCGCCGCGACGGCCGCGGAGGCCGAGAAGCTCGCCGCCCTCGCCGACGAGCGCGGTCTGCTGCTGTCCGTCTTCCAGAACCGCCGCTGGGACAACGACTTCCGCACCGTCCGCAAGCTCGTCGAGGACGGCGCACTCGGCGACGTCCAGCGCTTCGAGTCCCGCTTCGAGCGCTGGCGGCCGCAGCCCAAGGGCGGCTGGCGCGAGTCCGGCGACCCGGTGGAGGTCGGCGGGCTGCTCTACGACCTCGGCAGCCATCTCGCCGACCAGGCGCTGGCCCTCTTCGGCCCGGTGCTCTCCGTCTACGCCGAGTCCGACGTCCGCCGTCCGGGCGCCGAGGCCGACGACGACACCTTCATCGCCCTCACCCACGCGAACGGCGTCCGCTCCCACCTGTGGGTGAGCGCCACCACCGCCCAGCTCGGTCCGCGTTTCCGGGTGCTGGGCAGCAAGGCCGGCTATGTGAAGTACGGACTCGACCCGCAGGAGGCCGCCCTCCGCGAGGGCCTGCGCCCCGGCGCGGACGGCGCCCGGTGGGGAGTGGAGGCGGAAGCCTGGTGGGGGCGCCTCGGCTCCGGCGAGTCCCCGCAGAGCGGTGGCGGCGAGCCGGTGCCGACGCTGGAGGGCGACTACCCCGCGTACTACGCCGCGATCGCGCACGCCCTGCGGACGGGCGGACGCCCGCCGGTGACGGCCCTGGAGGCGGCGGCCGCACTGCGCGTGCTGGAGGCCGCGAAGCTTTCCGCGGCCGAGGGCCGTACGGTCCGGATCGAGGCCGCCGCGTGAGCGCCGGCGCGCAGGCGGGCCAGGAGGTCGCCGGGCTGGTGGCGCAGGAGGAGCGGCTGGTCTTCGACGCGTTCGGGCACGACGACGCCTGGCGGCTGGGCTCGCTGCTGGTGGAGATGGCGCGCGGGCGCGGCGCCGCCGTGAGCGTCGAGATCCGGCGCGGGGCCCAGCAGTTGTTCCACTACGCACTGGCCGGCACGTCCGCCGACAACGACGCGTGGCTGGCCCGCAAGTGTGCCGTCGTCGAACGCTACGCGGAGTCGTCGTTCCTGGTCGGCGCGCGGTTCCGGGCGAAGGGCCGCACCTTCGAGGACGGCTCCCGCCTGGACGCGGACCGCTATGCCGCCCATGGCGGCGCCTTCCCGATCCGCCTGCGCGGCACGGGAGTGGTCGGCGCGGTCGCGGTGTCCGGGCTCCCCCAGGCCGAGGACCACGCGTTGGTGGTCGAGGCGCTGGAGCGGTATCTGGCGGTCTGAAGGGCTGCCCCCGGCGGGTCCCGGCGAGATGCTGTCCGGGCCCGCCGGGGGCAGGTTCCTCAGGCGTCCTTGAGTTCCTGGCGCTGCCGGCCCAGGCCGTCGATCTCCAGCTCCACGACGTCACCGGCCCGGAGGTACGGCTTGGGCTCGGGCTGCCCCATCGCGACACCCGCCGGGGTGCCGGTGTTGATGACGTCGCCCGGGTAGAGGGTCATGAACTGGCTGACGTAGCGGACCACTTCGGCCACCGGGAAGATCTGCTCGGCGGTCGTGCCGTCCTGCTTCAGCTCGCCGTTGACCCACAGCCGTACGCCGAGGGCCTGCGGGTCGGGTATCTCGTCGGCGGTGACCAGCCAGGGGCCCAGCGGGTTGAACGTCTCGCAGTTCTTGCCCTTGTCCCACTGGCCGCCGCGCTCGATCTGGAACGCGCGCTCGGAGACATCGTGCGCCACCGTGTAGCCGGCCACGGCGGCGAGGGCCTGCGCGTCGGTCTCGAGGTAGCGGGCCGTGCGGCCGATGACGACCGCCAGCTCGACCTCCCAGTCGGTCTTCACGCTGCCGCGCGGCACCAGCACCGTGTCGTCGGGGCCGATGACCGTGTCCGGGGCCTTCATGAAGATGATCGGCTCCTCGGGGGTCGCGGCCCCCGTCTCCCGGGCGTGATCGTGGTAGTTCAGCCCGATGCACACGACCTTGCCGATCCGGGCGACCGGCGGGCCGGTGCGGAGTCCGGCGGCGTCGAGCGCGGGCAGTTCACCGGATGCGGCGGCGGCGCGGATGCGCGCCAGCGCCTCGTCGTCGGCGAGCAGCGATCCGTCGATGTCCGGCACATGGCCCGACAGGTCCCGCAGAACCCCGTTCTCGTCGAGCAGCGCCGGGCGTTCCGCCCCCACCGTTCCGACTCGCAGCAGCTTCATCGGTTCCACTCCCGTGGTCGAAGGGTCGGCCCGGAAGGGTTCTTCCGGGCCGGCCGATGGGGGACGGCCATCGAGCGATTTGGCCGATCGTCCAAGAACAAGGTCCACTCCGCAAGACCCCGTTCACGGACTGGACCGTTACTGAGCGGTAGTAACGATCTCGTCGGAAGGCCCCCGGGAGGCGGCCGTACGCGCCCGGGACCGGGCCGCCCGCTGCCGTGCCGCCCGGCTCTTCGGTGCCCGCGGCGGCGACTTCGGCGCCGCCTGCCGTGCGGACGACTCCTGCTCCTGCGCCGTGTCCGGCTCCGGCTCCGACGCCTGCTCCGGCGTCCGGCGGCCGTTCTTCCGGTGCAGCAGGGCCCGCTCGCACGCCGTCCAGGTGGTCGTCGTGACCATGTAGAGGCCGGCCGCCAGCGGCACCACGGCCACGGTGATCAGCGTGCCGAACGACAGCAGCGGCATCAGCTTCGCCATCCTGGCCATGCCCGGGACGGCCGCCGCCCCGGCACCTGCGGACGCCTCAGGGGCGGCGGCCAGGGTCGCCCGCGCCCGCCGGAAGTTCCACGTCGCGACACCCGCGATCAGGGCGAACAGCGCGAGATAGACCAGGCCGTGCGGGCCGAGAACACCGCCGTCGGCGAGCGCCTGGGTCCAGTGGCCGCCGAGCGGCGCGCCCAGCAGGGTGTGATCGAGCAGGGCGCCGCCCCCGGTGGAGAAGAGGTGGTACATCAGGAAGAAGACCGGCAGCTGGAGCAGCGTCGGCAGGCAGCCGGCCAGCGGGGACGAGCCGGTCTCGGCGTACAGGGCGGTCATCGCCTTCTGCAGGTGTTCGGGGTGGCCCTTGTGCTTGCGCTGCAGCTCGGCGATCTGCGGGGCGAGCGCGGAGCGGGCCTTCTCACCGCGGGCCGCGGCGCGGGCGAGCGGATGCAGCGCGGCGCGCACCGCGAGAGTGACCAGGACGATGGCGGCGGCGGTGGCCGCGGTGCCGAAGAGCGGGTCGATCGCTTCGGCGCCGCGCGCCAGCGCGTCGCCGAGGAAGCCGAAAACGGACAGGGACATGGGTGAGCCCTCCACGGGGTCTCGTCGTGCCGGAACGGGAGACGGCGTGACGCACCGCGGGCAGGCGGCCGGGCAGCGGGGCTCATACGGGGAGCGCGTACGGAATGCGTACGCGGCAGCTCGCCGGGAGCCGTGCCGGGCGCCTACGCGGTCGTCGGGAGGGCGCGGCCCGGTGCTCGGGGGCGCGGCCGGCCGGCCGCGTCGGGATCGCGTTGCGGCAGGAACGCCGTACGGCGCTCGCGGTCGCGGATGGCGGTGCGGATGCGGCCCGGCGGCACCGGGCGGGCGAACGCCGCGATGAGGAAGGCGCTGCACAGCAGGAGCACGGCGCCGGTGGTCGCGGCGGCGGTGAGGGCCGAGGTCAGGCCGCTCTGGGTCAGCAGGAGACCGGCGAGCAGGAAGAAGAGCGCGCAGGTCTGGAGGCGCCAGGCATCGGCGATGCGGTGCATCAGGCGTCCTCCTTATGACTCACGTCGCATGACTCAAGACCTGTGACCGGACTTGTCGACTTCCGCTCAAGAGTAGCCATGGATCTGGGCAGCCGGGAGACCGGCGGGTAACTTGCCCTGCCTGCCGCCGGGACGGCGGTGGATTCAGGGGGACACCTAAATGTGTGGGAGGTGCTGTGCGCGACACCAGCGTTCCGGCCCTGGCTGCTCCGCTGCGGACCGGCGGTCTCGCCGACTCCGTCTTCGACACCGCCGAGCACCAGCCGGACTTCGCCCAGCTCGCCCGCCGCGACATCCACCCCCCCGGCACCTGGCAGCAGGTGTCGGCGGCGGAGTTCCGCGACGAGGTGCTGGCACTGTCGAGAGGGCTGCTGACCCAGGGGGTGCGGCCCGGCAGCCGGGTCGCGCTGATGTCCCGGACCCGCTACGAGTGGACGCTGTTCAGCTACGCGCTGTGGGCGATCGGCGCGCAGCTCGTCCCGGTCTATCCGACCGCCTCCGCCGAGCAGCTGAGCTGCATCCTTGCGGGGGCACGCGTCACCGCGATCGTCGTGGAGCACGAGGCGCAGGCGATGACCGTGGCCGCGGCCTGCGGCGAGGGGTCGGGGCTGCGGCGGATCTGGCAGCTGGACCGGGACTGCGTACGCCGGCTGATGGAGGAGGGCACCCGGCTGACCGACGCGGATGTGCACCGGCTGCGGCACGCGGTCACCCCGGGGGCGATCGCCGCGATCGTCTACACGTCGGGCACGACCGGGCACCCGCGGGGCTGTGTCATCACCCATGCCAACCTCGCCGCCGAGTGCGACACCCTCTACGCGGGCTGGGGCGGGCTGCTCGCCGCGCCCGGTGAGCGGCCCTCGCTGCTGGCGTTCCTGCCTTTCGCGCACATCTACGGGCTGATGAGCCAGGTCGCGTGCCTGCGCAGCGGCGTCCTGCTCGGCCACCAGCCGGACACGAGCACGCCGGAACTGCTGCCGGCCCTCGCGTCGTTCCGGCCGACGTTCCTGTTCGGGGTGCCGTACGTCTTCGAGAAGATCTGCGACCGGGCCCGGCGGGCCGCCGAACAGGCCGGGCGGGCCCGGATGTTCGACGCGGCGATGACGGTGGCGGTGCGGCACGCACAGGCGCTGACGGACCAGGAGCGCGGCATCGGGCGCGGCCCGGACCCGTTCCTGCGGGCCCGGCACATCGTCTACGACCGGCTGGTGTACTCCCGTATCCGGGAACTGCTGGGCGGCCGGGTGCGGACCGCGGTCTCCGGCGGCTCGCCGCTGCGCCGGGAGCTGGGGCTGCTCTATTCCGGCGCGGGGATCACCGTCTATGACGGCTACGGCCTGACGGAGACCACCGGGGCGATCACCGTGCAGCCGCCGGGCCGGGTGCGGTTCGGGACGGTGGGGCGGCCGCTGCCGGGCAGTTCGGTGCACATGGCGCTGGACGGCGAGGTGTGGGTGCGCGGCCCGGTGGTGTTCGCCGGATACCTGGACGAGGACGGCGCGCCGGGCAACGGGCTCTACGAGGGCTGGCTGCCCACCGGTGACCTCGGGCATCTGGACGACGAGGGCTATCTCGTCATCACGGGCCGCAAGAAGGACATCCTCATCACCAGCGGCGGCAAGAGCGTCGCCCCGCAGGCCCTGGAGGAGCGGCTGTACGCCCATCCGCTCATCTCGCAGTGCGTGGTGGTCGGCGACAACCGGCCCTATGTGACGGCGCTGATCACGCTGGATCCGGAGGCGCTGGCGCACTGGCACCGGCTGCGCGCCGGGCAGGGCGCGCAGGGCGCCGGCCAGTCGCCGGAGGAGGAGGTGCACGCGGAGGTGCGGCGGGCGGTGGCGCGGGCGAACAGTGCGGTGTCACGGCCTGAGTCGATCCGCGCGTTCCGCATCCTGCCGGGCGAGTTCAGCCAGCAGGACGGGTTGCTGACGCCGTCGCTCAAGCTCCGGCGGGACGCGATCGTGCGGACGTACGCCGTGGAGATCGAGGCGCTGTACGCGCAGGGAGAGGCCGAGATCCGCCTCTCGCGCGGGGAGCACCGCAGGTCGGCGGCGGCCGGGGCGCACGCACGCTAGGCCCTGTCGTCCCGGCCGGGCACACCTCGCCCGGCAAGCGGCCGGGCCCGCACGCGGCACCGTAGCAGCGCCGCGGCGGGCCCGGCCGTTATTTGTCCAGGCGTGAGGACCCTCGCCCTCGGGGGCCTCACGGCGCTTAGCGTCCGGTGGCATTCCACTACGGACGAATCCGGGAGGCCCTGTGCGGTCGATCGTCACACAATCCGCGATGTCCGGGCGGACCATCGCCACCGGTCTGGTGGTCAGTGCGCTCGTCGCCACCCTCGCCGCGCTGCTGCTGCCGGTGCAGCTCTTCGGCGAGACCGCGTCGGCCGCTTCCAGCGCGCCGTCCTTCGACGACGACGGCGGCGGCACCGTGAACACCCGCTACGGGCCGCTGACCGCGCTGGACCGCGACTTCGTGCGCAAGGTCCGGCTGGCCGGTCTGTGGGAGATGCCCGCGGGACGGCAGGCGCAGGAGCGCGGAACGACCGCTGCGGTGCGCACCGCGGGCAACCATCTCGTCGCCGGGCACACGGAGTTGGACCGGTTGGCGGTGAACGCCGGGCGGGCCCTGAACATCCCGCTGCCCAACCAGCCCAACGACGATCAGCAGAGTTGGCTGAGCCAGATGAACGCCGCCCAGGGCAAGGACTTCGCACCGGTCTTCGCCGAGCTGCTGCGCCGGGCGCACGGCAAGGTCTTCGCCCTGATCGCGCTGGTCCGGGACCAGACCGAGAACACGATGGTGCGCGCTCTGGCGACCCGGACCAACGCCGTCGTCCTGGACCACATCACGGTCCTGGAGAACACCGGGCAGGTCGACTTCGACACCCTCTATTCCAGCTGAACCCTCCGGAGCCACCTCCCCTCCCGGAACGCCGGATCACGCACCGCCGGCACACGGAACCACCGGCACACGGACAACCGGCACACGGAATCGACACCCCTCACATCGGATGAAGCGAAGTGATCTCATGAGGCAAAAGCAACAGGCCCATAAAAGGTCGCGTCTGACGAACAGAATGCTCGTCGCCGCAGCCGCGCTCCTGCTGGGCGGCGGCGGGCTGGCGGTGGTCGCCACCACGGCCCTGGCCGGCAACTCCGGCACGGACGCGGGCGCCGGCCACGCGCAGCACACCGTGGCGGCGGGCACCGTCTCCTGCCCCGATGTGGGCGAAGCGCTGAAGACGGTGCCGCGCGCGGCGCAGCTCCAGGTCTCCAAGGGCCTGGCCTCGCTGGACCGGCAGGTCGCCGACGCCTACGGGAAGATGACCGAGGGCGGCGGCAGCGAGGTGCTCGGCAAGCTGAAGCAGCAGCGGCAGCGGACGATCGGGACGATGTCGGACGCCATCGCCAAGAGCGCCGCACGCCCGTCGTATCTCGCGAAGTTGGCGGGCTGCAAGACCAAGCAGGACGATACGGCGCAGGCCTCGGCGAAGTCCGCGAACGGCTGGACCCAGTGGCAGGACGGGGGCCAGGGCGGGAGCCAGGACAGCGGCCAGGACCAGAACCAGGGCCAGGTCCAGGGGCAGGACGGCGGTCAGGACCAGAACCAGGGCCAGGACGGCGGGCAGGACGGCGGGCAGCAGGGTCAGCCCGGCGGCCCCTCCCCCGACGACTTCGCCGACATCACCTCCGTCCAGCCGAACGCCGGGCAGCCGCCGTTCGCCGCCCCGAACGGCGGCAACGCCTCGACCGGCACCTTCACCACCGAGTGCGGGGTCAACGAGGAGGGCCACTTCAACTCCGACAACGTGATCGTGACGCCGGGCGTCAGCAACGGCGCCCACCACACCCACGACTACGTCGGCAACACCGCCACCGACGCGTTCGCCAACGACCAGAAGCTGGCCGACTCCGACACCACCTGCAAGAACGGCGACCTGTCGACGCACTACTGGCCGGTGCTGCGCAAACTGGACGGGACCTCGGAGCACAAGCCGGGTGCCGGACACGACGGCAATGTCGGCTCGGTGCTGACCCCGGCCACGGTGACCCTGCAGTTCCGCGGCAGCCAGGCCGGCGACGTGCAGGCGATGCCGCGCTTCCTGAAGATCATCACCGGTGACGCGAAGGCGTTCACCAACGGCACGAAGAACGCCAACGCCTCCTGGAGCTGCGAGGGCTTCGAGAACCGGCAGCTGAAGGACAAGTACCCGATCTGCCCCGACGGCGCGGACGTGGTGCGTACCTTCGCGTTCCAGAACTGCTGGGACGGCCGGAGCATCGACAGCGGCAACCACCGCGACCACATGTCCTTCTCCGACCAGGCGGGCAACTGCCCGAACGGTTTCACGGCGGTGCCGCAGCTGGTGCAGCGGATCACCTACGACGTCCCCCAGGGCAACAGCTTCGCGGTGGACAGCTTCCCCGAGCAGCTGCACAAACCGGTGACCGACCACGGTGACTTCATCAACGTCATGCCGGACGACCTGATGAGCAAGGCCGTCAACTGCATCAACAGCGGCCAGACGTGCACCTGATGGGCCGGTGAGCCCCGGGGCGGGGCCCGTCACAGGGCTCCGCCCCTCCGGCACGCCCCGCCCCGCCCGGACAGCCGGGGCGGGGCGTGCCGGGCGTCCGGGCCCGCACCGGACACCCCGGGCCCCACCCAGGCCACCACACCGGGCACGCCGGCCGCCGGGGCCCGGAACCCCGGTCCCACGGGCCCCGGCACCGCCCTTCCGGGCACCGCCCCTCCGGGTGCACCGCCCTTCCGGACACGCCTCCCCCGGCAGCCGTCCCTCCCGGGCGCACCGCCCCCGGGCCCCCGCCCCTCCGGGCACACGAAAGCGGCGGCCCCGGAAAGGAATCCGGGGCCGCCGCTCTGCGCCGTGGACTGTCAGGTCCGGCGTCTCACAGGCCGTTCACCCGTGCCTCCCTGGCCATGCCGAGCGGGCGGATGGTGGAGGCGACGGCACGGGCACGGCGGCCGGCCCGCGCTCGGTAGCTTCGTACGTGTGCCATCAGGCGGCGGCTGCGCAGTGCCATCTCCAGCTCGAAACGGGTACGCGGGTCACGCAGTACCGGACCGAAGAGCTTCTCGATCTGGCGCAGGCGGTAGCGCACCGTCTGCGGGTGCACATGCAGCAGCTTCGCCGCCTCGGGCGCACCGCCGCCCTCCAGCCAGGCCAGCAGCGTGACTTCGAGGCGTTCGCTCTGCCGGGGGGTCAGCTCGTCCAGCGGGCCCAGCCAACGGGACGTCAGCGCGTCGGCCAGTGACTCGTCCTGGAGCAGCAGCAGCGCCGAGAGGTGGTCATCGACGAAGGCGGCCCGCGACTCCGGGCCGACCCTGCTGGGTGCCAGCGAGAGCAGATAGCGGGCCCAACGCAGCGACGACGCCGTGTCGGTGGCGGGGACGACGTGTCCGACCGCCGCGCTCCTTCCCTTGAGTGCCGCCTCCAGGCGGGCCCGGTTCTGGGTCTCCGGGTCGGGGACGAAGAGGCAGGTGTCGCCCTCGACCGTGCCGATGAGGGCATGGCCGAGTGCGGCGGCCAGTTGGGCGGCCTCCGCGGGGGTGGCGAGGACGACGGCCTGGAGGGTGTCGGGGACCGGCCAGCCGGCCGCGCGGGCCAACTCGGCCAGCCCTTCCTCCGGTTCGTCACGCTGCCCGGCAAGCACGTCGAACAGGTCCTGACGGGCCCTGGCGACGGGCATCGGGGTCACGACCGACGAAACGGCCGGGCGTTTACTTTCCGATGTTTTTTGGTACCCGAGAGATGTCAGCAGGGCCTGTTCAAGCGCCCATTGTGCCTCTTCTACGGGCGTATCCCCGAGAAGTGCTGACAATTGAGGAAATCCGCGTTGCAACTCCGCGACAACCTTCTCTGCGAGGTCCGGGAGTTCATTTCTCACTACACGGGTCCACTCACCTCGGGGACGCGACCAGATGCGGTTCAGGAGTTCACACATCGCTACCTCGATCCTGGCGGGATGCGGCTGGGGTACGGCCTGCGCCTGACTCGGCATCATCCGGAGTGACCCCGCGCGGCCGCGATGCCGGTGCAGGAATTTGTCACAGCGCGCTAAACCTTACGAAATCCCGAACAGGTTCGGAGATGCTTTTGCTCATCCGGATTACGGCCCTGAGTATCCGCCCGGTCACAGAATGTCGAGTGTTACCGGGGGTCACCCGAACAAAAGCCCCGGTGCAAATACCACCGCCGGGAGATTTCATCGAAATTCGCATCCCACACCCGTGCCCGCCACCCGGGAGGTTCGATGTCCGCACCGCGATTGCACAGCCGGCACGCACACCGCGCCCGGCCCTCGCCACCAACGCCCCGCCCGAGGCGCCCGCCACGCGAACCCGGTCGGCCGCCCGCCTCCCCGGCCGGCGGCCTCACCAGAACCGCCGTACTGCGCCCGGCACTTCCGGCCGCGCTGCTGCTCTTCCTCGCCGTCACCCTGCACTCCGGCGCGATGAACGCGACGGTGCGCTTCCTGGACTACGGGGCCGGGGTGCTGGCACTCGTCTCCCTGTCCGTCACGGTCCTGTGGGGGCTCGCCGCCACCGACCGCATGGTGCTGCACTCCGCGCACCGACTGCTCGCCCAGGCCGTCCACCGCGGCACCGCCATCGCCGGACTCGGCTTCCTCGGCCTGCACATCTGGGTCAAGGTCGCCGAGGGCCACACCGGCGCCGCGTCTGCCGCGATCCCCTTCACCGACGGGGCGCGGCCCTTCCTCATCGGCCTCGGCACCCTCGCCGCGTATGTCTTCCTCGCCGTCGCCGTGACCGGCGCGGTGCGCGGCATGTTCACCGGCCACACCGCGTCCCGCTGGTGGCGTGCGCTGCACATGAGCGCCTACGTCGCCTGGGCGCTGGCCCTCGTACACGGCCTCAAGTCCGGCAGGGAAGCCGCCGGCTGGGCGGTTGCCGGCTACGGCATCTGCCTCGCCGCGGTCGCCGTCCGGCTCGCACTGCGGTTGCGCGCAGCGCGGCGCACTTCAGGAGAACCCTCATGACCGCACCTGCCCCCACCCGCCTGCTGCCGGCCGTCCCGGAGTCCGAACCGGTACCGACGCTCGCGTCGTTGGGCCCGCCCCGGCTGCTGGCCGGGCTCGACGAGATGCCCCGCCTGGACCGGGTGGCGCATCTGGCCCGGCACGGCACCCCGCCCCGGATGTCCGCACAGGAACTGGTGGCGCTGGCCGAGGACACCGACCTGCGCGGCCGCGGCGGCGCCGGCTTCCCCTTCGCGCGCAAGCTCACCGCCGTCCTCGCCGGCACCCGGCGCGCCGACGGCAAATGCGCGGTGGTCGTCAACGGCAGCGAGGGCGAGCCCAGTTGCCTCAAGGACACGGCGCTGCTGCTGCACGTCCCGCACCTGGTGCTGGACGGCGCCCTGCTGGCCGCGGAGGCCCTGGGCGCCCAGGAGGTCGCGATCGGCGTGACCCGCCAGGACGTCGAGGACTCGGTGCGCCGCGCCATCGCCGAACGCGGCCCGGTGCGGCCGGCATTACGCGTCACCAAGCTGACCGAACGGTTCGTCACCGGCGAGGGCACCGCGCTGACCAACGGCCTGAACGGCGGGCCTGGCCTCCCCTCGGGCCGCAAGGTCCGCTCCAGCGAACGCGGCCTGAACGGCATCCCGACGCTGCTGTCCAACACCGAGACGTACGCCCAACTCGCCCTCGCAGCGCGGCTGGGCGCCCTCGGCTACCGCACCACGGGGCTGCCCGCCGAGCCCGGCACGCTGCTGCTGACCGTCTCCGGCAACCGCGTCGTGGAGGTCCCGTACGGCATTCCGCTCGCCCGGGTCCTCGCGCTGTGCGGGACCGACCCCGGCCAGGGCGTGATGCTCGGCGGCTACCACGGCACCTGGCTCTCCCCCGAGGACGCGGCGACCGCGACCCTCTCCCGCCAGGCCCTCGCGGAGCACGGCGCGGTGCTCGGCGCCGGCGCGGTCCTGCCGATGCCGCACGACACCTGCGTGGCGGGCGAGACCGTACGGGTCGCCCGCTGGATGGCCGGCGAGTCGGCCGGCCAGTGCGGCCCCTGCGTCCTGGGCCTGCCCGCCCTCGCCGATGCCCTCGCACAGGCCGTACGGGGCGGCGGCAGCGCCGCCCTGGACGTCGTCCGCACCCGCATGCGGGCCGTGCGCGGGCGCGGCGCCTGCAGCCACCCGGACGGCACCGCGCGCTTCGTCGACTCGGCCCTCACCGCCTTCCCCGAGGAGTTCGAGCGCCATGCGCACGGGTTCGGGTGCGGCCGCCCGGTGACCGGAGCCCTGCCGGTCACCGGGCACCTGCCGCCCACACCCACCGCCACACCGCCCCCGCCACCGCAGGAACGGCTGCTCGTCGACTGGACGCTGTGCCGCGGCCACGGCCTGTGCGCCGACCTGGTGCCCGGCATGGTGCGGCTCGGCCCGGACGGCTACCCCGAGTCGGCCAACATGCCGATGCCCGCCCGGATGCGGCGCCGCGCGCAGCTCGCCGTACGCCGCTGTCCCGCGCTGGCCCTACGCATCCAGGGCGGCAACTGACCACCGAGGGACGGTTTTTGGCTCCTGGGTGACAACTTCCCCGGGTTTTCCCCCGGCCTGAACGCGGGCCGCCCGGTACCGCGTATCCACCTCCGACAGCATCCGCAAACGCCACCACCCGACATGAGGAGAAAACATGATCACTCGACGTCGTGCGGGACTCGCGGCCGCGGCGGTCGCGACGCTGGCGCTCACCGCCGCCTGCGGCAGCAGCGACAACCAGAGCAACGGCATCCCCACCACCGACACCGTCCAGCCGGCCGGCCAGGGCACCAGCGACTACGGCTCCTCCGGCTCCTCCCAGGGCGACGAAGGGGCCTACGGTGGCCAGGCGGGCGGCGAGGACGGCAAGGCCGCCGGAGCGGGCCCCTCGGCCGGGAAGCTCGCCCTGCGCCAGGCCACCGAACTGGGCCCGGTCGTCACCGACTCCAAGGGCATGACCCTCTACCGCTTCGACAAGGACACCGCCAAGCCGCCCAAGTCGAACTGCTCGGGTGCCTGCGCCACCACCTGGCCGCCGGTCCCCTCCGACGGCGCCACGGCCCCCGCCGGCATCGCCAAGAGCGATCTGGGCTCGGTCACCCGCGCCGACGGCAGCAAGCAGCTCACCATCGCCGGCTGGCCCGCCTACCGCTACGCCAAGGACACCAAGGCCGGCGACACCAAGGGCCAGGGCGTCGGCGGCACCTGGAACGCGCTGGCCGCCGACGGCAAGAAGGCCACCGCGCAGCCGGCGACCGATGTGTCGGTGCTCAGCCAGCCCGACCTCGGCGAGATCCTCGTCGACGGCAAGAGCCGGACCTTGTACCGCTTCAACAAGGACAGCGCCTGGCCGATGAAGTTCGGCTGCAACGACGCCTGCCTGGACACCTGGAAGCCCGCCAAGCCGGCCGACCGCTCCAAGCTCTCCGAGGACATCCCTGCCAAGCTGATCACCACCGTCACCCGCCCCGACGGCGTGCGCCAACTGGCCGTCGACTGCTGGCCGGTCTACTGGTTCACCGGCGACAAGGAGCCCGGTGACATCAACGGCCAGGGCAAGATGGGCCTGTGGTTCGCGGTCTCCAAGGACGGCAAGAAGATCACGTCGACGCCGGCCGGCTGACCCCGTCCTGACGCGGGAACTCGTCCTCCAGCGCGAGCACCTCGGCATCCGGCCGCCCGTCCGCGCCGCGCGGCCCCAGCCAGGTGACGGCGAGCGCGACCACCACGTTCACGGCGAGCCCCAGGATCCCCGCGTTCATCCCCCAGAGCGGGTCATGGCCCCCGAACACCAGCACACACACCAGCGCGACGCCCACCACCAGGCCGCTCACCGCGGCATGCAGCGTCAGCCGCCGCCACACCAGCCCCAGCAGCAGCATCGGCACCAGCTGTGCCATGCCCTCGTACGAAATCAAGGACAGCCGGACGAGGGTGTTGGGGGCGGTGTAGGTCAGCAGCAGCGCCAGCGCCCCGGCGCCCACCACCACCAGTTGCGACCACAGCTTCTGCCGGTGCGCCAGCCGCGGGATCGCACCGAGCACGCTCCTCCCCCACATCGTGCCGATGACCAGCATGAAGACGGCCATCGGCACGATGGAGGAGAGGGCGGCGGCCACCCCGATCACCCCCACGGCCCAGGCCGGCAGGGAGTCCACCACCAGCTTGAACAGCGCGAGATTGGAGTCCGCGCCCACCAGCCCCGGCACCACGAACAGGGCGGCGAGCCCCAGCAGCATCGGCACGAACAACAGCACGTTGTAGAACGGGAGATACATCGCGTTGCGGCGCAGCGCATCGGCGCTGCGCGCCCCGAGATAGCCCGCCACGGTCGTCGGGAAGATCACCACGGTCAGGGAGTTGATGAGCGTCGTGGTGATGAACCAGCCCTGGCCCAGACCGCCGGACCCATGCCCCGGGAACGTCAGCCACTGCGGCTTCTCGGCGGTGATCCGGCCCAGGAAGTCCCCGTAGCCGTCGAAGTAGTGCAGCGGGACATAGACCGCGAGGAAGCCCAGCGTCACGATGACGAGGATGTCCTTGAGCACCGACACCCAGGCACTGCCGCGCAGCCCGCTGATCACCACGAAGGTGGTGGTGACCGCGAAGCCGAGGAAATAGGCCCAGTTGAGGCTGATCGCACCGTAGGAGATCGTCGAGACGACCACACCCATCCCGGTGATCTGCAACTGGATGTAGGGCAGCAGGCAGACGGTGGCGAGGATCGCGACGGTGGCGCCGAGCCAGGGCCGCCCGTAGCGGTGGGCGACCATGTCGGTGATGCCGACCAGGTTGTGCCGCCGGGCGTACGCCCACAGCATCGGACCGACGACATAGCCGATGGCGTACCCGCAGGACATGTAGGCGACGACATAGAGCACCGGGGCACCGAAGTTGTAGCCCCAGCCGGCCGCGCCGAGATAGCTGAACGACGTATAGCTCTCGCCGGCCATCAGCACCCAGATGAAGACGGTGCCCAGACTGCGGCCGCCCACCGACCACTCGGTGAGCCCCCCGCCCGAACCCCGGCCACGCACCGCGAGCAGGCCCAGGACGACGGTCAGCACCATGAAGGCACCGAAGACGGAGGTGGCGACGGTGGCGTTCATCCGCGCCCCCGCCTCAGGTCGGCGCGCCGCGCCAGCCACACCGCGACCGGCGTCAGCAGGGTCGCCAGCAGCATCCAGAAGAACAGGAACGGCAGCCCCAGCACGGTCGGCGTCACCCGGTTCACCAGCGGCAGCACCACCAGGAACAGCACGTAGGGCAGCAGCAGCCACAGCAGCGCCGGGCGCATTCGGGAACCGGCGGGCCGGCCACCGGCGGAGGGGTCTCGCGACGGGTTTCGCACGTCGCGAGAGCCTAGAGGACGGCGCGGGCCCGGTGGCGCGACTGTGTCGACCGTCTCAGCGCAGCCGTCCGCCGCGCGCTCAGCGCCGCTGCGCCGACCGCAGCACGCCCCACACCACCAGCCGGTAGGTGGAGGTGTATTCGGGCGTACAGGTCGTCAGCGTCAGATAGGCGCCGGGCGCGGTGAAGCCGTAGGAGGGGTGCACGCCGCTGTGCGGGATGCGGTCGATGACCGTGCCGTCGCCCGGTGTGGTCCGCGGCAGGATCCGCCGCACGACGTAGGTGTAGCGGGCCTCGGCGGTGTCGAGGGTGACGGTGTCCCCGGGCCGCAGCCGGTCGAGGCGGCGGAACGGCTCGCCGTGGGTGTTGCGGTGCCCGGCCAGCGCCACGTTGCCGGCGCCGCCGGGCTGCGCGGTCCGCGGATAGTGCCCGACATAGCCCCTGTTGAGGACCGCGGCCTTGCCGACGCCCTGCGCGACGGGCGCGGTGACGCCGATCCGCGGGATGCGCAGCACCGCGTACGCGAGGTCATGCGGCGGTGGGGCGGCGGCGCGAGGGGCGGGCGGCGCGGTCCTGGGCGGTCCGGCCCGCGGGGCCGCGGCGTCCGCCCGCTGCCGTTCGCCCTCATTGGGCCCGCTGTGCGGGGGCCCGCCCGGCCGCGGGCCGGGGTCGTCCCACTGCCGCTCCAGCCGGTCCACCTGCTCGCGGGCCGCGCCCTGCGCCTGACGGTTCGTCCACCACAGCTGGTGGACGACGAGCAGCATCAGCACGACGCCGCACGTCACGGCCAGTTCGGCGCCGGTCCACAGGGCGCGCGCCACCGGAGGGCGGCGCCCGCGCCGCCCCTGTACGACCACCGGTATCCGCTCCCGCCTCCGCACGCGGGCACCGTAAGCCCTGCGGGCCGAGGTCACCAGAGGCCGGGCGGCGGGACGATGCGGTGCGGGGGCGGCCGGGCGGCCGGTCAGCCGCCGAAGGCCTGCGAGACGGCGTAGATGCACAGTCCGGCGAGCGCACCGACGACCGTGCCGTTGATCCGGATGAACTGCAGGTCGCGTCCGATGTGCGCCTCGATCTTCTTCGAGGTGTCCTCGGCGTTCCAGCCGGCGACGGTCTCGGTGATCAGCGAGGTGATCTCGCCCTGGTACGTCGTCACCACGTAGACGGCCGCGCCCTCCAGCCAGCCGTCGACCTTGCCCTGCAGCCGCTCGTCGTGGGACAGCCGCTGCCCCAGGGACAGCAGCGCCGCCCGCACCCGCAGCCGCAGTTCGCTGTGCTCGTCCTCGGCGGCCGCCACGATCATCGCGCGGACGGAGCCCCAGGCCGAGGCGATCAGGTCCTGCACCTCGCCGCGGCCCAGCACCTCGGACTTCAGGCGCTCCACCTTGTCCCGGGTCTCGGTGTCGCTCTGCAGATCGCCGGCGAAGTCCTTCAGGAAGCGGTCGACCGCGCCGCGCGCCGGATGCTCGGGCATGTCCCGCATCTCGGTGACGAACCGCAGCAGCTCCTTGTAGACCCGGTCGCCGACCTTGCGGTCGACGAACCGCGGCGTCCAGCCGGGTGCGCCGCCGGAGACCGCGGTCATCACGGAGTCGCCGTGTGCGACCAGCCAGTCGTGGGCGCGGGCACACACCAGGTCCACCACCCGCCGGTGGCCGCCCTCGGCGACGACCCGCTCCAGCATCGAGCCGATGCCGGGCGCGACCTCCTGGGCGTCGGCGCGCCGGGTGATCGCCTCGCCGACGACGGCCTGGACGTCGGAGTCCCGCAGCACGGTGAGGGCACCGCGCAGCGCGGTGGAGAGTTCGGCGGTGACCCGGTCGGCATTCCGGGGGTCGGCAAGCCAGCCGCCGAGGCGCCGGCCGATGCCGACGGAGCGCAGCCGGCGGCGGACGACGTCACCGGAGAGGAAGTTCTCCCCGACGAAATCTCCCAGACTCTGCCCCAATTGGTCCTTTTTGGTGGGAATGATTGCGGTATGCGGGATCGGCAGCCCCAGCGGCCGCTTGAAGAGCGCGGTGACCGCGAACCAGTCGGCGAGCGCACCGACCATGCCGGCCTCCGCCGCGGCCGCGACGTACCCCGCCCAGCCGCCCGCACCGGACGATTTCGCCCAGGTCGCCAGCACATAGACCACCGCGACCCCCAGCAGCAGCGCCGTGGCCAGCGTCTTCATCCGCCGTACGCCACGCCGCTTCTCCTGGTCGGCGGCGCTGTAGCCGAACCCGCCACCCGGCGCGCCGCGCCCCACCGGCCCGGCGGCCGCCTCCGGCGCGCCCGTTTCCGGCGCCATCTCCGCGTTCGTACGTTCCATCCGCTCCACCGCTCCCACCGTGCCCGCCGTCCCGGCCCGCCATCGGTGCGACCGTGCCGCACCGCACACCCAACTGTGACCTACTCCTGGAACGAACAACGAGTTCCCCGCGTCCATGCATGGGGGCACATCGCCAGGGCGCCGGGCAGCCTCCACAACGTCCGTGGGATCATTGAGAAGCGATCGGACCGCAACGGTGCCGCTGATCATCCGCTGCCCTTGCCCGCCCGGAGCTGCATGCTCCGCTTGCCCCAGGAGACGCCTCCCGCATGAACAAAAGTGTGGGTTACGCCCTGCTCGCCGGACTGGCGGCAGTGGTGGTGCTGATCTCGACCGCGATATTCGTCGGCTTCGGCGGCGACCAGAGCGGTCCCGGCAGCTCCCCGCACAAGCCGCGCGACCCCGCGGCCCCCGCCGTCTCCGGACAGTGGGTCGGCACCTGGTCGGCGGCAGCGGCGGCGGCCGAGCCGGGCACCCTGGACGGCTACGCGGGCATGTCGATCCGCAACGTCGTGCACACCAGCGTCGGCGGCTCCAGCGCCCGCATCCAGCTCTCCAACCTCTACGGCACCCGCCCGCTGCCCGTCAGCCATGCCTCGATCGCGCTGGCCGCCGCGCCCAGCAACCCGACCGCCGCGGCCGGCAGCATGCGCCGGCTGTCCTTCGGCGGCCGGCCGGCCGTGTCCATCCCGGCGGGCGGCGCGGTCAGCAGCGACCCGGTCCGGCTGAACGTCCCGCACGACGCCGACCTCCTGGTCACCACCTACTCCCCGTCCCCTTCGGGCCCCGCCACCTACCACCCGTACGCCCGCCAGACCTCCTACCTGGCGCGCGGCGACCGGGCGGAGGACGCCACCGGCGCCGCCTACACCGAGCAGAGCCCCTACTGGCGCTACCTGACCGGCGTGGACGTCTGGAGCACCGAGGCGCGCGGCACGGTCGTCGCCATCGGCGACTCGATCACCGACGGCATCACCTCCACCGCGGGCGCCAACCACCGCTGGACGGACTTCCTGGCGGCGAGACTGCGCAACGAGCCCGGCGCCCCCCGCTACGGCGTCCTCAATCAGGGCATCAGCGGCAACCGCCTGCTCGTCAACGGCAGCCGCTTCTCCCCCAACAACGGACCGAGCGTGCTGTCCCGGCTGGACCGCGACGCGCTCGCCCGTACGGGTGTACGCGCGGTGGTCGTCGAGATCGGGCTGAACGACCTCTTCAAGTCGCCCCGCCAGCTCGATCCCCAGAAGATCGTCGCGGGCATGCGGCAGATCGTGAACGAGGCGCACGCCCGCGGGCTGCGCGTCACCGGCAGCACCCTGACCCCGTTCGGCGGCCACCGCGGCTACTCCGCACTGCTCAATTCCGTCCGCGAGCGGGTCAACCACATCATCCGCTCCGGGTCCGTCTACGACGAGGTCGTGGACTTCGACAAGGCGCTGCGCGACCCGGCGGCCCCCGTACGGCTGCGCCCCGTCTACGACTCCGGGGACCACCTGCACCCGAGCGACGAGGGCTTTCGCGCGATGGCCGAAGCGGTGAACCTCAAGCACCTCGCACGCTCGGCCCCCGCCTCGCTCTGACGCCTCACCGCACGGCGCCCGGCCACCCCTGCTCCGGAGGGGCTCCGGCGTCCTCGGCGACGGCCTTGCCGCACCCCTCGGCCCGGCACGCCCTTCCGGTGCCCGGCCTGGGTCCTCAGCCCAGTTCCTTGCGCGGCGGCTGCCCGTCGGCCGGCCTCCGCCCCTCGCGTTCCGCCTCCAGCCGCTGCCGCTCCGCCTTCGTCGCCCTGCGCTTGGTGCCCACCCCGCCCCACAGCGCGAAACCGGTCACCTTGACCGCCGGGGCGCCCTCGTCGCCGGTGCCGTCCTCCGTACGGTCGAAGCCGCCCATCAGCCCGAAACCGGTGACCCTGACCTGGACGCCGGGCGGCACCACGACCTCCATCCCGCCCATCAGCGCGAAACAGCGGATGGTGATCTCGGCCGCCTCGAACCGCGCGTCCCGCAGGTCGATCTTGCCGCCGCCCTGGAACACCACCGCCGTGAACGCCCGCGGCGCCGTCCACCGCCCGCTGCGCAGGAACCCGCCCCACATCGCGAACGCGCCCCGCGAGGTGGCCGCACCGCCGATCCGCTCGGACCAGCGCGCCGGGGCGCCCGCGGAGCCAGGCCGCACGGCGGGCGCCGAACTTCCCGACGCGCCGGGCAGGTCGGCGGTCAGCGGCGCCAACTCGCCGTACGTACGCGCCCGGTAGGTGCTCTCCAGCCGCTCCTCGAACTCCTCCATGGCGAGCCGCCCCTCGGCGAGGGCGTCCCGCAGCACCTCGGCCACCCGCTCACGGTCGGAGTCGGAAGCACGCAACTCGGGGCGTTCGTCAGTCATGCGGCCAGATTACGGCGCGCCGGGCGACCCGGGCGGATCTTCGCCCCCGGGGAGGCGTCCCGGCCTGCCGCCGGACGCCGGCCGCCGCCCCCGCCGCGTACCACAACCGCCCGGCCCGGCTCCGCCGCCGGGCCGCCGGATACCCGCCTCCGGCCGCCCGGACCTGGGCCGCTCCGCTCTCCTCCGCCCGGCCTCCGTCACCTTTCCGGGTGAGCCGCCGACGCCCGTTCGCCGGTCACGGCGCGGTCACAGGTGCGCGCCACCTCCCGCGGCCGTGCCGCAGGATGCGACAGTTTCGTAGCGGCGGCACGACGCCCGCCCGCCGCGGCACAACCTTCGGCGGTGGTCTAGGAGTCCCTACAGACATGAGCGACGATCCGCAGCACGACGGCCCGGAGCACCCCGGCCCCCAGCGGTGGGGCCCGCGTCCCGCCCTGCCGTCGGCGGGCGGTCAGGGCGGGAAGTCCCGCCCCCGGCGGACCGGCTGGCGCCGTGTCATCCCCACCTGGCGCATGGTGCTCGGCGCCGTGCTGCTGCTCGGGCTGATCGTCGTGGGCGGCCTGGTCGCCGGATATCTGCTGGTGGACATCCCGCCGGCCAACAGCGCCGCCAAGGCCCAGAGCAACGTCTACCTCTACTCCGACGGCTCGGAGCTGGCCCGCGAGGGCGAGGTCAACCGCGAGAACGTCTCCCTCGGCCAGATCCCCAGGCCCGTCCAGCACACCGTATTGGCGGCCGAGGACCGCGACTTCTACTCCGAGTCGGCCGTCGACCCCGCCGCGATGGTCCGGGCCGCGTGGAACACCCTCACCGGCAAGGGCAAGCAGTCCGGCTCCACCATCACCCAGCAGTACGTCAAGAACTACTACCTCGGCCAGGAACAGACCGTCACCCGTAAGGCCAAGGAGTTCTTCATCGCGATCAAGCTGGACCGCGAGGTGAGCAAGGACGACATCCTGGAGGGCTACCTCAACTCCAGCTACTACGGCCGCAACGCCTACGGCATCCAGGCCGCCGCCCAGGCCTACTACGGCAAGAGCTCCGAGAAGCTCACCACCGCCGAGGGCGCCTACCTCGCCACCCTCCTCAACGCCCCCAGCACGTTCGACATCATCGCCCACCCCGAGAACAAGGCACAGGCGAAGGCACGTTGGGACTACGTGCTGGACGGCATGGTGAAGAAGAAGTGGCTGAGCCCGTCCGACCGGGCCGCGATGAAGTTCCCCGCCCCGCATCCCGCGAAGGCCCCCACCGGCCTGTCCGGCCAGCGCGGCTATCTCGTCACGGCCGTCAAGGACTACCTGACCGGCAACCACATCATCGACGAGGACACCCTCCAGGCCGGCGGCTACCGCATCACCACCACCATCGACAAGGACCGCCAGGACGCCTTCGTCGACGCCGTCGACAACCGCCTGATGGACGAGCTGGACGACTCCCGGAAGGTCGACGGCTACGTCCGGGCGGGCGGCGCCTCCATCGACCCCGAAACCGGCCGGGTCGTCGCGATGTACGGCGGCATCGACTACGCCAAGCAGTACGTCAACGGCGCCACCCGCACCGACTACCAGGTCGGCTCCGTCTTCAAGCCGATCGTCTTCGCCTCCGCCGTCGCCAACGACTCCACCACCCAGGACGGCCAACGCATCACCCCGAACACCCTCTACGACGGCACCAACAAGCGGATGACCGTCAGCGACGGCTCCCCCACCGGCTTCGCACCCGCCAACGAGGACGACCGCTCCTACGGCCCGATCACCGTCACCGAGGCCACCGACAAGTCCGTCAACTCCGTCTACGCCCAGATGGGCATCGACGTCGGCCCCGACACCGTCAAGAAGACCGCCGTCGACCTCGGCGTCCCCGCCGGCACCCCCTCCCTCGCCTCGTCCCAGGGCGCCATCTCCCTGGGCACCGCCACCCCCAGCGTCCTGGACATGACGCAGGTGTACGCGACCTTCGCCCACCACGGAAAGCAGCGGCCGCACACCCTCGTCGACAAGCTCTCCCGCAGCGGCGAGGACGTCGAACTCCCCGAACGCCCCGAGGGCACCGCCATCGAGCGGGAGGCCGCCGACACCACCACCTCGATCCTGCAGAGCGTCGTCGACGGCGGCACCGGCACCGCCGCCCAGGCCGCCGGGCGCCCCGCGGCGGGCAAGACCGGCACCGCCGAGAAGGACAAGGCCGCCTGGTTCGCCGGGTACACCCCCGACCTCGCCACCGTCGTCGCCGTACTCGGCCAGAACACGAAAACCAACGCCCAGGAGCCGCTCTACGGCGCCGCGGGACTGGCCCGCGTCAACGGCGGCGGCTTCCCCGCGGAGATCTGGGCCGACTACACCGCCGCCGCGCTGGAGGGCGAGCCGGTACGCGACTTCGACCTGGAGCTGGAGGCGGGCGCCGAACCGCCGCCGCCCGAGCCCACCGACACCGCCTCCGCACCGCCCACCGGCGACACCGGCACACCCACCACCGGCCCCACCCTGCCGCCCACCTCCGGCCCGCCGACCGGCTTCCCGACCGGACCGCCCACCGTGCCGCCGACGCCGACCTTCCCCACCGAGGAGCCGCCGACCGGCGAGCCCACGGAGGACTTCCCGACCGTGGGGCCGGGAGGAGAGGGCGACAACGCGGGATGGCGGCCGCGCGGGCTGCCGGGTTACTGACGCGCGGCCCCTCCGCCCCGCGGTCAGTGACCGGACGTCGCCTTGAGACCGACCACCGCCACCAGCAGCAGGCAGATGAAGAAGATCCGGGCCGCGGTGGCCGGCTCACCGAGCACCAGCATCCCCACCACCGCCGCACCGGCCGCCCCGATACCGACCCACACGCCGTAGGCCGTACCGATCGGCAGCGTCCGGGCCGCGTACGACAGCAGCATCATGCTGGCGACGATGCCCGCGCCGGTGAACACACTGGGCCACAGCCGGGTGAAACCGTCGGTGAACTTCATACCGATCGACCAGCCGACCTCCAGCAGACCGGCGATCGCAAGCAGGATCCATGCCATGACGGCACCTCCGTGAACGAGCTTCAACAGGGGTGCGTCGTCTTGTCATGACCCGGTACGGCGCGTCTCGTCGGGTTCTCTTCGAGGCTAGCAAAGGGCATGCAAAACGGGCGGTGACCTCGGTCACCGCCCGCCCGCTCACACCGTCAGGCCCAGCCGCCCCACAGCAACGGCGCCCGGAGGAGGCCCACAGCTGAGGCCACGGTCCGGGGCCTACCGCTTGCGAGATCTACCGCCTGCGAGATCTACCGCCTGCGAGGCCTACAGATACAGGCCCGTCGCGTCCTCCGCGCCCTCCAGCCGCTCCGCGGCCACCGCATGCAGATCGCGCTCCCGCATCAGCACATACGCCACCCCGCGGACCTCGACCTCGGCTCGGTCCTCGGGGTCGTACAGCACCCGGTCACCGACCTCGACCGTTCGTACGTTCTGCCCCACCGCGACCACTTCGGCCCAGGCCAGGCGGCGGCCCACCGCCGCGGTCGCCGGAATGACGATGCCGCCGGTCGACCGGCGCTCCCCCTCGGGAATGTCCGTCCGGACCAGCACACGGTCGTGCAGCATCCGGATCGGCAGCTTGTCGTGGGTGTCCTTGGAGTTATTCGGGCTCACGGCATGACCGTACCTGCCCGCGGACACCTGTCACGCACCGCGTACCGCGCCCGGCCGAGACCGGCGCAGGCGTTACCTGCGCCGCCCGGTGCGCAGCATCAGCAGGCTCACCACGGCCACACCGACCACGGCCACCGGAATGATCCGCTCCAGCCGCGGCGCCCCGTCCTCCGACACGAACTGGCCCCGCACGTCCGACACCGCACGATTGGCGGCCACATACGCCCGCCCGGCCGTACGGTCGACCGCGGCCGCCGCCTTCGCCTTCGCATCACCCATGATCGTCTTCGGGTGCAGCCGCACACCGATCTCGTCGAGCGTCACGGCGAGATCCTGCCGCCTGCGGGCGATGTCCGCCTCGATCTGCGCAGGGGTCCTGGCTTCCGACACCGCGCTGCCTCCGTCGTCTCGGGCCGATGCGTACGAGGACCGGGAAGGAGACCCCGTACGGAACCGGCCAACATGTCCGTGCCGATTCGTGATGGACAGTCTGTCAGCTCACACCCCCGCGCGCCCCACAGCACCCCCGTTTCGCGCGGCCGCGCCGCCCCCGGCACCGCCCCGCCGCCCCTCTGGCTAACCTCGGGCACACAGAACCCACCGCACCACCCCGCACAAGGAGAGCCATGAGCGAGCGACTGCAGACCGGCGACACCGCCCCCGCCTTCACCCTCCCCGACGCGGACGGCAAGCAGGTCTCACTCGCCGGCCACAAGGGCCGCAAGGTCATCGTCTACTTCTACCCGGCCGCCCTGACCCCCGGCTGCACCAAGCAGGCCTGCGACTTCACCGACAACCTCGACTTCCTCGCCGGACACGGCTACGACGTCATCGGCATCTCCCCCGACAAGCCCGAGAAGCTCGCCAAGTTCCGCGAGACGGAAGACCTCAAGGTCACGCTGCTCGGCGACCCGGACAAGGCCGTCCTGGAGGCGTACGGCGCCTTCGGCGAGAAGAAGCTCTACGGCAAGGTCGTCACGGGCGTCATCCGCTCCACCGTCATCGTCGACGAGGACGGCAAGGTCGAACGCGCCCTCTACAACGTCAAGGCCACCGGCCACGTCGCCAAGATCATCAAGGACCTGGGGCTGTAACGCAGGCGGGGCCGCCACGGGGCGAGCCGTACCGGGGACCGTGACGAGGGGACGGGCTTCGTGACGAGGGAGCGGACTTCGCCCCTCGTCACCACACCGCCCCCTCGCCACGTCACCGCCCCGCCGCCGGACGGCGCCGCCCGTTACGGGGCCCGCACCCCCTCCGCGACCGCCACCGCCCGGTCCGGCAACTCCAGCACGGCCTCGGCGCCGCCTTCCCCGGCCGAGCCGAAGTCCAGCCGCGCCCCCAGCACCTCCGCCTGCCCGGCCGCGATCGTCAGCCCCAGCCCGTGCCCGGTCCCGCGCTCCGGAGCCGCCGTACGGAACCGCCGCGGCCCCTCCGCGCACAACTCCGGCGGATAGCCGGGCCCGTGATCCCGCACCACGATCCGCGTACCCCGCACCACCACCTCGATCGGCGGCGCACCGTGCTTCGCCGCGTTCGCCAGCAGATTCACCAGCACCCGCTCCACCCGGCGCCGGTCCGTCTCCACGATCCGCGGCTCCCCCTCGACCCGTACGGACACCTCGGTGACACCCCGCTGCCGGCCCGCCCGCCGCACGATCCCGCGCACCAGCGACGGCAGTTCACAGGCATCCAGATCCGCCCGCTCCACCCCCGCGTCCAGCCGCGACACCTCCAGCAGGTCCTCCACCAGCCGCCGCATCGCCTGCGCCCGGTCCTGCACCATCTCCACCGCACGCTGCTGCGGCAGCAGCTCCGCCGCCGCCACCAGCCCCGCCACCGGCGTCCGCAGCTCGTGCGCCACATCCGCGGTGAACTCCCGCTCCGCTTCCACCCGCGCCGCCAACGACGTCGCCATGTGGTGCACGCTGCGCCCCAACTCGGCCACCTCGTCCCGGCCATGACTCGCCAGCGCATCCGCGTCCGGCGCCGCCCCCGCCGCGATCCGCCGCGCCGCCGCCGCACTCAGCCGCAGCCGCCGCGACAACCGCTGCGACACGAACCACGCCACCACCGCCATCAGCGCGACCGTGCCCACCCCGGCGATCAGCAGCGCCCGGTCCAGCGCCACCTGCGCCGGATCGTCATCCGGGAACGCCGCCGAGACCGACAGTGAACGGTCCGGCCCCCGCGCACCCCCGCCGACCCCCGTCGCCGCCCACACCCGCGGATCCTCACCACCGCTGATGTACGTCCCCGACTTGCCCGCGAACACCGCCTCCCGCAGCGGCGACGGCAGCGTCGCATCGTCCGGCTGCGCCCCCAGCGCCAGCGTCCCGTCCCGCTCGTAGATCTGCAGCGCGGAACTCAGCCGGTCGTCCTGATACGCGCGCGCCGACCGCTCCCGCTCCGCGTCCGCTATGTGATGCACCGCGAAACCGAGCACCACCACGGCCAGTGCCGTCATCCCCGAAATGGCCAGCGCGATCCGGCCTCGAATGCCCATCACGCGAGGTTGTACATCTCCGTGGTGTCACCCAGCGGCGTCGAGCCGTCGTACGTCACCTCAAGCCCCGTGAAGGCCCGGCCGCCGTCCACCGGCTTCGGCCCGTACAACCGGAACGTCGCGGGGAACCCCGCGTCCGTACCCGCCCCCGCGGCGGTCTTCTCGACCTGCACCATGCCCGTGCCCTCCGCCTCCTGCGAGCCGTACCGCTCCCAGGTGATCCCGGTCGCCACCATCCCCGAATCCGCACACGCCAGCGTGATCACCTGCGGCTTGATCTCCGGCCGTCCCATCCCGCAGTCCCGCACCCCGGGCAGGTCCCCGGACGGCTTCTCGGCCGACTTCACCTCCTGCGCCGCCGACGTCTTCGGCGCCGCGTCCACCGCCGACGCACGGTCCGTCGCGTGGCCGAAGAACCACACCCCGCCCGCCGCCAGCGCCGTCACCACCACGAACGCCACCAGGGCCGTGCGCCCACGGGCCCTGCGGGACCCCTCCCGGTCGGTCATCACGATCTCCTCCCGGGGCCACACCCCGTACCCCACCAGCACACCCGCACGCCGCCACGCCTCCGAAGGGGCCCGGCGGGCACCCGTGACGCGTCGGAGAAGAGCGAGGTCGACCGTCCCACTCTCCCGCCCCCTCGCTACAGGCTGATTGCCCGAACGCTGCGGGCACCGCGCGGCTGTGTACCAGTCCTGTAACAGGGGCCCGCACGCCTCTGGCGCGCCCCTTTGATCATGGTCCGGACGGCCCATCCGAGCGTGACGTACATCGCGATTTTCGGCCAGAGTGGTTTGATCCGCGCTCCACTGCGCAGGCGCACCTGTCGTATCCCCACCGCGCACCGCGCGCTGACCGACCGAGAGGACCGCCTCGTGCCGACCGGCAGCACCGAAGCAGATCACGCTTCCGAACAGGACCGTGAGGCGCAAAAGCGCCACCGGGCGCTCTTCCGTGCCGTCGCCCGCCGCAGGAATCCCAAACTGCGGCGCACCGACATCACGATCACCGACGAGAAGATCGTCAAGCGGGCCGTGAAGGCAGCCGCCCTCGGTAACGCCATGGAATGGTTCGACTTCGGGATCTACAGCTATCTCGCGGTCACCATCGGCCAGGTCTTCTTCCCTGGTGGGAGCGACACCACCAGGCTGCTGTCGTCCTTCGCGACCTTCGCCGTGGCCTTCCTGGTGCGGCCGCTCGGCGGTGCCTACTTCGGTCCTCTCGGTGACCGCATCGGCCGCAAGAAGGTCCTCGCCCTCACCATGATCATGATGGCGCTGGGCACCCTGTGCATCGGCCTGATTCCGTCCTACGCGCTGATCGGCTTCTGGTCCCCCGTCCTGCTGATCCTCCTGCGCCTCGTGCAGGGCTTCTCCACAGGCGGTGAGTACGGCGGCGCCTCCACCTTCATCGCCGAATACGCCCCCGACAAGAAGCGCGGCTACTTCGGCAGCTTCCTGGAGATGGGCACCCTCATCGGCTACACCGGCGCCGCCGGCATCGTGCTGATCCTCAACACCGCGCTCAGCGACGACGCGATGCTCCACTGGGGCTGGCGCATCCCCTTCCTGATCGCGGGCCCGCTCGGCCTGGTCGGCCTCTACCTGCGGATGAAGCTCGACGAGACCCCCGCCTTCCAGAAGCTGGAAGCCTCCCAGACCCACGTCACCACGGGCTCCGCCACCGAGACCGAGAGCGAGTTCTCCCACCTGTCGGAGAACGCCCCGAAGAAGAAGATCGGCGAGATCTTCGCCCAGCAGTGGCCGACACTGATCCTCTGTATCGCCCTGGTCGGCGCGTACAACATCACCGACTACATGCTGCTGTCGTACATGCCGACGTACCTGACCGACACCCTCCACTACAACGAGGCGCACGGTCTGCTGATCCTGCTCGGCACCATGATCGCCCTGATGTGCATCATCAGCAGCATCGGCAAGCTCAACGACCACTTCGGCCGCAAGCCGCTGCTGATGGCCGGCATGCTCGGCTTCTTCGTCGTCGCCATCCCCGCCTTCCTCCTGGTCAAGCAGGGCAGCGTGGGCGCGGTCATCGCCGGTATGGCCCTGCTCGGGCTCTCCCTGGTCTGCCTGCTGGGCACCATGTCCGCGGCCCTGCCCGCGCTCTTCCCCACCAACGTCCGCTACGGCTCGCTGTCCATCGGCTACAACCTGGCGGTCTCCATCTTCGGCGGCACCACCCCCCTGGTGATCACCGCCCTGATGGACGTCTTCAACGGCAACGTCATGGTCCCCGCGTACTACACGATGGGCGCCGCCCTCGTCGGCGTCATCGCCGTCGCCTGCATGAAGGAAACCGCTCAGCAGCCCCTGGAGGGCTCCCCGCCCTCGGTCGCCACCAAGGAGGAAGCGGTCGAAATGGTCACCGCCCAGACCACGGAACCCCGCTTCTGAGCCGCCCCTCCTCACACACCACCCCCACGGGCCCCGGGAATCCCTTCCCCGGGGCCCGTCCCCTTTCCCGCCCCTGCGCGCCCCCTCGGCCGTAACCGACCGCACGTTCGATCGTTGAGACGTTCGAGAGGGCACGCGGGGGCGGGCCCGGCACACGGGACGGGGGAGCAATCATGCCGCTCAGATACCCACGCGAACAGCTCGCGGAGGCGGCTCGGGGTGCGGCGTCAATGGACGACGCCGTGCGCCTATTGGGCGGGGCCCCGACACCAGGCCGCAGGCGCTATCTACGCGCCAGAATGGCCGCCGAAGGCATCGACATCTCCCACCTCGCCCCGGATGCCGTACGCCATACCGAGGCCAGGCTCCGCGAACTGGTGGCCCGCTCGCACAGCATCGCCGAGGTCGTACGCCGGCTCGGCATCCATCCGGTCGGCGGCAACCACGCCCATATCGGCCGCCGCATCGCCGCACTGGGCATCGACACCTCCCATTTCGCCGCCCGGCCACGCCGCGGGCCGAAGGCCCCGCTCGGCGAGCGCCTGGTGCTGGGGTCGCCGTCCGACGGCAGGATCAAGGGAAGCCGGCTCAGGAAGGAACTCCTGCGGCAAGGGGTCCCCGAGCGATGCGCGACCTGCGGCACAGGACCGGAATGGAACGGCCGGCCGTTGCGCCTCGATGTGGACCATCTCAACGGCGACTGGTGGGACAACCGCCCGGAGAACTTACAGCTCCTGTGCCCCAACTGCCATGCGGTGACCGACACTTACCGCGGCCGCAAGCCGCGGCGGAAGTGAGGACGCTGTGCCCGGACGCGCCCGCTACACCCGCGAGCTGCTGACCCGCACGGCAGCCGTCTCCACCGGGCTGGTCGACATGCTGCGCCGACTCGGCACTCCCGTGGGCAGCGGTTCGTGCCGATACCTGCGCACCCGCTTGCAGCACTACGGCATCAGCACCGCGCATTTCGCCGACGAGCCGCTCCCACCCCTCCAGCGCCGTTCGTACACAGAAGCCGTGCTGGCAAAAGCCGCCCCGCAATGTCGCAGCATCCGGGAAATGCTGGACCACCTGGCGGTTCCGCCGTACGACAGTGCGTACGCCCATCTGCGCAAGAAGCTGGACCAATACGGCATCGACACCACGCACTTCACGACCCGTGAGGGCGGATCCGTGCTGCTCGGCCGCGACGAACTCGCCCAGGCCGTGGCCGTCTCGGAGAGCGTCGCCGGAGTCGTCAGGTGCCTGGCACGAACCGGCACCCGTACCTCCCACCGGCCCGTGAAGCGCAGCATCGAGGCGTACGGCCTGTCGACCGCGCACTTCACCGGCCCGGGGCACCGACGCGGCCGGCCCTCCACCACCCGGAAGGCGGCGGCGGACATCCTGCAACGCCTTCCGCCAGGAGCACGCCGGACGAAGACCGCATTGCTGCGCCGCGCGCTGGATGACCGCGAGATGCCGCACCGCTGCCGCGCGTGCGGGATCGGGGAGACCTGGCAAGGCAAACGCCTCGTCCTGGAAATCGACCACATCAACGGCGACCGGCTGGACAACCGGATCACCAATCTGCGCTATCTGTGCCCGTCTTGCCACAGTCAGACGAGGACCTTCGCGGGACGATCCCCGAGAACAGCCGTCCAAGCGGTCGCCGGGAAGGGCCCGGTAGAGTAGCTGCCGCGGGCCCGTACCCCAGTGGCTAGAGGGCGCCGGTTTAGGTCCGGTGTGTCGTGGGTTCGAATCCCACCGGGCCCACAGACACGGACGGCCTCCCCTTCCTTGAACGGGGAGGCCGTCCGCTGTTCGGGCTCAGCCCAGCAACTCCCCCAGCACCGGCGCCAGCGCGCGGAACGCCTGGCCGCGGTGGCTGATGGCGTTCTTCTCGTCGGCGGTCAGTTCGGCGCAGGTCCGGGTGTCGCCGAGGGGCTGGAGGATGGGGTCGTAGCCGAAGCCGCCGGTGCCCGAGGGGGTGTGGCGGAGGGTGCCTGCCAGCGTGCCTTCGACGACGCGTTGGGTGCCGTCGGGGAGCGCGAGGGCGGCGGCGCAGGCGAAGTGGGCCGCGCGGTGGCCGTCGGCGATGTCGCCGAGCTGGGCGAGGAGCAGGTCGAGGTTGGCGCGGTCGTCGCCGTGGCGGCCGGCCCAGCGGGCGGAGAAGATGCCGGGTGCGCCGCCGAGGACGTCGACGCAGAGGCCGGAGTCGTCGGCGACGGCGGGGTGTCCGGTGGCGGTGGCGAGCGCGTGTGCTTTGAGGAGGGCGTTCTCCGCGAAGGTGACGCCGGTTTCCTTGACGTCGGGGATGTCGGGGTAGGCGTCGGCGCCGACGAGTTCGACGTCGAGGTCGGCGGCTTCGAGGATGGCGCGGAGTTCGGTGATTTTGCCGGCGTTGCGGGTGGCGAGGATCAGTCGACGGGGGTGTGCGGGTTGCCCGCCAGTTTGAGGCTGCATGGGAGGTGATTATCCCGGTCCCGGTGGGGGGACCGGGCGGCCGAGGGGCCGGGGTGGGTTCAGCCCGGTGTGCAGATCTTGGTCATGTCGCCGGCGGCGTCCGTGATGGGGGTGATGTCGGGGGCCTTGGCGGCGTCGAGGTCCTTGCGGACGTCCTTGATGCCGGTGTTCATCCGGTCGACGGCTTTCGAGAGCTCGGGGTCGCTCGCGGAGTCGCTGACCTTGTCGAGCTTGGTGTCGATGTCGTCGAGGGCTTTCCTGGCGTCGTCGGGCCGGTCGACGGCGTTGCCCACGGCGTCCTGGAGCTTGCCGACGCTGTCGGCGACGGCGCTGGCGGTGTTGGCGCAGTCCATGGCCTTCTGGACGGCTCCGCAGGCGGTGAGTGCGGGTATCGCGAGCGCGGCGACGGTGAGCGCGGTGAGTGCGGTGGCGGCGGGACGGCGGTGTCGTCGTCGGGTGCGCTGGGCCATGGAACGGTTCCTCCCCTTGGGCAATGCTCGGGCAAAGGGAGAAACGCCGGGCGCGCGGCTTTGGTTGCCGGGGCGGCCGGGTCGGGGGCGAATGTCAGACAAGTCCGGTCTGGGTGAGCAGCATCGCGAGGACGACGACGAGGGTCCAGCCGAGGGTGTGTTCGAGGAGTGCGGAGTGGTTCCGGGGCCCGCCGGTGCGGGCGCGGGGCGCGGTGGCGGCAGTGGTGAGCATGGGTTCACGATGCCGTGGGGGTGGCTGTTTTCCCAGAGGCGCACCTCCCGTGAGGAAGGGTCACAGGGGGCGCGGGCGGCGCGGTGCCGGGGGCACCGCGCCGGGCGCGTGGGGGGGGGGGGTGGGTCAGAGGGTGCGGGCGAGCGCTTCGCGCTGGGCGGTGTCGAGTTCGGCGCAGCCGGCGACGGCGAGGTCGAGGAGGGCGCCCAGTTCTTCGCGGGTGAAGGGTTCGGCTTCGGCGGTGCCCTGGACCTCGACGAAGCGGCCGTCGCCGGTGCAGACGACGTTCATGTCGGTTTCGGCGCGGACGTCCTCTTCGTAGCAGAGGTCGAGGAGCGGTGCGCCGTCGACGATGCCGACGCTGATGGCGGAGACGGTGCCGGTGAGGGGCTTGCGGCCGTGCTTGACGATCTTCTTGCCCTGGGCCCAGGCGATGGCGTCGGCGAGGGCGACGTAGGCGCCGGTGATGGCGGCGGTGCGGGTGCCGCCGTCGGCCTGGAGGACGTCGCAGTCGAGGACGATGGTGTTTTCGCCGAGGGCCTTGAAGTCGATGACGGCGCGCAGTGAGCGGCCGATGAGCCGGCTGATCTCGTGGGTGCGGCCGCCGATCTTGCCGCGTACGGCTTCGCGGTCGCCGCGGGTGTTGGTGGAGCGGGGCAGCATCGAGTATTCGGCGGTGACCCAGCCTTCGCCGCTGCCCTTGCGCCAGCGGGGGACGCCTTCGGTGACGGAGGCGGTGCAGAAGACTTTGGTGTCGCCGAAGGAGATGAGTACGGAGCCTTCGGCGTGCTTGCTCCAGCCGCGTTCGATGGTGACGGGGCGGAGCTGTTCGGGGGTGCGGCCGTCGATGCGAGACATGGCGTAGACCCTATAAGGAACGGCGGGGGCCCCGAACCGGTGCACGTGGTGCGCTCCGGTTCGGGGCCCTCGGTGAGCGGGTGGTCAGCTCACATCATGTCTTCGATGTCGGCGGCGATGGGGTCGGCGTCGGTGCCGATGACGACCTGGATCGCGTTGCCCATCTTGACGACGCCGTGGGCGCCGGCGGCCTTGAGTGCGGCCTCGTCGACGAGGGAGGCGTCGACGACCTCGGTGCGGAGGCGGGTGATGCAGCCCTCGACCTCTTCGATGTTGTCGAGTCCGCCGAGCCCGGCGACGATCTTCTCAGCCTTGCTGGCCATGTCCACTCCTGCTTGTCTCGGCCGCCGGCGGTTCCGCCGCACGGATTTCACACGGTAACGCACGTTCAGCCCAACTACGTGGGCGTTTGTCCGCTATCTGGCGAAGGATGGCGATCACTCGGAGTGCGCGCCGGAAACCGGTAACGCACCCATGAGTGGTCTACACCACCAGTATGCGGCAAGCAGCAGGTCGGTTGTCGAGCGGCCGACTGCCGGGAGGACGCAGATGAGTTCGCAGGCAGCGGCGGCGGCGCCGAAGAGGAACTGGGGCTCGTTCCTCTTCCAGGGCATGCAGAAGATGGGGCGCAGCCTTCAGCTGCCGATCGCCGTGCTGCCGGCCGCCGGCATCCTCAACCGGCTGGGCCAGCCCGATGTGTTCGGCGCCGAGGGGCTGGGCTGGGACGACGTCGCCAAGGTCTTCGCCGGTGCGGGCGGTGCGCTGCTGGACTCGGGGCTGGGGCTGCCGATGCTGTTCTGCGTCGGTGTCGCCATCGGGATGGCGAAGAAGGCGGACGGTTCGACGGCGCTGGCGGCGGCGGTGGGGTTCCTCGTCTATTTCGGGGTGCTGAGTCAGTTCCCCGCGGACTGCGGCCCGGGGCAGGCCTACACACAGGCGGGGCCGTGGGGTGGCGTGTGTGTGGATCCGTCGGGCACCGCGGCGCAGGCCGTCTACCAGAATCCGGGGGTCTTCGGCGGCATCGTGCTGGGTTTCGCGTCGGCCTGGTTCTGGCAGCGGCTGCACCGGGTGAAGCTGGTGGACTGGCTGGGCTTCTTCAACGGCCGCCGGCTGGTGCCGATCGTGATGGCCTTCGTCGGCCTGGCGTTCGCGGTGGTGTGCGTGTGGGTGTGGCAGCCGATCGGTGACGGGCTGACGAGTTTCAGCAAGTGGCTGACGGATCTGGACTGGGCGGGTTCGGGGATCTTCGGTGTCGCGAACCGTGCGCTGCTGGTGGTGGGGCTGCACCAGTTCCTGAACACGTTCGTCTGGTTCCAGTTCGGCGATTTCACGAAGCCGGACGGCACGGTGGTGCACGGCGACATCAACCGGTTCCTGGCGGGCGATCCGACGGCGGGGCAGTTCACCACCGGGTTCTTCCCGATCATGATGTTCGCGCTGCCGGCCGCGGCGCTGGCGATCGCGCACTGCGCCAAGCCGCATCGCCGCAAGGAGATCTCCGGCATGATGCTGTCGGTCGGCCTGACGTCGTTCGTGACGGGCATCACGGAGCCGATCGAGTATTCGTTCCTGTTCATCGCGCCGGCGCTGTACGCGATCCATGCGGTGCTGACGGGTGTGTCGATGGCGGTGAGCTGGGCGCTGGGCGTGCACGACAGTTTCAGTTTCTCGGCGGGCCTGATCGACTACGTCATCAACTGGGGGCTGGCCACCAAGCCTTGGCTGATCATTCCGATCGGGCTGTGTTTCGCGGTCGTCTACTACGCGCTCTTCCGTTTCGTGATCACGAAATTCCATCTGATGACTCCGGGCCGCGAGCCGGACGAACTGGGTGACGAGATGGAGAAGGAGAACGTGCGGTAGGCGGCTGCCGCGGGCCGCTGCGTGCGGCAGCCGGCCGCCCCGCCGGGCGCCGCGTCCCGCGTGAACCGGCCCCCGAGTCCTCGGACTCGGGGGCCGGTCGTCATGTGGTCCAAACCTCTTGGAAGAATGGATTCCTTTATGTCGGGGCGACGTGCTAAGAATGGTCTAAACCACTGAGTGGTGTAGACCAACAGCGGGCCTTTCCCCCTTTCGAGTGCCCGCCTCACCAGGAGGAATCCGATGAGTTCGGCCACTGCCGCCAAGGCGGCCCCCGCGAAGAAGCGGGGCTCAGGCCTGTTCCAGGGCCTGCAGAAGATCGGCCGCAGCCTCCAGCTGCCGATCGCCGTCCTGCCCGCCGCGGGCATCCTCAACCGGCTCGGCCAGCCCGACGTCTTCGGCGAGAAGGGCCTGGGCTGGATCGACGTCAGCAAGGTCTTCGCCGCCGCCGGTGGCGCGGTCTTCGACAATCTGCCGCTGCTGTTCTGCATAGGCGTCGCCATCGGCTTCGCCAAGAAGTCCGATGGCTCCACGGCGCTCGCCGCCCTGGTCGGGTTCCTGGTCTACAGCAACGTCCTCAAGGCTTTCCCCGTCACGGAAGGCCACATCGAGGACGGCAAGTGGGTCGAGCCGGTCGTCAACAACCCCGGTGTCCTCGGCGGCATCATCATGGGGCTGCTGGCCGCGGTCCTGTGGCAGCGCTACCACCGCAAGAAGCTGGTGGACTGGCTGGGCTTCTTCAACGGCCGCCGGCTCGTCCCGATCATCATGGCGTTCGTCGGCACCGCGATCGGCGTGCTCTTCCTGCTGATCTGGGAGCCCATCGGCGACGGCATCACCAGCTTCGGCGAGTGGATGACCGGCCTGGGCGCCGGCGGCTCCGGCCTGTTCGGTCTGATCAACCGCGCCCTGCTGCCGATCGGCATGCACCAGTTCGTGAACACCGTCTCGTGGTTCCAGCTCGGTGACTTCACGGACGCCGCGGGCAAGGTCGCGCACGGCGACATCGGCCGCTTCTTCGCGGGCGACCCGTCCGCCGGGCAGTTCATGTCGGGCTTCTTCCCGATCATGATGTTCGGCCTGCCGGCCGCCGCGCTCGCCATCGCGCACGCCGCCCGCCCCGAGCGCCGCAAGGCCGTGATGGGCATGATGGTCTCGCTCGCGCTGACCTCCTTCGTCTGCGGTATCACCGAGCCGATCGAGTTCTCGTTCATGTTCATCGCCCCGGTGCTCTACGCGATCCACGCGGTGCTGACCGCCGCCTCGATGGCCATCACCTGGGCGCTCGGTGTGCACGACGGCTTCACCTTCTCCGCCGGCTTCATCGACTACGCACTGAACTGGAACCTGGCCACCAAGCCCTGGATGATCATCCCGATCGGCCTGGTCTTCGCGGCCATCTACTACGTGCTCTTCCGCTTCGCGATCAAGAAGTTCAACCTCACCACCCCGGGCCGCGAGCCCGAGGAGGAGATCGAGGACCTGACGAAGGCGTAGGCCGCCGGTCCCCGGACATCACGAAGGGGCCCCGGAACCATCTCCCATGGTTCCGGGGCCCCTTCGGCGTCCCCAGGGCGTTTTCGCTCCCCCGCCGCCCCGCTCAGATCTCGTACACCGTGCCCGCTCGGGCGACCTCGACCGGGCCGTCGTAGACCTTCTGCGCGTCGCGGAGGTTGATCTCCGGGTCGGTCCACGGCGGGATGTGGGTCAGGACGAGGCGGCCGGCGCCGGCCCGGCGGGCGTGTTCGCCGGCCTCGCGGCCGTTGAGGTGCAGGTCCGGGATGTCTTCCTTGCCGTGGGTGAAGGACGCCTCGCACAGGAAGAAGTCGGTGCCGGCGGCGAGCGTGTCCAGTGCGTCGCAGGTGCCGGTGTCGCCGGAGTACGTCAGGGACCTGCCGCCGTGCTCGATGTGGAAGCCGAACGCCTCCACCGGGTGCTTCACCCGTTCCGTGCGGATGGTGAACGGGCCGAGCGTGAAGGTGCCGGGCTGCAGCGTCCGGAAGTCGAAGACCTCGCTCATCGCCCCGTCGTGCGGCAGGTCCGCGTGCGCGGCGGTCAGCCGGCGCTCGGTGCCCTCCGGCCCGTAGACCGGCATGGGCGCGCAACGCCCGCCGTCGGGGCGGTAGTAGCGCACGACGAAGTAGCCGCACAGGTCGATGCAGTGATCGGCGTGCAGATGCGAGAGGAGTACGGCGTCCAGGTCGTAGAGACCGGTGTGGCGCTGCAGCTCGCCCAGGGCGCCGTTGCCCATGTCGAGGAGCAGCCTGAAGCCGTCGGCCTCCAGGAGGTAGCTCGAACAGGCCGATTCCGTGGAAGGGAACGACCCCGAGCATCCGACGACAGTGAGCTTCATGCGGGCGTGAACCTCCATGGCGGTGGCGGCGGGAGCGGGCCTCCCCCTGCTCGAACACGGTTGAGGGCTTGGGGACGGTCCCTGCGGGGTTTCCCGGCGGGTCCTTGCCGGTTTCTCGCGGATTCCTCGGGGGCCTCGGCGCTCTTTACGGTGCCCACGAGCGTAAGGCGCAAAAGGTCCGGTGGCTCCTCCAGCGGGGCGAGCTGTGGGCGGAATCACCAGTCCGGGTGGGGCCGTACAGGGCAGTGTTCCCATGGGCCGTTCGTACGCGCGGCCGGTACGGTCGCAGCGTCCCCGTGGTGGAGGGAGCCGGGCATGGATGCCTCGTGGTGGCCGGGTGTGGCGGTGGTGGTGGCGTTGGCGCTGGTCGCGGCGCTGGTGGACGGCCGCGGGCGGAGCGGGCGACCGCCCCGGAAGGCCCGCGGGCGGCTCAGACGGTACGGCCGGGCGGACGGTGTCCGTCCGCGGGAGCTGGCCCCTGGCCCCGAGGGCTGCGACCAAGAGGCCGATGACCGCCGTCCGGGTGCCGGCTGATCGTCCGCCCGGTCCGGGCGTGGCGTGCCCGCCCGCACTTCTGGCGGGGCCGGCGGGGCTCCGCACCGAAAAGCCGGCCGGCCCGGTCGCGGGACGGCCGGCGGACCGGCGGCAGGGGGCGGGCGGCCCGGTCAGGCGGCCCGGCGGGCGTCAGGCCCAGAGCTGACCGTGCAGGGTGGCGATCGCCGCTTCGGTGGTCTCGGCGGTGTAGACGCCGGTGGAGAGGTACTTCCAGCCGCCGTCGGCGACGACGAACGCGATGTCGGCGCTCACTCCTGCCTTGACCGCCTTGTTGCCGACGCCGATCGCCGCGTGCAGGGCGGCGCCGGTGGAGATCCCGGCGAAGATGCCTTCCTCGGCGAGGAGTTCGCGGGTGCGGCGGACCGCGTCGGTCGAGCCGACGGAGAAGCGGGTGGTCAGCACGGACTCGTCGTAGAGCTCGGGGATGAAGCCCTCGTCGAGGTTGCGCAGGCCGTAGACGACGTCGTCGTAGCGCGGCTCGGCGGCGACGATCTGGACACCGGGGACCTGCTCGCGCAGGTAGCGGCCGACGCCCATGAGGGTGCCGGTGGTGCCCAGGCCCGCCACGAAGTGGGTGACGGAGGGGAGGTCGGCGAGGATCTCGGGGCCGGTGGTGGCGTAGTGCGCGCCGGCGTTGTCCGGGTTCCCGTACTGGTAGAGCATCACCCAGTCGGGGTGTTCGGCGGAGAGCTCCTTGGCGACCCGGACGGCGGTGTTGGAGCCGCCGGCCGCGGGCGAGGAGATGATCTCCGCGCCCCACATGGCGAGGAGTTCGCGCCGCTCGGACGAGGTGTTCTCCGGCATCACGCACACGATGCGGTAGCCCTTGAGCTTGGCCGCCATGGCGAGCGAGATGCCGGTGTTGCCGCTGGTCGGTTCGAGGATGGTGCAGCCAGGGGTGAGCCGGCCGTCCTTCTCCGCCTGTTCGATCATGTGCAGCGCGGGCCGGTCCTTGACCGAGCCCGTGGGGTTGCGGTCCTCCAGCTTCGCCCAGATCCGGACGTCGTCGGAGGGGGACAGCCGCGGCAGCCGGACCAGAGGGGTGTTGCCGACCGCCGCGAGCGGTGAGTCATACCGCATGTCAGACCCTGCCCCCGGCGACGGCCGGGAGGATCGTGACGCTGTCGCCGTCGGCGAGCTTGGTGGAGATGCCCTCCAGGAAGCGCACGTCCTCGTCGTTGAGGTAGACGTTCACGAAGCGGCGCAGCTGCTCGCCGTCGACAAGGCGCTCCCGGATGCCGGTGTGCCGGCTCTCCAGGTCGGCGAAGAGGTCGGCAAGAGTCGCTCCGCTGCCCTCGACGGCCTTCTCGCCGTCGGTGTAGGTGCGCAGGATGGTCGGGATTCGGACCTCGATGGCCATGAGAGTGCTCCTGTCGGAGTGCGGTGGCGGGGTGCTGTACGTCCCGTGTGCACGGCGGCTTCGCGGTGCGGGTGCGTCGGGTGACGCGGAAGTGCGGGGAGTGCGGGCCTGCGGGCGCCGCTGCCGTCGGTTGCGCGGTCAGGCGGCGGCGCAGCGCGGACAGATGGCGCTGGAGAGGCGGCACAGATCGACGTGCAGTCGTGCGGCTCCGCAGCCGAACGCGCCCAGCAGGGCGGACGCGGACCGACGCAGGGCGAGCGGAGCGAGCAGCAGCATGCCCGGCCTCTTCTCGCTCACGTCGTGGTCAACCATGCGGTCATCGTATCGATTCCCGGTCCGGGTATTGGAACCCTGTCCCATGATGCGGACGGTAGGTGTACACCAGGTGGGACGGGGGTGCGGGCGGCGCATCCGGGCACCGCGGTGCCGCGGGCGAAAGCGCAGGTCACGCCCGTACGGAGGTGCTCCCGCGGGCCGGTCGGCGGGGCCGGGTGGGGCATGGATCACGCCGGTGGCCGGCCCGGCCTGCCGCCGTCGTGCGGCGTTCAGGCGTACTCCGCGACGATCTCGACCTCTTCCTCGGTGACCTGTCCGTCCACGATGCGGAACGAGCGGAACTGGAAGGGGCCCGCGTCGTCGGTGTCGGCGGTGGAGACGAGGACGTAGTGCGCGCCGGGCTCGTTCGCGTACGAGATGTCCGTGCGCGAGGGGTAGGCCTCGGTGGCGGTGTGCGAGTGGTAGACGATGACGGGCTCCTCGTCCCGGTCGTCCATCTCGCGGTAGAGCTTGAGCAGGTCGGCGGAGTCGAATTCGTAGAACGTGGGTGAGCGGGCGGCGTTCAGCATCGGGATGAACCGCTCGGGGCGGCCGCTGCCGGCCGGGCCCGCGACCACACCGCAGGCCTCGTCGGGGTGGTCCTGGCGGGAGTGCTCGACGATCTGGTCGTGGAGGGCCTTGGTAAGGGTCAGCATGCGGCCAAGAATAGGCCGCGGGCCCGTACGTACCGAAGGCTGGTACGTACGGGCCCGCATGCTGGGACGGCCGGGCAGGCCGAGCCGGGAGGAAGCCGGACCGGGTCAGTCCTTCTTGTCCCCGGGCTCGTCCGCCTCGCCGGGCTTGCCGGCGCCGGCGGGCGCACCCGCCAGGAGTGCCGCGTCCCGGCGCTTGATGACCAGGTAGCTGACGCCCAGGATGAGCGCCCAGATCGGGGCCGCGTAGAGGGAGATGCGGGCGTCCGGGTCGATGCCCATCATCACGATCACCATGGCGATGAAGGCCAGCGCGAAGCCCGAGGTGTACGGGCTGCCGGGGGCGCGGAACTCGGACTGGGGAAGCAGTCCGCGGTCCGCCTTGTGCCGGTAGCGCAGCTGCGAGAGCAGGATGACGATCCAGGCCCACATACCGGAGATGGTGGCGAAGGAGACGACGTAGTTGAACGCGTCACCGGGCCACTGGTAGTTGATCCAGACGCCGACCAGCATCATCCCGACCGAGACGCCGGTGCCCCAGGTGGGCAGTCCGTTCTTGCTGAGGCGGGTGAACAGCTTCGGACCCTGCCCGTTGAGGGCGAGGTCGCGCAGCATCCGGCCGGTGGAGTACATGCCGGAGTTGGCCGAGGAGAGCGCGGCGGTCAGCACGACGAAGTTGACGATGCCGGCGCCGGCGGGCAGGCCGATCTCCTGGAAGGCGCGGACGAACGGGCTGGTGCCCGGCTCGAAGACCTTCCAGCTGACGACGGACAGGATGATGATGAGCGCGCCGACGTAGAAGAGGCCGATCCGCCACGGCACGGTGTTGATCGCCTTGGGCAGGACCTTCTTCGGGTTGGTCGCCTCGCCCGCGGTGACGCCGACGAGTTCGACGGCGAGGAAGGCGAACATCACGATCTGCAGCGTCATCAGCGTGCCGCCGATGCCCTTGGGGAAGAACCCGCCGTCGGACCACAGGAGGGTGAAGGACGCGGTGTCACCGGCGTTCGAGAAGCCCAGCATGATGACGCCGAGGCCGATAAGGATCATGCCGATGATCGCGGTGACCTTGACCATCGAGAACCAGAATTCCAGTTCACCGAAGATCTTGACGGAGATCAGGTTGATGCCGAAGAGCGCGACGGTGAAGATCAGGGACGACACCCATTGAGGGATGTCGTGGTTCCAGTAATGCACATAGGTGGCCGCCGCGGTCACTTCCGTGATGCCGGTGACGACCCAGAAAAGCCAGTAGGTCCAGCCGGTCACAAAGCCGATGAACGGGCCGAGGAATTCACGGCCGTATTCGGAGAAGGAGCCGGAGACCGGCCGGTACATGAGCAGTTCGCCCAGGGCCCGCATGATGAAGAAGATGACGAGACCGACGATGGCGTAGGCCAGGATGATGCTCGGTCCGGCCTTCGAGATCGCTTTGCCCGCTCCGAGGAACAAGCCTGTGCCGATGGCGCCACCAATGGCGATCATCTGGATCTGGCGATTTCCCAGACCCCGCTGGTAGCCCTCTTCGGGAGCCTTGCCAGCGGCCTCATTGCCGTCGCGTTGTTTGTCGACCTGCACAGAGGTCATGAGTGGTGCGCCTTTCTCCATTCCGACCCGGTCTGTCCGGGTCGGGTCCCGACCCCCCGGATGGAGTTCCTGCACGCCGACGGTCGGCCGGCTCAGCGCTCCCGCGGCGACAGGGGTGGCGTCGCTCACGGCAGGTCGTGAAGATTTATCACGACGCTTCGAAGATCAACCAGTGAGCTCGTGATCGGAACCACAGGAAAAATAGGACAAAGGATGAATTTCGTCGCACAACACACAGGCGTGGTGACGCGATCGTTATCCGGAATTGAGCCTCCGCTGAGCGAACGGCTTGGACGACTACGCCCCGTTATCGTCCGTTACGCACTCTCCGCGCACCGGTCTTTCAGCCCATCAACGCGTCGACGAGGGTCTCTTGCAAGCCACCGAGCCAGAGGTAGGCCATCACCATCGGCTTGCGCGGATCGGTGTCGGGCAGCCGCAGCAGCTCGCCGCCGTCCTCCTCGTCGGTGACCTCCAGACGGGTGCCGATGGCCAGCCTGAGGTCATTGAGGGAGCCGAGCCACTGCCGGCACTCGTCGGGCTTCAGGCGCAGCACCGCACCGCCGTCACCGGCCGGCGTCAGCGCGTCCAGCGCGCGGACCAGCGCGAGGGCGTCGTCCCGCTTGCGGGAGCGCAGGTCGTTCTCGGTGTAGCGGCGGAATTCGGCGGCCGCGGCGCGTACGCCGTCGTCCGGGACGTTGTCCGGGCCGCCGTAGGCGTCGGGGAAGAGGCGGGCCAGGACCGGGTCGGTGGGCGGTTCGCTGGGGCCGTCGTTGAAGATCGAGGCGAGCAGATCGTCGTCGCTGTCGCCGGTCTCCTCACCGGGCCCGATGAGCTCCAGCAGCTGCACGGCGAGGCTGCGCAGGATGGAGATCTCGACCTCGTCGAGGGGGGCGGCGGCGCCACCGCCGGGCAGCGGCTCGAAGTAGCCGGCCATCAGCGGTCCTGCTGAAGGGTCGCCCACAGGCCGTAGCCGTGCATGGCCTGCACGTCGCGCTCCATTTCCTCGCGGCTGCCGCTGGAGACGATCGCGCGGCCCTTGTGATGGACGTCGAGCATCAGTTGGTGCGCCTTGTCCTTGGAGTAGCCGAAGTAGGACTGGAACACGTACGCCACATAGCTCATGAGATTGACGGGGTCGTTGTGGACGATCGTGACCCACGGGACGTCGGGTTCGGGGACCGCGAAGGGTGCCTCGCTCGACTCGGGACGCTCGATCTCGACCGGAACACTGAGGGTGCAGCGATGCGGCCGGAGAGTGATCGTGGGTGACGGGTGGGCGCTCACACGCCCCATGCTGCCACCCGGGGGCGGGCGACGCATAAACGCCTCCCCGCGCGCTCGCACCCAGGGGGCGGCGCGCAGCCGCCCCGCGCGGGGGCCCGGGGCACCCCGACCTGAAATCGTCAGAGTGACGAGTAATGGGGGTAGCATCGTCCTCATGAACACAGCAGACCTGGGGCTGCCGGTGGACGTGCCGTCGACTGCGCTCTTCACCGACCAGTACGAACTCACCATGCTGCAGGCCGCGTTGCGGTCCGGGACCGCGGACCGGCGCTCGGTCTTCGAGGTCTTCACCCGGAGGCTGCCCGAGGGCCGCCGCTACGGCGTGGTCGCCGGCACCGGCCGGGTGCTGGACGCGGTGGAGAACTTCCGCTTCGACGCGACGATCCTCGGCTTCCTGCGCGAGCGCGGCATCCTCGACGAGCCGACGCTCCAGTGGCTGGCCGACTACCGCTTCCGCGGCGACATCTGGGGCTACCCGGAGGGCGAGGTCTACTTCCCCGGCTCCCCGATCATGCGCGTCGAGGGCACCTTCGCCGAGGCCGTGGTCCTGGAGACGGTGATGCTCTCGATCCTCAACCACGACTCCGCGGTGGCCGCGGCGGCCTCGCGGATGTCCGTGGCGGCCGGCAAGCGGCCCCTGATGGAGATGGGCGCCCGCCGCACCCACGAGCTCGCGGCGGTGGCCGCGGCCCGCTCCGCGTACGTCGGCGGCTTCCACACCACCTCCGACCTGGCGGCCGGCTTCCGCTACAACATCCCCACCGTCGGCACCAGCGCGCACGCCTTCACCCTGCTGCACGACAACGAGCGGGACGCCTTCACCGCCCAGGTCGAGACCCTCGGCAGCGGCACGACCCTGCTGGTCGACACCTTCGACGTCACCGAGGCGGTGCGTACCGCCGTGGAGGTGGCCGGTCCCGGCCTCGGCGCCGTCCGCATCGACTCCGGCGATCTGCTGCTGGTCGCGCACCGCGTGCGCCAGCAGCTCGACGAGCTGGGCGCCGAGAAGACCAAGATCGTGGTCACCAGCGACCTGGACGAGTACGCCATCGCCTCGCTGGCCGCCGCGCCGGTGGACGCGTACGGCGTCGGCACCCAGCTGGTCACCGGCAGCGGCCACCCGACCTGCTCGATGGTCTACAAGCTGGTCGCCCGCGCCGACGGCGACGGGCCGGACGCCGAGCTGCGGCCGGTGGCGAAGAAGTCGTTGGGCGGCAAGACGTCCATCGGCGGCCGCAAGTGGGCGGCCCGCCGGCTCGACGAGGAGGGCGTGGCCGAGGCCGAGGTCATCGGGACCGGTCCGGTGCCCGCCGACCTGGCCGAGCGGCAGCTGCTGGTGCCGCTGGTGCGCGGGGGCGAGGTGGTGGCCCGCGAGCCGCTGGACGCCGCCCGGGACCGCCATATCGCCGCCCGCGCCGGACTGCCGCTGTCGGCGACCCAGCTCTCCCGCGGCGAGGCCGTCCTGCCCACCGAGTACATCTGAGCGAGCCGCCGCGCCCGCCTCGGCGAAACGGGCGCGGCAGCCCCACTCCCGCAATGGCGAGCGAGTGGCTACCCTCGGTCACATCACCCCTCGGCAACGCTCCGCACCGCTCCGCGCCTCCTCCACGATTCCCAGCCGGAAGGCACGCACCATGCACCGGGCATTGATCGTCGTTGATCTGCAGAACGACTTCTGCGAGGGCGGCAGCCTCGCCGTTGCGGGAGGCGCCGATGTCGCGGCGGCCATCACCGACTACGTCGGCCAGTCGGCCGGCAGCTGCTACCGCTACGTCGTGGCCAGCCGGGACCACCACATCGACCCCGGCGACCACTTCTCCGACGTCCCCGACTACGAGCACACCTGGCCGGTGCACTGCGTCGCCGGCACCGAGGGCAGCGGCTTCCACCCCAATTTCGCGCCCGCCGTCGCCTCCGGCGCGATCGACGCGGTCTTCGACAAGGGCGCCTACACCGGCGCGTACAGCGGCTTCGAGGGCTCGGACGAGAACGGCAGCCCGCTCGCGCAGTGGCTGCGCGAGCGGGACGTCACCGAGGTCGACGTGGTCGGCATCGCCACCGACCACTGCGTGCGCGCCACCGCCCTGGACGCGCTGCGCGAGGGCCTGCGCACGCACGTCCTGCTGGACCTGACGGCGGGCGTCGCACCGCACACCACCGAGCGCGCACTGGAGGAGCTGCGGGCGGCCGGTGCCGAGCTGACCGGCAAGCCGGTGATCACCGCCGGCTGACCGCCCCGTCCTTGGCCGGGGCCCGCAGCAGGGCCCGTATCGGATGCCAGGACTCGGTGTCGTCCTCCGGCGCCTCCCGCCAGACCAGGCCGTCCGGATGGTGCAGCACCGCCGTGACCTCGTCCGGCGTGGGCGGCTTCATGTTGCCGCGCAGGTAGACGGCCCGTAGTCCGAGGTTGCGCAGCCTGGTCAGGGCGCGCTGCCGGTTCACGGCATGGACCAGGACGCGTACGTGGCCGGTGCCGTCGTACGCCGTGTGCAGGGTGCCCTCGCCCGGTCTGGGCAGCGAGAGAGCGACCACCACGCTTCCGCCAGGAAGCCTGATGAAGCCGCCGCCATTCATCGTCATATCTCCCCCGTGAGACTTCGCGTCAACAAGGAACTCTAGGACGCATCTAAACGCGAACGGCCGCCGCCCGCTAGGGGGCGACGGCCGATTAGCCTCTGACCTGCGACTTTACCTTTTACTTACCGGCCGGGCCCACCTGGAGCGTCACCGTGGAGCCGTCCCCGGCCTCCTTGGCGATCTTGATCCGGGTGTTGGTGTCAGGAACGATCACCCCGCCGGTCGGGTTCGCCTTGTCGTAGTAGACGCCGTGCCGGTCGTCGAAGAGCGTGACGCCCTTCTTCGACTTGACCGTGATCAGCTTGCCGTCCTTGTGCAGGCGCAGCGCGTCCGTACGGTGACGGGTGAACGTCGAGTCGTAGGACTGGAAACGGTTGCGCATCAGCTTCCCGTCGGCCCACTTCTCGGCCTTGGGGTGCGCGTCGACCGGGAGGATCTGCCCCTGCCCCGGGTGCTGGCCGACGTTGTTGTCCGGCTGCGAGGTGTCCCACAGCCAGATCAACACCCCGTTCTGGTACGGGAAGTGCTCCACCCAGTCCGGCTTCGCGGTCGTCCAGCCGAAGTTGTACGGACCGACCTTGAGGGTCTTGTCGTACGACACGTACTGACGGTTCTCGGCGAGGTAGTACTGCGGGTAGTCCTTGGTGAAGGACGCACCGATCCGCGAGAAGCCCTTGCTGGTCCAGCCGTTGTCGCCGGCCTCGGCACCGTCGCTGAACAGCGCCTTGCCGTCGGCGGTGACACTGATCGCGTCCGCAGCGAAGCCCTTCTGAGCCGCGCCGCCGTCCGTCTGGTAGCGGAAGCGGAGGTCGATCTTCTTGCCCGCGTACGCGTCCAGCGGGTAGACGAGGTCCTGGTAGGCGTCGGCCGTGCCGGTCAGCGCCGGCTTGTCGCCGCCGTCGCGCGAGATGGCCTTGCCGTTGGCGGTGCCGTCCAGCGGCGTGAAGTTCTTGCCGCCGTCCGTGGACACCTCGGCGTAGAGGTAGTCGTAGTTCTCCTCGATGTCCCACCAGCCCTTGAGGGACAGCGACGCCTTGGACTTACCGGTCAGATCCACCGGCCGGGACAGGGTGTTCTTGAGGTCGTTGCCCATGTCGCTCCACCACTGCTGGGAGCCTTCCGCGGGCTTGACGATGTCCGTCTTCACCGACTTCGAGGGCAGTTCGACGACCACCGCCTGCTTGTTCTTGGTGTTGTACTCCGCGACACCCAGCTTGTGGACCGACTTCTTCGCGGCCTTCGCCTTGCCGTAGTTGAGCCAGCCCAGCTGCAGCTTGTCCCAGGCGCTCATGTCGCCCGGCAGGTCACCGATGGCGTCCTTGCCGCGTCCCAGCCAGGAACCGGCCGACATCAACGACCAGAAGTCCACCGAGGATTCGCCGGTGCCGGTGGTGTCGTACTCGTCCGGCAGGCCCAGGTCATGGCCGTACTCGTGCGCGAAGACGCCGAGCCCGCCGTTCTCAGGCTGCATCGTGTAGTCGCCGACCCAGATGCCGGTGTCGCCGATCTGCGTGCCGCCGGCCTTGTTCTCGCCGGGGCCGTTCTTGCCGGCGTCGCTGCCGTACGCGTACCAGCGGTGCGCCCAGATGGCGTTGGTCGCCTGCGCGCCGCCACCCGCGGACTCGTCCTCACCGGCGTGCACGATCTGGAAGTGATCGATGTAGCCGTCCGGCTCGTTGAAATCGCCGTCGCCGTCGTGGTCGTAGCGGTCCCACTGGTCGTACTTGGCGAGATCGGTCTTGATCTGCGCGTCGGTGCGGCCGGCCGCCTTCTGGTCCTTCGCCCACCGGTTGACGCCGTCCCGGATCAGGTCCCAGGCGTTGGCGCAGTTGGTGTCACCGCAGTAGTTCGACCCGTAGCGGGCCTCGTTCCAGTCGACCTTGACCCAGTCGGAGACCTCGCCCTCGACGGAGTAGCGGCCCGAGGACTGCTTCTCGTAGTACTTGGCCAGCGACTCCTTCTTCTTGTCGTGCGAGAAGTAGAGGTCCTGGAAGTGCTTCTGGTGGAAGTCCTTCTGCCAGGCGGTGCTGTTGTCCTTCTTGCGGTCGGGCTCGGCTATCTGGTTGTGCGCCGGGCCGGCCGTACCGCCGAACTTCTTCACCGGCGGCTTGGGACCGTCGCCGTCCGGGTCGAACATCGTCGTGTCGTCGACCTTGTCGCCGAAGTCCACCAGGATGGTGAATATCTTGTCGGTCTTCTCCCGCGCCAGCTCGACGTACTTGCTCCTGCCGAGCTTGACGACCTTCGAGCCGTCCCGCTCGGTCGCCTTGGCCTCGCCGGATATGACCTGCTGGAGCGCTTCCTTGCGCTGCGCGGCCTGCCGGTCGCTGAACGGCCCCTTGAGGTCGTGGTCCACGGTCCGCTCGGGGGCCGGGTCATGACGCCGACCGACGGGCGACGGGCCACCGGCGTCGGCCGAAGCCACCCCGGAAGACAAAGCGGCCGCCCCGATCGCGGCGATTGCCGTGGCCAGGGCGGCCGATCTGAACACCTGTCTGTGGTCTCTCACTTGGCGTTGTCCTCCCCTTCGAACCGGTCACTGTTCGAGGGCATTCGACCGGAAGCGCGGAGAAAAAGACAGATCTTGACTTGCTCACGTCACCGAAGTACGTTACTCGGTCCCCGAGTTACGGCTATCGGACGCGAGCGGATGGGCCGTAACGGACGGCGCCCTCCGCCGCGCCGTCGGCTCCGCACCGGCCGGGGCATCGATGGATATGCCCCCAGGGCATGCGCCCCCGCGCCAACTGGCTTTTCCCTGCTGGGTGTTCACCTCCACCCGGATATGTGCGCCCCCGTGCACCGAGACCGTGGGTTAGGTCACGCTTACCGGCCGGTCCGCTCGGGAAAACTGGACACTAGGCTCGCCCGATGGCACGCCGTTGACCGAACACCCCCGCCGACCTCCGAGGACGGATCCGCCATGCCTCGTCCGACTGCCACCCAGCTCGTCTATGGTTCGGCCACCGTCTTCCTCTCCACCCTCGCGATGCTCCTGCTCTCGCAGACGCAGACCGGGATCGGGGTCGCGGTCATCGCCATCGCCGGGCTCGGGCTCGGACTCCTCGTCGCCATGACGGTCCCCATGCCACGGCTGTCGCGTGTCGTACGCCGGCACGTCGTACGCACCAAGTCCCCCGTCTCACCCGCCACGTTGCACGCCGTACGCCCGTCGGCCGGCCACCTGGACCGGTCACGCGGCACCCGGCCCGCCGACAACGCCGGCGCCCGGGTGAGCGGCGAGGCCCGGGTCGGCGGAGCCCGGGTCAGCGAACACTCACGGTAGGGCGCGAAAGCCCCGGGGAGGCCGTCACACCGCCTGCGGGCGGGGTGGCGGCCTCCCCCGCTCCCGGCCCCGCCCGGCGCCCGGACGGGGCCGGGCAGGCCCGGCTGCACCGGCCCTCACCCGCGCCCCCTCGGGCCTCAAGCCGTCGACACCACCACGGTCTTGGCCGCCTTGTCGTGAAGGCACTGCTGATAGGGCTTGTCCCATGTGCACCACAGGACGTTGACCAGCCAGAAGATGAAGCCGCAGCACGGCACGATCTCCGGCAGGGTGTAGACGGCCGCCCGGATCCAGCCGGGCGAGCCCGCGGGCACCGCACCGTTCGTCAGCATCGCGACCCGGATCTTCATCGCCATCTTGCCGAGCGTCTGGCCACGGCTGGTCAGCATCAGGCCCTCGTAGATGAGGTACGCCAGCATCGTGACGCCCGAGACGGTCGCCTGCTTACCGGTCTCCGAGCCGTTGGTGCTGGTGTAGTCCACCCAGCCGACGATCGCGTTCATGATCAGAGAGACCGGCACGATGATGACGATCGCGTCGATGATGCGCGCCACGAGCCGCCGGCCGCGGTTCGCCAGCGGCGGCATCCCGGCGAGCGGATCGGCCGCGCCGTACTGCCCGCCGTAGGGGTTGTCGGCATACGGGCCGCCGCCGTACGGGTCTCCCCCGTAGGGCGGCGGTGTGCCACCGGGGGGCGGTGCGCCTCCACCGGGCGGCGGCGGTGGCGGGCCGCCGGGAGGCGGCGGGGTGCCGCCCGCTGCCCCCTCGCCGCCCATGCCGCCGCCGTGCGGAGAGCCGTTGTAGGGACCGCCGCCCGCCGGCGGCTCCTGCGGCCTCTTCAGGAACGGGTCGTTCTCCGGCGGTTCACCGGAACCGGGTCCGGGCTGGTCGGTGCTCATGGCCCGAGTCGACCGCTTGTCACCGCCCGCCGCATCCGGCGAAGGCCGTTCGGGGGAACAGAGCCACCGGCGGGTGCCGCCGGACGGCGGGTCAGTCGGCGGCGACGAACGTGCGCGCGACCTTGTCGTGCCAGCACTGCCGCCACGGGCGGTCGAACAGGCACCAGGCAGCGTTCACGATCCCGACGACCAGCACGCCGAGCACGCCGTACACGAACCACCGCTTGAGGGCAGCGCCGAGCATCGGGGTGTCATGGCTCTCGATGTCCAGCACCCGCACCCCGCACAGCTTCTTGCCGAGCGTGCGGCCCCACTTGATCGTCGGCAGCGCCTCGTACAGCGCACCGCCGATCAGCAGGACGGCGAGGATGACACCGAACACCGGGGCGGTGGTGCCGTCGAGGAAATAGACCGTCACCTGGCGGCCGGACTGCTTGGCCGCCTCGACCTTGGCGTCGATGTGGTCGGTGACCGTGCCCCACATGGGGACGGCGACCGCGGCGGTCGCCGCGCCCAGCACGACGGTGTCGATCAGCCGGGCCGCGAACCGGCGGCCGAGGCTTGCCGGGTGGCCCTGCTGTGCCTGTGCGGCCGCGAAGAACACGTCCTCGGTCGGCGGCTTCCACGGGATGTGGGCCTCCGCGCCGGCGCCCTGCGGACCGGGCGCGGCGGCGCCGCCCTGCGGCGGGAATCCCGCCGACGGGGCGGGAGTCTGCGGGGCCTGCCGCTGCGGCGACGGGGCGTTCTGCTGCGGAGGGGTCTGTTGCGGAGGGGTCTGCTGGGCACCGACGGACGGCAGTGCCTGCGGGGCGCCGCTGCCGGAGGGCGCGGGCGCGGACGGTCCGCCGCCGGGGGCGATCCGGATGGCCATCGTCTGGTTGCCCTTGGCCGCGGGCGGGGACCCGGGGGCGGCCGCGCCGCCGTTGTCGGGGCGTACCGCGCGGATCGCCGTCGTGCCCTGGTCGACGGGGGGCCGGCCACCGGCCCCGGGGCGCGGCGCACCGGGCTTGAGGGCGCGGATGGCGACGGTCCCGTCGGCCGGGATGTCGGAGGGCCGGGGTGCGGGCGCGGCCGGTGTCTGCGCGGAACCGTCGGCCGTGGCCCCGTCGGCCGCGGAGCCGTCCGCCCCGGGTCCTTCGCCGCCCGGCCGCTCCTCGCGCTGCGGCGGCACCGCGCCCCAGGCGGCCCCGCCACCGGGGGTCCCGGACTGGCCGCCGTACTGGTCGGGGTGGCCGTACGGGTCGGGCTGGTCGGGCGAACCCCACGAGACCCGGCGGTCCACCTCGCCGCCGAAGCCGCCCTGCCGGGAGGCGTCGGCCTGCCAGGCGGAGGCCGGTTCCGGGCTGCCGCCGTGCAGGCGGGCGGGGTCGTCCCAGTTCGTGACGGCGTTCTGCGCCTCGGCCTCGCCGCTCTGGCGGACGGCGGGTACCGAGCCGCCGTCCGCCTCCTCGTCGAAGAAGACCGGGCCGGTCTCCTCGACGAGCGGTGCGGGGGCGGGCGCGGGGGCCACGCCCGGCGGGGGCGCGGGCATCGCCTCCCCCTCGGCCGGGGCGGGCCGGCTGGTGCCGGGCACCCATCCGGCGCCGTTCCAGTACCGGATGTAGCCGGGGATGGACGGGTCCGGGTAGAAGCCTGGCGTGGGGCTGTCGCCGGCGGATCCTGAGGTAGGGGCGCTCATGTCCGAAGTCCCGTATCTGTACTTGGCCTGGTGGGTGTGGGGTGCAGTCTGCCGCAACGCAGCGTCCACATCTATCAGACCCCGGGTCGCCTCGTGTCCCTGCCCGGCGACGACCACCTGGAAGAGGGCCGCAAAAAAGTTGTACGAAGTCGTGTAAGGGTCCGGCGCCCGGCGCCTCTCTCCCCGTGCGGGCCCGCAGACGGTGTCCGCACCGGGAGCGTAGAGAGGCGGACTTGATGCACACCGTGGTGGAACGAGAGCTGGAACTGGGCCTGGTGCTGTCGCCGGAGCGCACCATTCCGGTACCGGCCCGGCTGGTCTACCGGACCGAGGACCCCTATGCCGTCCATGTCACCTTTCATGTCGGTTCGGACGCCCCGGTCACCTGGACGTTCGCCCGCGAACTGCTCGTCGAGGGCGTGTTCCGGCCGTGCGGCCACGGGGACGTACGGGTCTGGCCGACGAAGCTGGACGGCCGCAGCCTGGTCTGCATGGTGCTGACCTCGCCGGACGGAGACGCCCTGCTGGAGGCCCCGGCGGCGGCGGTCTCCGCCTGGCTGGAGCGCACCCTGCGGGTGGTGCCGCCGGGGTCGGAGCAGGAGTATCTGGGCATCGACAAAGGGCTGAGCGAACTGCTCGCCATGGCGCCGCGGGACGATCTGTGGCTGAGCGACCCCTGGCCGTCCGACGAGTCCCCGGAACCAGGTGCGTGAGCGTGCCGGCGGCGGCCTCCGGCAGCGGGGCACCGGCCCCCGCCGCGGCCGACTGCCGTACCCGGACGGCGAGTTGCGGGCGGACGGCGGGGTGCGGGCGGACCGGGTGCCGCGCCTCAGCCGCGGTAGCTCTCCAGCAGCCGCAGCCAGACCTCGCTGATCGTCGGGTAGGCGGGTACCGCGTGCCAGAGGCGCTCCACGGGGACCTCGCCGGCGACCGCGACGGTCGCCGCATGCAGCAGCTCGCCGACCCCCGGGCCGACGAACGTGGCCCCGAGCAGCACCTCGCGGTCCAGGTCGACGATCATCCGGGCCCGGCCGCGGTAGCCGTCGGCGTACAGCGAGGCGCCGGCGACGGCGCCGAGGTCCTGGTCGACGACGCGGACGCGGTGACCGGCGCGCTCCGCCTCGGCGGCCGTCAGACCGACCGAGGCGGCCTCGGGGTCGCTGAAGACGACCTGCGGGACGGCGCGGGTGTCGGCGGTGGCGGCATGCGCGCCCCAGGGGTCGGACTCCAGGATGGGGACCCGGCGGGCGCGGGCCACGATGGCGGCGCCCGCGATCCGGGCCTGGTACTTGCCCTGGTGGGTCAGCAGCGCGCGGTGGTTGACGTCGCCTACCCCGTAGAGCCAGCCGTCCGGCAGACCGGCCACCCGGCAGCTGTCGTCCACGTCCAGCCAGCCGCCGGGCTCCAGGCCGACCGTCTCCAGGCCGAGGTCGTCGGTGCGCGGGGCGCGGCCCGTGGCGATCAGCAGTTCATCGGCGATGATCTCGTCGCCGGTGTCGAGCACCACGGTCACCGCGCCGCCCGGTGCCTCCCGGCGCACCTCGGTCACCTCGACCCCGATGCGCAGGAACACGCCCGCCTCGGCGAGCGATTCGGCGACGAGGTGGCCGGCGAACGGCTCCATCCGGGGCAGCAGTCCGTCACCGCGTACGAGCAGGGTCACCGAGGCGCCCAGGGCGCGCCAGGCGGTGGCCATCTCGACGCCGACGACACCGCCGCCGACGACGACCAGGCGGCCGGGCACCTTCTGCGCGCTGGTGGCCTCACGGCTGGTCCAGGGCCGGGCGGCGGCGAGTCCGGGGATGGGCGGGAGCACCGCGCGGCTGCCGGTGCACACCGCGACCGCGTGCCGTGCGGACAGGACCCGGCCGTCGACGACCACCCGCCGGGGTCCGTCGAGCCGGCCGTGCCCGCGTACGAGGTCGATGCCGGCCGAGTCCAGCCACCGCACCTGCCCGTCGTCCTTCCAGTGGGAGGTGAAGGTGTTGCGGTGGGCGAGGACAGCGGCGGCATCCAGGGGGCCGGAGACGGCGTTGTCGATGCCGGGGACCCGGCTCGCCTCGGACCGGGCGGTGACGGGGCGCAGCAGGGCCTTGCTGGGCATGCAGGCCCAGTAGGAGCATTCGCCGCCGACGAGTTCGCTCTCCACGATCACTGCGCTCAGACCGGCGGCGTGCGCCCGGTCGGCGACGTTCTCCCCGGTCGGTCCGGCCCCCAGCACGACGACGTCGTACGTCGCGTCGGCTGCGGTCGCTTCGGTCGCTGCCATCGGCTCTTCGCTCCCTGGGCAATGGGTGGCCGGGAGGGCCCGGCGGGTCCTGGGGTGTCGTCAAGGACATCCTCGGTCCCGCGGCCCGTCAGCGCATCCGGCGTTCGACCGCTTCCTTGGCCTCGACGAGGTCGGCGCCGGTGATTTCGCGGTACACCTTGATGGCCTGGATCTTCTTGTCGCCGCGCAGCAGCTCGTCGACCTCGGCCATCCGCGGCTCCTCGGGCGCGGCGGCGCCGACGTGCGCCATCAACTGGTCCAGCTTCCGCTCGATGCGCTGGAGCCTGCGCTCGGTGCGCTTGGCGCGGGTGTCGGCGAAGCCGGACAGCAGGAGGACGACGAAGAGCAGGACGGCTATCGCGGGGAGGATGGATTCCATGGTCGCGAACTCTACGAGACCCCTGCCCGAGCCATGAACACGACAGTCGCCGCCGGGCCGTGCACGGTGCCGCGGACGGCCGGTGCGCCGTCCGTGAGGATCTCGCATTCGGCGTAGGCGCCCGGCCCTTCGAGGGTGAGCGTGAGCATCGGCATCGCACCCACCCCGCGGGCGTCCGTCACCGCGAACCAGGGGAGTTCGGGCCGGGAGACCTGGTGTTCCCCGCCGGAGTCGGCGCCCGGGGCCTGGACCGCATAGGTGATGTCGTCGACGCCGTGGCCGGTCACGCGGAAGGTGACCGTGCCGTCGCCGGGTCGGTGCGGGTCGTGGATCGTCATGAGGCGGTCAATCCTTCCGGTGACGGGCCGCGCATCCGGCCCCGCCCGTCGGGGAGCCGGAGCGGGGCCTCAGAAGAGCTTGCCCGGGTTGAGGATACCGAGCGGGTCGAAGACGCCCTTGATGCCTTGCTGCAACTCCAGTCCCACCGGGCCCAGTTCGCGCGCCAGCCACTCCTTCTTCAGGACGCCGACGCCGTGCTCGCCGGTGATCGTGCCGCCCAGTTCGAGACCCAGCGCCATGATGTCGTCGAAGGACTCGCGGGCGCGGCGGGACTCGTCCGGGTCGTCCGCGTCGAAGCAGACGGTGGGGTGGGTGTTGCCGTCACCGGCGTGTGCGCAGACGCCGATGGTGAGGTCGTACTTCTCGGCGATGGCGGCGGTCCCGTCGAGCATCTCGGCGAGCCGGGAGCGCGGCACGCAGACGTCGTCGATCATGGTGGCCGATTTGACCTGCTCCAGCGCGGTCAGGGTCAGCCGGCGGGCCTGGAGCAGCAGGTCGGACTCGGCGGCGGTCTCGGCGGGGACGACCTCGGTCGCGCCGGCCGCCGTGCACAGCGCGCCGACGGCGGCGAGGTCGGCGGCCGGCTCCGGGGTGTCGAAGGCCGCGAGCAGCAGCGCCTCGGTGCTGTCCGGCAGGCCCATCTGCGCCATGGCGTTGACGGCGCGGATGCTCGTGCGGTCCATGAGTTCGAGGAGTGAGGGGGCGTGGCCGCGGGCCATGATCTCGCAGACCGCCTCACAGGCGGCCGCGGTGGAGGGGAACTCCGCGGCCAGCGCGAGCTGTTGGGGCGGCTCGGGCTTGAGGGCGAGGACGGCGCGCACGACGATGCCCAGGCTGCCTTCGGAGCCGACGAAGAGGCGGGTGAGGTCGTAGCCGGCGACGCCCTTGGCGGTGCGCCGGCCGGTGGACAGCAGCCGGCCGTCGGCGAGGACGATGTCCAGGCCGAGGACGTACTCGGCGGTGACGCCGTATTTGACGCAGCACAGGCCGCCGGAGGCGGTGCCGATGTTGCCGCCGATCGAGCACTGCTCCCAACTGGAGGGGTCCGGCGGGTAGTACAGGCCGTGTTCGTTGACCGCGCGGGAGAGGACGGCATTGACGACGCCGGGTTCGACGACCGCGATCCGGTCGACGGGGTTGATCTCGATGATCCGGTCCATCTTGACCAGCGAGAGCACGATGCAGCCGTCGGAGGCGTTGGCGGCGCCCGACAGGCCGGTGCGGGCGCCCTGCGGGACGACCGGGACGCGGCGGGCGGTGGCGGTGCGCATGACGTGCTGGACCTGCTCGACGGTGCGCGGCAGGACGACGACTGCCGGGGTGCCGGCCTCGCAGAAGCTCGCCATGTCGTTGGCGTAGGCGCCGGTGACGTCGGGGTCGGTGAGGATCGCTTCCGCGGGAAGTCCGGCGCGCAGGTCTGCGATGAGGTCCATGGGTCAAGCGTCGCATTCGTGCGCCGTACACGGAAGATCACGGACCCGAGGATCGCGGACCCGGGGACCGCTCACGGGGCGGCGCGTCGGCGCCGGCGGGGCCGCAGGCGGCGAAGCGGCCCGGTACGGCGCTCAGGGCGTCGTACCGGGCCGCGGGCGCCGCCGGGGAGGCGGGCGGCGCTTGGGGACCGCCGTGGGCCCCGGGGCGCGGGTCAGAGGTTGCCGCGGAGCTCCTGCTCGCGCTCGATGGCCTCGAAGAGGGCCCTGAAGTTGCCCTTGCCGAAGCCCATCGAGCCGTGCCGCTCGATCATTTCGAAGAAGACGGTCGGCCGGTCCTGGACGGGCTTGGTGAAGATCTGCAGCAGATAGCCGTCCTCGTCGCGGTCGACGAGGATCTTCTCCTGGCGCAGGATCTCGACGGGCACCCGGGTCTCGCCCGCCCACTCGCCGAGGGTGTCGTAGTACGAGTCGGGGGTGTTGAGGAACTCCACACCGGCCGCGCGCATCGCGCGGACGCTGGCCACGATGTCGTTGGTGGCGAGCGCGATGTGCTGGACGCCGGCGCCGCCGTAGAACTCCAGGTACTCGTCGATCTGCGACTTCTTCTTCGCGATCGCCGGTTCGTTGATCGGGAACTTGACCTTGAGGGTGCCGTCGGCGACGACCTTCGACATCAGGGCGGAGTATTCGGTGGCGATGTCGTCGCCGACGAACTCCTTCATGTTGGTGAAGCCCATGACCTTGTTGTAGAAGGCCACCCACTCGTTCATCTTGCCGAGTTCGACGTTGCCGACGCAGTGGTCGATGGCCTGGAAGCGGCGGGCGCCGGGCGTCACGAGCGGCTCGGCCGCGACGAAGCCGGGCAGGTAGGGGCCGTCGTAGCCGGTGCGCTCGACGAGGGTGTGCCGGGTCTTGCCGTAGGTGGCGATGGCGGCACGGACGACGGTGCCGTGCTCGTCCTTGGTCTCGTACGGCTCGTCGATGCCGGTGGCGCCGTGGGCGACGGCGTAGGCGTAGGCCGCGCGGGCGTCCGGGACCTCGATGGCGAGGTCGATGACGCCGTCGCCGTGGGCGGCGACATGGTCGGCGAGGAAGCGGCCCCAGTCGGTCGACGGCTTGATGACGGAGGTGAACACGAACCGGGCGCCACCGGATTCGAGCACGTAACTGGCGGTCTCGCGGCTGCCGTTCTCCGGTCCGGAGTAGGCGACGCGCTGCATACCGAACGCGGTGGCGTAGTAGTGCGCGGCCTGCTTGGCGTTGCCGACGGCGAAGACGACCGCGTCCATCCCCTTGACCGGGAAGGGGTCCGCCTGCCGGGCCGTACCGGGGGTGGTGGGCTGGGTGTGCATCGTGGTGTCTGCCATGGCCGCAGAGTCCCCCCGATCCACAAGGTGCGCAATAGTTTGCGTATCTACTGGGCACTATGCATAGCAGTCCGGGGGTTTCGCCGGGCTATCTGTACAGGATGACCATCGAAATCGGAGGGACCGGCGATGGCGATCGATCATTTGGACGGCGCGCTGCTGGAGCTGCTCGCCCGGGAGCCGCGGATCGGTGTCCTGGAGGCCTCCCGGCGCCTCGGGGTGGCGCGCGGGACGGTGCAGGCGCGGCTGGACCGCCTTCAGTCGAATGGAGTGATCAGGGGCTTCGGGCCGGACGTGGACCCGGCCGCACTCGGCTATCCCGTGACCGCATTCGCGACACTTGAGATCAAACAGGGTCAAGGCAGCGACGTCCGTGCTCATTTGACGACCGTTCCCGAGGTGTTGGAGCTGCATACAACGACGGGACATGGGGACATGCTCTGCAGGCTCGTCGCCAGATCCAACGCCGACTTGCAACGTGTCATCGACCGTGTTGTGGGCTTTGATGGCATCGTGCGGGCCTCGACGGCGATCGTGATGGAAAATCCGGTGCCGTTGCGCATCATCCCGCTGGTGAAACAGGCATCAGGGGACTGACAAAGGGAGAGCGCCGAGTGAGCTTCTGGGAGTACGTCGGCACCCGGCATACCCAGCTGCTGACGGACACATATCAGCACGCCAGCGCGGTCTTCCAATGCATGGTGATCGCCACCGTGCTGGGCGTCGCCCTCGGCGTGGCCACCTACCGCAGCGAATGGGCGGGCAACCTCGCCACCACCGCGACCGCCACCATCCTGACGGTCCCGTCCCTGGCCATGATCGGTCTGCTCATCCCGATCGTCGGCCTCGGCGTCGCCCCCACCGTCATCGCACTCACCCTGTACGGACTGCTGCCCGTCGTACGCAACGCCATCGTCGGGCTGCGGGGGGTGGACCCCACCCTGGTGGACGCCGCCAAGGGCATCGGGATGTCCCGCGGCGCCCGGCTGCTGCGCGTCGAACTGCCCCTGGCCTGGCCGCCCATCCTCACCGGCATCCGGGTCGCCACCCAGATGCTGATGGGCATCGCCGCGATCGCCGCCTTCGCCTCGGGCCCCGGTCTCGGCAACGAGATCTTCCGCGGCATCGCCTCCCTGGGCAGCGCCAACTCCCTCAACCAGGTGCTCTCCGGCACCCTCGGCATCGCCGTCCTGGCCCTGCTCTTCGACGCCGTTTACGTCCTGATCGGACGCCTGACCATCCCCAGGGGGATCCGTGCCTGAGACGTCCGAGCCGACCACCACCTCCGGCGCCAGCATCCAGCTGGAGAACCTGACGAAGATCTACCCGGGCAACTCCAACCCCGCAGTGGACAGCGTCAACATGGAGATCAAGGCCGGCGAGCTGGTGGTCTTCGTGGGGCCCTCGGGCTGCGGCAAGTCCACCACCCTGAAGATGATCAACCGGCTGATCGAGCCCACCTCCGGCCGCATCCGGATCGGCGACGAGGACGTCACCGACATGGACCCGGTCAAGCTCCGCCGCAAGGTCGGCTACGCCATCCAGTCCTCCGGCCTCTTCCCGCACATGACCGTCGCCCAGAACATCGCGCTGGTCCCCAAGATGGTGGGCTGGTCGAAATCCAAGGTCAAAGGCCGGGTCGAGGAGATGCTCGACCTCGTCGGCCTGGACCCGGCCGAATTCCGCCACCGCTATCCGCGCCAGCTCTCCGGCGGCCAGCAGCAGCGCGTCGGCGTCGCCCGCGCACTCGCCGCCGACCCGCCCGTCCTGCTGATGGACGAGCCGTTCGGTGCCGTCGACCCGATCACCCGCGACCACCTCCAGGACGAGCTGATCCGGCTCCAGCACGAACTCCACAAGACCATCTGCTTCGTCACCCACGACTTCGACGAGGCGATCAAGCTCGGCGACCGCATCGCGGTGCTCCGCGAACGCTCGCACATCGCCCAGTTCGACACCCCCGAAGCCATCCTCACCAACCCCACGGACGACTTCGTCTCCGGATTCGTCGGCGCCGGCGCCGCCCTCAAGCGGCTCAACCTCACCCGCGTACGCGACGTCCCCATCGTCGACTTCGCCACCGCCGCCGTGGACGACCCGCTCCAGGACATCTTCGACCTGCTGCGCTCCGGCAGCACCAACGAGGTGTTGCTGCTGGACCGGCACCGCCGTCCCTACAAGTGGCTGCGGCGCGGCGACCTCTCGCGCGCCAAGGAGTCGCTGGCGCGGGCCGGGACGCTGGTGCACGACACGGTGACCCGGGACGCGACACTGCGCGACGCCCTGGAGGCGGTGCTCACCGACAACGCCGGGCGGGTCGCGGTCACCGGGCGGCGCGGCGAGTACATCGGCGTCGTCGACATGGAGACGCTGATGAACAACGTCCATGAACTCCTGGAGGCCGACCGGCTGGACGCCGCCGAGCACCAGCACGAACTCCAGGACCAGCGGGACCGCAGGACGCACCTCGCGCAGGAGGGTGCGGACGGCGCGGACGGCTCCCAGGGGGTCACGGCATGACACCACGGGACTCATACGACCCGGCCGGCCCGCGCCGGCGCCGGCCACCGGGCGAACGGGACCGGCGCGGGCCGGCGCACCACGAAAACGTCCAGGTCGAGGAGCGCACGGAACGCGAGGTCGCGACCGGCGAGGCGCCGACGCCCGGCAGCCCCCAGGGCGCCCGCCGCATCAGCTGGCAGAAGTGGACCTTCATGCCGGCCTTCCTGGTCGTCGCGCTGCTCATCACCTGGCTGTGGTTCCGCGGCGCCCGCCTGGACTCCATCGCCCACCAGGCCGTGGACAACGGCAAGGTGTGGCTGGCGCTGCGCCAGCACGTCCAACTCACCGTGATCTCCACCTTCTTCGTGCTGATCATCGCCATCCCGCTGGGCATCGCGCTGACCCGCGCCAAGCTGCGCAAGGCCACCCCGGTGGCGATGACCTTCGCCAACCTCGGCCAGGCAGTCCCCGCGCTGGGTCTGCTGATCCTGCTGGTGATCTGGCTCGGCATCGGCGCGCGCTCCGCCATCGTCGGCATGGTCATCTACGCCGTGCTGCCGGTACTCGCCAACACCATCGCGGGCCTGCGCGGCATCGACCCCACCCTCACCGAGGCCGCCCGCGGCATCGGCATGTCCCCCATGGGCGTGCTGCGCAAGGTCGAACTGCCGCTGGCCGTACCGCTGATCCTCGCCGGTGTCCGCACCGCGCTCGTCCTGAACGTCGGCACCGCCACCCTGGCCACCTTCGGCGGGGGCGGCGGCCTGGGCGACCTGATCTCGGCGGGCATCGTCACCCAGCGGATGCCCGTCCTGATTCTCGGCTCCGTACTGACCGTGGCGCTCGCCCTGCTGGTCGAATGGCTGGCATCGCTCGCCGAACTGCTGCTGCGGCCGCGCGGCCTGGAGGCAACGACGTGAGCACCCACCGAAGCCGCGCCCGCCGGGCCGGGCTGCTCGCCGGCGCGCTGCTCGCCACCGTCGCGCTGGGCGGGTGCGGGCTGGTCAGCGGCAGCGCGATGAGCGACGACGTCTCCCCCGGGGCGAACGCCGGCTACCCGGGCCGCCCCCTCGCGGGCGCGGATCTGACGGTGACGTCGAAGGAGTTCACCGAGCAGATCGTGCTCGGCCAGATCATGGGCATCGTCTTCGAGGCGGCCGGCGCCGACGTGATCGACAAGACCAGCATCCAGGGGTCGATCGGCGCCCGGGAAGCGGTCAAGTCCGGTACGGCGGACGCCACCTACGAATACACCGGCACCGGCTGGATCACCTACCTCGGCCACGCCAAGCCGATCACCGACCCGCAGAAGCAGTGGCAGGCCGTCCACGACGAGGACCTCAAGAACGGCATCGTCTGGCTGCCGCCGTCCAAGCTCAACAACACCTACGCGCTGGCGCTGAACGCCGCCAACCAGAAGAAGCTGGGCGTGCGCACCCTCTCGGACGTGGCGGCGCTGTCCAAGAAGAACCCCGGCGCGGTGTCACTGTGCGTGGAGAACGAGTTCGCCGCCCGCAACGACGGCTACCCGGGCATGGCGCGGGCGTACGGCATGAAGGTGCCGGCCTCCAACATCCGCAAGATGACCGGCGGCGTCGTCTACACCGAGACGGCCAAGGGCGGCACCTGCGCGCTCGGCGAGGTCTTCACCACCGACGGCCGGATCAAGGCGATGCATCTGAACGTCCTCGCCGACGACAAGCACTTCTTCCCCAACTACAACGCCACCCCCGCGGTGAACGCCGACTCGCTGAAGAAGTACCCGTCCATCCCCAAGGTGCTGGCGCCGATCACCAAGGCCCTCAACAACGCCGTCGCCCAGCGGCTCAACCGCCTGGTGGACGTGGACGGCCAGGACCCGCACAAGGTGGCCCTGGACTGGCTGGTCGAGGAAGGCTTCGTGAAGGAGGGCTGACCGGGCCCGGGGGCCGGGCCGGGGATCTTCGCTAGCAGGCGGGGACCTTGCCGCCGGTCCGCAGGGCCTCCAGGGAGCCCACCGCGCCGTCGAGGGTGGTGACGGGGATCAGCCGCATGCCCTTGGGCAGCTCGGCCCGCGCGTCCGCGCACTCCTTCCGCGGGACCAGGAAGACCGTGGCCCCGTCCCGGTGCGCCGCCTGCGTCTTGAGCGGGACGCCGCCCACCGCGCCGACCTCGCCGCCGGCGGTGATGGTGCCGGTGCCGGCGATCTTCTTCCCGCCGGTCAGGTCCTGCCCCGCGCCGTCGCCGTCGAGCTTGTCGACGATGCCGAGGGCGAACATCAGCCCGGCACTGGGCCCGCCGACGTCCGCGAGGCTCAGCTTGACCTTGATGTCCTTCGCGGACTTGTGGAGGTGCCCGAGGGCGGCGCTGGTGGCCGAGTCCTGCGACTCCTTCATCTGCGCGGCGTTGTGCTCGGCGATCTCCTCGGTGTTGTCGCCGACCGGATAGACCGCCTCCCGCGGCATGACCGCCTCGTCCGTACGGAACCAGCCCTTGACCACGTCCGAAAGGCGCACGGAGGCGTCGGGGCCGGTGGCGACGATCGAGGTCATCCGCAGCTCGCCGCTGGTCCTGCGGGTGCCTGCGCCGGTGATGGTGATCACCGGCTTGCCCTTGTCGTCACCGAGGACGTTCGCCGTCATGCCCGGATAGGCGACCGAGAACGGCAGCGGTGCGAGGGCCACGGTGACGAGGAGGGCGAGGACGAGGGCGGTGCAGACCGCCAGGGCACGGGCGCGTGAGGACACCGTGCCACCCTAATTGAACCCTGCACGGACCGGCTCACCCGGCGCCGCGGAACCGCTGCCGCCCCGCCCGCGCACCGCCCCGGACACGCCCTAGCGCAGCGCCTCGGCCACCTCCCGTGCCGCGTCGACCACCCGCGGCCCGACCCGCTCGGAGACGGTGTCGGCGAGCATCACCACGCCGACGCTGCCCTCGATGCCGCTCACCCCCAGCAGCGGCGCCGCGGCCCCGCTCGCACCGGCCTCCAACTCCCCGTGGGTCAGGGCGAGTCCGGCGTCCTGGGTGCGCCCCTGCCGGGCCTTGAGGATCGCCCGTCCGGCGGCCCCGCGGTCCAGCGGATGACGGAAACCGGCCCGGTAGGCGACGTGGTAGTCGGTCCAGGTCGGCTCCACCACGGCGACAGCGAGCGCTTCGGTGCCGTCGACGAGAGTGAGATGTGCGGTGGCCCCGATGTCCTCGGCGAGCGAGCGCAGCGCGGGCAGCGCCGCCTCTCTGACGAGCGGATGCACCTGGCGGCCCAGGCGCAGCACGCCCAGGCCCACCCGGGCCCGGCCGCCGATGTCACGGCGTACCAGGGCGTGCTGCTCCAGAGTGGCGAGCAGGCGGTAGACCACGGTGCGGTTGACACCGAGCTTGTTGGACAGCTCGGTGACGGTCAGCCCGTGGTCGGTGTCGGCGAGCAGTTTGAGGACACGTAGTCCCCGGTCGAGCGTCTGGGAGGTCTCCGCGGTCACGACGCCCCCTCCTCGTGTGAGTGGCGGCACTCGGGCGCGACGCGCTGCAGGTCCCGGAGCAGCGCGCGCAAGAGGCCGCCGGCCGCTTGGCACCGGCTGCGCTCCGCGGCGGCGCTGCCACGGGGCGTGTGCGTGACGGGGACAGTAGCGAGCCGGTCCGGTCAGCGGAAGAGTCCGTCCAGAATCCGGGCGCCCGCGCCCGGAATATCCCCTCTGGGCCATACGGAACGGCCGTATCGCCCCGGTGAGAGGACCGCAGCGTTACCGATTCGTTATGCGAGGTCGCGGGCCACCACGGACCGCGGGACGGAAAAACCGGCCCGAAAGCGGAGGTCCGCCGGCCGGCGGCGGGGCGGTGAGCTCACCGCCCCGCGCAGGTCACCGCATCCGGGTGGCCCACTCCTGCACCTTCTTGATCCGCTCGCTCAGCTGCCCCGCGGTCGCCTCCGCGCTCGGCGGCCCGCCGCACACCCGCCGCAGCTCGGTGTGGATCACGCCGTGCGGTTTGCCGCTCTGGTGCACATAGGCACCCACCAGCGTGTTCAGCTGCTTGCGCAGCCCCAGCAGCTCCTTGTGCGTGACCACCGGGCGCCGCTCGGCCGGGATCTCCAGCAGGTCCGCCTCGGTGTCCGGCTTCTTCTTGCTGTGCGCGATCTGCCGGGCCTGCCGCTTCTGCAGCAGCATCTGCACCTGGTCGGGCTCCAGCAGCCCGGGGATGCCGAGGTAGTCCTGCTCCTCCTCGCTGCCCGCGTGCGCCTGCATGCCGAACTCGGCACCGTCGTAGAGCACCCGGTCGAAGACGGCCTCGGACTCCAGCGCCTCGAACGAGAACTGCTCCTGCTCGCCGGTGTCCTCGTCCTGCTGCTTCTCCGCCTCCTCCATCTCCTTCTCGGATTCGGCGTACGGGTCCTCCTCGCCGTCCTTCTTCGGCTTGTCGAGCACATGATCGCGCTCGACCTCCATCTCGTTCGCGAACTCCAGGAGCATCGGGACGGTGGGCACGAAGACGGAGGCCGTCTCCCCGCGCTTGCGGGACCGTACGAAACGGCCCACGGCCTGCGCGAAGAACAACGGGGTGGAGATGGTCGTGGCGTAGACACCGACCGCGAGCCGCGGCACGTCGACGCCCTCGGACACCATCCGGACCGCGACCATCCAGCGGTCGTGGGAGTCGGCGAAGTCGTCGATGCGCTGCGAGGCGCCGGTGTCGTCGGACAGCACCAGGGTGGCGCCGGTGCCGGTGATCTCCCGGATCAGCTTCGCGTACGCCCGCGCCTGCTCCTGGTCGGAGGCGATCACCAGCGCCCCGGCGTCCGGGATGGCCTTGCGCACCTCGGTGAGCCGCCGGTCGGCGGCGCGCAGCACGTTCGGCATCCAGTCGCCGCGCGGATCCAGCGCGGTACGCCAGGCCTGCGAGACGGCGTCCTTGGTCATCGGCTCGCCCAGGCGGGCCGCGATCTCGTCACCCGCCTTCGTCCGCCAGCGCATGTTGCCGCTGTAGGAGAGGAAGATGACCGGCCGGACGACGCCGTCGGAGAGGGCGTTGCCGTAGCCGTAGGTGTAGTCGGCCGAGGAGCGCCGGATGCCGTCGTTGCCCTCTTCGTACGTCACGAAGGGGATCGGGTTGGTGTCCGACCGGAACGGGGTGCCGGTGAGCGCGAGCCGCCGGGTGGCCGGCTCGAACGCCTCCAGGCACGCCTCACCCCAGGACTTCGAGTCACCGGCGTGGTGGATCTCGTCCAGGATGACCAGCGTCTTGCGCTGCTCGATGCGGTTGCGGTGCAGCATCGGGCGGACGCCGACGCCCGCGTAGGTGATGGCGACGCCGTGGTACTCGCGGCCCAACGGGCCCGCGCTGTACTCCGGATCGAGCTTGATCCCTATCCGGGCCGCTGCCTCCGCCCACTGCTTCTTCAGATGCTCGGTGGGCGCGACGACCGTCACCTGCTGCACGACGTGGTGGTGCAGCAGCCACGACGCGAGGGTGAGCGCGAAGGTCGTCTTGCCGGCGCCGGGCGTCGCGACGGCGAGGAAATCCTTGGGCTGGGTCTCGATGTACCGGTCCATGGCCGCCTGCTGCCAGGCGCGCAGCTTGTTCGCGGTACCCCAAGGGGCCCGTCCCGGGAAGGCCGGGGACAGGTGGTGGTTGTTGGTGGCGCTGGTGGTGGTAGTCACGGTCTCCGTCGGGCTGAACTCGGCGATCGGCAACCGCGTCAGCCTACCGGTGCGGCTCGCCCTCGTCCGGGCGAGCCCGCGTGTTCCGCACAAGTGGGCCGAGCGTCACGTTCCCGCCGTGCCCCGGCCGCGGTTCCCCTGCTCCTTCAGCAGCCGATGGGTCCGGCGGCGGCCGTGCCCGTCCCGTCTCCCGCGGCCCCCGCCCCCGCCCCCGGCCGCAGCCGCGCCGCCACCGCCGCGCCCGCCGCCGCGACGAGCGCCATCGCCGCGAACACGGCGGCGAAGGCCGCGGGGTGGCCCGCCTGGCCGCCGCCCGCGACCGCGTGACCACCCGCCGCGATCGAGCCGCCGCCGAAGGCCACGAACAGCACGCCGCTGACGCCGACGAAGGTGACGTTCCCCAGCGCGTCCGACATCTGCAGCGACGCGGAGTTGCTGCCCGCCTCCCGGGGCGGCGACAGCTTCAGCAGCAGGACCCCGCCGCTGGAGATGTTGAGACCCATACCGAAGCCGCCGAGCGTCCAGGCCGCAGCGACGATCCCCACCGGCACCCCCTCGATCAGGGCCAGCGGCACCAGGGCGACGGCCACCGCCAGGAAGCCCATGCCCACGCCCATCAGCCGCTCCCGGTAGGGCTCGCAGCGCGGCCTGCTCTGCGCGTACGAGCCGAGCGCCCAGGTCAGCCCGCCACCGGTGAGGGACAGTCCGGCGAGCGTCGCGGACATCCCGCGCTGGGTGACCAGCATCAGCGGAATGAAGCTCTCCGCGGCGACCAGCGACCCGGCCGCCAGACCGCGCATCAGGATGACGGAGGGCAGGCCGCGCGCCGCCCGGAACGTCCCCCGCGGCAGCAGCCGCACGATCCCCGGCACCAGCAGCCCGAGCCCGGCGGCCGCGGGCAGCAGCCCGTACCAGGACGGGTGCTGCCCGGCGTACTGCAGCAGGCACGCGCCGACGGCCACGGCCAGCGCGAGCAGGCAGCGCCGGTCGCCCAGCACCTGCCGGAGCCCGTCGTGCGGGCCGGGCACCGTACGCGGCAGCTTGCGCAGCGCGGGCAGCATCACCGCGAGCGGCAGCAGGATCAGTACGGGGATGCCGAGGAAGACCCAGCGCCAGCCGACGTGTTCGGTGACCGTCCCGGCGACCAGCGGGCCGACGATCACCGGCACCACCCACGCCGCCGAGAACGACGCCATGATCGACGGGCGCAGCCGCTCCGGATAGGCCCGGCCGACGACCACATACAGCGAGACGACGACCAGCCCGCCGCCGCCCCCCTTCACCCCGCGGCCGGCCACGAACATCCCCATGCTCTGCGCTCCGCCCGCGATCAGCAGCCCGGCACCGAACGCGGCGATCCCGCTGAACAGCGGCGCGAGCGGCCCGCGCCGGTCGCTCCACTCCCCCGCGAGCGCCATCGCGAACAGGCTCGCCGTGAAGAACGCGGAGAAGGCGAACGCGTAGAGGCCGATGCCGTCCAGGGCGCGGGCGGCGACCGGCATCGCGGTGTTCACGGCACTCGCCTCGAACGCGACCAGCGAGACGACGGAGATGATGCCGAGGGTGAGCGCGCGGTGGGTGCGGCCGAGCACGCCGCCGGTGTCCGCGGCTCGGGTCCCGGGGCCGGCGTCCGTGACGGCGGACGGGCCGGGTATCCCGGGGTGGTCGGGGTCGGGGGTGCTTCCGGGGGCGAGGGCGGTCCCGGAGTCGGTCCCGGTGCCGCGCGAGGGGTCAGCGCTCATCCGGCCACGGTAAGGGCCAAGCACCCGCTGCACCCCTGTCGGGGGACGGGGATCGGGTCGGCCGTCGGTCCTAGGGCTTCCTCCGGATCCGGCGGAAGGCCTGAACGAGGGGCGGCGCTCCCCCGCTTTTCCCGCCTCCCGCATCGGGCAAGCTGTGCGTATGCCGCACTTCCGTACGTACGACGACACCGCACTCCACTACCGCGTGCTCGGCCCGGCCGACTCCCCGCTGCCGCCCCTGGTGTGCCTGGCCGGCGGGCCCGGACGGGACGCCGCGTACCTCGAGGACCTCGGCGGCCTGGCGGCGCACCGACAGCTGGTCATCCCGGACAGCCGCGGCACCGGCGACTCCCCCGCCGCCGACGACCCGTCCCGCTACGCCTTCCCGCACCTCGCCGAGGACGTCGAGTCGCTCCGCGCCCACCTGGGCCTGGAGCGGTTCGCGCTGCTCGCCCACGACGCCGGCGCGGCGGTCGCGCAGGCCTACGCGGCGGCGTATCCCGAGCGGCTGACCCGGCTCGTGCTGGTCTGCCCCGGCTCCCGGCTGCAGGGTGAACTCCCCGATGACGCACGGGAGATCTTCCAGGCGCGCCGCGACGAGGACTGGTGGCCGCAGGCCGCGGCGGCGGTGCGGCACCTGGCCGAGACCACGGACCTGGAGGAGGTGCGGGAGCTGCTGTTCACCGCGGCGCCGCTGGGATACGGGCGGTGGGAGGAGCCTCAGCGGGCCCACGCGGCAGCGGAGGGCGGGCAGTTGGGGCCGGTGCCACGGGCCGGGTTCTGGCAGGGCGTGGACGAGCACACGACCCGTACGGTGCTGGACAGGCTGGCGCAGGTGGAGTGCCCGGTGCTGGTGGTGACCGGGGACCGGGACGGGCTGGCCGGGATGCGGGCGGGCGAGCTGGTGGCCGAGTCGTTCCCGGACGCGCGGCTCCGGCCGCTGCACGCGGTCGGCCACTACCCGTGGGTGGACGAACCGGAACTGTTCGCTTCGACGGTGGAGGAGTTCCTCCGGGCGGGATGAGGAGGCGCCCGGGGCATGGAGGGTGAGGGCGGCGACGAGGGGCCGGGGGGTGAGGGTTGAGGCCCCGCCCGAGACGCGCCCGCCACCATTCTTTCGGCCATGTGGACGCATATGAACGCTTCATGCCAGGCCGCCGGAATCCATGGACTCCTCATCTCCCCCGCCCTAGCCTCGTCCGCCGTTGCCCCCGGACGAAGGAACTCCCATGCGCATAAGGCTCGTTGGACCTCGGGGCGGCAGTCCGCGCCCCCGGGGCAGACGGTTCGGGGCCCGCGCGGCCGCCGCCCTCACCGCGCTGCTGCTCGCGCTGCCGGCCGGCGCCGCGCTCGCCCCCGCCGCGTACGCCGCGCCGATCCCGCCCGCCCCGGGACACCGCCTGGTCCCGCAGTACGAGGGGGCGCCGGCCACCGCGGCACCGCTCCCCGCCGACCAGGCGCCGCCACAGCATCCGTTTCTGGCCCCCAACGGGCGGGCCGGTATGCACGGGGACGGAGCGAGCAGCGACACCCACCCCTTCCCGGGCCCGCTCGGCGCACAGCCGGCCGTGAGCAGCGCGAAGATGGCGGCGCTGGGTGGTGAGTGCGCGACCGTCACCTTCGACAAAGATGGCCGGATCCTGACTGTCTGCGGCACCTTCCAGGGCTTCCGGCTCAAGCTCCTCGACCCGAAGAGCCTGGCCACGCTCGCCGAGTACAAGCTGCCGCAGCGCCCCTCCACCATCGAGGCCCTCACCCGCCTCGACTTCTCCAAGATCTTCAAGGACACCTCGGGCGGCGCCTACTTCTACCTGGACAACAAGGACCGCGTCGTCCTCGCCGACTCCCGCCAGCACGTACTGCGCCTGTCCCACTCCCGGGCCGCCGACGGCAGCTGGCACTTCGCCCTCGACGACGACTGGGACCTGACCCCGTACGTCCCGCACGACTGCGTCGGCTGGACCCACCTCTACCCGCGCGGTACCTGCGATCCGGTGACCGCGGTCCAGCCCGACTGGGATGGCCGGATCTGGTGGGTCACCCGTAAGGGCCGGATCGGCACGATCGCGCCCGACAGCGGCACGGTGCGCACCACCCAACTGCCGGGCGAGGAGATCCAGAACAGCTTCTCGGTGGCCCCGGACGGCGTCTCGGTCGTCTCCGACCATGCCCTCTACAGCCTGCGCACGGACGCCGACGGCACCCCTCGCGTCCAGTGGCGGCAGACCTACGACCGCGGAACGGGCAGCAAGCCGGGCTCCGTCAGCCAGGGCTCCGGCACCACGCCCACCCTGCTCGGCGACTCCGCCCACCCGTACGTCGCGATCACCGACAACGCCGACGACCGCATGAACGTCCTGGTCTACCGCCGCGCCACGGCCGCTGACCCGGCGAACGCGACGGCCTCCGGCTCGGGGTCCGGTACGGGGTCACGCTCGGGACCGGGCTCGGGGCCCGTCCCCGGTGACGGCCGTGACGAGGGCTCCGACGGCGGCGGCGACAGAAGCGGCGGCGGCGTCGGCGGCGGCGGCGACCGGCTCGTCTGCAAGGTCCCCGTCTTCCGGTCCGGCGCCTCCACCACCGACAACTCCCTCATCGGCTACGGCAACAGCCTCGTCGTCGAGAACAATTACGGCTACGAGAACGTCACCTCGCTGCTCGCCGGGAAGTCCGTGACCGGCGGGATCACCCGGATCGACATCCGGCCCGACGGCAGCGGCTGCGACACCGTCTGGGAGAGCCAGGAACGCTCCCCGTCCACCGTCGCCAAGCTCTCCACCGCCAACGGCCTGCTGTACTTCTACACAAAGGAGCCGAACCGGCTGGGCATCGACGCCTGGTACCTCACCGCGGTCGACTTCCGCAGCGGCCACACCCGCTGGAAGCGGCTCACCGGCACCGGCCCCTTCTACGACAACAACTGGGCCCCGGTCACCCTCGGCCCGGACGGCACCGCCTACGTCGGCGTCTTCAACGGCCTGGTCGCCGTACGCGACACCCCCGCCACCCCACCGGCCGCCACCACCCCACCGTCCTGACCCCCCACGACCGTCGCGACACGGAACCACGGGGTCCGTGAGCCCCCTCCCTGAACCCCGTTCATGAACCCCGTATTGCAGCCTCATGGCAGCACGGCCCGCACCCTTGCCCCACCCCCCGCGCCACGGCCTACAGTCAGGACATCACCTCATCCCGGCCGTGTGCCCGAGTGGTTTAGGGACTCGCCTGCAAAGCGAGTTACGTGGGTTCGATTCCCGCCACGGCCTCCACAGGCTCTGACCAGGAGCTGATTACGGGCCGGTCTCTCCTCGGAGAGACCGGCCCGTAGCCTTTCGTCTCAGTTCCCGTCTCAGTTGGCCGGTACGAGCGCTCCGGCGGCGCCGTCATCGTCGTCGTCCGGCCGGCTCTTCTCGGGCTTCCAGATCAGCCCGTCCACCTGCTTCGCGACATCGGTCCGCACCGCGTCGACCATGTGCTGGTACCGCGCGGCCATGGCCGTGGTCGACCATCCCATGAGCCCCATCACCGCGCGCTCCGGCACTCCGAGGATCAGCAGCACCGTCGCCGCGGTGTGGCGGGCGTCATGAAGACGGCCGTCGCGCACCTTCGCTTCCTTGAGCAGGTCCTTCCACTCCTGCCAGTCCTTTCGGTGGGAAGCGATGGCCCCGCCCTCATTGGGGAAGACCCACCCCCCGTCAGTCCAGTTCTTCCCTGCCGCCGCTCGCTCCTTCTCCTGCTGCACTCGGTGGGACCTGAGCAGATCCACAAGCTGCTGCGGAAGACCGACCGCGCGTCGACCCGCCCGCGACTTGGTATCTGCGGTCTCCGGGTTCGTCCGTCGCCGCTCGGGGCAGTACCCGGCCTTCCGACCGCAAGGATCGCCGCAGCCGTGCGCGTACTGCGGGCGGTGCCGACTCCGGCGAACGATGAGGAAACCGCCGTCGAGGTCGACGTCCTCCCACTTCAGCCCCAGCACCTCCCCCTGACGCAGGCCGAGAGCGAGAGCCACCGCCCAGCGCGCCGAGTTCCGGCGCTTGCCGGCGGCCTTCAACAGCCGCTGCACCTCATCCACGGTGTACGGCTCCACTTCGGTCTCTCGGACACGCGGAGCCTTGGCGAGCGAGACCGGGTTCTGCCCCAGGTGGCCGCGCCGCACCGCCTCGTTCAGCGCGGTGCGGAAGGTGCGGTGCACCTGGTGAGCCGTGGCGGGCTTGCTGCCGGCCGCCACCATGCGGCCATAGAAGTGCTCGATGTGCTCCGGCTTGAGGTGGTCGAGCTTGTGCGCGCCGAGCCCGGGGACAAGGTGCTTCCTGACGGCGACGCCGTAGCCAACCATGGTGTTCTGGTTGACGCCCAGAGGAGCGATGTTCTCCACCCAGTGCGTCAGCCACGCGGCGACGGTCCAGGCCCGACCGGGCTGGCGCAGTGTCTTGGCCTCGCGCTGTTGCTCCAGCCTCTTCACCGCCTTGGTCACCTCGGACCGCGTCTTGCGTTCCACGTGCCGCCGGTCCGGCTTTCCGTCAGGGCGAACGCCGACGGTGACGCGGCCGTGCCACTTCCCGTCCTTGCCCTGGTAGATGGATGACCGACCGTTGGGCTGGCGGGTTCGCTTCTTCTCTTCTTCCATATGAAGGACAGCTCCTCATGCTGCGGCGCGGCGGCCGGCCTGCCGTTGGCGCGCTACGTACTCGGCGGGGGCGTCGAGCGGAACTCGACGCAGTCGACCGACGGGGATGGATTCCAGCTCTCCGGACTTGATGAGCGCGTAGCAGGTCGTACGACCGACCTTCAGCCTCCGCGCAGCTTCTTCGACCGTCAGGAGCACGGCCGTTGAGTCGTCTGCGTCAGCTCCCTGGGCAATGCCTTCGTCGCTCACGACGAACCTCCAACTGCTTCGGTCACGGCAGATAGATGGCGCAGAGGGGGCGCCCCGCGGAGCTCCCCCTCTGCCAGGTCCGCTACATCCGCTACATCCGCTACACCGCAGGTCAGGGGCCTGTTTTGTGTAGCGGATTGCTCAGATGTAGCGGATAGATGCGCTATGCGCTGCGTGCGACGAACAGGGCGGGTGTAGCGGAGCTATCCGCTACATCGCGCGTATCCGCTACATCCGCACCCCGTTTGACCTGGGGTGTAGCGGATGTAGCGGAAGTAGCGGATTCCTGGGAGGGGGGAGGGCAGTAGCGCAGCCACGCGTCTGCGAGATCCTCGGCGTAGTACCCCTTGGGGACGCCTCCGGAAGTGCGGATGGAGCGGGGCTTGATGGGCTTGTTGTCGGCGGTGACGTACTCGCCGAGCAGCTTCGCCAGTCGGCGGGGAGACAGGGGCCGACCTTCGGTGTCTCCCCAGGGGGCGTCTTCCAGAGCGAGGAGGGTTTCGATGATGGTGGAGGTCGGGAGCCGGTCGGTGCCCTGGAAGACCTTGTCGCGCAGGTCGGTCAGGAGCTGGACGCCGATGGAGGCGGGGTCGTCGTCCTTGGCGGCGGTGACCAGTTCGACGCACGCGGCGCGGGCACGCTCGGGCCAGGTCCCGCCGGCGGCTTCGGCGACGGCGAGCAGGGGCTCCCACACGTCGGCCGGCCGGTCGGAGATGCCTTCGGGCAGCTGAGGCCAGGCGCCGGTCACCTGCTCGCGGACCTGGTCGGCCCAGGCGGCGAGCCGGTCACGCAGGGCGTGGCCCTCCTTCTCGTTGATGCGCTGACGGAACGGTTCGATGGTCTCGTTGGGGGCGCGCTTGCGCATGCGGATGATGACGGCTCGGGTCAGGATCGTGTCCGGCAGCGAGCCGAGTCCGGCCACGGCGACTGCGCAGAACGAGGGGAATCGCTGGGCGGTCTGCTTGGAGCCGTCTCCGACGCACCGCAGGGAGCTGGCGCCGCGCCGGTAGCCGGAGTTGAGGAAGCCGCGTACGTCCTCGTCGCCCCCGGCCTTCGGGCCGAAGATGGTGTCGATCTCGTCGAAGAGGATGGTGGGCTTGCCCTCTTCGGCGGTCACGACGCGGAAGAGGGCGTTGGCGGAGGGGTTGACCGTCGCCAGCGGCCGGGGGACCAGGGTTTCCACGATCTCCAGCGCACGGCTTTTGCCACTGCCGGGCTCGGGTGAGAGGAACGCCAGGCGGCCGGTGTTGTCGAAGGCGTCGAGGAGGTGGGCGTGGGCGTCCCACAGGGCCACGGCGGCGTAGGCGGATTCGCGGGGGAAGCGGTTGAACCGGCGGTGGAAGGCTTCGACTTCGTCCAGCAGGGCGGCGCCGTCGATCGTCTCGGTCGTCGTCGGGGTCATGCGATGTTCCTCTTCTCGGCGATGCCGGTGTGCCGGGGGCAGGCCGTCTGGTGGTCGGTGTAGTCGGCGACGAGCTGCAGCACGCCCGACCGGCCCTTGGCGCTGCGGCGGTAGCCACACCGGCACGCGGCCGTGGCGCTGGTGGCGGCCGAGAAGCTCGGCGGAGCGATGATGTGCAAGCCGAAGAACACCCGTTCCGGCTCGTGCGCGGTGTCCGGGTGCGGGTCAGGGCGAACTGCTGAAAGGACGCCCTGACGGGCGACGACCCTCGGCGCACCACTGCCGGACGGGGTACGGGCGGGTTCGGCGGAGTTGATGCGGTCGGGGGTCACGAAGCCCTCCTGACGCTGCTGTTGAGGCCGTTGGTGACGGCTCGGTGGGCGTAGGCCTCGGGGACGCCGACGGAGACGGCTGCGGCGATGATGTGCTCGCTGAGGGCGTTGAGGCCGCACGGTCCGGGGCAGTCGGCGTGCTGGGCGGCCAGGAAGCTGGCGACGCCGTAGGCCTGTGATCCGGCGCCGGTCTTGGTGCGGGCATGGATCTTTTCGAGTCCGCGCATGAGACCGGAGAGGACGTACCGCTCGGTGTGGCGGCACCCGGTGGAGCGGTTGCGGTCCACGGTGAGGCGCAGGGAGGGAGAAGAGACCACCGCCTCGCGCGGGGTGGTCTCTTCTGTCTCGACGAGAGCGCGGACAGCCCCCGGCAGCTCCTCCATGTGCCCGGTTCCCGGGCCGAGCCAACGGGCGTAGGACATGCGCGATTTGATGTCCACGCCGGGCCGCACGGCGTTCGCGGAGCGCATCGCGTGGAAGTAGATCCAGTGCTCCCCTCGCGTCGTGCGCACGGTCCGTGTGGGCGGCAGGGACTGGTGTGCCCATGCGACGGCGTCGGCGTCGTCCAGGTCGACGACGGTGAGTCCTGCGCCGCCGGGGTGGTAGGCGACGGCTGAGGCATCACGCCACACTCCCGCCCACTCTGGAGACGTGAGAACTGCGTGGTCGGTGGTGGCGGCGGCCCAGCCGTGGCACGGCCGCGGGCACTGGCAGGGCCCGGCGGCCTTCATGTGCGGGCGGTCGCCACAAGCGCTCTTCTCGCAGGCCGGGCAGTTGGCGAAGGGCCGCTTCCCCCGGCTCAGGGGCAGGACCGGTACGCCGGCGGCGGCCAGGGGCCGGGCGATTCGCAGGTGGTCGGTCATGCTGCGGCCTCCACTTCGAGGTGGGCGGGGGCGCCGGCGGTGAGCAGGAGGCCGTAGGCGTGGTGGGCTTGTTGGGGGACGACGCCGTTGCCGAGGATCTTGAGTTGTTCCTTGCGGGGGATGTCGGGAACGTCGGTGACCCAGCCGGCGGGCAGGCCCATGAGCCATTCGGCGAAGGCCGGTGACAGGCGGCGGTTGCCGCGGGTGCCGGGTTCGGTGGGGCAGGGCGCCGGGCGGCCGGTGATGTGTTCCCAGCGGCGGATGGCGGGTCCGTAGTCGGTACCGTCGGAGGCGATCCAGCGTGCGTCGAGGCGGACGGCCTGGCCGGGCAGGTAGTACCGGCCGCTGGTGTCCCGCTGGTTGGGCCCGCCGTGCGGCCCGTCGGAGGCCTTCGGCGTGGGCAGCAGGTTCACCACCACCTCGTTCAGGGGCCGGCTGTTGCGGCCCAGGAGGTTGGAGGCGCCGGACTTCCAGTCCCGGGCCGCGGGGGTGGGCAGCAGCCTCACGTCTCCGACGGTGGGGCCGGCAGGCGCGTGACCGCGGTGCGTAGGTTCAGGCCGCCCTTGCGCTTCGGGGAGGTGCCGGGGCCGCCAGTGCCGTCCGAGGTGGTGGGGGTCGGCATCAGCGGGATGCGCGATGGCGAACCAGCGGTCGCGCGGGTGCGGGGCGCCGACTTCTTCGTCACCAGCTCGTAGACATGTCCACCGCGCGTCATACCCGAGCGCGGCCAGGTCCGCGGCGACGACGTCCAGCCCCCTTGAGCGGAGCGCCGCCACGTTTTCCAGGAAGACGAGGCGCGGTCGAAGTTCGCCCACAGCCTGAGCGACGTTTTTCCAGACGCGTGACCACTGGCCATTGATTCCGTCCCTCTTTCCGGCGTTGGAGATGTTGCGGCAGGGAAACCCGGCCCCGACCGCGTCGGGCCTGTACAGCTCACGCACCCGGCGCCAGTCGACGCGGGTGATGTCCCCCAGGTTCGGCACACCGGGGTGGTGGGCGGCGAAGACCTTCGCGGCGTGGGGGTCGCTCTCGGCGTATGCGGCGACCTGGCCGCCGATGCCGGCGCGGATGGCTTCTTCCAGGCCGCCGTAGCCGGCGCACAGCGCCAGTAACCGCGGCGGTGAGTGGGGGACTCGCCGGATGTCGATGCGTTGAGTCATGCTGACTGTCTCCAGTTCTCTGTTGGGGGCTGGTGGCCGGGGCGACCGCGTGACTTTGGCGAGACGCGGCGGTCGCCCCGGGCTGATCAGAACGGCGGGTTCTCCCCGCCGTCGGGCGCCGGTGCGGTGTTCCAGACGTCACCGCCGCCGGTGGGCTTGCCCGCGTTGTTGCGGGGGGCGGATTTGGCGACGGTGGCGGTGGCGAAGGTCAGGCTGGGGCCGATGTCGTCGACTTCCATCACGAGCATCGAGCGGTTTTCGCCCTGGTCGTTTTGCCAGTCGAGCTGGCGCAGGCGGCCGGAGACGATCACCCGCATTCCCTTGGTCAGGGACTCTGCGACGTGTTCGGCCAGGTGCCTCCAGGCGGAGCAGCGCATGAACATCGACGTGCCGTCGCGGTACTGGCTGGACTCGCGGTCGTAGGTCCGCGGGGTGGAGGCGACGGTGAACTTCGCCATCGCGGCGCCGGAGGCGGTGAACTTCAGCTCCGGGTCGGAGGTGAGGTTGCCGGTGACGGTGATGGGGGTTTCTCCCATGGCCATGGGTCTTCTCCTTGTGGTTTGTTACTCGCAGATGCAGTCGGGGCGTTCGCTGGAGCCGTCGGCGCCGCACCCGCAGCAGTGCGGGTAGGACTCGGTGGCGTCCTCGGCGCCGCACTCGCAGCCCTCGGTGAAGTCGTCGAAGTCGTCGTACACAGGGCGCTCCTTAGCGGTGGTTGACGGATCCGGTAGCGCGGCCGAACACGCCGTTAGCGGTGATGTGCTGGGTGACGTGTGGGCGTTGGGCGGCGGTGATGCGGGCCCGGACGCGGCCGATGACCGCTGCGGCGACGGCGCCGCCGGTGGCGATGGCGGCGACCGCGGACCACAAAACGTGGCTGACGGCGACCAGCCCAGGGGCGGCGGCCGAGAGGCCGACCGCGGCAATCGCGATGCCTCCGCCGACGGTCGGGGCGAGCAGAGCGGTGGACTTGGCCCACGCCGGGATCGGCTGAGCAACCGGTGCTGCGGGAGCGATGGGCGCCGGCGGCGGGGCGGTCGGTTCGGTGCTGTAGGCGAGGGCGCGTTCGCCGCTCGGCAGGATGACTTCCTGGACGCCGGGCGGGATCTCCTCGGCGCGCATCAGGGGGTGGTCGGCCCCGGCAGCGGCGGGAGGTAGTGCGGTGGAGGGGTGGGCGTGGTTGGGCACGGTTCCTCCTCGTGCGGCTGGTGGGTCAGGCGATGAGGTGGGCGAGGGTGCTGGCTATTGCCTGGCAGGCGTCGTGGATGGGCTTGTAGGCGCCGGTTCCGGCGATGAAGAAGCCGAAGAGGAAGAGGACCAGCGCGCTGCCGACGCTGACGTGTCGTCCGCGCATCAGGACGACGGTGAGGATGCCGAAGAGGACGACGGCGGAGATGGACAGGGCCACGGTTCCTCCAGACGCGACGAGCGGCCTTCCCGTAGTCGGGAGGCCGCTCGCCGCTTGGTAACGGTGTGTAGTTCTAGTGGGTAGTGAGTACTGGGTAGTGGGTACTGGGGAACGCCCCGGCAGGAGCGCCCACCGAGCCCCTGGGGGCGGTTGGGACGGTGGTAGTGGGTAGTGGGTGTCGCCCCACTACCCACTACCCGGTAGCTGTGTGTGACGGGTCAGGCGTGGTCGGGGTGGACGTAGACGGAGCGGGGGCCGCGGTCGCGGTAGATGAGTTCGCCGCGTGCGGCGGCGCCTTGGAGGGCGGCGCGGACGGTCTTGCGGTCGCGGCCGACCATGTCGGCGATGGCGGCCGGCTTCATTCCCATCGAGCCTGCGGACTCGATGGCGTCGAGGGCCGCAGGAAGCCAGTCCGGACCCGCGTCCGTGCCGCCGTCCGGCAAGGGGCCGGAGTCGTCGGCTTGGTCGGGCTCCGGCTCGGTGGCGTGGTTGCCGGCGGCTTCTTCGGTGATGCGCTCGAACTCGGAGAGGGCGTCGGCGATGGCCCGCGCGATCTTCGTGTCCTCCGGGGCTTCTCCGGCGCCCTGTTCGTCGGCAGGCGGTTGCGGGGTTGTGGGCATGTCCGGATCGGGTGTTGCGGGCTGGGCCTTGGCCTTGTCGACGTAGTACTCGAAGGGCTTCATCGGGGTGAGCGGCCCCATCCCCGACGCCGCATCGGGGCCCGCTGCAGGCGGCGGGGCCTGATGCGGCAGGGTGCTGGCTGAGGCCATCGCAGGGGCAGGCGGCTCCGCGTCGGTGTCGCGGAGCCAGGCGGTGCGGGCGGGGTCGGTCCAGCGGTCTTCGTAGCCGAAGCTCGCCGCGTCGGCCTGGGCTGCGGCGTCGAGGTCGGGGCGGATGTCCCAGCGGGCGACGGAGAGTTGCTCGATGTCGTCGCGGGGGGTGCCGTCGGGCATCTCGTCGTCATCGTTGGCGAAGTAGACCTTGCCGCGCTCCGGCCCGACCCCGCCGGCCTGGCGCCGGGCCTCGTCGAGGATGTAGAGGGCGCCCGCGCAGGGCAGGAGGGACAGGTCCACCTGGCCGTAGTGGTCGGGGAAGACGAACTGCCCTTCCGCCTTACGGGAGAAGCGCATGCCGATGATCGTGTCGTACTGCGACTCGATCTCCCCGCCGCCGGTGTTGGGGCCGGTGCCGCGCTGGACGGCGTCGATGTAGTCGACCGCGGCCTTCCTGCCCTTCTTCACGCCGCGGGTCTTGGCCTGGACGGCCTGGGGTGACCAGGCCATCAGGTCGGCGTTCTCGTCGGACAGGACGATCAGGGCGGGCTCTTCGGCCTTGGGGCGGATCTTGCCGCCCTTCATACGCCCAGAGCGCCCGTTGCCGACGGCCAGAGCCGCGTTGAGCAGGCGGACGGCTTCTTCGTGGGTGGTGGCGACCCAGTCGAGGATGGGCCGGTCGATGACCTTGCCCTCGGCGTCCTTCCACTGCTCCGCCCAGGGGCGCAGCCAGCGTTTGGCGGCGTTGCCTTCGGCCAGGTCGATCATCCAGATCACCGCGTCGGTGGCGCGGGTGATGGCGGCGATGATGCCGTGCAGCAGCACCGACTTGCCCGAGCCCTTCTTCCCGGCGATGAGGATGCTGTTCTGGCGGAAGAGGATCTCGATGGGCTCGCCGGACTCCAGCAGGCCCAGGGTGAGGGGCTCGTTGATGGTCAGCGGGTGGTCGTCGGCCGGAAGGTCGAGGGTCTCGCCGAGCACGTCGCGGGTGGTGACGTGCAGCCACGCTTCGGAGGCGTTGGGGGTGGGCTCCAGGCGCAGGGAGCCGGTGCGCAGGTCGCCCTTGCGGACCTCCAGCATCGGCAGCAGCTGGTGGAGCTGCTTGACGGGGGTCTTGTGGAGGTTGATCAGGAGCTTGTAGCCGCCGCGGGTGGGGACGCTCTTGCCCACCGTCACACCGCGGGCGCCGACCTCTTCGAAGACCTGCTCCCACTCGGCCGTGTCCGCGCTCTTGGCTCCGGATTCGTGGGCCCACTGGTCGGCGATCTGCTCGGCGCGAAGGCCGCGGTCGATGGCGTAGAAGGGGGTCAGGGCCGCGGCTCCGGCGGCGACGACGGTGGCGGAGGCCATCGTCCACGGGGTGTCGTGGGCTGCCCAGTTGATCCAGGCGTAGGCCGCTGAAGTCCAGGTCGCGGTGAAGCCGGTGTGGAACCAGCGCTTGGGGCTCGTGGGGCCGGTGCGCAGCCATCGCGAGACGCCGGCGGCGGCGATGCCGGTCAGGGAGCCGACGCCGATCCAGCCCAGCGGGAGCGCGGCCCCGGCGTCCTGGGCCACCCCCAGGCCCAGTCCGCCGGCGTAGACGGTGGCCGCGGTGAACAGCGGCGTGGAGACGACACCGTGGCGCCACGGGATCGGCTCATGGCTGCGGGGACGGCTCAACATGGTTTCTCCGATCGTCGATGGTGAACCGGACGCACCGGGAGGGCCACGGCGTGGCCGTGGCCCTCCCGGGTCCGGATCTACTGGTTCGCGGACTGGTCCCACTTGGCGCCCTGCGGCGTGGGGTTTTCGATGTTGTCGAGCTGCTCGGCGTGGATGATCCGGTACAGCGTCGGGATCGACTCCAGGCGGCCGCCGAGCGCGTAGGCGTAGACGGCGGTGTCGTCGTAGGCCTCCGGGATGGCCTCGTTGACCTTGAAGTTCTCCCGCGAGGAGATCGCCGCCATGCGGATCACGTCGCCGATAGCGCGCTGGACCTCGGTCAGGGCCCGGATGGTGGCTTCGTAGCCGACCATGTTGTCGGCCGGGTTGAGGACCATCATGGCGCCGGCATTGCGGACTGTCTCGGCTGCGTAGCGCAGAGGCAGAGTGTGTTCGAGGCCGTAGGACACGGCAACTCCCTTCGAGGAGGCGGATGTTGCCCCGGCCGATCCGGGGCTGGTGACGGGACGGTGCGCGGCGGCGGGGCGGCGGGTGTGGGGCGGGCGCTTGGGCTGGGTGGGCTGGGCGCTGGTGTGCTGGTACATCCAGCGGTTGAGCCAGCCCCACGTGCCCATCCAGGCCATGACCCGGGCCGCAGGCGTCGTGATCAGGTGCAGCACCTTCGCCAGCGGACGCACCCAGTTCGGGCCGAGCGTGGAGTAGCGGATGTTGCCCAGCGCCATATGCGCCCGCATCAGCGCGCGGCCGCCGTAGCGCCAGCCGCGGGCCAGCAGCGGACTGCCGTAGCGCGAGACGGTCCGGCCGGCCGCACGGAGCGCTCCGGCAGCGCCTCGGATCCTGTGGCGGACGGTGGCACTGGTGTGCTTGCGCAGGAATCGCCCCGCCCGGTACTGGCCACGTCGCTTCCACGTCGTGGCAGCACGAGAGCGCCGGGCCGGAGCCTGCTGCTTGTTGAGGGTGGTGGGGTTCTTCTTCCTGCCCGGCTTGCCCCTCCCGTTGCCGTTCTTCGGCTTCTTGGGCGGGGCCTTCAGATGCTCAGGCCCGGGGGACCTCTCGGCGTTGTTGCCACGGTTGCGGCGGGCCGCCTTGTCGAGCAGCGACGGCTTCCTTCCCCCGCCGCCCCGGGGTCCGGCGCCGGGTTGCGAGGCCGCTTTGTGATGTCCCTTGCCCAGCCCTGTGGTGGTCCGTCCGTTGGCTGAGGTGGGGGCGGTCTTGCGCTTGTGCGCCCGGTCCAAGAGCCCGGCCTGGCCCGACCGAGACGGGGAAGGTCCGCCCGACGGAGCCCCACCAGCCCGGCCCCGTTGGCTGCGGGAGCTCGGGGCCGGGGAGCCCGCCTTCGTGTGGCGGCCCGTGCCGCCCATTGCGGCCGCTCCGCGGCCCAAGTGCGCGGCCTGCCCGGGGTGATTGCGGGCGGACGACGCCAGCGGCAGCGACTTGCCGCTCATCATGCCCACCGGCTTGCGCGAGGCAGATCCCGGAAGCCCGGCCCCGGCTGCCGAGCGCGACCCGGCACCGGCGCGAGACCGGCCGGCAGAGCCGGAGCCGCCACGGCCCGGCGCCCCGCTGCGCAGGCCACCCGAGCTACCGCGGCCGTGACGGGATCCGTGGCGCGGCATGCCGCCGCTGTGGAATCCGGCTGCGGAGCGCGAGCGGCCGCGGCCGCCGAGCGAGCCCCCGAACTGGCCGGCCGCGCCTCGGCCCGACCGGCGAGAGCGTCGGGTTATCCCGACGAAGGCGGCCATCGCGCAGGTCACCAGGGCCGCCATGGTGGCGAAGACGCCGAACTGGTGGGTCAGCCAGCACAAGCCGATCAGACCGGTCAGGGCCCCGCCCGGCACCAGCACGCCGGCCAGGGTCGCCCCCGACTCCGCGCCGGGCGTGGCAGTGCTGGAATCCATCGAAGAGGCGGACGTCGGGGGCGGGGCGCCGCCGGGGCCCGGCGTCGTCCCCGCAGTGGTTGTCGATGCACTACTCATGGGTGGACCTCCAGGTCACGCCCCACGTCGGGCCCTGCCCACGCGCCGGTGCGCGCTCAAAGGGCCCGACGGGAGCCGGTCAGCGGTCAGGTCAGGTGGTGTTGCGGATGAGCGGCGGCGGCTTCCTGAAGGCGCCGGTTCTCGACCGCGCTCGTCCCGCGCAGGCGCACCCGGAAGTCACACCCCGGGGCCTTGCAGCGGTGAGTGGTGACCAGCAACCAGTCCGCCACCCACGCGACCGTGAAGCTGGCACAGGCCGCGGTGGCCAGAGTGCAGGCGATGATCAGGGAGGGGGAAACGTCGAAGGCCGCCAGACGAACGGCATAGGAGATGCCGGTCGCGGCGCCGACGACGAGGGCAGTGGTCAGGATGCGATGACGACGCTGCACGGTGACTCCGGTCAGGTCAGGCGGCCAGATAGAGGGCCGCGGCGGCGAGGGCGACGATGTGTGCGGTCTGATCGACGTGGGCCATGCCGCCGTGCTCGATGAACTGGCGCTGGCCGGCGTGCTCCATCCACCAACGCACCGGCCACCGGCGATCGATGACAGCGTGTGTAACGCCGATCCATCCAACGGCCACGACGACCGGCAGTAGCGGCAGGCGCCAGCCCAGAGCGAGCGTGCCGCCGGCCAGCAGCACGCCGCAGGTGAGCACGTGAGTGGCGGCGTGAGTGAGGTTGGCGGCCCAACCGACGACGCCGGGCTGGGCCTTGCATCCGGCCTGGTGGTCGGTCTGGAACGGGTAATCGGCCAGCAGGTGGCCGACCCACAGCAAAATCACGATCGAGGCGAACACCGGAACTCCTCAGGCAGCGAGGGCAGGAACATCCGCGCAGGGGGCGCAGACGCCGAGCGAAGTGGGGATGGTGTAGCCGCGATCCAGCCCGCAGCCGGGGCAGACGCGGCGGGCAGCGTTCGCTTTGGCGAGAGCGGCCCGCTTGGCCGGCGTCATTGGACGGACCGGCTTGGCGAGGTCGATGCGGTAGAGGTAGGCGATCAGCGGCCCGCGTCGCCGGCGGGGCCGCTCGATCTGCGCGACGATCTCCTGACCGCCCGGCCGCAGGCCCTGCGCCCGCAGCTGCCGGTAGGTCGCCAGGCCCTCAGGGGCCAGGCGCCACCGGTAGACGGGCAGCGTGCTCACGATCCGACGCCTTCAAGAGCGCGGGGCGCGGCGGCCTGCTGGTCGCGCAGTTCCTGGTAGCGGGTCGAGACCCAGCCGGTCGACCAGCCACACAGCTCGGCCGCACTGCGGACCACGAGCCCCGCGTGGAAGGCCGCGGCCACGGTCTGGCGGGCGATCTCCTCGGGCTGCTTCTCGTCCGCCGGGCCGGCGGCGAGCAGTTCAGCGCGTTCACGCTCCGCCCGCTCCTGACGCTCACGCTGTTCACGAGCCTGAGCCGCAGCACGCTCACGGCGTTCACGCTCGACCCGTTCAGCGGCCTGGCGTTCACGCTGTTCACGCTCATTCCGCTCCTGTTCACGCTGCTGTTCAGCGCGTTCACGAGCCTCCCGCTCCGCCCGCTCCCGAGTGGCGCTCTGCTCGCGCTCCTCACGGCGCTGGCGCTCTTCACGCTCGGCCTGTTCACGGGTGAGCCGGGCCTCATGGTCACGCTGTTCACGGGCCAGCGCCGCGGCGTGCTCGCGCTCCTCGCAGCGTTCGCGGCGGGCGGCTTCCTCTCGCTCCCGTCCGGCCTTCTCGCGCCGTTCGCGCTCGGCCTGGCGCTTGTCTTCCAGGGCCGTGACGGCGCGGGTGATGGCCCGGCGGTAGGCCAGGCCGGTCTCTGCGGTGACGATCAGCAGCAGCGGCGCCACCGCGTGGACAGCGACCCCGACCAGGTCCTTCCTGAGGGCGGAGTCGGCGATGTTCAGGGCCAGGGTCATGGCGCCGGTCATCCACCGCAGCACGATCGGCCACCGGCCGCCGTGCCCGCCCAGACGGGCCAGCACCGAGTCGAGGCGGACCACGATGACGACTGCCGCGTCGACGACGAGCGGGAGGATCGGGGCCGTCCAGGCCCACGGCTTGGGCGTGTGGGCGGACATGAGCGGCGTGACGGTCAAGATGGAGTAGAGCATCGCGCCGGCCACGATCAGCCACGTGCCGGCCGACAACGCGCGCTCGGCTGAACGCACTTGAACACCGTTCATGCCGCACCCTCCAAGGGCCCGACGGCGGGTGCAGCGACGCTCAGGAAGTAGTCGCCGTCCGGGCGGTAGATGAACGGCACACACAGCCACCGCAGCTCTGCCGCCAGGCGTTCACCAGGCGGCACCCAACGGCTCGGCGAAGCGCCGAGGGCGACTGCATGGGCAAGCGCGGACGCCTGGTCGGGGTGGATGCTGTGAGGCTTGCCGTAGTGCAGCAGCAGCGCCGGCACGTCCTTGACCGGAGCGCTCAGCTCCTCGATCCGAGCAGCCTGCTTGGACGCCCGCTCGTGAGCCTCAGCAAGTTCGACCTTGGCTATATCAAGGGCCCACTGCAGCGCGTCGGCACGGGCCTGTGCGGTCTCCCGACCGGCGGTGAGGCGCTGCGCCGAGCGGGTGTGACCGGCGAACGCCCGATCCGACGCCTCCTGCACCTCCCGCGCCCGCATCCTGGCATGGTCGCGGTCGTGCTCAAGGGCCGCCAGGCGGCGAGAGGTGATCAGCCGGATGCTCATGCGGCCACCGCCGTCCAGTGCATCTCGCGCACAGCCGAAATGCTGAGGAGCGTCCCGAGCCGACCGTTGCCGTACACGGCCGGGCCGTCGAGCGTCTGCGCGACGGCGCGCAGTGCGCGGTCGTAGAGGTCGGGGTCGTCGTCGAGGATGTCGCGGGCCGCATCCAGGCGGGCCGCGCGCTCCTCGTCGCTCTCGCCGTCCTCGCCCAACCACAGGTCGAGCGGGGTGCCGAGGGCGAGTTCGAGGTAATCGGTGTCGGTGAGCGCCTGGTGGCGCCCGATGAAGGTCTTCATGGGGTACTCCGAAGTCGGGTGGGTGCGCAGGGCGGGCGCCCGCCGTCGGTGGTGGCCGAAGGTGGGCGCCCGGTGTGCGGTGTGGGAGTTAGAGGGAGCCGCCGGGCTCACGCTGGGGCAGCGGCGGCAGCTGGTCGGTGGTGTCCGGTGCGCGGTCGTGCCGGGGCTCGGGCTCGCTCACTGGTCACCGCCCTGGAGCGCCGCGGCCGCGCGGGCCGCCTCTTCGGCGGCCGCGGCGGCGCGGTTGGCTTCCTCCATGTGGTGCTGCCAGGCGGGAACGCCGCCGGCCTGCTGCTCGACGGACTCGCTCACCGGGAACCACCGCCGCAGCGGCGGGAGTCGGCCTCCCGGGCGCGACGCAGGAACTCGTCCATCTGCTCCTGGTCACTCGACGGCGGCGCGGTGGGGAATGCGAAGATGTGGGACACAGGTCTTCCTCTCGCCAGGTGGTCCTGTGGCGGGCTCCGGAGGTGCAACTCCGGAGCCCGCACCTGTGTTGGCTGTTCGGTCGAGCAGCCACGGCCCCCGACCTCCGCCGGCAAGCGGGGAGATCGAGGACGGTGTGCGCTCGACGCGCATAGGTGGTGCGGCGCGCCTGAAGGTGCCTTCTTAGGGCTGCCGGAACGAGTGCTCCGGTGCGTCATGTCGGGCTGTGACGCGCACCGCTGTGCGCGGCGCTTCAGCTGCGGCTCCACCCCAAGTCCTGGGGTGTTGGCTGGCAAGGCCGGGCCGCGAGGACGGGCTTAGCCCGGCCGTCCACGGGGGCGATCTGTCTCATCTCGCCACATGCGTTGGGGCCACGCTGGTCGATCCGCTTGCCATCCAGCCGGTGGTGCATCGTGCTGGTCAGCTCCTGGTCCTTCCCCCCGTCCCCAGTGTTCGAGGACGGCGTGCCGTGCGTAGGGGGAGAGCGTTTCGCCGCGGTGGTTCGCCCTCGTCCATCCGTCTCGGATTAGGCGCCTGCCGTGACCTCTGCAAGTAGCAGCCGCTCTCGCGTCAGCCCCGCATGATCGCTATGGAGTTCTCAAGTAACAGCCGCCCCGGCGAGCGCGGTAACCCTCGGGCTCCCGTTTTCACGGGACACGCAGGTGCGGTCATGCAGGTCAAAGCAACTTCGCGAGTGAGATTGACTTAGGTCACTCGCTCACAGGAGGAGAAGTTACCTAAGTCAATCTGGTCCGTCAAGGGGCGCCGCCACGGTTCGAATTGACCTATGCCGGTTACGCTCGAACCCATGGAGACGAGCCCTGGGAAACCGCGTGTGACCGCGAAGGACATCGCGGCAGACATCCGCCAAGAGCTGGTGAAGGGCACTCGTGGGCCCGGAGATCAGCTCACCGCAGCTCGCGATCTCGCGAAGCATTACGGAGTGACCCTCGTAACGGTCCAGAACGCCTACCGCGAGCTGCGGGACGAGGGACTCGTCGTCTCCCAGCAGGGGCGTGGCACCTTCGTCGTCGACCCCGCTCAGCAGGCGCCCAACGATGAGAAGCGTGGCGGCTCGGCCTTCCTGACGCTCGCGGCAGAGATCAGCGCGATGCACGAGACGATCCGTAGTCTCGGTGACCGCCTGGAACGCCTTGAGCAGGCTGTCGAGGACGCCGGCACGCCACCCGCTCGCTGACGGCATCGGTTCGCCGCGCGAGGTGGTCCGCCTCCTGCCTCACGCGCCTGAGACTTGCCGTGATCAAGGCGATGTGGGCGTCGGTGAGCCCCACTTGCACGCTATGCCGCTCGAACGTCTCTGCCATGTGAGAAAGCTTCGATCCAGAGACGACTGTGGACCCGGACAGATTGTCCGGGTCCACAGTCGTTGCAGGTCAAGGCAGTTGACGGAGCCTCATGTAGTCATCTGGTGCACCGTATCGAGGACGGCTCGCCACGGGAGTTCCCGCCCTGGCGGCGCTTCCCGCGGCTCGTACAGCGGCCATACGTCGTCGCCTTGAACGAGCCGGACCTCGCCCGACTCCAGTGCGTCGAGGTGACGTTGCCAGGCCGGGTGGCGTGCGTGGGCCGCATTCACCCTTGGGAACAGGACTACAGGCAGCCCTCGCGTCCCCATGGCTTCACAGACCTGAGTGAGCGCCTGGTTGTCGGCGACACCCGTCGCGAGCTTGGCGACCGTGTTCGCGCTCGCCGGGGCCACCACGTAGCAGTCGACCGGCGGGTGAGGGCTGGACTCCCCCGGGAGACGTGGTTCGTCTCGCACCGGGAGCCCCGTCAGCTCTTCGAGCTTCGCCGATTCCCCGTTCAGCCTCAGCCACCTGCCCGCTGTGGGCGTCAGCGTCACGGCTACTCGCCAACCACGAGCGATGGCTGGCTCGACCAGACCGGTACGCAGCGCTTCTACCCCGCCGGCAGCGGAACCCACCACACCGAGAACCTTGCGCGACTCCGTGCTCACTGAACCGCCCTGCATCGTTGCGCCATGACGTACACCTCAGATGTGCGGGAACCGGCAGTCACGGGAGCCTGCTTGGTCAGGTCCCGCAGCGTCTCACGCACCCGAGGATTGTTGCGCACAAGCTGTGGAGAAGTCCTCTCGGCCTTCCGGAGTTCAGCGAATGCGTCGTCTCCGTGACCGGCCAGGGACAGCGCGCGAGCGAAGTCGATCCGGTGCGAGACGCTCCGCTCCTGCGGCATGTGCTCCACGTCGATCCGGCCGTGCTCGACAACGTACGCGACGTTGTCGAGGTCCAGCTCGATGGACAGGCGATGAAGAATCACGTTCGTCGGGCCGAACCCGGTCTGCCAGTAGTTCTCGTCGGAACCGAGGCCTTCGGCCAGCGCCTCGGCACTGTGCAGCAGCCGGGTAGCGGTCGCTCGATCCTGGTGCCGTGCCGCAGCGACAGCAGCTCGTAGATGAATCATTCCGAGCAGGCTCAGAGCCGCCGGATCGTTGTCCTCCACGTTGGGCGACAGCCACTTCGCTGTGGCGTCTCCCAGCTCCATCGCCGCCTCGTAGCGGCCGTTGGCGAGCAAGGCATGGGTACCGGAGCGCGCCGCAGAGGCCAGTACAAGCGGGTCATCAGAGGCATCCGCCGCTTGCATCGCGCGCTCAGCCGCAAGCCAGGAGATGTCGGACTCCCCGATCTTCGCGAGCGTGGTGGCCGCGAGGTGATGCGTACGGGCCGAAACCGCCCAGCAGTCATGCCGGTCCGCTTCCCGGCGTGCGGCACGGTCCTCCAGTTGCTGGGCGCACTGCAGAAGCGTGGGGAGCGCGGCAATGACGCTGCCGAGCCGCCCCGCCTGGTAGTCCCCCCACGCTTTCTCCACGCGCACCGCCGTCGGTGCCGGCGTTGGCAGTTGCACATCGGCCTCGGGGCCGAAGAGGAGACGAGAAAGGCGCCGCGGACTCATGAGCGCATCTCGGACCGCGGGTACGTCGTCCTGCTGCTTCTCGTCTTCCATGAGCGCCGACTGGCCGATCAGATCGCCAAGCGGGACGCGGAGGATGCTCGCGAGTTCGGTGAGCATGTCGATCCGCGGCGGCTTACGCCGGCCGCTCTCTGCCTTCGCGAGCCAGTCCGTACTGCGTCCCACCAGGCCGGCCAGAACCTCCTGCGTGTATCCGCGGCGCTTCCTGTAGAACGCGATCCGTTCGCCGATGCTGAGGTGATCTCCGAGACCACGCATGGATGTTGCCTCCCGATGCCGAGTAGGGCACTTCTCACGGTACCGACGCGGTGACCAGCAGGCATGAAGCTCCCGTCAACGACCACCTCGGCAAGGCTGCGGAACTGAACTGAAATGGCCCCGGACAGAACGTCCGGGGCCTGTAGATCTTTTCGGTCGATCAGGTTTTAGTCGTCAGGGGTCTGGTTGAGGGCGCCGCACGACCAGCAGTCCCACTCCCCCGGGAGTTCGTAATGAGTCGTCGTCCAGAAGCCCTTGGGGCTCCCTTTGATGACGTTGGTTTCCCAGCACCGCCAGCACTCGAACTCGAAGTCCTCCATCTCCCGAGCATGACGTTCTGGGCTGTCCCCTTGCTCCAATTCGGGAAACCTGGCCCATTGGAGACGGTCTTCTACCGGCTTCCAAATGCAACAGGTCAGGTCGATACCGAAGCCAGCGCTACCATGCCCGCAGCTCGGCACGGACTACAAACGCTGTGACTGAACACTTCGACTAGGTCTCGCTTCTCCGGCTGGCAACGAGGCGCCCGAGTGTGGGCTCAGCGGTCAGGTACTCGTGATCACAGCCGTCGTAGAAGATCTCGCCACTCTGGTCATCACGGATGATCTCGGTGACGACGTCAGACAAGCTGCGACAGTCTGGGTCTGGGCAGGGGGCGTCCCTGCTGTTGCCAACCAGGACGTGCTGAATGCCATCCCGGCCGATGGGAACGATGCTGATCCTGTTGTCCATGACGTGATCCTGATCTGCTGACTGCCTGACCAGTCCAGGAACGGGTGTTCGCGATGACACCCTCGCGCCGCCGGCCGATCGTCGGGGAGAGCCACAGTGCCTCAGTGCCGTCCTCCGGAATCGACGCTCCGTCTCACTTCCCGTCTCGTTCATGGCCGTACGCGACCGTTCACGGCGGTACTCCAGCCGTTCGCGTCGAGGCGCCCGGCCCGCCGCGAACGGCTACGAACGATCGCGTATCGCACCCTGGAGGGCTAGAGCAGACCTGCAAAGCGAGTTACGTGGGTTCGATTCCCGCCACGGCCTCGATACGCACGACGCGTACGCACCTGAAGGCGGCCCCAACACCCGTGGGGACCGTCTTCAGCTGCATCCGGCCCCACCGCCACGTGTCCGGGTACGCCGGGCGCGGGGCCGGACGGTTCAGGGCCGGAGCGGCGCCACGAAGCGGTAGGTCTTCCCGGCCTCGCCCTCGTCCGTCGGACGGAGCAGCTCCACCAGCGCCAGCGGGCGGTCCATCGGCTCGCCCGTGTCGGGGTCGAAGGCTATTTCGCCGCTGACCCCGCGCACCCGGTACTTCCCGTTGGTCTGCTCCAGGAGCCTCAGGACCAGCCCGGCGTCGGGGCGGACCCCGGGCGAGATGTCCACGACGCGGCGGGCGGCCCGGCCGATGGTGTACGTGGCGTCGTAGCCGAGCATCGCCTGGCCGCTGGCCAGGGCCGCGGGGTCGCCGATCTCGTCGCGGTAGGCCCGCGCGAAGTCGGCGAACGGGCCGCTCCTGGCGCCGTAGACCTCCTTGGATATGTCGGGGTGGGTGAACGCGGTGTAGTAGACCCTCAGTTGGCTGTGCTTCCAGCGCTGCGCGAGCCGGGCGAGCTCCGCACGGTGCCGGGTGCCTCCGGTGTCGAAATAGACACCCAGCGCACTGGACCCGGAGAGCACCGTCGTCGGGCAGTGCCGGCCGCCCTCGCCGGCCGCTTCTATGAACCGGCGCAGCTCCCGGCCCCGGGCGGCGAAGTAGACCGCGTCCGGGGGTCTGCCGTCCCCGCACACCTTGTCGGCCACCAGGGACAGCTCGTTGCCCGCGGTCTCCTGCGCGCCGTCGCCGGAGAGGAACGAGATGAGTTCGTCGTCCACGTCCAGGCCGGTGCGCCGCGCGGCCGCGGAGAAGTCCTTGTAGAGCGAGGTGTTGTAGCGGTCCTTCTCGTTGTCGTCCCTGATCACCTGGACGCGGTAGCCGGGGTGCGCTCGCTGCTGGTCCTTGAGGTAGCGGGCGGCGGCCGCGGTCTGGTCCTGGTTGGGGAAGGAGACCCGGTAGAAGCCGCTGGTGCCGGAACTCAGGTCATCGGCGGCGACGGTCGCGCCGACCAGCGGCAGCCCGGCGGCGCGCAGCCGCTTCGCGGCGGCCGCCGTCCGGTCGTTGCTCTGCCCCAGGCCCGCGACCGCGACGAGATGCTCCTTGTCCTTCAGCGCGATGAGCCGGTCGACGACCTGCCCCCAATGGCGGTCCCCCCGCCCGGTGTTGGCGAGCAGCAGCCGGATCTTGGGCAGGGTGGACCGCTCGGAGTTCAGCGCGCGCTGGGCGAGATAGGCACCGCTGACGGCCTGCCGGGTGGCTTCCGGGCCGCGGTCCGCGGACCCGCCGGCCATGGCCTCGATGTAGGCGATGGAGACCGTCCGCTTCCCGGACTTGTCGACCGCGGCGTTCTCGGCGCGGATCTTCCCGCTCAGGCCCTTCATGTTCTCGAAGGCGTACGCGCCGTCCGTGACGCCCACGCACTCGCCGTCCGCTTCCGACACTCCCTCCCCGCACGTGCCGGCCATGCTGACGATCCGCAGCACGACGATGCCCACGACGGCCAGCACCGCCAGCGTGCAGACGCTCCACAGGCCCCAGCGGCGCGGCGGGCGGGGCGGCTCGAAGACCCGGGTGCTCACAGCCACGGCTCCTTTCCGTACTGCTTCGCCTTCCGCAGCAGCGCGGAGGTCCAGGGCACGCTGTCGGCGTGCACCGCGAGGGTGTGGAACCGGGCCTGCGCCTCGCCGTACAGCTCGGCGCCCGGATCGCCGAGCGGATCGCGGTACGGGTCGCCCACCAGGTCCGTACGGGGGTCGTCGGGCGGTTCGGGGGCGATCCAGACCGCCGCGAGCAGCCGGGTGATGGTGCGCAGCCGCTGCTCGACGGCTCCGTCGCCGAGGTGGTCGACGAGGCGTTCGTAGCGCTCCCACAGCGGCCGGTCGAGGTCCCCGCCGGCGTCGGCGAGCGGCGCCCGGCGCAGCCGGCACAGCTCCGCGCACCACTCCTCCGGGCTGACCCGCTCGAAAGCGTCGTCCAAGTAGGCGGCAGCAGCGGCCAGATCACCGCCCGCCAGGGCGTGGTACGCCGCCGCGCCCCACTGCCCCGCGGCGCTCGCGCGATCCCGCAGCGCGGCGTGTACCTCGCTCCAGCAGCGGACGCCGGACGAGCCGTCCCCGCCGCTCCCGGTGCCCCCCTCCCCGTCGGGTCCGGGCCCGGACCCTGGTTCGGGGACCGCGGCGAGGCGGCGCAGCAGCAGGAGGCGCAGCAGCGGATGCGGGGTCTCGGTGGGCCCGTCGGCCCCCTCGTCCCCGGTGTCGGGGTGCATGGTGCGCAGCACGTCCGTACAGAAATCGTTGAACTCCTCCTGGACGCGGGCGCTCGACTCGTCCCACAGCTCCCGGCCGGCCTGCGCCTGGGCCAGATCGGCGGCGGCCGCGGCGCGGGCCAGTGCCTGCGCCAGTTCGCCGCTCGCGTCGATCGGCAACAGCCGCTCCAGCAGGGCGTCGACGAGCCCGTAGGAGGGCTGCAGGACCTGGCGCAGGCGCGCCTCCCAACCCGTTTCCGCCGGGCACTCCAGGAGGGCGTCCAGCAGCTGGGTGGTGCCCGCGGGATGGCCGCGGGTGAGTTCGTGCACCGCCCAGCCCAGCCATTGCACGCCGTTGTCGGCCGCCGGGGCCGGGGCCCGGCGGGCGGCCGACCGCAGCACCTCCTCGGCCTGCTGCTCCACCTCATGGCGGGCCAGATCGCGCAGCCGGCCCACCACCAGCCCCTTGACGACCTGTTCGGGAACGAACCGTTCCTCGTCGGCCGGCCACCGCCCCGGCAGCGCGCCCGGCCGCCGCGGGCCCCCGAACGCGAAGCTCTCCAGCGCCGCCGGATAGCTGCCGGCGGTGGCGAGCACCAGCAGCGGGTCGGGCGCCCCGGCCTTCTTCCGTGCGTCGAGCAGCGCCTTGAGGAAGTCGTTGCCGAGCGGGCTGTCGACGTTGTCCAGCAGCACCAGGCACTGTGTCGTACGCCGCTTGTCGCCACCGCGCGAGCCGTAGGCGCGGCGCAGGTCGTCCAGGAAGGCGTCGAAGAGGACGGCCTCGGCACGCTGCCGCTCGGCCGCCTCCCGGTCGCCGTAGCGCTGGTTGAGGTCGATCAGGAAGCCGTCCACGGAGCCGCCGCCGCGATGGCGCCGCCGGATCCTGGCCAGCCGCCAGCGGACCCGCATCCGCGCCCAATGACGACGCCACTCCGGCAACAGGGGCAGCGCCGCGGTCACGGCCGTGGGCGCGCCCAGGACCGTGGCGGCGTACTGCGCGAGCTGGTTGATCACTTCGGTGCGGCTGCTGGGCGGGCCGATGAGGGCCTGCTCCATCTGCCGCACGGCGGCGTCGCGGTCGGCCGCTTCCATCCGGGCCGCGACGGCGATCGTCAGCAGCCCGAAGGCCGGGAACCGCAGCCGGGCGAAATCCCTCTTCCTGGCGTTGAGCTGGAAGACCAGCGCGGCCAGCACATCGATCGGCTTACGGCCCTCCTGCCCCAGCGCCGCCAGATCGAGCCGGGCCACCGGGGCGCGGGCCGCCCAGTCGGCCAGATGCCGCAGCACGGTCGTCTTGCCGCTGCCGCGCGGCCCGAGCAACAGCGTCGCCGGCAACTCCACCCGGCTGCCCGGCCTCCGCACCAACAGCTCCTGCGTGTATCGCTCAACTGCCCGGTCCCGCCCGGACTCCCCCGCCCACTCCTGCGGCATCCCACTCCCCTTCGCCCCCACGGCCCCCACGGCCCTTGCAGCCCTCGCAGCCCCCACGCTTCCCGCAGCCGGTCGCCCCCCGCTCCGGCCGCCCCAGGATCCTCCAATTCCCGCACGGTGTAAGTACTTTGACCTCACCGGACACCTCCCCCCGTCACGCCGCGGCCCCACTCCGCGCACTGAATATCACTCTAAGTGACACCACTGACAATCGCGCCGACGGAGCGTGATCGGGGGTGGACTCGGCTCAGGCCGCTGGCACGTCGACGATGGGGGCGAGGCCGGAGCCCGGAAGTTGGAGGCCAGGAAATCGCGGGCCGGAAGTCAGCAGCGGGGACGGTGGGCGGGGAGCCGCAAGCCGGGAGTGGAAGGCGTGGAGCCGAAGGCCGGGAGCCGGAGGCCGGAAGCTGGAGGCCGGAAGCCAGCGGCCGGCGCCCGGCCTCCGCCTGGCCGCCCGAGGGGAGCCGCGGGCAAGAGGGCCGCGACGAGCCCGCCCTGTCGAGCGGGCCCCGCCCAACCGACCGCGGGCACGACCCACCGACCGCGGCGCGACCGACCGCTCCACACCCGGCCTACCGCGCCCCACCTGCTGAATTCACCGGATCCACCGGGCCACCGGGCCACCGGGTGCGAGCCCGCCCCCTGAAGACCCACCCACGGCTAGCCCTGGTTCTGGCCCTGGCCCTGGGCTCCCGCCGCCTGCGCCCCCGCCGGCTGCGCGACCGCGGCCTGTGGCCGGATGGGCAGGCGGCCGATGGGGCGGCCGGTGGCGGCGCGGACGGCCGAGGCGACGGCAGCCGGCGCGGTGACGACCGGGATGGCGCTGGCGGGCTTGGCGCCGAACGGCGCGACCACATCGCGCTCTTCGACCAGTTTGACGATCCGGATGTCCGGGGCGTCGAGCGCGGTCGGCAGCGCGTAGCCGGTCAGGTCGGGATGGCGGACCTGACCGCGCGTGGTGCGCAGGTTTTCCATCAGCGCCGCGCCCAGGCCTTGGGTGACGCCGGCCTCGATACGGGCCCGCAGCTGACGCGGGTTGAGCACCCGGCCGACATCCTGTGCGACGGTCATCTCCACGACGCGGATGGTGCCCAGTTCGATGTCGACGTCGGCGACGCAGCGGATGGCGCAGAAGGCGAGTCCGACGAACGCGTCGCCCTGCCCGCCCTCGTCCAGCGGTTCGGTGGGGTGCGGCCGGCACTGCGCCGTGGCCCACAGCTCCTTGCCGTCCAGGGCCTCGGCGACGGTCGTGGTGAGCACCCCGTCGTACGAAGTGATCTTGCCGTCGGTGATCTGCAGCAGCTCGGTGGACATCCCGAACTTGTGGGCCAGCGGCTGCAGCAGCTGCGTACGGACCATCTTGGCGGCGCGCTCGACGGCGCCACCGGACACCCAGGTGTGCCGGCCGTGACAGGCCGGCCCGGCCGGTGGCTGGTCGGTGTCGACGCCCGCGACATGCACCTCGTCGATGCCGAGCGTCTCCTGCACGATCTGCCGCGCCAGTGTGGAGAACCCGGAACCGGTCTCCACGGCGGCGCAGATGACGGTGGCGACCGAGCCGCTGACCTTGACGGTGGCGGTGGACACCTCGTCGGCGCCCTCCGCGCCGAGCATGTGCACCATGCCCAGCGCATACCCGACGCCACGACGCACCGCGCCCGGCTCGCCGGCGCCCTCGGGACCGCCCGGCAGCAGCCATTCCGCTTCGGGGGTGTCCTTGGGCAGCTCCGGAAGCGGCGCCTCCTTGACGGCGCGCAGCAGTTCGGCGACCGGCGCGGGGCAGGTGACGGTCTGCCCGGTGGGCAGCAGGTCACCGGTGGCCATGACATTCCGCAGCCGGATCTCGTCCGGCTCCATGCCCAAATGGGCGGCCAGTTTGTCCATCTGGCCCTCATAGGCGGCGCACACCTGCAGCGCGCCCTCACCGCGCACATGGCCGGACGGCGGGTTGTTGGTACGCACCGCCCAGCCCTCGATGGCGGCGTGCGGGACGACGTACGGGCCGCAGGCGAACGAGACGGCGGCGGCCAGCGCCTCCGCCGACGTGTCCGCATAGGCGCCTGCGTCCATCAGGATCTGCGCCTCCACCTTGACCAGCTTGCCCTCGGTGTCGGCGTGGTGGCGGTAGCGCAGCAGCGTGGGGTGGCGGTGGGCATGCGCGAGGAACGACTCCTCGCGGGTGGCGGCGAGCTTCACGGGGCAGCCGGTGCGCAGCGCCAACAGGCCCAGCGACAGCTGGATTCCGGGGTCCTCGCGGTCGGCGGTGGCGCCCGGCACCCCGGTCACCACGACCTTGACCTGCTCGGGTTCGAGGCCGAAGGAGGCGGCGGCCAGATCGCGGTCGGTGTGCGGGTCCGTGGAGGCGGTGTAGATCTCCACGCCGCCATCGGGGCGCGGCACGGCGAGCCCGGCCTCGGCCCCGATGGGCGCGGGGTCCTGCCGGCCGATCCGGTAGAGCCCCTCGACCATGACGTCGCCGACCGCTTCGGCGTCACCGAAGTGCAGCGGGATGTGCCGGATGAGGTTGCCGTCGGGGTGCAACGGCTCGGCCTCGAAGGCGAGTTGCGGATCGGTGACGGCGTCCAGCATCTCGTACTCGACGGCGATGGCGGCGGCCGCCAGCCGGGCCGTGTCGGGATGGTCCGCGGCCACGGCGGCGATCGGCTCGCCGTGGTGGCGCACCTCGTCCTTGGCGAAGACCGGCCGGTCGGCGATGCCCCGCCCGTGTCCGGCGTCCCCGGGGACGTCCTCGTGCGTGACAATGACCCGCACACCCGGCATTTCCGCCGCGTGCTTGGTGTCGATGGACAGGATCCGGGCGCGTGGATACGGGGAGCGCAGCACCGCGGCCCATAGCAGCCCCTCGGCCCACAGGTCGGCGGCGTACGGGAAGGTGCCCTCCGTCTTGGCGGGCGCGTCGGCGGGCGGCAACGAGACACCCAGCCCCTGGGTCGGCTCGGCGGGAATCCGGACCCCCGCCGCGGGGGTCGCGGTGGCGGCACCGCCGCCCTCTGTCATACCGGTCATGCCGAATCCTCGCTTCGCCCGGCCTCGCACCCGCTCGGCGCGCACCTCTCCTCAAATCGCTCGCCACGCCGCTCGCCACGCCCGGTCATGCGGAGCCTCCGGACTGCGGATCGGCGCCCGGCCCCTGGTGGTGCGGCCCGTGCGAGCCCGGGTCGTGCGAGCCCGGGTCGTGGGGGTACCGGCCGGGGGAATCCTGGTCGTGCGCGGCGTGGTCCATGGGGTCGGCGGGCCCCGCCTGGCGGGGAATGCGGGCGGTGTCGGCGGGCGCGTCGTCCCGGGTGTCCGCCGGCGCGTAGGCGGCGTCAGCGGCCTCCGCACGGGCCTTGACGACCTCGTCGACGGCGTCCAGCACCCCGCGGTACCCGGAGCAGCGGCAGAGGTTGCCGCACAGCGCCTTACGGGTCTCCAGCTCGCTGGGGGCGTGATTGCCCTCCAGGAGGTCGTGCACGGTCATCGCCATGCCCGGTACGCAGAACCCGCACTGCACGGCACCGGATGCGGCGAGCGCGCGCTGCACGTCGGAGGGTGTGCCGTTCTGCGCCAGCCCCTCGACGGTACGGACCTCGCTGCCCGCGGCGGTGGCCGCGGGCACCAGGCAGGACGCGACGAGCCGCCCGTCCACCTGCACGGAGCAGGCCCCGCACTCGCCCTGCGAGCAGCCGTCCTTGGCCCCGGCCAGGCCGAGGCGCTCGCGCAGCACGTAGAGCAGCGACTCCCCGATCCAGGCGTCGGTCACCGGGCGGTCGGTGCCGTTCACGCGCAGGATGTACGAGGCGGCGGGGTGCTCGTCGTGAGTGTCTGCGGGGCCCTGGACGTCCTGGGCGGCGTCGCCGGGGGCGGTTGCCGGGTGGGGCACGGCCTCGGGTTCCGTCGCGTGCACGGGGGCGGTGTCCACGGGGGCGGTGTCCACGGGGCCCGTGGTGTCCGCTCCGTGCTGCTCACCGGTGTCGGCGGGCTCGGCCGGTCGTGCGGGCCCGGCTTCCGACGCGATGCCCGCGCCGGCAGCTTCCGCTGCTGCGGCTTCTCCTGGTCCTGCCGACACTCCGGACGCGAACTGTCCCGATTCGTCCGGTTGTTCACCGTCGGCCGCCGGGACGGACCAGCGGTTCGCCTCACCCATCCCCTGCGGGTCGTGCGGGTCGTGCGCGTCATGTGGGTTGCGCGCGTCATGCGGGTCGTGCGACTGGCCCGTCCGGTCCGCCTGGTCCGTCTCGTCCGTGCGGTCCGCGTGGTCTGCCTGGCTCGTGTGTCCCGGGTGGTCCGCCACGTTCGCCGCGTCCGCGGCGGGTGGCCACTGGGCCATCGCGTCGGCCGGCAGCGACCAGTGGCCGGTTCCGCCCTCCGCGGGGGCATGCGCGCCGTTCGGGTGGGTTCCGTACGGGTCGGACGCAGGGGCGGCGTACGGGTCGCGGCGGGCGCCCCCGTGGGCCGCGTCCTGCAGCACGTCGTGCGTCGCGTCGCGTGCGCCGGGGAACGGCGCCTCGGCATAGTGCGCGCCGGTGGCGCCCGTGCCGCCGTCCATGCCGTCACGCCCGGTGCCGGCACCCTCGGCGGCCGTGCCGCCGCTGGTGGCGGTCAGCCCCGCGGCGAAGTTCCAGTGCCCGGTACCTCCGGCGCCGCCGGCCTCTCCCGTACGCGCGTCGTGCCCGGCGTCCGGTGCGCCCCCGTAGAGGGAGTTCGCGGCGTCGTCCGAATATCCGGGATATCCCTGATGGCCCTGATCGGCCCGATGCCCCTCATAGCCCTGATGGGCGGAATGGTCCGGATGCCCCTGGTGGCCCGGATGCCCCGTCAGGCCGTCGTCGCCGACCAGGTACTCGCCGGACTCCTCCGGCCCCTCGTCCGCCGTGGGCACCGACCACGTTCCGCCGGCGCCGGCCGCCTCCGCGCTGCCCGCGACCGGCCAGTCGACGCGGTCGCCGCCCCACGGCTGGGCCGCCTCGGGTGCGCCCGGGTAGCCGGCGGAGTGGTCCTGGTGGGCGGAAGGGTGCGCCGAAGCCGTCCGGTCCTGGTAGGCCGCGGACGGGTCGGCGTAGCCGGTCTGGGGGCCGGCGAAGGGCATCGTCCACTGGCCGGTCGCCGAGGGGTCGGTGCCGGCGCCCGGGACGGGCGGGGTGAAGGAGGCCGGCGGGGTGTAGCCGTGGCCGGGGGCGGCGAGCGGATCGGCGCCGGAGGTGCCGTAACCGTTGGGCAGCCCGGCTCCGTAGGCCCCGGTGGTGAACCCCTCCGGGAGCTGCACGAAGGCCGTCGCCTCCTGCTCGTACTCACCGCCCTGCGGCAGCGGCTGCCAGCCCTGTTCGGGGTGCGGCTGCTGTGGATGGCGATTGTCGGCGTCGCTCACGAGAGCGCCCTCCCAAGTGCGCGGCGGGCCAGGGCTGCCACCGTACGGCGCAGGTGCAGTGCGGCAGGCGGCAGGGTCTGCGGCTCCGAGCCGTCCTGCGGTGGCGCCGGGTCGGGGATGCAGGCGGCGCCGACGTAGTCACCGAAGGCCGTCAGCGCTTCGGGGACCAGGCCGCGTTCGCCGTCCCAGTCGATGAGCGAGGCCACCCACTGCTCGGCCTCCAGAGGACGCAGCGGCATGGTGGCGACCGCGCCCACGGCGCAGCGCACGCCGCGCCGGGCCGGGTCGAGGACCAGCGAGACGGAGGCGGTGGCACGGCCGGGGCCGGTGCGGCCGGTGGCCTTGAGGAACGTCTGCGGGGCGTGCAGCAGCGGCACCCGTACGAAGCCGACGAGTTCGCCGGGTCCCAGCATCTCCCGGCCGGCCAGGAGATGGCTGACGGGGATCTCGCGGCGGGCACCCCCGGGCCCGGCGATGATCACCGTGGCTTCGAGGGCGGCGAGCACCGGGAGGGTGTCGCCGGTGGGGGCGGACGTCACGATGTTGCCGCCGAGGGTCCCGGCGTTGCGGATCTGCGGGGGCCCTGCCGCGCGGGCGGCGGCGGCCAGGCCGGGGATCAACGCGGCGAAGTCGGGGCGCCCCATACGGGCGAGGGTGAGGCCGGCGCCGAGGAGCGCGTGGCCGTCGAGGTACTGCCAGCCGCGGATCTCGCTGATCCGGCCGAGGCCGACGAGGGCGGCAGGTCTGAGGAGTCCGGAGTTGACGGCCGCCATGAGGTCGGTGCCGCCGGCGACGGGCACGGCGGCGGGCATGGCGGTGAGCGCTGCCACCGCCTCGTCGAGCGAGGCCGGCAACGTCACCGTGTGCGACGCGTGCGGTGCGTGGGTGGTCAAGCCAGCTGCCCCTTCCCCGGTGTCCCGGCAGTTCCGCTCCGCCGTACGGTACGTGTTCACGGCCCGGACGTGGCAACTCTGGCACATCTTGCCGGGGCCACGGCGCGAGGGTCCGCGAAGCGACGATCCGTCCCCGAAGAGGGGGCTGGTCCGGTTTCGTCCGCCGTCGCCGGGGATCCGGAACGCGGGCTCCCCCACTGGGCGCCCGCGCGGCGGCGGGTGCCCCGGTGGGGCGCTCACCGCCCGTGCGGCGGTGCGGGCAACCACCGTCCCAGGATCCGGCCGTTCGGGAGCCCTCCTTGCACTACGGCTCACACGTTTGGGGGCGCCCCGTCGATCGGGCGTCCGAGCACCCCGGGGCGTTTCTGCCACGGATGCGGGCCGCCGGGCGGGCGGTAGGCGACACCGAGGGCGTCGAGCCGGGTGTAGTGGACGGTCATTCTGCGCAGGAAGTCCTGGTGGTCGCGGTCGGCCGGGGGCGGCAGCCGCGACCAGGCGACCTCGGCGAACGCGGCAAGCCGCGGGAAGACCTGGTAGTCGACGCGTGCCTGGCTGTCCATGACTTCGGTCCAGACGTTGGCCTGGGTCCCCAGGACGTGCGTGGCCTGTTCCTCCGTCAGCTCCGGCGGCACCGGCTCGAAGCGGTACACGTCCTCCAGGGTCCGTACGAAGCCGATGGGGACGGGCTCGTCCGGAGAGGCGTGCTGACGGTGGTCCAGATACACCTGCTGTTCGGGGCACATGACGACGTCGTGACCGGCGCGGGCGGCGGCGATACCGCCCGCGTAGCCGCGCCAGGAGGAGACGGCGGCGCCCGGCGTCAGGCCCGGGGAGGACGGGCCGCCCCGCCCGGCGCCGGGCTCCCTCGGGTCCTCGCCCTCCAGGATCTCGTCCCAGCCGATGAGCCGGCGCCCGCGGTCGGCGAGCCAGCGGTCGAAGTGCCGGATGAACCAGCTCTGCAGCTCGTCCTCGCCGGCCAGCCCCAGTTCGGCGATCCGGGCCTGGGCGGTGGCCGAGGCCTTCCACTGGTCCTTGGGGCACTCGTCGCCCCCGATGTGCACGAACGGCGCGGGGAAGACGGCGAGGACCTCCTCCAGGACGTGTTCGTAGAAGCGGAGGGTGGTGTCAGTGGGGGCGAGTACGTTCGGGTTGACGCCCCAGGTGTCCCAGACCTTCAGGGAGGTGGTGTCGATGACGTCGGCGTTGCCGAGTTCCGGATACGCGGCGATGGCGGCCTGCGAGTGCCCGGGGACATCGATCTCGGGGACGACGGTGATATGCCGTGCGGCGGCGTACGCGACGATCTCGCGGAGGTCGTCCTTGGTGTAGTAGCCGCCGTGCGGGCGCTCGTCCCAGAGGGGAGAGGCGCGGTGGCCGAGCTTGGTGCGCTCGCGCCAGGCGCCGGTCGCGGTGAGTTCGGGGTAGCGGTCGATCTCGATGCGCCAGCCCTGGTCGTCGGTGAGGTGCAGGTGCAGGACGTTGAGCTTGTGCGCGGCGAGCAGATCGAGGTAGCGCAGCACGCCGTCCTTGGGCAGGAAGTGCCGTGCGACGTCGAGCATCATGCCGCGCCAGGCGAAGCGTGGGGCGTCCTCGATGACGGCCCTGGGGACGGTCCGCTCGCGCGCGGCGGTGTCGAGCGGTGCCCGCCGGAAGGCTTCCGGCCCGAGCAGCTGACGGAACGTCTGCGCGCCCCAGAAGACGCCGGCCGCGCTGCCGCCCTCGATACGGAGGGCCGCGCCGTCACTACCGCCGTCGCCGTCGCTGTCGCCGTCGGAATAGACGTAGCCCTCGGGCCCGAGGTGCCGTTCCACCCGCGGGCTGATGCTCAGCACGATGCGGTTGGCCCCGCCGTTCACCTTGCTGCCGGCGGGGTCGTCGCTGCCGGCCCGGTCGTCGTCGTGGGCCTCGGCGAGCGGCAGGCCCGTGGCGGCGCCGACCGCGGAGCGCAGCCAGCGGGCGACCCCTTCGGTGCCGGGCCGGGCCTCGATCACGGTTTCCTCGTCCAGGACGCGCGGCCCGCGGCCGGACGGCGCCGGGCCGAAGGCGCGTGCCTGGGGCAGCAATTCGGGCCGCGGAGCGGGGGCGGCCGCCGAGCGGTGGTCTGTGGGGGCGTCGGGGTGGCGTTCCGGCATCCGTCAGTCCTTCACCGCGCCGCCGAGGCCCGAGACCAGCCGGCGCTGTACGAGTACGAAGAAGACCAGCACGGGGATGGTCATCACGGTCGATGCTGCCATGATCCCGCCCCAGTCGTTCTCGTCCGGTTTGAAGAAGACGAGCAGCGCCATGGGGAGGGTGGAGTTCTCGGTGGCGCTGATGATGAACGACTTCGCGAACAGGAAGTCGTTCCAGGTGGAGATGAAGGAGAAGACGCTGGTGGCGACGAGTCCGGGGAAGACCAGCGGGAAGAGGATCTGCCACAGGAAGCGGGTGCGGCTCGCGCCGTCCAGGTAGGCGGCCTCCTCCAGCGCCTCCGGGACGGCCTTGACGAAGCCGCGCAGCATCCAGATGGCGAACGGGAGGGAGAAGGCGAGGTGCGGGAGGATCAGTGAGCCGAGGGTGTTGAGCCCGATGGAGGGTACGGCGGTGCCGACGTCCCGCAGCAGGAAGAACAGCGGGATGGTGAGCGCTTCCACGGGCACCATCTGCGCGACCAGGAACATGATCAACAGCGTCGTACGGAACCGGAAGCGGAAGCGGGTCACGGCGGTGGCGGCGAGAAACGCGATGAGCGCCGAGACGACCACCACGACACCCGCCACGAACAGGCTGTTGAGGAAGTAGCGGCCGAAGTCCTGCTGCTGGAAGACCCGTCGGAAGGCGTCGAGGGACGGATCGAGGGTCCAGGGGCGCGGGCTGGTGGACTGCACCTCACCGGCCGGTTTGAAGGCGGACAGCACCATCCAGTAGAGCGGGAAGGCGACGACGGCGGCGATCAGCAGCGCACCGGCCTCGGCCGCCAGCCGCCAGGGCCGGCGCGGCACCCGCAGCAGCCGCAGTCCCGGGGCCCGGGACGTACGCGGTGTGCTCACAGTTCCTCCCCCTGGCGGCGCAGCAGCCGCAGATAGCCGAGCGTCACGACGAGCAGGATGAGCAGCATCACGACGCCGATCGCCGAGCCGAGGCTGTACTGCGAGGACGCGAACGCCTTCTGGTACGCGTAGACGTTCAGCACGAGGTTCTGGCCCGCGATGCCGCCGCCGCCCGTCATCACATAGATCTGGGTGAAGACCTTGAAGTCCCAGATCACCGACTGGAGGGTGACGACGACGAGGATCGGCCGCAGCATCGGTGCCAGGACGCTGCGCCAGATCCGCCACTGCGAGGCACCGTCCAGCGCGGCGGCCTCCAGTACCTCGCCGGGGACGGCCCGGATCCCGGCGTAGACGGTCACCATCACGAACGGGAAGGAACACCAGACCACTTCGAGCAGGACGAGCGCGAAGGCGCTGTAGCGGTCGTAGGTCCAGGAGTAGTCCTGGAATCCGGTCAGTCCGAGCGCGACCAGGACCTTGTTGACCGGCCCGTGATCGGGGTCGAAGAGAAAGACCCAGACGGTGGAGCCGGTGATGGCGGGCGTCGCCCAGGCGCCGAGTCCGGCGAGCATCAGGGCGAGCCTGGGCAGCGCGCGGACGCGGGTGAGGAGTACGGCGAGGGCGCAGCCCAGGGCGACGGTGGAGACGACGCAGGCGGCGGCGAACAGCACGGTCGCCAGCAGCACCTGCCAGAACTGGCCGTCGCCGAACAGTGCGGCGTAGTTCGCCAGCCCCTGGAAGGTGGTCGGTTCGCCACCGCTGACCTGGGCCTGGGTGTATTCGAGGAACGAGATCAGGCCGAGCTGGTAGATCGGGTAGACGAGCAGCCCGGCGAGGACGACCAGTGCGGGGGCGAGATACAGCCAGGGGGTCCAGCCGCCCGCGCCCCGGCCGCGGGGGCGTACCGCGCTCACGGTGCTCACTTCCGGAAGGCCTGGTCCATCGTGCGCGCGGCGTCGTCGGCGGCCTCCTCGACGCTCTTCCGGCCGCTGACGATCTCCTGGAACATCGTCGGCAGGACGAGGCCGGCGTCGATGGCGCCCCAGCCGGGCGCGGCCGGCACGAACTTGGCGCCCGCGTCCAGCGTCCTGACGAACGGCGCGACATAGGGCTTGCGCGCGGCGGCGTCGGCGCGCACCTCGCGGTATGTCGGCAGGAAGCCCATCGCGTCGAAGAGCTTGCGCTGGCTCTCCTTGCCCGCGAGTTCCTTCAACAGGCCGACGGCGAGGGTGCGGTGGCCGCTGCTCTTGAGGACGCCGAGGTTGTTGCCGCCCGCGAAGGCCGGGGCGATCTCGCCCTTCTTGACGCCGGGCAGCGGCACCACGGCGTACTTGCCCTTGACCTTGCCGTCCTCGACGGCCTGGTGGTTGAAGTCGCCGCCGATGGCCATCGCGGCCTTGCCGGAGGCGAACGCGGTGACGGTGTCGTTGCCGCCCATGTCCGCGCACTTGGCGGCCGGGCAGTTGTCGTCGCCGAAGAGGCCGGTGTAGGCGGCGATGCCCTTCTTGGCGGACGTGCTGTTGACGGCGGCGGTATAGGTGCCGTCCTTCTCGGTGGCGAGTTCGCCGCCGGCCGCCCAGAGGAACGGCATCGCGCCGTAGGTGTACGCGCCGCCGACGGCGAGGCCGTAGAGCTCGGGCCGCTTCGTGTGGATCTTCCTGGCGGCCGCGGCGAGTTCGGCCTGGGTGGCGGGGACGGGGATGCCGAGATCCCTCAGGACGTCGGTGCGGTAGTAGAGGGCCCGGACGCCGACGAAGAGGGGCGCGCCGTAGATCTTGCCGTCCACGGTGACGGACTGCTTCGCTGCGGCGTCGGTGTCCTTGGCGTCGGCCCAGGCGCCGAACTCCCGGCTGATGTCGGCCAGTCCGCCGTCCTTGACGTAGCCGGCGGTGTCGGTGTTGCCGTACTCGATGACATCGGGGGCGCTGGCCGGGTCGTTGAAGGCGGCCTTGATGCGCTGGGCGCGGGTGTCGACGGGTATGTAGTCGACGGTCACCCGGACACCCTTGTGGTCGGCCTTGAAGGCCGACAGGGCCTGCTGGACGACCTTTTCCTTCGGCGCGTTGTTGACTTCCCGGAAGAGCCAGACCCGTAGCGTGCCGGTCTTCGCGTCCCCTTTGGCGGCGTTGCCGGAGGTGGACGGTGCGCACGCGGTGGCGGTCAGGGAGGCCAGCACAACTGTCGCGGTGGCGGCGGCAATTCGAGCAGAGAGGTGCATGGAAGGACCCTCCGGGGCGTTGTTGCAACATACGCAACGAGCGTTTCGCGCTGCACAATTACCCAGGAGATTAAGGGTGCCCACAGGCCCCGACAAGGGGTTGGGCCGCATTGGTCTACACCGGCTCCGGGGAGGTGTTCCCGGACGCCATCGCCCCGCATGGGAACGCCAACGGGCCCGGGTCCCTTGGGACCCGGGCCCGTCGCACCCGGCGCGGCACCACGCGGCGCACTCTCACGTCGCGTGGCTCACCTGCGTCATCCGCCGATCACGGCCCGGCGGTCGCGGGCGGCTACTTCTTGCCGCCGCCCTTACCGCCCTTGCCGTCCTTGTCCTTGTCGCCGCCGGCGCCCATGGACTCGAAGATCTCCTTGCACATGGGACAGACCGGGTACTTCTTCGGGTCGCGGCCCGGGACCCAGACCTTGCCGCACAGCGCCACGACGGGAGTACCGTCGAGCGCGCTCGCCATGATCTTGTCTTTCTGGACATAGTGGGCGAAGCGCTCGTGGTCGCCGTCGCCGTGCGACACCTGCGGTGTCGGCTCTACGAGGGTCCCCGTACCTGCCCCGCGCTCGGGCTCAAGAGTGCTCATAACTGCCAAGGGTACTCACGCGCGCGCCGACCTGGGAGCGTCGGCCCGCCGCCGGATGCGGCGCGAGACCCGCGGCCGCCGCCCGCCACCGCCCGCGCCAGTGCGTACGCCGCCCCTCGGGCCGCCTGTGGCCCGCCGACGAGCGCGCTCGGCGGGCCGGCGCCCCCGGTCGACATCCCCGGTCGGCACCCCCGGTGCGGTGCCCGCGCCCGCCCTCTCGCCGTGCCTGCCCCCTCGCCCTGCCCGCTCGCTCTGCCCTGCCCGCCCGTAAGACCCACCCACCGGCGGAGCGCCACGCCGAACGGGTGGCGCTCCCGCACCCGGCACCGCCGTCGGGCCGCCTCACGCACCCGGCACCGGTGGCTACGACGCGACCGGTACGCCGCCCCGGTCGCCGGCCGTCAGGCCCAGTCGGGCGGCGAGCGCCAGCCCGGCGTCCGGCCGGACGTCGTGCCAGGAATCCGCGCCGCAGAACGCGTCCAGCAGGGCGGTCATCTCCGCCGCGCCGATGGAGCGGGCCTCGGCCGCGGCGAGGAAGTCGCGGACCTCGGCGACGGGGGTGTCCTCCCGCTCCGTCTCGGTCAGCTCCACGAGATCCTCGACGATCTCGGCGACCGCGGCCTCGCCGGGCTGCGCCCAGCTCACGGCCATCTCCAGGCCGTCGTCCCGCAGCCTGCCGGGATACGGCGCGCGGGCCCAGACGCCGTCCTGCCACCAGTAGACGAAGCCGAGGAGGCGCCCGTCGGCGTCGTGCCGCAACTGCTCCCAGGGCAGCCAGTCCGGGCCGCCGTCCAGGACATCGACCGGCTTGTCGCCGAGGTGGGTGTAGCTGCCGTCCGCGTCCTGGCCGCAGAGCAGCGCCCGGCCGCCCGCGTACAGCTTCAGCCGCCACCAGTAGGCGCCGCCGGCGTTCCAGCACAGCAGTCCGTGGGCGCCCAGGGAGAATTCGTCCCCGTCGTCCATGGCGGCCGCGACCACGGCCAGCGTCGCGGCGCGGGCCCACAGCCGCTCCGGGTGGTCCAGATCCTCGGGCACGCTCGGCCTGTGCATGGCACTCTCCCCGTTCGTCCCGCACGGCCCCGCCTTCGCGGCCGCACGCCGTCACCTCTTCCCTCTCGAACGATAGCGACGGGGTCCGACAATTCCCCATGACGAAGCCGTCACAAAGCGTCGGAGGCCCTTCCCCTGCGGGCTCCCCGCACGCCAACCGGCCGCCCGCACCGGGCCGTTCAACGGCGCGCACCCCGAAATCCGGCCGTACCCGGGTCAGTTCAGCGACGGGTCATCCGGATAGGTGGCGACCATCGCCAGCTCATTGCGCTGCCGCCGCAGCACCGCGCGCCACAGCTGCTCCGGGTCGGGCGAGGAGACATCGCCCGGTTCGGACTCGACGACGTACCACGCACCCTCGGCCAGTTCATCCTCCAGCTGGCCGGGCCCCCAGCCCGCGTACCCCGCGAAGATCCGCAGGCTGCCGAGGATCGCGGCAAGGAGTTCCGGCGGGGCTTCCAGGTCGACCAGGCCGATCGCGCCGTGCACCCTGCGCCAGCCGAGCGGTTCGTCGCCGGTCCTGGTGCTCTCCGCCCGGTCGGCGGCCGGCGCACCGGCCCCCTCGGCCTCGGTGCCGGCGGGCCGGGCGCCGCTCTCCAGGGACGGAACGTCGCCGCTGCCGGACAGCCCTCCGGGGATCACGGCCACGCCGAGCGCGGAGTCCAGGGAGACCGGGCCGCCCTGGAACACCACCCCGGGCTCATCGGCCAGCGCTGCCCACGGTGCGAGAATGTCCGCGACGCCGACCGGCGTGGGACGGTTCAGGACCACGCCTAGGGAGCCCTCCTCGTCGTGATCGAGGAGGAGCACCACCGCGCGGTCGAAGTTCGGGTCGGCGAGCGCGGGTGTAGCGACGAGTAGTCGGCCTGTGAGCGAGGACACCTCGGTCATGGCCACATGATCCCGCACTTCGGTCCGGAGCGGGGTGTCAACGGCGCTTCCCGTGCGAGAGCAGGGCGGGCGTACGGCGGCAGCACCCGGCGCACGACATCGGGGCGCTGTCCACGCCGAGTCGCCCATTCAAGACATTGAGGTGCATATCCGGCCAGAAGGTGATTACAGAACAAAGGCGGATCGTAGCGGAGCGTGTTGTGACAAAGCCATTACACGCCCGATGCCTGCACGGCCCTACGGACACCCCCTCCGCCGCCCTTACCATTTCTCATTGGCCCCTGCCCGTCTCCAGGAACGCGAGATCCATGACCGTCTCTACTGACGACGTACTGCTTGTCCACGGCGGCACCCCGCTCGAGGGCGAGATCCGGGTTCGCGGTGCGAAGAACCTTGTGCCCAAGGCCATGGTCGCCGCACTGCTGGGCAGCGGCCCGAGCCGGCTGCGCAACGTGCCCGACATCCGCGACGTCCGCGTCGTGCGCGGGCTGCTGCAGCTGCACGGCGTCACCGTGCGCCCCGGCGACGAGCCGGGCGAGCTGATCCTCGACCCGTCGCACGTCGAGAGCGCCAACGTCGCGGACATCGACGCGCACGCCGGCTCCTCGCGGATCCCGATCCTGTTCTGCGGCCCGCTGCTGCACCGCCTCGGCCACGCCTTCATCCCTGGCCTGGGCGGCTGCGACATCGGCGGTCGGCCGGTGGACTTCCACTTCGACGTGCTGCGCCAGTTCGGCGCGACGATCGAGAAGCGCGCCGACGGGCAGTATCTGGAGGCCCCGCAGCGGCTGCGCGGCACCAAGATCCGGCTGCCGTACCCGTCGGTCGGCTCGACCGAGCAGGTGCTGCTGACCGCCGTTCTGGCGGAGGGCGTCACCGAGCTGTCGAACGCCGCCGTGGAGCCGGAGATCGAGGACCTCATCTGCGTACTGCAGAAAATGGGCGCGATCATCTCCATGGACACCGACCGGACGATCCGGATCACCGGCGTCGACCGGCTCGACGGCTACACCCACCGCGCGCTCCCGGACCGCCTGGAGGCGGCCTCCTGGGCGTCCGCGGCGCTGGCCACCGAGGGCAACATCTACGTCCGCGGCGCCCAGCAGCGGTCGATGATGACCTTCCTCAACACCTTCCGCCGGGTCGGCGGCGCCTTCCAGGTCGAGGACGAGGGCATCCGCTTCTGGCACCCGGGCGGCTCGCTCGACGCCATCGCGCTGGAGACCGACGTACACCCCGGCTTCCAGACCGACTGGCAGCAGCCGCTGGTCGTCGCGCTGACGCAGGCGTCGGGGCTGTCCATCGTCCACGAGACGGTGTACGAGTCCCGGCTCGGCTTCACCTCCGCGCTGAACCAGATGGGCGCGCACATCCAGCTCTACCGCGAATGCCTCGGCGGCTCCGCCTGCCGCTTCGGCCAGCGCAACTTCCTGCACTCCGCGGTCGTGTCGGGCCCCACCAAGCTGCAGGGCGCCGACCTGGTCATCCCCGACCTGCGCGGCGGCTTCTCGTACCTGATCGCGGCGCTGGCGGCGCAGGGCACCTCCCGGGTGCACGGCATCGACCTGATCAACCGCGGCTACGAGAACTTCATGGACAAGCTGATCAGCCTCGGCGCGAAGGTGGAACTCCCGAACGGCGCGCTGCGGGACTGAGTCCGAAGCGGATGCGGGGCGGCGGCCCGGCGGGGCGGAGGCCCGGCTTCCGCTCCCCCACCCCACCCGCACACCCTCCCCCGCCCCCTCCCCCGAAGGGGGAGGAGGGGGGTGGGGGCGGGGGCGCCGATCAGAGGCGCCTGTCAGAGGCGTCGGAGGCCCTCAGCCACCCGCCCGCCCCCGTCGCCGCGCGTCAGGCGCCCGTCCGTTCGGCCACCAGTACCGGGTTGTCGTGCGGGGTGAGCGTGCAGCCGGCTCCCGGTGTCAGGGCGCCCGCTTCCCAGCTCGGCAGGTCGGCCTTGACCTGGATGCCGGTCTCGGTGGTCAGGTGCAGCCGGGTGGTGGCGCCGAGGAAGGTCGCCACCCGTACGGTCGCGGGCATCCCCTCCGCGCCCGCGACCGCACCGGCGGGATTACCCCCGTCGTCAGCTGCTGTCCCCGCCCCCGTTCGCACAGCGAGCCCCTCGGGCCGCAGCAGTACGTCCACCTCGGTGCCGGTCGCCGGCGCGGTGCCGTGGACCGGCAGCCGTCGGCCGAAGAGTTCGACCGTGCCGCCGTCGCGGACGGTGCCGGGCAGCCGGTTCATGGTGCCGACGAATTCGGCGACGAAGGGGGTCGCGGGGCGTTCGTACAGCTCGGAGGGTGTGGCGCACTGTTCGAGCCGGCCGCCGTGCATGACGGCGACGCGGTCCGCCATGGACAGCGCTTCTTCCTGGTCGTGGGTGACGAAGACCGTGGTGATGCCGAGTTCGAGCTGGATGCGGCGGATCTCCTCGCGGAGGGTGAGCCGGACCTTGGCGTCGAGGGCGGACAGCGGCTCGTCCAGGAGGAGGACGCGCGGGCGGACGGCGAGCGCGCGGGCGAGGGCGACGCGTTGCTGCTGGCCGCCGGAGAGCTGGTGCGGGTAGTGGTCCTCGCGGCCGGGCAGGCCGACGAGTTCCAGCAATTCCTTTGCGCGGGCGGCGCGTTCGGCGGCACCGGCCTTGCGGACGCGGAGGCCGTAGCCGACGTTCTGGGCCGCGGTCATGTTCGGGAAGAGGCTGTAGGACTGGAAGACCATGCCGATGTCGCGGCGGTGGGCGGGGACGCCGGTGACGTCCTGTCCGTCCATGGTCAGCTCGCCGCTGTCGGCGGTTTCGAAACCCGCGATGATGCGCAGCGCGGTGGTCTTGCCGCAGCCGGAGGGGCCGAGCAGGGCGACCATCTCTCCGGGCGCGATGTCGAGGTCGAGGCCGTCCAGTGCGGTGGTGTCGCCGAACGCGCGGCGCAGTCCCTTGAGTTGTACGGGGACGCCGCCGGTCCGCGCGGGGGCCGGGGCCGGGGTCGCTGCGGCGGTGCCCGGTTCGCCCGTGGGCGCGGGGGCGGGGGCGGGTACGGGCACACTCATGACGTCTTCCTTTGCTTGCGCGGGCGAGCGCGCCTGCCGCCCGCCAAGGTGGTGAGCAGGAGCAGCAGGCCCCAGGTGATGAAGAGGCTCAGCATGGCGGCGGCGCCGGCGAGTTCGGCGTCGGCGTCCCCGACCTCCACCATCCATACGGCGAACGGCCGGTAGCCCAGTACGGAGGCGACGGTGTATTCGCCGAGGACCATGGCGAGGCCGAGGACGGCGCCGCCGACGACGGCGGCGCGCAGGTTCGGCACGATCACCCGGGCGAGGGTGGTGAGGCGTCCGGCGCCGAGGCTGCGGGAGGCTTCGACGAGGGTTTTGAGGTCGATGCCGCGCAGTCCTGCGTCCAGTGAGCGGTAGAGGAACGGCAGCGACATGACGGTGTAGAGGAGCACCAGGACGAGGGGGAAGTTCTCGTTCTGGATGACCATCAGGGTCTGGTAGAAGGGCGTTCTGGCCAGGTCGGGGGCCCAGGACAGCACGGTGTTGACGCCGGCGACGAGGGCGATCGGCGGGACGACTAGCGGTGTCATGCACAGGATTTCGACGACCGGGCGCAGCCGGGGCAGCCGGAGGTGGATGACGACCATGGTGGGGACGACGAGGACGAGTCCCAGTGCGACGGTGGCCAGGCCCAGTTCGACGGAGAGCAGCAGGCTGCCCAGCATGTCGTCGGAGACCAGGTGGTCGGTGTAGACGTCGAGGGAGAAGCCCTTGACGGGGTCGTCGACGGTGAACCAGAGGGATGCGGCGACGGGGACGGTGAAGTAGAGGAGCGCCAGGAGCAGGGTGGCGAGGCGGCCGTAGGGGCGGCGTGTGCGGCCTGTCGGGGGCGCGGGGGTACCGGGCGCGGGGTCGTGGGGTGCCGTGACGGGCGCCTGGGCGGCGGTGGTCATCCCAGCCATCGTGCGCTCCTGCGCTGCAGCGGTATCTGTACGGCCATCACCAGCAGCGCGATGACGACCATGTTGAGGCTCATGGCGAGGGCCAGGTTCTCCTGGCCGACGAGGACGTTGCCGGCCAGTGCGTTGGAGATCTGGACGGTGATCAGCGGCACCGAGCTGCCGACCATGACGGCGGCGGTGGCGTGCGAGGCGAAGGCGGTGCCGAAGAGCAGGACGGCGCCGCCGAGCAGGGAGGGGGTGAGGACGGGGATGCCGATGTGCCGCCAGAACTGTCCTCGGGTGGCGCCGCAGGACGCGGCGGCTTCCTGCCACTGGGTGCGCAGTCCGTCGAGTGCGGGCAGCACGGTGACGACCATCAGCGGGATCATGAAGTAGAGGTAGGCCAGCACGAGTCCGGTCATCGTGTAGAGGCTGAAGCCGGTGTCGGCGAGCGACATGATGCGGGTGATGGTGCCGGTGGTGCCGAGGGTCGCGACGAAGGCGAAGGCGAGCGGGGCGCCGCTGAAGTTGGCGAGGACGCCGGAGGCGGCGACGACGGCGCGGCGCAGTGCGGGGCGCCGGGAGGTGATGACGGCCTGGGCGATGAGGGTGCCGAGGACGGTGGCGAGCAGGGCGCAGATCAGGGAGAGCTGGACGCTGCCGCCGAGGCCGGTGGCGTAGATGCCTTTGAGTGACTGGCGGACGTTGTCGAGGGTGGCGTGGCTGTGGCCGGTGGTGGGGTCGGTGACGGTGAACGCGCCGTACACCATGGCGCCGGCGGGCAGTCCGAAGCAGAGGGTGAGGAAGGCGAAGAACGGGACGACGGCGGGCCAGGGGTGGCGTCGGGTGCGGGTGCCCGGCGGGCCGGCGGGTTGGGAGGTGATCGGTCGGTCACTCATACGCGGCGGGTTTCTCCAGGGGGCGGGGGGCTGTGGGGGCGGTCGCGCGGTTCAGCCGACGGCTTTGCCCCAGCCCTCGTTGATGGCCACCTTGGCGGCGTCTTCCTGTTCCGGTGTGGGGAACTTCGGGGTGCCGTGGACGGTGGGGAGCCGGGCGGCGGCCTGTTTGTCGGCGGTGCCGTCCTTCGTCATCTCGTCGAGGAGGGCGGGCCGGGAGTAGCCCTTGAGCCAGATGTTCTGGCCGGTGGGGCTGTAGAGGAATTCGAGCCAGAGGCGGGCGGCGGCGGGGTGTGGGGCGTAGGCGTTGACGCCCTGGTTGTAGTACTGGGAGTACTGGCCGTCGGTGGGCACGGTGACTTTCCAGTCGACGCCCTTGGCCTTGAGCTCTTTGCTGTAGCCGAGGTTGAGGTAGTCCCAGTCGATGGAGATGGGGGTTTCACCCTTGCGGATGGTGGCGGGTGAGGATTCGACGGGGACGAAGGTGCCGCGCTGCTTCAGCTCTTTGAAGTAGTCCAGGCCGGGTTGTACGTCGTCGTAGGAGCCGCCGTTGGCGAGGGCCGCGGCGAAGATCGCGGAGAAGGCGGACGACGATTCTGACGGGTTGCCGTTGAGTGCGACCTTGTTGCGGTATTGGGGTTGCTTGAGTTCGGCGAAGGTCGTGGGGCATTTCTTGACGGCTTTGGCGTCGCAGCCGATGGAGACGTAGCCGCCGTAGTTGTTCATGTACGAGCCGTCGGCCTGCTTCTGCGAGCCGGGGATGTCTTTCCAGCCGGCGACCTTGTAGGGGGCGAGCAGCCGTTTGCCGCGGGCGTTCTGCATGAAGGCGGTGCCCAGGTCGAGGGCGTCGACGGCGCGGTCCTGGCCGCGGCGTTTGTCGGCGGCGCCGAGGGCGAGTTGGCTGGTGCCGCCGGGGTTCTCGTTGTTGACCTCGATGCCGTATTTCCGCTCGAACGTCTTGATCATCTCGCCGTAGTTCGCCCAATCGGGGGCGAGGGCGTAGACGTTGAGCCGGCCTTCCTTCTTGGCGGCCTTGACGAGGGCGTCCATGCCGCCGAGGTCGGCGGCGGAGCGGGCGGTGGCCGCCTTGCTGGTGACGGCGGCCGGCGCGTATCCGCAGCCGCCCGCGGCCGTGGCCGTGGCCGCCACGAGAACGGCTGCGCAGCAGGCGGTCGCCTGGCGCTTCCGGGCCGGGCGGGGTGCCTTCACCATGTGTTCTCCTGGATCTTCGACCGTCCACCTGTATGGACAAGCCGCCGTCAGTAAACCCCGGCAAGCTAACAGCAAGACGGACCCCAAACAAAGCCCTGGCAGCAATAAAACCGCAGGTCATAAGCGTTATGAAGGAAAGGGTTTAGAGCTTCCCCAAGCGGTAAGACGCATACCCCGCGCCTGCTGAGATGCGCACTTCTGCGCACAGGTGACATGATCACCCCATCCCGGGTACGTACACGGGGAGCACCTTTGACCAGGCAGCAGCCGCGAGGAGTCCTGTTGACCCGACGCCACCAGCAGATCGCCGAGGCGCTGCGCCGCGCCATCACCGACGGGAGCCATCCGGTGGGCGCCGCGCTGCCGTCGGAGAGCGAACTGGCCGCGGCGCACGGCGTCTCGCGCGGCACCGTCCGCCAGGCCCTCGCCGCGCTGCTCGCCGAGGGCCTGATCGGTTCCCGCCAGGGCGCCCGGCACATCGTGCTGAGCACCGCGCCCAGCCAGAGCTTCACCGAACTGCGCAGCTTCGCCCAGTGGGCCCGCTCCGGCGGCCACACCCCCGGCGGTCTGGTCCTGCGGTCCGCACGCGGCGTCGCCGATGGCGAGGAGGCGGTCCTGCTCCAATTGCAGCCGGGCGACGCGGTGCTACGGGTGATGCGGCTGCGGACGCTGGACGGTGAGCCGGTGCTGCTGGAGCGCACCGTCTACGCGGGCTGGGTCGCCGACGCGGTCGAGTCGCTGCCGGCCGACTGCGAATCCGTCACCCAGGCGCTGCTGGAGTCCCGCGGACTGGTCTTCGCCCATGGCGAGCATCACATCGACGCGCTCGCCGCCGGCACCGTGGACACCCGGGAACTGCGGGTGCGGCGGGGCAGTCCGCTGCTGCGGGTCCGCCGTACGACGACCACCGCCGAGGGCCGCCCGGTGGAGACGTCGGACGACCGCTACCGCCCCGGCTCGGTCGTCTTCACCGTACGGAACTCCACCCAGGCCAACCCGCTGGCCCGCACGACGGCCGGCCCGGCCGACTGACCCGCACCACCTGCGCTCCCCCCTAACTCCCGCCTCTCACGAACAGCGAGCCCGCATGCCCTCTCTGCCCGCCCCCGCGCTTCCCGCCGCCCTGCTGTGCGACATGGACGGCACCCTCGTCGACACCGAGCACCAGTGGCTGGCCACGGTCGCCGACTTCCTGCGGGAGCAGGGGGCCGAGGCCGGGGAGGAGACGCTGGCGGCCTTCGCCGGGTCCCCGGTGGACGACGCGGCGAAGCGGCTGGTGCGCGACCACGGCGTCGGCCTCGGAGTCACCCGTACGGCGGCACGACTGGACCGGGACTTCACCGCCAGGGTCGCGGCCGGCGTCACCGTTCAGCCGGGTGCCCTGCGGCTGCTGGACCGGGCGCGGGCGCTCGGCATCCCGGCCGCCCTGGTCACCGCGTCCGAGCGCCATGTGGCGGATCTGGTGCTGCGCACCCTCGGCGCGCACCGTTTCGCGCTGTCGGTGACGTCGGGCGAGGCGCCGCGCGGCAAGCCGCACCCGGACCCGTATCTGGCGGCCGCCGAGGGGCTGGGGGTGGATCCGGCGGACTGCCTGGCGGTCGAGGACACACCCACCGGTGCCGCGGCGGCGCTGGCCGCGGGCTGCCGGCTGCTGGCGGTGCCGACGGTGCCGGGCATCGCCCCGGGGCCCCGTACGGCCGTGGTGGCCTCTCTGGAGGACGTGGACCTGGCGGACTTCCCGTTCACCCGAGTGGCCTGACGCCAGGGCCGCAGAACCGGCCACAGACCCCTCCACGGGCGGCCGGATCCGCGTGCCGCCCACCGCCGCGCCCGCCGGTCCCGGCCCCGGCAGACGCACGGGACGGCCCCGGACAGACGAAAAGGACGGTCATCCCTGGGAGGGATGACCGTCCTTTCGCTGTGCCGGAGGGTGTTACTTACCCTTGGCGGCTTCCTTGAGCTTGGAGCCCGCGGAGACCTTCACGCTGTAGCCGGCAGCGATCTGGATCGGCTCGCCGGTCTGCGGGTTACGAGCGGTGCGAGCGGCACGGTGGGTGCGCTCGAAGGTCAGGAAGCCGGGGATGGTGACCTTCTCGTCGCCCTTGGCGACGATCTCGCCGGTCACCTCGGCGAGGGCGGCCAGAACGGCGTCGGCGTCCTTGCGGGTCACCTCGGCGCGATCGGCCAGAGCGGCCACCAGCTCACTGCGGTTCATGTTTGTACTCCCGTGTTCTTCTTGCCAATGAGGCGTGAGATCGAAGCCGATGCTGCCAGGGCCCTCGGACAGTCCCCGAAGCCGGGTCTGACCAATTGATCTTTTCCGCGCCGTGGGGGTCCCCCCTGGACGTAGTCCTCGGGGGAGCATCCTGCCCCCACCTGCGGCGGTAAAGCCAATCCGGCACCCTGGAGGGTCACACGAAAAGCACCACTGCCTCGTAGTGATGACTTCCGTACCGTCCCGCTCCGGCCCCGCACGGTGGCGGCCCTTTGCTGCCCGCCACCCTATGGGGGCCTTGCGGACGGCGTGTCATGCGACGCGCCGTCTTCAGACCGCCGTGGCCGCCGTCACAGCGGGATCAGCGGCTTTTGCCGCCTCCCTTACCGCACCGGCCACCGCGCCCGCAACCTTTTCGTTGAAGACGCTGGGGATGATGTAGTTCGGGTTGACCTCGTCGTCCAGGACGACATCCGCCAGGGCGCCGGCCGCGGCCAGCATCATCTCGGTGTTCACCGTACGTGAATGAGCGTCCAGGAGGCCGCGGAATACGCCGGGGAACACCAGGACGTTGTTGATCTGATTGGGGAAGTCGGAGCGGCCGGTGGCCACGACGGCGGCGGTCTGCCGGGCGATGGCCGGGTCGACCTCCGGGTCGGGGTTGGCGAGCGCGAAGACGATCGCGCCCTCGGCCATCCTCGCGACGTCGTCGCCGTCCAGGACGTTCGGCGCGGAGACACCGATGAAGACGTCGGAATCGACGACGGCCTCCTTGAGGGTGCCGGTGACGCCCTCCGGGTTGGTGTTGTCGGCGATCCAGCGCAGCGGCGAGTCCGGGTCGGCGTCGACCAGGTCGGGCCGGCCGGCGTGCACGACGCCGTGGATGTCGGCGACGACGGCGTGCCGGACACCGGCCGCGATCAGCAGCTTGAGGATGGCGGTGCCGGCCGCGCCGGCGCCGGACATCACGACCCGGATGTCCTCGATCTTCTTGCCGACGACGCGCAGCGCGTTGGTGAGCGCGGCGAGCACCACGATGGCGGTGCCGTGCTGGTCGTCGTGGAAGACCGGGATGTCCAGGGCCTCACGCAGCCGCGCCTCGATCTCGAAGCAGCGGGGCGCGGAGATGTCCTCCAGGTTGATGCCGGCGAAGCCGGGCGCGATGGCCTTGACGATCTCGACGATCGCGTCGGAGTCCTGGGTGTCCAGGCAGATCGGCCAGGCGTCGATGCCGGCGAAGCGCTTGAAGAGGGCCGCCTTGCCCTCCATGACGGGCAGTGCGGCCATCGGGCCGATGTTGCCCAGGCCCAGGACCGCGGAGCCGTCCGTGACGACCGCGACGCTGTTGCGCTTGATCGTCAGGCGGCGGGCGTCCTCGGGGTTGTCGGCGATGGCCTGGCAGACCCGTGCGACACCCGGGGTGTAGATCATCGACAGGTCGTCGCGGTTCCGGATGGGGTGCTTCGACGACATTTCGATCTTGCCGCCGAGGTGCATCAGGAACGTACGGTCGGAGACCTTGCCGAGCGAGACGCCCTCGATCTCGCGCAGTTTGCCGACGATCTCGTCGGCGTGCGCGGTCGACGTCGCGGCGATGGTGACGTCGATCCGGAGTTTTTCGTGGCCGGAAGCGGTCACGTCGAGGCCGCTGACCGACCCGCCGGAGGACTCCACGGCCGTGGTGAGCTGGCTGACGGCGGTGCCGCTCGCGGGGACTTCCAGTCGCACCGTCATCGAATACGAGACGCTAGGCGCCGTTGCCATGGCCGACTTCCTCTGCTTTCCCTGGATTTCGCTGCGCGCCGCTCCGTGACCCAGCGTCTGGGTCCGGAGCGCGTGGTCCGATCGTCCCACCTACCAGCTGGTATACGGTAACCAGCCACCTATTTCGGAAAGACACTTCCACCATACGAGAGATGGCCGGTCGAACGGAACCCCCTCCGGAGGACGCGATCGCCCGGGGCGCGATCCGGCCAACCCGGCAGCGCACCAACGACTACGGGCGCCCCTCCCGAAGGAGGGACGCCCGTGGTGAATGCTTGAGCGGCACCGACCCGCCATGCTCGCCTCGCGGCAAGTGGTCGCTCGTAGCGACGATGGTTGGGCCCGGGGGCTTGGATCGAGCCGGTGCCGTCACCAAGGCTAACAAACCATCCCCGGAAGCGAATCCCGTCCCGGGGGACCGATTTCAAGACCCCTCGTACGGCGGGCTCGCACGCCCCTCGTACGGCGGCGCGCGGCGGGCGCCAGCCGCCCGCCACCGCCCGCCGTCCTGCCCCGGCCCCCTGCCGGCCGTCAGTCCCGCAGCAGGTCGGGCACCCCTTCCGTGTCCGGGTCGTCGCGTCCGGCGGACAGCACCGTCAGCTGCTGGGTGGCGCGGGTGAGCGCCACGTAGAGCACCCGCAGCCCGGCCGGGGACTCATCGGCGATCTCGGCCGGGGAGACCACCAGCGTCGCGTCGTACTCCAGCCCCTTGGCCTCCAGGGAGCCCAGCGCCACGACCCGGTCGCCGAGCCCGGCGAGCCAGCCGCGGGCCTGCTCGCGGCGGTTCATCGCCACCACGACGCCGACCGTGCCCTCCACCTCGCCCAGCAGCCGCTCGGCCTCCTCGTACGTGGCCCGTGCCAGCGCCTCCTCGGCGGCCCGGGAGCCGTCCGCCGGGCTCCCGGGGACCACGGCGAACCGCGGCTCCAGGCCCGTCGAGCGGACCGCCCGCGGCGACTCCATGCCGGGCATCGCCAGCGCCAGCACCCTGGCCGCCAGCTCCGCGATCTCCGCAGGGTTGCGGTAGTTGACGGTGAGCGTGAAGCGGCGGCGCGGGCGGGCGCCGAGCGCCTCATCGCGCGCGAGGGCCGCCTCGTCCGGGTCGGACCAGGAGGACTGCGCCGGGTCGCCGACCACGGTCCAGGTGGCGTGCCGGCCGCGCCGGCCCACCATCCGCCACTGCATCGGCGTCAGGTCCTGCGCCTCGTCGACGATGACGTGCGCGTAGTCGGTGCGCTCCTCCTCCAGGCGTTCGCGCCGGCTGCGGCCACCGCTGTTGCGGTCCGCGAACGTCGAGAGCTCCTCCAGGCCGGTCAGATGGTCCAGCGGGTCGGCCTCGCGCTGCCGGGCCGCCCGCATCGGGGCACCGAGGATCAGCTGGAGCTCGTCCAGCAGCGCGATGTCGTGCACGGACAGCGGACCCTGGCCGGCCGGGGTGTCCGCGCCACCGGGCGCGCCACCGGACGCGCCGGCACCGTCCAACCGCCTCAGGGAGCGGGCGAGTTGGCGTACCTCGCGGGGGTTGAGGATCCGGCGGGCCCAGCGGCCCAGCCGGCGTTCGTCGGCCATCGCGGCGAGCACCCCGCGCGGCGTCAGCTCCGGCCACCAGGCGTCCAGGAATTCCTGGAAATACGCCTCGGTGGTGATGTCCTCGTCGAAGCCCTGCCGGGCCTCGGCGGCCAGCTCGGGGTCGGTGTAGCGCCGGGAAGCACCGGACTTGGCCCACAGGGCGTCGAGGATCAGCCGGCGGGCGCGCGGGCGCAGCAGGTTGACCGGTGCGGTGCCGCCGAGCGCGGCCTGCCGGATGCCGCGCAGTTCGTCGGCCTCCAGCTCGATGCGGCCGCCGAAGACGACGACGCGCAGCCGGGTGGGTGCGGTGTTCTCGGGGCGCGGGGTGCGCGAGCGGGTCCGGCGGCGGTCCGTGCCGCCGGTGGCCCCGGCCGGGGTGGGGGCGTCGGCGGGGCCCGCGAGGAGGTCCTCCAGGGACAGCTGGGCGTCCGCTCCGGCCGGTGCCGGCGGCTCCGGCGGGGCCTCGGGCTCCGGCGGCTCGGCGCCCGGTGCGGCCATCTCCAGGGCGCCACGTGCCGCCTTGCGCAGCAGCTTCTGCATGCGGCTGGAGCCCTTGATGCGGGCCACCGCGGGCGGGTCGTACGCCCCCCCGTCGCCCGACCGCCGCCCCTCATCGAGGCCCTTCGGGCCGCCCCCGCTCGATGCCTCCGCGCCGTCGACGAGGGAGCCCAGCGCCCGGATGGCGACCTGGCCCTCCTCGCCGAGGGACGGCAGGACGCCTTCGGTGTAGGCGACCAGCAGCGGGGTCGGGGAGACGACCAGGATGCCGCCGGAGTAGCGGCGGCGGTCCTGGTAGAGGAGGTAGGCGGCGCGGTGCAGGGCCACGGCGGTCTTGCCGGTGCCGGGGCCGCCCTCGACCTCGGTGACGGAGGCGGCGGGTGCCCGGATGACCAGGTCCTGTTCGGCCTGGATGGAGGCGACGATGTCCCGCATGGTGTGGCTGCGGGCCCGGCCCAGCGCGGCCATCAGTGCGCCGTCGCCGATGGCGGGCAGTTCCCGGCCGTCGAGGGTGGCCAGGACCTCCGGGCGCATCAGGTCGTCCTCGACCCCGAGGACCTGGCGGCCCTTGGAGCGGATGACGCGCCGGCGGACGACCCGGCCGGGGGCGACGGGGGTGGCGCGGTAGAAGGGTGCGGCCGCGGGCGCCCGCCAGTCGATGACCAGCGGGGAGTAGTCCGCGTCGAGGACTCCGAGGCGCCCGATGTGCAGGGTCTCGGCGATGGCGGCGCGGCCGTCCTCGATCGCGCCGTCGGCGGGTTCGACGGAGGTGTAGGCGCCGTCGGGCCCCTTCTTGCCGTCCTTGCCGAGGAGCAGGTCGATACGGCCGAAGAGGAAGTCCTCGTATTCGGAATTGAGGCGGTGGAGATGGACGCCGGCCTGGAAGACCTGGGCGTCGCGCTCGGCGAGGGCGCCGGGCGTGCCGACCTGGCCGCGCTTGGCGGCGTCGTCCATCAGGAATTCCGCCTCGTGGATCTTCTCCTCAAGGCGCCGGTAGACGCGGTCGAGATGCGTCTGTTCGGATTCGATCTCACGGTCGCGAACGGAATCCGGAGCGGGATCCGGAGCGTGATCCGGTGCGTGCGTGGCGTTCTGCGCGGCCACCCAGGCCCCCTTCTGCTGTGCGTAGGGCAGCCGTCAACCGTACGCGAACCGGGCACCGTGCGCACCTGGCCACAGGGACAAAATCGGGCGACTCCGGTCGGATGTTGACTCGACCCCCTTCCGCACCCTTGACCTGGTCAAGGGTGCGGAAGGAATCGGTCGTCGCACCGGGGTCTCAGACGTCCACGGTGGCCAGCCGTTCGCCCGCCAGGGTCCGGATCTCGAAGCGGTCGATGTCGCCGCGGTTGAGGGCCGCGCCGCCCGCCGCGTACAGGGGCTCGCGGTTCCACTTCGCGGCGCTGCCCTTGATGCCGTAGCCGCCCTCGGGGACCGCCCATGTGGTGACGGTCTGCCGCTTGCCGTCCTTGCCGACGGCGACCAGGTCGCAGGTCAGCGGGCCCTTGACGTTGGCGAGCTGGAGGACGACCTGGGTGCCCCACGGCTTGGCCGCCATCGAGACACCCGCGGAGACCTTGGTCTCCGGATCGACGGAGGCCGCCTTCTCGCCCGCGTCGAACTGCGCCCGCACGGCGTTCGCGAGCGGCGGCGCCGGCGCCTCCTGGGACCCGCCCTTGGTGAGGGCGAGCGCGGCCAGCGGCCCGCCGACGATCAGGACGGCGGCCGCCGCGACGAGGAACAGCCGGCGCCTGCCACGGCTGCGCCGGCCCGCCGACACCTCGCGCAGCAGTCCGTCCAGGAGGCCGGGGCCGGGTACGGCGGTGAGGGTCTGCGGGGTCGGGGCGGACTCCTTGAATTCGGCCAGCAGCGGTGGCAGGCCCATCAGGTGCTCCAGTTCGGCCGCGCACCGGTCGCAGCCGACAAGGTGCGCCTCGAACCGGTCCGCGTCGGCGCCGTCCAGGACGCCCAGCGCGTAGGCGCCGACGTCGCTGTGCCGGTCCGGCTGCGTGGGCGGGGTCACTCCGTCACTCCTCGTTCCTCAAGGGAGAGCTTCAGGGAGCGCAGCGCGTAGAAGACGCGGGACCGTACGGTCCCGGCAGGTACACGCAGTACCTCCGCTGCCTCACTGACCGTACGTTCCTTGAAATACGTCTCAACGAGGGCCTCTCGGTGTGCCTGGCTCAGGTCGCTCAGCGCCTCGGAGATCGTCATCAGGCGCAGTGCGCGGTCGAGTACATCGGCTGCGGGCATCGTCTCCAGGGGGGTGGGGTCGACCTCTTGGGGTCGTGCCTGGCGGCTGCGGTGTCCGTCGATGACGATCCGGCGGGCGACGGTCACCAGCCAGGGGCGGATGGAGCCGGTCGCGCGCTGGAGCTGGTCGGCGTTGCGCCAGGCGCGTACCAGTGTCTCCTGCACCACGTCCTCCGCGCGGTGCCGGTCGCCCGCCACCAGCCGCAGGACGAAGGCGAGAAGCGGCCCCGCATGGTCGTCGTAGAGGGCTCGCATGAGCTCCTCGTCGGGTGTCGTCCTGTCTGCCACGACGGCATCCTTGCGCACTCCAACTCCCGGGTCGATAGCGCGGATCCGCGGCGCGCGCCGCGGACCATGCCATGGATCGGACTTGCGGTGTGGTGTACGGACGGTACGGGCGAAGCGACTCAGCGCCGGACGAAAAACTTTCGCGCCGGACCGGGGACCTCGGCAATTCCCGGTGATTCCGGGCACGTTGTGCGGCGCCTTCGGCCAGGTCAGCGGCCGGCGGTCCGGCGCCGGTGGCGGGCCACCCGCTCCCGGTTGCCGCAGACCTCGCTGGAGCACCAACGGCGGCGCCGGCCGCGCGAGGTGTCCAGGTAGAGCAGCGAGCAGCTCTCGCCCTCGCACTGGCGCAGCCGGCCGCGCGCCACGGCGTCGGTCAGCAGCCCGACGGCGTCCCGGGCCACCACGGCCAGCAGCCCGGCGCAGTCCGGCGGGGCGGGGAGGGCACGGGCGAGGGTGCCGTCCGTCGCCCGTACGGCCCTGACCGCGGGCGGGGCGGCGGCCTCGGCGATACCGTTGAGCAGCGCCAGGTCGGCATCGCCCGCCCGGCCCCGGAGTTCGTCGTGCAGCACACGGCGCAGCAGCTCCCGCAGCGCGCGGAAGCGGGCGACCCAGCGGCTGTCGACGCCCTCCAGCGGGCCGCTGTGCGGCACGACCCCCGCGCCGACCAGCCAGGTCGTCAAGTGCTCCGGTCCGGCGAGGCGTTCGGCAGGGGGGTCGCCGGTCGTGGCCACGAGGTCCAGGCAGATCCGCCCGCAGTCGAATCGCAGGTCGTGAGGCGACGCCATGTGCCTGTCACTCCTTAGGGAACCGACGCGTGTGCTCCCAGGGTGCCCGGCACGGGGGCCCGCCGGAACCCTCGGGCAGGCCCCGGGGCAGCACCCGCCCGCCCGCCGCCCTCGCCAGTCAACACTCGCAGTAGACACGCCGCGTATACCTCTGATGTATAGTCCGCGAACAGTCCACGCGGGGCGGCTCCGGCTCGGCCCGCCGCGCCTCTGCCCCTCCGCCGGCCACTCCAGGACGAAGGTCACCATGCCCGCAAAATCGCTGCTCAGGAACCGCGCCAGCCTGACCCACAAGATCGGTTACGCGGTCCGGAACCCCGCCCGCATCCCCCCGTACGTCAAGCGCACCGCACGGGACGCCTGGCTGCGCCTCAAGCATCCGAACCACGTCGACTACTACCGCGCGGTGATGGCGTCCGACGCCGGCCGCAACCCGGAGGCCGCGGTCGGCAGCCAAAGCCATGAACGCTGGCTGGCGCTGGGCGAGATGCAGTTCGACTACCTGTCCGAGCACGGCCTCAAGCCGGGCCACCGGATGCTCGACATCGGCTGCGGCAACCTCCGCGCCGGCTGGCGCTTCATCGCCTACCTGGACAGCGGCAATTACTACGGCATCGACATCTCACCGGACATCCTGATATCCGCCAAGCAGACCCTGGCGACCTACGAACTCCAGGAAAAACTGCCGCACTTGACGATCACCCACGACCTCACGCTGGACTTCCTCCCGGACGCCCACTTCGACGTGGTGCACGCGCACAGCGTCTTCTCGCACTCACCGATCGGCGTCATCGACGAATGCCTCGCACACGTCGGCCGGATCCTGGCGCCCGGCGGCTTCTTCGACTTCACCTTCGACCGCACCGAGGGCGCCGAACACCAGGTGCTGCGCGAGGACTTCTACTACCGCACCGAGACGCTGCTGAAGCTGGCCCGCAAACACGGCCTGGAGGCGCGCTTCATGGACGACTGGGAGACCCGCAAACACGGCCAGTCGAAGATCCGGGTCAACAATCCGGGCGCATAAGGGAAGTGCGCGCGCGGGGCACCGCGCCGCCCCGCCGCCGGTTCACTCCCCGCCGTACTTGTCCGTGTCCGCATGCGGGTCGAGCGACAGCCGGTAGCCGCGCTTGACGACCGTCTGGATCAGCTTGGGGGCGCCCAGCGCCACCCGCAGCCGGGCCATCGCCGTCTCCACCGCGTGCTCGTCCCGCCCCGCGCCCGGCAGCGCCCGCAGCAGGTCCGCCCGGGAGACCACCCAGCCGGGGCGGCGGGCCAGCGCCCGCAGCAGCGCCATCCCGGCCGGCGGCACCGGCCGCAGGGCACCGTTCACCACGACGGCGTGCCCGCGGATCTCCACCCGGTGCCCGGCGACCGGCAACGACTCGACCCGGCCCGGGAGTTCGCGGCACAGCACCTGCACCAGCGGCCCCAGCCGGAACCGCTCGGGCTGCAGCGTCGGAATGTCCAGGGCCTGCAGCGGCAGCGCGGTGACCGGCCCCACGCACACCGTCAGCACCTCGTGCCGCAGCGCCGCCAGCACCTCCTCGCGGATGCCCCGCTCCTCGGCCCGGCGCAGCAGCGACGCGGCGGCAGGGGCGCTGGTGAAGGTCACCGCGTCCAGGCCGCCGCCGGTCAGCGCGTCCAGCAGCCGGTCGACGGGCCCGATGTCCTCCGGCGGCATCCAGCGGTAGACGGGCACCCCGACGACCTCCGCGCCACCGGCCCGCAGCGCCTCGACGAAGCCCGGCAGCGGCTCCCCGTGCAGTTGCAGCGCGATCCGGCGCCCGGAGACGCCCTCTTCCAGCAGCCGGTCCAGCACCTCGGCCATCGACTCGGACGCCGGTGACCACTTCTCGGTCAGCCCCGCTGCCCGGATCGCCCCGCGCACCTTCGGCCCGCGCGCCAGCAGCTCCACCCCGGCCAGCCGCCCGAGCAGCGCCTCACCCAGCCCCCACCCCTCGGCGGCCTCGATCCAGCCGCGGAACCCGATGGCGGTGGTCGCGACAACGACGTCCGGCGCACTGTCGACCAGGTCCTGGGTCACCGCCAGCAGCTCGGTGTCGTCGGGCAGCGGGACGATGCGCAGCGCGGGCGCGTGCTGGACCTGCGCACCGCGCCGCTCCAGCAGCGTGCCCAGCTCCTGCGCGCGACGCGCCGCGGTCACTCCGACGGTGAACCCGTCGAGCGGCCGCACGTCAGGGGCCTCCGGCTCCTGCGGCGCGCCCTGCTCCGACTGCGACTGCTGCTGTGACTGCTGCTGATCGTGCATGGTCGTCCCGCTCCGCCCAGAGTGGTGTGGTGCATGGTGCTGCCGGCTCGGGCCGCCGCGGCTCCGGCGGTCCGAGGTACCGAGCCTGTCAACAGCACGTGACAGGCACGGTCACCCCATATTTCCCCATGGTTACGGAACCCCCGCACCGACCCGGCCCTTCGCCCCCCGTCCGTGGGCCGGCCGCCCCGCCCGCGCGCCTCACACCTGCGCGTACACCGGCCTCCGGTCCTCCTCCCCCGCGTCCGCGCCGCTCGCCAAGGCCGCGGCGGCCGGCCCGCGCCCGGCACCCCGCAGGTATACGAACCAGGTCACGACGCCGCACACCGCGTAGAAGGCCAGGAACGACACGAACGCCGGAGTGCCCGACCCCGCCGTCTCGAACGCCTGCCGGAAGGCGAGGTTGATGGCGAGCCCGCCGAGCGCGCCCACCGCCCCGATCAGCCCCATCGCGGCCCCCGACAGCCGTCGCCCGTAGGCCGCGGCCGCCTCGCCCGCCAGCCCTCGGCGTACAGCCTGTGCCTGGAAGATCCCGGGGATCATCTTGTAGGTGGAGCCGTTGCCGAGCCCCGTCAGCACGAACAGCGCGATGAACCCGACGAGGAAGACGGGCAGCGACCGCTGCGCCGACGCGTAGATCACCACACCGGTCGCCGCCCCCATCGCCACGAAGTTCCCCAGCGTGATCCGCGCCCCGCCGTACCGGTCCGCCAGCCGCCCGCCGACGGGCCGTACCAGCGACCCCAGCAGCGGCCCGATGAAGGTCAGCGAGGCCGCCTGCAGCGGTGTGCGCGCGAACTGGTTCTGCAGCACCAGGCCGAAGGCGAAGCTGTAGCCGATGAACGACCCGAACGTGCCGACGTACAGCAGCGACATCACCCAGGTGTGCCGCTCCCGCGCCGCGTCCTTGGCCGCGCCGGTGTCGTTCGTCACCGGCCGCAGGTTGTCCATGAACAGCGCCGCACAGAGGGCCGCGATCACGATCAGCGGCACATAGACGGCGAGCACGATCCGCGGCTGCGCGGCCCCCGCCGTCCCGATCACCAGCAGCCCGAGCAGCTGGATCACCGGCACCCCGATGTTCCCGCCGCCTGCGTTCAGCCCCAGCGCCCAGCCCTTCTTCCGCAGCGGATAGAAGGAGTTGATGTTGGTCATCGACGAGGCGAAGTTGCCGCCCCCGACCCCGGTCAGCGCCGCCGCCACCAGGAACGTCGTGTACGACGTCCCCGGCGTCATCACCACCGCAGCGGCCACCGTCGGCACCAGCAGCAGCAGCGCGCTGAACACCGTCCAGTTACGCCCCCCGAACCGCGCCACCGCGAAGGTGTACGGCACCCGGAGCACGGCCCCCACCAGCGTCGGCATCGCCACCAGGAAGAACTTCCCGGCCGGATCGACCCCGTACTCGGGCCCCATGAACAGCACCATCACCGACCACAGGCTCCAGATGGAGAACCCGATGTGTTCGGACAGCACCGAGAACGCCAGATTCCGCCGCGCGATCCGCTCCCCCGACGCCGCCCAGAACTCCGCGTCCTCCGGATCCCACCGCTCGATCCACCGCCCCCCGGCCCGCCTCCGCGCCCCCGCCCCCGCCTCTGCCTCTGTCTCTGCTGCTGCTTTCGTGCTGCCGCTCTCGTCCGTCATCGCGCCTCCCAGCCGTCGGTCCTCCCACCCGAAGCTAGGGACGGCGGGTTTCCACCCGGTGCCGCCCGGTGACGCCGACGAAACCTTGCTCTCACGGGGGGCGGTGGGCGGTGGTGAGCACCTCCGCGAACTCGCACCACACCACCTTTCCCGACGACCGCTCCGCCACCCCCCACTTGTCCGGCAGCGCCTCCACCAGCAGCAACCCGCGCCCGCCCTCGTCACTGTCGGCCGGCATCCGTACGCCGGGCCACTCGTCACCGCTGTCGTGCACCTCCACCCGTAACGCCCCGCCCGCGAGCGGCCACACGGACAACCGGAACCCGCGCCCCGGCGGAACCCCGTGCCGCACGGCGTTCGTCGCCAGCTCGCTCACACACAGCAACACCTCGTCGGCCCGCCGAATGACCGACTTCACGTGGTTCAAGTCCAGCTACAGCGGCGATACCACCGTCCACGCCCGCGACTCCAAGGACCCCGAGGGCCCGCACCTCGGCCTGTGCCCCGCCGCGTGGGCCGCCTTCACCGCGTACGCCGCCGAGCAGGCGCCGGCTACGGCCTGGCCACCCCCATCGCACGGGCATCCTCCGGCGGCAGCCACGATCCCGCCGGAGCCGCCAACCAGCCGTCCTCGTCGGCGAGTTCCCGGGCGAGCGCCCGCAACGCGTCCAGGCCCGGATGGCGCAGGCCCCGCCGCCACACCATCGCCACCGGCGACAGCGGTACGGGATCCACCAGGGGCCGCAGCACCATGCCCGGCACGTCGATGAACTCCACGCTCGCCAGCACCGACCACCCCCGCTTGCGCACCACGCGGACGAATTCCCGCGAGCCCTCGATCTCCGGGAACGGTTCGGCGACCGCGATACCGCGCCCGGCGAAGAGGCGTTCCGCCAGGTCCGTCCATTCGGCGGTCTGCGGGTTTCCGGCACCCGCGTAAAGCGTCTCGCCGGCCAGGTCAGCGAGCTGGACGCTGGGCCCGGCGGCCAGCGGATGGTCCTCGGGCAGCAGCACGGCCATCGGCTCCAGGCGTACCGGCTGATGGTCCAGCCCGGCCCGTGCGGCGGCCGGCAGCCCGGCGATCCGGCCGAACGACACATCGAGCCGCCCGGCCGCCAACTCCCCTGCCGCGCCGGTCAGTCCGCTGTGGAAGCGGGCCACCAGCTCACAGCTCTCCGGCACCCGTTCGCGGGCCTCCTCCAGCACCCGGTGCGCGGTGCCGATCGGCACGCCGACATCGACCAGCAGCGGCCGCTCGGGGGCGGCCCGGAAGGCGGCGGTCAGCTCGTCCTGGGCGTCCAGCACCCGCCGCGCGTACGGCAGCAGCCGGGCGCCGTCGGGGGTCAGCGTGACCTGGCGGGTGGTGCGTACGAACAGGTCGGTGCCCAACTCCCGCTCCAGACGGCGGATATCGCGGCTCAGCGCCTGCTGGGCGACGTACAGCCGGGCAGCGGCGCGGGTGAAGTGGAGTTCGTCCGCGACGGCGGTGAACGCGCGCAGCAGGCGGGGCTCGATGTCGTACGGCACCGGCCCATCCTGCCGAGCCGCTCCCGGCATTGACAACCACGGTGCGTGAATCGTCGCCGAGCAGGTGTTGGACGGCCCGCCGGGCCGCACGCGACCGTGAAGGCGTGATCCTCTTCCTCGCCGCCCGGCCCGTGACCGCCCGTCCCCGCTTCCCCCGCCGCGCCCCCGCCCGTCCCGCAATCACCCGCTACGGCCGCCTCTTCGCCGTCCCGGGGACCCGCGCGTTCACCGCCGCCAACCTGTTGGCCCGGCTGCCCATGGGCATGCTCAGCATCAGCGCGGTGCTGATGATCGCCGGGTCGCGCGGCTCGTACGCGCTGGCCGGAGCGGTCACCGCGACCGGCCTCGCCGCCACGGCGCTGGCCGGGCCGTGGACCGCCCGGCTCATCGACCGCCACGGCCAGGCCCGGATCGCCGTCCCTGCCACCGTGCTCGCCGCCCTCGGCTCGCTCGCCCTGCTCTTCTGCATCCACTACGACGCGCCCGACTGGACCCTCTTCGCCGCATACGCCGCGACCGCCACCACCCCCAACACCGGCGGCATGTCCCGCGCCCGCTGGGCGCACCTCTTGCGCGCCGACCCGGCCGCGCTGCACACCGCCAACTCCTTCGAGCAGGCGGTGGACGAACTCTGCTTCCTGCTCGGCCCGGTGCTCGCGACCCTGCTGTGCACCACGCTCTTCCCGGAGGCCGGCACGGCCGTGGCCGCGGCCCTGCTGCTGAGCGGCGTCCTGCTCTTCGCGGCACAACGCCGCACCGAACCCCCGGTGGCACCCCGCACCCCCGGCAGCCGGAACCGCTCCCCCCTCCGCATCCCCCGCGTCCCGCCCCTCCTGGCCACCTTCCTGTGCACCGGCGCGGTCTTCGGGTCGCTGGAAGTGGTCACGATCGCCTTCGCGGACGGGCACGGCGTACGGGCCGCGGCCGGCGGGATGCTCGCCCTCCAGGCGGCGGGCTCCTGCGCGGCGGGCCTGCTCTACGGCCTGCTGCCGCCCGCCCGCCGCGTCGGCGCCCGCTTCCCGGCCTGCGTCGCCGCGATGGCCGCTCTGATGCTGCTGCCGCTGCTCGCCGCCGCCACGGGGAGCCCGGCGGTCCTGGCCGCCGCCCTCCTCCTGGCCGGTATGGCGACGGCACCGACCATGGTCACCGGCATGGGCCTCATCCAGGCCCGGACCCCGCCCCGTCAACTGAACGAGGGGATGACGCTCGCGGTGACCGCCCTGCTGGCCGGTATCGCGGCGGGATCGGCGGCGGGCGGCTGGGCGGCGGAGCACCTGACCGGTCCCGGGACCGGCTACGTCATCCCCGCGGCCGCCGCCACGCTCGCCTGCGCCGTCACCTGGAGCACCTCAACACCCCGCCGCCTCACCCCCGTTGGCTGAGGGCTCCCCTTCAGCCGCCCAGCCCCCACCCCCGCCCGACCTCATACGCGGCACACAGATTCACGTCGAGCACATACGCGCCGGCCCGGCCGCACTGCGCGGCGCCCGTCCCGGGATCCACCGGCTGCCCGTGCCCCATCCCCGTGATCGCATACGTCTCGACGACCGGCGCCCCGCCCGCGTCCCGGTACACGGCATGCGGATATCCCCCCACCGTGTCGTTCACGTCCGCCGTGCCGTCCGCCCCGTGAACATGCGTCCACTGCTCCACGAGATCCGCCGCGTTGACCGGCTTCACGGTCGTGTCCGCCGTCCCCTGCACCACCGTCAACGTCGGCCAGGGGCCGCCGTATCCCGGATCCGCCGCCCGGACCCGGTCCCCCCACTGCGCCGGCGACTGAGACGCCCCGACGTACATGCACACATACGGCGACCCGGCAGCCTGTGCGCACCCGTACGGCAATCCGGCCACCACCCCGCCGCCGGCGAAACTCTCCGGATAGGCGGCCATCATCACCGTCGTCATTCCGCCGCCGGCCGACAGCCCGGTGACATAGACCTTCGACGCCCCGCTGTCCGTCCGCTGCCGCTCCACCATCTGCGCGATGGACGCCGCCTCCCCCGATCCCCTGCGGATATCGCCCGGCTCGAACCAGTTGAAGCAGGAATTCGCATTGTTCGCCGCGGTCTGCCCCGGCAGCACCACCGAGAACCCCCAGCGGTCGGCCAGCTCGATCCACCCGCTGTCCCGCCCGTAATCCGCCGCATTCTGCGTACACCCGTGCATCGCCACCACCACGGGCCGCCCCTGCGGCAATCCGTCCGGCACATACCGGTACATCCGCAGCGCCCCCGGATTCGACCCGAACCCGGTCACCTCCTGCACCACCCCGGCGGCCGCCGCCCGGCCCGTGCCCCCGGGCGCCACCACCCCCGCCAGCAACCCGCCCAGCACCGCCAGCACCGCACCCGCACGCCGACCCCCACGCCATCCGGCCATCCGCCTCACCACTCCCGCTCTCTCCAAAGCCCATCAGGCACTTGCCTGCCGAGGGACGCTAGAGAAGCCGCGGGGTCGCGGACATGTGGCGGGTGCCCACAACGGAGGCCTCCGGGATGTCAGGGGTGCCCGAAGCACTCGGGAACGACTCAGGCCCCGTACGTCCTGTCGGACATACGGGGCCTGGGCCTCACATGGGAATTGTGGAGATGGCGGGAATCGAACCCGCGTCCAACGGTGCAAAATCAGGGCTTCTCCGAGTGCAGTTCGCTGCGATTTTCTCGGCCCCGGAGATCACGCGAACAAGTCTCCGACGGGCTCAGCCACTGTTTGATTTCCTCCTAGGCCCCGTGACCGGGTCTAGAAGTTTAGTTCCCTAGCTGATGCCAGGATCCGGGTCGGGAACAGCCCCGGGCTGACACTTCGCAAGTCGCTACTTAGGCAGCGAGGGCGAAGGAATCGCGCTTGGTATTGGCGATTATTGTTTGCGACATATGGTTAACGAGATCATTGCCGCTTCCTCGACTCGCTTCCCCTGCTTCAACATCCGCTGTCGAAACCGATCATCCCCATGTTGATTTTTCAATGTGGTGCTGTGCACCCCGTGAGGTGCGGCGTGCACCCCGTGAGGTGCAGTGCCATCGTACGGGAACAACCGACCACGGGGCCAGCGTATTCCCTGGCAGCGGCGCGCGCCGGTCAGCCCTGGGCGCGCTGACGCTTGCGGGCCGCCGAGATCGCACGGTCCGTCTCGCGGCGGTCCTGCTGCTCGCGGAGGGTCTGCCGCTTGTCGTATTCCTTCTTGCCCTTGGCCAGCGCGATCTCGACCTTGGCGCGGCCGTCCTTGAAGTAGAGCGCCAGCGGCACGATGGTGTGCCCGGACTCCTGGCTCTTGGACTCCAGCTTGTCGATCTCGACGCGGTGCATCAGCAGCTTCCGCTTACGGCGCGCGCTGTGGTTCGTCCAGGTGCCCTGGGTGTACTCGGGTACGTGCACGTTGTGCAGCCAGGCCTCGTGCCCGTCGATCTGCACAAAGCCGTCGGCCAGCGACGCCTTGCCCTGCCGCAGCGACTTCACCTCGGTGCCCCAGAGCACCAGGCCGCACTCGTACGTGTCCAGAATGTGGTAGTCGTGCCGCGCCTTTTTGTTCTGCGCGATGAGCTTGCGCCCCGTCTCTTTAGCCATAGTGCGGCCATTTTCGCACTACGACCCACCCCCGAGGCCACTCAATACTGTGCGGGCCCGTTTCTCCGCGCCGTGCTCGGCGCTCAGGTCGGGCGTGATGCCGTGGCCGTCGACGGCCCGGCCGGACGGGGTGCGGTAGTGCCCGACGGTCAGCTCCGCGACCGAGCCGTCCGGCAGCTCGCTGGGCATCTGCACCGAGCCCTTGCCGAAGGTCGGCGAGCCGACGACGACCGCCCGGCCCCGGTCCTGGAGCGCGCCGGCCAGCAGCTCGCCCGCACTCATCGTGCCGCCGTCCACGAGGACGACCAGCGGGATGCGGGTGTTGCCGCCCCGCTCGGCGTACAGCGCCCGCTGCTTGCCGCGTACGTCATAGGTGGCGACCAGGCCGCCGTCCAGGAAGGCGGAGGCGCCGGTGACGGCCTCGGTGACCAGGCCGCCGGTGTTGCCCCGCAGATCGAGCAGCAGACCGCCGTGCGGTGACGCCTCGCGCACCGCCTCGCGGACCTCGTCGCCGGTGCCCTTCGTGAACGCCGACACCTTGATCCGGGTGACGCCGTCGGCACCGGCCGGCCGGTCCGTGGTGACGTTCTGGGTTCTGAGTCGGGTGCGGTGCAAGGTCACGCCCCAGTGGCGGGTGCCGCGCTGGAGGTCCAGCTCGACGGGCGTGCCGGCGCCCGCCGCCGGGCCGCGGGCACGGTCCCGGGAGGCGCCGCGCAGCCGGGAGACGATCTCGGTGACCGGCCTGCCGCGGACGGCCCGGCCGTCGACGGCGTGCAGCCGGTCGCCGATGGCGATACCGGCGCGGGCGGCGGGGCTGCCCGGCTGGATGCGGGAGACCTCGATGCGGCCGCCGGACGCCTGGCGTACCCACAGGCCGACGCCGACGTAGCCGCCGTCCAACTGCTGCTGGAAATCGTCGAACTCGCCGGGGGTGTAGATCGTCGACCAGCGGTCGCCGCTGCGGCTGACGACCTCGGCGGCCGCCTGCGAACCGGATTTGCCGTCCTCGATGGCCTGGGACGCGGCCCGCTCGACGGCCTCGCGGTCCGCGGTCCGTCCGGAATCGGCGGATCCGGCGGCGAATCCGTCATTGGGGTGTGCGGGGTGGTGGTGTGCGGCGGCGCCCTCGGCCCGGTCGCTCCAGGCACCGGTGGCCGCACCGGTGCCGAGCAGACTCGCGAAGACCAACGTCAGGACCGCCCCGCGGCGAATGCGGCGGGGCCGGTCGTACGCACACGGGCCCGACATGGCGGTGAGTCTAGGCGACAAAAGGGCGCCGTACGGCGAGTTGGCCGTACGACGCCCCTTGGCAAAGCTCACACCTTGAGGTACTTGCGCAACGCGAAGAACGCGGCGAGCGCGGGCATCAGCAGCCCGATCAGCAGGACCAGCGGAAGCACCGCGGCCACCGAGTCCCAGCCGATGAAGTTGATCACCTGGATCTTCTCCGCCAGCCAGTTGTTGATCAGGATGTACTTGCCGCCGACGATCAGCACACACGCGAAGGCGGCGCCGAGCAGTCCCGCGATGGCCGCCTCCAGGATGAACGGCATCTGGATGTAGAAGCTGGACGCTCCCACCAGGCGCATGATCCCGGTCTCCCGCCTTCGGCTGAACGCCGACACCCGCACGGTGTTGACGATCAGCATCAGCGCAACGACAAGCATCAGCCCCATCACGCACAGGGCGGCGATATTCATCCCGTTGAGGAGATTGAACAGGGGTTCCACGGTGTCCCGTTGGTCCTGCACCTCCTGGACGCCCGGCCGCTCGGAGAACGCCGACTTGATGACCCGGAACTTCGTCGGGTCCTTCAGCTTCACCCGGAACGACTCCGGGAGCTGGTCGGGCGTGACCAGCCCGGCGACGGGAGTGTCACCGAACTGCTCCTTGTAGTGCTTGTACGCCTGGTCACTGGACTCGTAGGTCACCGGCTTCTGCACGATCGGCAGCCGGTTGAGCTCGGCCTTTATCTCGCTCTTCTGCTGCTCGGTGGCCGCGCCCTTGGCGCAGTTCGTACCGGATCCGGCGTCGTTCTTGTTGCAGAAGAAGATGGAGACGTTGACCTTGTCGTACCAGTAGCCCTTCATCGTGCTGACCTGGTCACGCATCAGCAGCGACGCGCCGAACAGGCCCAGCGAGAGGGCTACGGAGACGATGACGGCGAAGGTCATCGTGAGGTTACGGCGGAGACCGACGCCGATCTCCGACAAGACGAACTGGGCGCGCATGGCGTCCTTTCAGTGCTGGTAGCCGTACACGCCGCGCGACTGGTCGCGTACGAGCCGGCCCTTCTCTAGTTCCATGACCCGCTTGCGCATCTGGTCGACGATCTGCTGATCGTGCGTCGCCATGACCACTGTCGTACCGGTCCTGTTGATCCGGTCCAGCAGTTTCATGATGCCGACCGAGGTCTGCGGGTCGAGGTTGCCGGTGGGCTCGTCCGCGATGAGCAGCATCGGGCGGTTGACGAAGGCCCGCGCGATCGCGACGCGCTGCTGCTCTCCGCCGGAGAGCTCACCCGGCATGCGGTCCTCTTTGCCGCCGAGGCCGACGAGTTCGAGGACCTCGGGAACCGTCTTGCGGATCTGGCCGCGCGGCTTGCCGATGACTTCGAGCGCGAAGGCGACGTTCTGCCCCACCGTCTTGTTGGGGAGCAGCCGGAAGTCCTGGAAGACCGTGCCCACCTGGCGCCGCATCTGCGGCACCTTCCAGTTGGACAGCTTCGCGAGGTCCTTCCCCAGTACGTGCACGGCGCCATGGCTGGCGCGCTCCTCGCGCAGGAGCAGGCGCAGGAAGGTGGACTTACCGGAGCCCGAGGAGCCCACCAGGAAGACGAACTCACCGCGCTCGATTTCGAGCGAGACGTCCCTGAGTGCAGGGCGGTTCTGCTTCGGGTAGGTCTTGGAGACGTTGTCGAATCGGATCACTGATGCACCACGGTCGACCTGGGTAGGGGCACGGGTTGCCGAGTTGCGGCTCCCGTCGGTGTGCGTGACCATACGCGAACCTCACGCGGCGGCGCAGTCGGCGACCTCGGTTGGTGCGTTTATTCACGGCACCTACGGGACAAAAGGAGCACAATCCCGCGGGGCGCGCCGTTCCGCCGTGAAGCTGGCACAGTGGTAGAGGGAACCAATGCGCCTTCCGGTGCGTTGGCGCAGTGGAGAAGGAGGTCGCATGACGTACGACCGATTGGTGTGCGCCAACTGCGCGGCCCCTGTGAGCGAGGGCCGCTGCCCTGTATGCCGGGCCAGCAGAGAACGGCTCCAGCGGCACGAAGGCAATATCTTCGCCCAGCTCAACCCCGTGATGCTGGTGGCCCTGCTGATCGTGCTGATCGCGGTCGGGCTGCTGCTCCACCAGGTCGCCTAGGCCGGCGAAATCACCCTCGTGCAGATTGACCGGATTTAGCCGTCTCACCCAGTGTGACGTTGCGCGTACTTTCCGCGCACACTCCGTATGCGTTCCGCCACTTGATCTTCCGTATCGCGGCCTCGCGCGAGGTGTGCATCGCGGCCTCGCGCGAGGTGTGCACAGACACCGAGGGGCCCGGGACGCCATTTCCGCGTCCCGGGCCCCTCGTCGTGTGAAGCGTCAGCGTCAGGCCGCTGCCGCGCCGCCACCGTTCTTGTTGATCAGACGCGGCAGCAGACGGAAGCCGATACCGCCCGCGATCATCGTCGCCGCGCCGACGAGCAGGAAGGTGGTGCCGTCGGCACCGGTCTCCGCCAGCTCGCCACCCTTCGCCTGCTGCTTGGCCTGGCCGGGCGTGTCAGCGATCTGCTCCTTGCCCTGGCCCGGCTGCTCGACGGGCTTGCTGCCCTCGTTGTCCGTGCCGGTGCCGGTGCTGTCGCCACCGGTGGTGTCGTCGCCGCCAGTGGTGTCACCGCCGGTCGTGTCACCACCCGTGGTGTCGCCGCCAGTGGTGTCACCGCCGGTGGTGTCACCGCCGGTGGTGTCACCGCCGGTCGTGTCGCCACCCGTGGTCTCGCCGCCGGTGGTGTCACCGCCGGTGGTCTCGCCGCCGGTGGTCTCGCCACCCGTGGTGTCACCGCCGGTGGTCTCGCCGCCAGTGGTGTCGCCACCGATCTCGCCGCCGGTCGTCTCGCCACCGGTGGTGTCGCCGCCGATCTCGCCGCCGACCTGACCGACGGTCTCGCCGCCGTCACTGCCACCGATCTCGCCGCCGGTGGTGCCGCCGTCGGAGGAGTCCCCGCCGTCGGTGCCACCGAAGATCCCGCCGATGATGCCGCCGATGATGCCGCCGCCACCATCCTGGTTCGGGCCGTCGGCCGGAGCCGCGGAGGCCACACCGGCAGCCGTGAGCGACGCACCGGCCGCAATCACCGCACCGGCAGCGATGCGCGCTACGCGCAGCCGTGTCTTCTTCGTCATGTGCCTGCTACCCCCAGTAGCTGAGCTTGTCAATGGAGCATCTCTGTACGGGGCGACGGCCGATGGGGGTACGCGAGTCACAGCCCCGCTCTCGGCGGACAGGCCACTCATCTCCCCGTTCACACACGCGCCCCAGACATACGCATGCCGCGCCCACCATTCCCAGTTCTCCCAACATCGTCAAGGTCGAATAAAGTCTCGATGCCCGGATTGCCTGGAGTTGGGTGATACATGGACGTACGACTGTGACCAAACCGCCACACCACGCGGCCCCTTGGGACTCACCGGCCGCACAGCAAAAAACAACTGCCCTCCGAGGAGGAGCAGTTGTCCGATGCTGCGAAGTGGCTACTTCTCCTGCTGCTTGCGCCAGCGGATGCCGGCCTCGAGGAAGCCGTCGATGTCGCCGTCCAGCACGCCGGTGGGGTTGCCGACCTCGAACTCGGTCCGCAGGTCCTTGACCATCTGGTAGGGGTGCAGGACGTACGAACGCATCTGGTTGCCCCAGGAGTTTCCGCCGTCGCCCTTGAGCGCGTCCATCTTGGCCTGCTCCTCCTGGCGGCGGCGCTCAAGGAGCTTGGCCTGGAGGACGTTCATCGCGGAGGCGCGGTTCTGGATCTGCGAGCGCTCGTTCTGGCAGGAGACGACGATGCCGGTCGGAAGGTGCGTCAGACGGACCGCGGAGTCGGTGGTGTTGACGCCCTGGCCACCGGGGCCGGAGGAGCGGTAGACGTCCACCCGCAGCTCGGACTCGTCGATCTCGATGTGGTCGGTCTTCTCGACGACGGGCAGCACCTCGACACCCGCGAACGAGGTCTGGCGGCGGCCCTGGTTGTCGAACGGCGAGATGCGCACCAGGCGGTGGGTGCCCTGCTCGACGGAGAGCGTGCCGTAGGCGTACGGCACCTGGACGGCGAAGGTGGTCGACTTGATGCCGGCCTCTTCGGCGTACGAGGTTTCGTAGAGCTCGGTCTTGTAGCCGTGGCGCTCGGCCCAGCGCATGTACATCCGCTGGAGCTTCTCGGCGAAGTCGGCGGCGTCCACACCGCCGGCCTCGGCGCGGATGTTGACCAGCGCCTCACGGGCGTCGTACTCGCCGGACAGCAGGGTGCGGACCTCCAGCTCGTCCACCGCCTTGCGGACGGCCGTCAGCTCCGCCTCGGCCTCTTCGCGGGCGTCGTCGTCGGCCTCGGCCTCGGCGAGCTCGAAGAGCACCTCCAGATCGTCGACCCGGCCGCGCAGTTCCTCGGCCCGGCGCAGCTGGCCCTGGAGGTAGGACAGCCGACTGGTGATCTTCTGCGCGCTCTCCGGGTCGTCCCACAGGGACGGCGCCGCGGCCTGCTCCTCGAGCACGGCGATATCGGCCCTCATCTTGTCGAGGTCCAGGACGGCCTCGATCGACCCCATGGTCGAGGAGAGGGACTTCAGCTCTTCGGATACATCGACGACTGCCACGCACCCAGCCTAACGGCTAGGACCGTCAGCGTGACCCGGCCCCGGCGGGACGGGCCCGCCGGGGTGGTCCCGCCGCAGGCCGGGCGCCCGCCGGAGGACGGTCACGGGGCGGCGGGACCGGGCTGGTGGACGCCTGGTTTCGCGTCGCCCGGCTCGTCGCCGCCCGAGGCGAGCCAGCCGCCGAGACCCGCGGCGACGACCACCGCCGCGGCGGCCGCGCCCAGCTTGATCCGGCGGCGGCGCACCGCCTCCGGTGACGAACGGTGCCGGGCCGACCCCGCTCTGCGCTCACCGGCCGCCCGCGGGGCCCGCGCGGTGCCGTGCGCACCGCCCGCCAGCTCGTCCGGGCCCGGCACCCGCATGCTCGTGTGGGTGTCGCGGTTGGAGTCCGGCGCCGCCCCCTGGACGAGCGGGACCGCGCCGCGCGGCGGGGTGTCCTCCCCGGAGGCGGCCGGGGAGTAGAGCGCCTCGTCGCGGGAGGCGGAGCCGGTGCCCGGCCGGCTGTCCTCGTCCTCCGGGTGCTCGCTGTCCGGCTCGTCGATGTCCAGCGGCGGGATACCGGCCAGGCCGGGGAGCATCTCGCGCAGCCGGGCGGCCAGTTCGGGGGCGCGCAGCCGGGAGGCGGGCGCCTTGGCCAGGCACTGGAGCAGCAGCTGCCACAGCTCGTCGGGGATGCCGGGCAGCGGCGCGACGCTCTCGGTGACATGGCGGCGCAGGACGGCCCCGGGGTGCCCGCCGCCGAAGGGCGTGAAGCCGGCGAGCAGCTCGTACAGGACGGTCGCCAGCGCGTAGACGTCGACGGAGGCGCGCGGCGGCAGGCCCTCGATGATCTCCGGCGCGAGGTAGTCGGGGGTGCCGATGACCTTCGTCGAGCGAAGCGAGAGGGAGGTCCCCCCGCCCGGAGGCTGGGGGAGGGTGCGGCGCGGCGAGTCGACGAGGCGGGCGATGCCGAAGTCGGTGAGCAGGGCGGGGTGCGCGCCACCGGGCCCGAGCGCGCCCTGCATGTCCAGCAGGACGTTCTCCGGCTTGACGTCGCGGTGCACGATCCGCGCGGCGTGCGCGGCGGCGAGGCCGTCGGCGACGTCGGCGGCGATCGCCACGGCGGCCTCGGGTGCCATCCGGCGCTCGCGCTCCAGGCGGGTGCGCAGGTCGGTGCCGCGGACGAGGTCCATGACGAGGGCGAGGTCGTTGCCGTCGACGACGAGGTCGCGGACGCCGACGACTTGGGGGTGGTCCAGGCTCAGCAGCGCCGTACGCTCCTGCACGAAGCGGCCGACGAGCTCCTGGTCGGAGGCGAGATCCTCACGCAACAGCTTGATGGCCACGGCCCCTTCGGGACCCTCGCCCAGCCATACCGTGCCGGCACTGCCGCGCCCCAGGATCTGGTGAGCGGTGTACCGGCTGCCGATCTTCCGTGCCAAGACTGCTCCGACGTGTCGGGCCCCGAGCGTCCTGCCGGGACTGAAGTTGGCGTCAAAGCTACGCGGGTGCCGGAGGGTTCAGTGCCCAGGAAGGCAGCAACCTTCACATCTGTACAGGAATTCGACCGCCAGGTGTCGACAAATCCACAGGGTTACCCGCGCGCCGTCGCCGGGTTCGCTCCGGCACCGACCGCGGAGACCGGCGCCGGGGTGGTGGGCCGGGCGTCGCGTCGACGGCCCGGCCACCGCGTCGTCGGCGTCGCGCCGCCGGCCGGGAAGCCGGGCTTCGGCAGGGTTCACGGCGCCGACGGGCTACGGGAGTTCACCGTGCGCGAGGCGGCCGTACGCCGCCGCTTCGCCGCTCCGCCCCCGGGAGTCTTGCTGAGGGGCCCGCGCGGGCCCCTCAGCGGAGCGCCTACTTACCGAACCCCTGGACGAAGTCCTTCACGCTGGTGAAGATGTCCGAGATCTGGCTGAAGAAGCTCTTGGTCGTGCCGAACCACTCCTGGAACGGGCCGTATTCCCAGGCCAGCCAGCTGCCCACGAAGAGGATGACCAGGACGAGCAGGCAGCCCTTCAGGCAGCCCAGGCCCGGGATCCGCATCGGGTTGGCGCTGCGCTGGCGGGGCTCACGCCGCGGCCGCGGCTCCCGGGCCGGCGGGCGCTCGGGTTCGTAGCGCTGCGGAGGCGGCTCCTGGCGGCGCTGCGGGGCCGGGGGCCGCTGCTGCGCCTGCGGCGGCTGCTGGGCGTACGGCGCCGGGGGCTGCTGCTGCCCCTGGTACTGCTGCGGCTGCTGTTGCGGCGGCGGACCGGCCGGACGGCGCTGGGGGCGGCGGCGCAGCGGGTCCTCGTCCGGGTTCAGGTACTGGACCTGGGTCTGTTCGTTGCGGTCGCGGGCCGCCCGCATCTGGTTCTCCCACGGGTGCGGCCCGTCGGGGTCCCCGCCGGGCGGGCCCGGGGGCACCGGCGGCATCGCCCGGGTCGGGTCGCCGCCGCCCTGGCCGTAGCCGTCCGAGGCGAAGCCCTGGGAGGCGAAGCCCTGCTGCGCCTGGCCGGGGTTCGGTCCGCCCGGACCACCCGCAGCGCCGGTGGCCGGCAGCACGCTGGTGGCCGCGGCCGGGTCGTAGGAGCCGGCATGGGACGGGAGCGCCTGGGTGGGGTCGGCGTCGCCGGTCCGGCCGGTGTCCGGGACCGCGGCGGGCGCCGGGTCGGGGGCGAGCAGCGCGGCCACACCGAGCGCGGCCTCGGCCTGGGCCGGGGTCGCGTGCACCCCGATGCCGGGCGCGAGGCTGCGCAGTGCGCGGGCCAGGCTCTCGGCGCTGGGGCGCTCCTCGGGCCGCTTGCGCAGACAGCGCTCTATGACCGTCCACAGCGGTTCGGGCACCGAGCCGGGGCGGCGCGGCTCCTCGCTGAGGTGGCGGTGCAGCACTTCCAGGGCGGTCGATCCGGCGAACGGCGGACGCCCGGTGACCAGTTCGTACAGCAGGATGCCGGCGCCGTAGATGTCCACGGCGGAGGTCTGGGGGCGGCCCTCGGCGGACTCCGGCGCCACATAGGCGGGGGTGCCGACGAATTCGTGGGTGCGGGTCAGGCCCGGGGAGTCGGCCAGGCGCGCGATGCCGAAGTCGGTCAGCATCGGGTGCATCTCGCCGTCGGCGTCCGAACCGGCGAGCAGGACGTTGGCGGGCTTGAGGTCGCGGTGCACGACGCCGTCGGCGTGGCTGGCGGCCAGCGCGTCGGCGATCTGCGCGGTGAGCAGCGAGGCCGCCACCGGGCTGAAGGGGCCGTTGTCGCGGAGATAGCGGTGCAGGTCGGGGCCGTCGACCAGGTCCATGACGAGGGCCAGCATGTCGCCCTCGACGACGAGGTCGCGGGTCCGCACGATGTTGGGGTGGGTCAGCCGCAGCAGGACGGAGCGCTCCCGCAGGAAGCGCATCACCACGTCCGCGTCGTGCGCCAGCTCCTCCTTGAGGACCTTGATCGCGACCGTTTCGCCGGGCTCTCCTGGCACGGCCGCCTCGGCGCCGGCCGTCTCCCGCTGGCGGGCACGCCAGACGGTGCCCGTGGCGCCGCGTCCCAGCGGTTCCTCGAGCAGGTACTTGCTGCCTACCGGCCGCACGTCATGCGCTCCCTGGTCGTGTGGATCTTCTTGCCCGGTCCGCTGGGTCAGCTCGCGGTCCGTCCGCCCCACTGTAGGCCGTCGTACAAGTCGATCCGATCGACAGCGGCGGCGGGGCTTGCGGGAAAGACGTGAGTTCCGGACAGATGGTTGCCAAGAGGGCGGGAGACGGGCCCCGAACGGGCCGCCGTGCCCCATTTCGCCGCCCGCAGCCGTCGCCGCAGCTGATCACGGAGATCCGAATCAGGCGTACACGGCACGCAACCAGGCTGTTTTTGGCCCGGGGAAGACCAATCAAGATCACTGAGTGGCGGTCGACGGGCGTGTTGTCAGCGGCAGGTGCGAGGATGCATCCAGCACGCATGCGGTGGGGGCGCGCGGTCTTTGTCGCGACGTGCACTAGGGACATGTACGTGCCGACGTGCTCGGGCGATGGCGGGGGAGTGAGCGCAGCCCCTGCCGGATTCCCGGCAGAAGGGACCGTTGACGGCGATGCAGATCCGGCTGACCGTCCTCGGGCCGCGCAGCGGCCACACCACCCGGGCCTGCGACGTGCTCGTGACGGCCCCCGCCGGGACCGCGCTGGCCTCGGTGGCCGGCGCGCTCGCCGCTTCGGTGGCGGGAGCCGGAGCGGACACCGGCGGTGGCAGCGGCCCGGTCGTGCTGTTCGCGGGGGCCGAGCGGCTCGATCCGCAGCGCGCGGCGATCGGTGAGCCGCCGCTGATCGACGGCGCGGTGCTGTCCCTCCAGGGCCCCGGCCCCGCCCCGGCGCACGGCCTGCCGCACGGCCCCGCCCGGCTGCGGGTCATCTCGGGCCCGGATGCCGGCGGCGTCCATCTGCTGCACGGCGGCCAGATCCGCATCGGCCGCTCCGCCGACGCCGATGTCCCCCTCGACGACCCGGATGTCTCCCGGCTGCACTGCGCGGTGACGGTCGAGCCGGACGGCTCGGTGCTCGTCGCCGACCTGCACTCCACGAACGGCACCGCCGTCGACGGCACCGACCTCGGCGAACAGCCCGTCCCGCTCCGCCCCGGCGCCCTGCTGCGGATCGGCGAATCCGCCCTGGCTCTCCAGGCCTCCCCCGATGCCCCGGACCCGGTGCTGCCGGCCACCCCCGACGGCGAGGGCCAGCTGCGGATCGCCCCGGAGGGGGCCGGCTCCCCTGCCCCCTCGGACGACGGCGCGGCGGCGGCACGGCAGGAGCAGGCGCGGTCCGACGGCCACGACGGACACGACGGACACGACGGGGCCCATGGGGCCTATGGGGCCGACGAGGCCGACGCGCGGGGCGGACCCGACAGGTACCGCGCGTACGACGACGGCTCCCCCGGCGGATACGGCGCGGGGGCGCGGGGCCCGCAGACACCGCGGGGCGCGCAGGTGCCGCACGCTTCCCCGCGCCTCCCTGGGGAGGAGGCCGCGCCCTCGGGGCCTCGGTTCGCGCCGCCGGGCGACGCCGGTCCGGGTGCCGGTGCGTGGCCCGTCCCGGAGGCCGGGCGGCCGGACGCCTACCAGCGCTTCCCCGAAGGACGCCCCCGGCACACACGGCCCGGGGACACCGCCGGCACGGCCGCTTCGGGCCATCCGGGCGTCCCCGGCGATCCGGGTGTGGCGGCCCGCCCCGGCATGGCCGACGTACCGCGCGCTCCGGGTTCCTGGGACGGCCCGGCCGACCCCTATGGCGCCGACGTCTTCGGCACTGACACTCCCCCGTCACCGGGTTCTCCGGTTACTCCGGCATCTCCCGGGTCCCAGGAACCCCTGGGACCCCTTACGGACGGGCCGTCCGCGGGGGGAGCCGCCGGGGCGTCCGCCGTCCCCTCGCCCAGGTCCGCCCACACCGCCCGCGCCCAGCAGGGAGGTCCGACCCGCAGGGACACCCCGCTGCGCGGCACCCCGGCGTACGGCACCGGCCACGGCACCTCGGGCGTCCCCCGTCCGGGCGGCCCCGGCCACCCGGGCTCCCCGTACACCGGCCCGCAGCACACCACCGCGGCCCCCGGTGGCCCGGCGTACGACGACCCGGCGCCCGGCGGCCCGGCACACCGCACCCCGGCCCACGGGACCACCGCCCCCGGCACCCCGGAGGACGGCACCGGTCCGGGCGTACGCGAGCGGGCGCTCGGCGTTCCGGCCGGGGCGCAGGAGCTGACGCACGGCGGTCAGCAGGAGCTGGCGCCCTCCGAGGGACCGGCCCGTAAGGGCGGTCGGCGCGGCGGGATCGGTGCGTGGGCGCGGCGGCTGGCCGGTGGCAGGCCCGCCCTGGAGGAGTCGGCGGATGTCCCGGCGCCCGTGCCCGAGGCGCCGGGCGAGGGGGCGGGCGGGATGTTCCCGGCCGGCGCCGGTGAGGCAGCGGCCGCGGCGCCTTCGGGGCCCGCGGCCCATGAACGCTGGCCGGATGCCGCCGCGGTGCTGCTGACCGCGCTCGGCCCCGGCCCCCGGCTCTGGGAGCGCGGCCAGGAGCACCCCGACGCGTTGACGGTGCGACTGGGGACGGCGAGCCGCGGCGGTGGCCGGGCCGCCGTGCCCGTCACCGTGGAGCTCCGCCGGGCCGGTTCCCTCGGGCTGGCCGGACCGCGTGCCCGGCTGGCCGGGCTGGCCCGTTCCGCGATCGCCCAGCTCGCCGCCCTGCACGCCCCCGGCACCCTTGAGATCGTGCTGATCAGCACGGACCGGTCGCGCAGCGCCGAGGAGCGGGTGGCCGACTGGTCCTGGCTGGGCTGGCTGCCGCAGGTCCGCCCGGCCCATGGCCAGGACTGCCGGCTGCTGCTCGCCTACGACAAGGAGCAGGCCGCGGCGCGTACGTCCGAGCTGGTGCGCCGGCTGGACGACGGAGTGCTGGGGCCCGGCTGGGCCAGTGCCGACCGCGCGGACGTCGCCTCCGCCGCCGCCCGCCACCGCGGCCCGTTCACCCTCGTGATCGTGGACGGCGACCTCGGTTCGTCGGCGCTGCGCGAGACGGCGGCCCGGCTCGCGGCGGGCGGCGCGGCGGCCGGTATCCACCTCGTCTGTCTGGCGGAGACGCCCGCCGCTTCGCCGGCCTTCCCGTTGACCGCGACGTATGAGGCGGCGCGGCGGGCGTCGCCGGCGTTCGGGGAGTGCGGGGCGGTGGCGGTGCTCAGCGGCGATGTCGCGACGGCGCTGCGCGTCGTGCAGCCGGGTTCCGGGCCGAACGGCACGGTCGCGACGGTGGACGCGGTCTCCGTCGCCTGGGCCGAGCGGTTCGCCCGTGCGCTGGCGCCGCTGCGCGAGGCCGACGCGACAGCCACGGTCGGCGGCACCACGGTGCATCGCGCGGCCGTTCCGCTGCCCGAATCCTCCCGGCTGCTGGACGAATTGGGGCTGGCCCGCGCGACCCCGGCCTCCTTGATGGCCCGTTGGGCCGCCGCCCTGGACACCGACCGGGCCGGCGCCCCCGCCGTGCTCGGCGCCGGTCCGCACGGCCCGCTCAGCGCCGATCTCGCCTGCGACGGCTCGCATCTCCTCCTGGAGGGCGGGGCGGCCACCGGCAAGACCGAGCTGCTGCGTTCGCTGGCCGCTTCGCTCGCCGCCGCCGACCGTCCCGATCTGTTGTCGGTGGTGCTGGTGGACGGCGGCGGCAGCGAGCGCGGTGAGGGCCTGCGGGTGTGCACGGACCTGCCGCATGTCACGACGTATCTCGCCGCCTCGGATCCGGTGCGGATGCGGGAGTTCGCGCAGGCGCTGTCCTCGGAGCTGAAGCGGCGCGCGGAAATACTGGCCGGGACGCCGTTCGCCGAGTGGCGCGCCAAGCATCTGCCGGCGCCGCGGATCATCGCGCCGCGGCGTACGACCGAGGGCACCACCGGTGCGCCGGCCGGCGAGCAGGATCCGATGACGACGCGGACGCTGCGGCTGCGCTCGCGCGAGGCGGAGCCGCCGGCGGACAGCGAGGCGGTCCCGATGCCGCGGCTGTTCGTGCTGGTCGACGACTTCGACGCGCTGGTCTCCCCGGCGCTGGGCAGCACCGGCCGGCCGTCGGCCGGTTCCGTGGTGCGGGCCCTGGAGGCGGTCGCCCGGGACGGCGCCGCGCTGGGCGTCCATCTGATAGCGGCGACCGGCCATCCGGACCGTACGGCCGACACCGCGACGAGTGAACGTGCCGGTCTGCGCGTCCAGTTGGGGGCGGCCTCCGGCGCTCTTGACCCGGCGGACCCGGTGCCGCCGGGCCGTGGTCGGCTGCACCGCGCGCAGGACGGTTCCTCGACCCCGTTCCAGGCGGGCCGGGTGACGGGACGGATTCCCCGGACCTCCACCCTGCGGCCGACGGTCGTGCCGCTGGAGTGGCAGCGGATGGGTGACCCGCCGGCCCGGCGTCCGCTGCGTGAGCTGGGCAACGGCCCGACGGACCTGGCCCTGCTGGCCAGCGCGCTCCAGCGGGCCGCCCAGTCCTCGGGCGCCGCGTCCGCACCGCCGCTGCTGTGAGCGAGGGGGCGGGGCGACGCCGTCCCCTCCCCCGCCCCGTAACAGCACCATCACGAAAGGCGGGTTGACGTGGATCGCGGTATTGCGGCGCCGGTGATCAGGGCGTAGGACTGTCGCACACCCGCACGGCGCGACCGCGAACCGCGCTGCGCACCGCGGCGCGGCGACGTCATGGCATCGGCACCGGCACCGGCACCGCGCGGCGGCCGGACGACGCCGGCGCACCACACCACGCGCCGCGGCATCACACGCACCATCGATCGGCACCACCGCTCGGCACGCTCGGCACCACCGCAGGGCACGGCAGGCGCAGCGATAAGGGGCTACGGGGATGCGCACACGACTCGACCGCACGGCCGCACGCGCCAGGACCACACGCGCCGGGACGGCACGGGGCGCCACCACACGCACCACCACCGCACTCGCGGCGACGGCTGCCCTGGCCCTCGCGCTCGCCGCCTGTGGCAGCGGTGGCGGCACGAAGGACGACGACGGTGGTGGCGGCCGGGGCGGCAGCACCGCGCCCACGGTCGAACTCCCCCGCCTCAAGGGCCAGAAGCTCCAGGTCACCGCGGTCTGGACGGGCCCTGAGCGGGAGAATTTCGTCAAGGTGCTCGACGAGTTCGAGGAGCGCACGGGCGCCGAGGTCGACTTCGTGCCGAGCGGCGACGACATGGCCGGCTTCGTCGGATCCAAGATCGCGGGCGGCGGTCCGCCGGACGTGGCGATGCTCCAACAGGTGGGCGTGCTCAACGAGTTCGCGCAGAAGGGCTGGCTCAAGCCGCTCGGCGCGACGGCCAAGGCGCAGCTCGCCAAGAACTACACCAAGGGCTGGCAGGACCTCGGCGCCCACAAGGGCACGCCGTACGGCGTGTATTTCAAGGCCAGCAACAAATCGCTGGTCTGGTACAACACCCAGGCGTTCGAGAACGCGGGCGCCCAGGAGCCGAAGACCTGGAAGGACTTCCTCACCACCGCGCGGACCCTCGCCGAGTCCGGTGTCGAGCCGGTCTCGGTCGGCGGTTCGGACGGGTGGACGCTCACCGACTGGTTCGAGAACATCTATCTCTCCCAGGCGGGCCCCGAGAAGTACGACCAACTGGCGCAGCACAAGATCAAGTGGACCGATCCGTCCGTCAAGCAGGCACTGACCACCCTCGGCCAGCTCTTCGGACGGAAGGATCTGCTCGCGGGCGGCAATGCGGGCGCGCTGCAGACGGACTTCCCGACGTCGGTGACCCAGACCTTCAGCGGCGGCGACACCCCGAAGGCCGCGATGGTCTCCTCGGCCGACTACGCCGCCGCCAACATCACCCAGACCAAGTCCAAGGTCGGCACGGACGCCAAGGTGTTCCCGTTCCCGGCGGTGGGTGCCGAGTCCCCGGTGGTGACCGGCGGCGATGTGGCCGTCGCGCTCAAGGACAGCAAGGCCTCACAGGCGCTGCTGACCTTCCTGGCGTCGACGGACGCGGCCAAGATCTGGGCGCAGGCCGGCGGTTTCATCTCGCCCAACAAGAAGCTGGACCAGGCGGCGTACGCCAACGACGTGCTGCGCAAGATCGCCAAGGCGCTGATCGCGGCGGGCGACGACTTCCGCTTCGACATGTCCGACCAGGCGCCGGCCTCCTTCGGCGGCAAGCCGGGCCAGGGCGAGTGGAAGGACCTGCAGGACTTCCTGAAGAGCCCCAAGGACATCGCGGGCGCCCAGGCGCAGCTGGAGAAGGACGCCGCCAAGTCGTTCGGACAGTGAGATGGAGGGCCGTGACGTGACGGGCCGCGACACCGCGGACGGTGGCATACGGGCCGGTGGCGCAGAGGCCGTTGACCCAGCGGGCGCCGGCGGCACCCGGCGCGCCCCGCAAAAGCGGCGCGGCAGCCGCCTGCTGGGCACCCGCCCCTGGGTCGCGGCAGCGTTCTTGCTGCCCGCCCTGGTGCTGCTGGGCGCGCTGGTCGTCTATCCGATCGTGTTCTCCGTCTACCGCAGTCTGTTCGACGCGTCCGGGGACGGATTCGTCGGGCTGGGCAACTACGGCGAGATGTTCTCGGACGACGGCATCCGTACCGCGCTGAAGAACAACATCATCTGGGTCGTGGTCGCGCCGACCGTGTCGACGGCGCTCGGCCTGATCTTCGCGGTGCTGACCGAGCGGATCCGCTGGGGCACCGCCTTCAAGCTGATCGTCTTCATGCCGATGGCGATCTCCATGCTGGCGGCCGGCATCATCTTCCGGCTGGTCTACGACCAGGATCCGGAGCGCGGCGTCGCCAACGCGGTGTGGACGAGCGTGCACGACACCTTCGCCGAGCCGGCGCCGTTCCCCGGCGCCAAACCGCGGCCCACCGCCGCCCTCCGGCCCTCCGGCGGCGGCGCCTTCACCACGAAGTCGCCGGTGCACGCCGGGGGTCCGGCGTCGTCGGTGAATCTGCCGCTGGTCGCCGTCCAGCAGGACGATGTCCGCACGGCGAAGCCGGCGGCGGCCGCGACACCGCGGCCGGGCAGGATCACCGGCACCGTCTGGCTGGACTTCACCCGCGGCGGCGGTGGCCGGATGGACGTCATCGACGCCAAGGAGAAGGCGCTCGCCGGGCTGACGGTCGAGGCGGTCAAGGGCGGCAGGGTGGTCGCCTCCGCGACGACGGCGGCCGACGGGACGTACGCGCTGCCCGCCGGCAAGGCCGACGGCGCCCGGCTCCGGCTGCCCGCCGCGAACTTCGCCGAGGCCTATCAGGGCGTCGACTGGCTGGGGCCGTCCCTGGTCACTCCGGCCATCATCGGCAGCTACGTCTGGATGTGGGCCGGGTTCGCGATGGTGTTGATCGCGGCGGGGCTTGCGGGGATGCCGCGGGAGCTGCTGGAGGCGGCGCGGGTGGACGGCGCGAGCGAATGGCAGGTCTTCCGGCGGATCACGGTGCCGCTGCTGGCACCGGTCCTGGTGGTCGTGCTGGTCACGCTCATGATCAATGTCCTGAAGATCTTCGATCTGGTCTACATCATCGCGCCGGGCGCCAGCGTCAGGTCCGCCAATGTGCTCGCGCTCCAGCTCTTCCAGTCGTCGTTCGGTACGGATGTCGACGAGGGCCTGGGGAGTGCGATCGCCGTATTCCTGCTGCTGCTCGTGATGCCGGTGATGTACGTCAATCTCCGGCGCATACGGAAGGAGCGTCGCCGATGACGACCGTGGACGGTGTCGCCCCGGGCGGGCGCGCGGACACCTCCGCCGCACCCGCCGTACGGCCCGAGCGGTCGTGGGCGACCCGGCTCGCGGCCCGGACCGGCGGCGGCGTGCTGCGGATCGCGCTGATCCTGGTGGCCCTCTTCTGGCTGATGCCCAGCATCGGGCTGCTGCTGTCGTCGCTGCGCAGCCCGCAGCAGATCGCCGAGTCCGGCTGGTGGCAGGTCTTCAGCGAACCCGCCCAGATCACCTGGGACAACTACAGTCAGCTGCTGTCCAACGACAAGGTGATGGGCTCGCTGCTGACCACCGCGGCGATCACGGTGCCGGCGACGGTGCTGGTGGTCGTCATCGGGTCGCTGGCCGGCTACGCCTTCGCCTGGATGGACTTCCGCGGCCGGGACACCTGGTTCCTGGTCGTCGTGGGGCTGCTGGTGGTCCCCGTCCAGGTGGCGCTGATCCCGGTGGCCAAGCTCTTCGGAGCGGTCGGGCTGTTCGAGACGACGGCCGGGGTGATCCTCTTCCATACGGCCTTCGGCCTGCCGTTCGCGGTGTTCCTGCTGCGCAACTTCTTCGCGGAGATTCCGCGCGAGCTGCTGGAGGCGGCCCGGCTGGACGGGGCGGGCGAACTGCGGCTGTTCACGCGGGTGGTGATGCCGCTGGGCGGGCCCGCGATCGCCTCGCTGGGGATCTTCCAGTTCCTGTGGGTGTGGAACGACATGCTGATCGCGTTGATCTTCGCGGACAGCGGCAGTCCGCCGGTGACCGTGGCCCTCCAGCAGGAGGTGCGGCAGTTCGGCAACAACATCGATGTGCTGGCGCCGGGGGCGTTCGTGTCGATGGTGGTGCCGCTGATCGTCTTCTTCGCCTTCCAGCGGCAGTTCGTCTCCGGCGTGATGGCGGGCGCGGTGAAGTAACCGGAACACGGTGCCGCCACGCCATCTTCCGTTCATGTCGCTTTGCCTACGATGGCGGCCGATGACGCTCACCGCGTGACACGCAGGGTGCGCCAGGGGTTCGTCGTGGACTCTGCCGACGGTGTGCGTACGTTCCCGTGGCGGGCCGGGGCACGGCGGGCCCGCGCGGGTTTCGTGCCGGCGAGCAACCGGCCAGGCGCCGGGCTCCTCCACAACAGCAGATTCCGCGCCTCACCTTTCGTATCTCCACGCGTGCACATCGCCATGGATTCCCGATCGTCTGGAGACGGACCGCACATGACTGCCCCGACCGCAGACCAGAGTGCCGAACAACTCCCGCGCCCCACCCGGCTGTCCGACGTCAAGGGCTGGCTGTTCACCACCGACCAGCTGCTCTTCGACTGGTTCCTCGCGCATCAGCGGGACCGGTCCGCGTCCGGCGACCTGCTCGAACTGGGCGCGTACATGGGCAAGAGCGCGATCTTCCTGGGGGCCCGGCTGGGCGAGGACGAGCGCTTCACGGTCTGCGACCTCTTCGACTCCCCCGCCGGGGACGACTCCAACTCCCAGGAGATGAAGCGGTCCTACTCGACGCTGACCCGGCGCGCCTTCGAGGCGAACTACCTCTCGTTCCACGACGAGCTGCCCACCGTCCTGCAGGGCCTCACCTCGATCATCCGTGAGCATGTCGAGGACGACACGGTGCGCTTCGCGCACATCGACGCCTCGCATCTCTACGAGCATGTGCACGCCGACATCCTCGCGGTGCGCGAGCTGCTCAAGGACGACGGGGTCGTCGCGCTGGACGACTACCGCGCCGAGCACTGCCCCGGCGTCGCCGCCGCCACCTGGCAGGCCGTGGCGAACGAGGGCCTGCGCCCCATCTGCATATCCGGCACCAAGTTCTACGGGACCTGGGGCGACCCCGAGCCCTACCGGACCGCGCTGGTGGAGTGGATCAAGGCCACCGGCGGCATCTGGCACGAAGTGCAGTACATCAACGACGCCCCGATCATCCGGCTGAGCGCCAAGGCCGCCGCGGACCCCGAGCAGCCGGTCTCCCGCCACCGGGCGAAGCCCGCAACCAAGCGGCCGGCCGCCACCGGGCCGAAGGCGTCCGCGGCCCGCCCCGCCCCGCGGCACCCGGCGCGGGGCCTCGCGCTGGATCTGCTGCCGCCGATCGTCACCCGGGCCCTCGTCAACGCCCGCAGGAAGCGGAAGGCCCCGGCGGGCCGCTGAGGCCGGGAAGGGGCAGGTGCCGCCCTCTACCGCGGCACCTGCCCGACCAGCACGAACACATTGCGGCGCAGCAGTTTCCCGGCCGAGCGCGGCAGCGGGTAGGAGTACGTACGCCGGACGGCCAGGCCCGCGGACCGGGCGAAGGCGCGCAGCAGGGGGAAGTCGGTGAAGCGGACCGCGGCTTCCTCGGCGCGCTGCCCGGCCTCCTGCGGGGTGATCAGCAGCACGCCGCCGCCGGGCCGCACATACGGCACGTAGGCCCGCAGCAGCCCCTCCACCTGCTCGTCGTCCAGCTGCTCCAGCACATGGGCGGACAGCAGCGCGTCGAAGGCGCCGGGCCGGGCGTGCGGGCTCGCGAGGAAGGCGTCGGCGGTGTAGGCGGTCAGCCCCCGGGCCCGGCACCGTTCGACGGACCGCGGGTCGTGGTCCACGCCGACGCTGCCGGGCGCGCAGCCCGTGAGGGTGTCGCCGGTGCCGCAGCCGATCTCCAGCACCCGCCCGGTGCCGATCCGCCGCAGCTGCCTGCGGTACGGAGCCCCGGCGGGCAGCAGGCGCGCGGCGCCGGTACGCACCCCGGAGGGCAGCCGCGCGGTGGAGGCGTGCGGAGCGGTGCCGGCGGTGTCCGCGCTCCGGGGGCCGCGCGGGGCGCTCTCGGTGCGGGGTGCGGGGGCTTCGGGGCTGCCGGTGGTGGCGGAGCTGTCGGTTCGGCCGGACATCGGGTCGCGGTCACCTTCCCTGAGGGGCACGGCGCGGCGGCGCCGACGGTTACGGCATCGGGTCTACGGCATCGGAGCGGGCCCGCCCGTACGGCGCGCCGACCCGGGCCACCGCAACTCCCCTCCACGGCGGCGCCCGCCGGGGCCCCGCCGGCGGTCCGCCTCACCCTTTCAGCGCAGATCCGGTGACCGTGCCGCCGATGGGCGAGTTGAACGGCCCGTCCCGTGATTCGCCTGTTCGGAAAGGCTTGGTCCGCGCGCATGAAGCCTCGGCTCACCGTCGTCGTCCCGGTCCATCGCATCGAGGGGTCCGAGCGGAATATGGAGGAGTGCCTGGAGTCGGTCGCGGCCCAGACGCTGCCCGATCTGGATGTGGTCATGGTCGCGGCCGGCCTTGCCGAGGACCCCGGCGGGGCGGCACAACCGTCCGCCGACGGCGCGGCCGACGCCCCCTCCCCGGAGGACGCGCCGCTTCTCCTCGCCCGCCGCTTCGCCGAACGGGACCCGCGGTTCCGGATCGTCCACCACCACCGGCCGGCCGGCCCCGCCGCCGGCCCGCCGCCCGGCCCCGGCGCGCTGCGCAACACCGGCGCCCGGCACGCCTATCCGCACACCGCGTACCTGGCCTTCCTCGACCCGGACGATGTGCTGCTGCCGCGCGCGTACGAGGACCTGGTCGGCCTGCTGGAGAGGTCCGGGTCGGACCTGGCGACCGGCAATGTCTATCTGCTCGGCGCGGCGGGCCGCAGCCAGTCCCGGCATCACCCGGCCGCCCGCGAGACGGCGCTGCGCACGCATGTCGCCGACGACCGCACGCTGCTGTCCGACCATTTCGCCCGCAACAAGGTCTTCCGCCGCGCCTTCTGGGACCGCCATGAACTCGCCTTCCCCGAGGGCGAGTTCTGCGAGGACGCGGTGGTGACGCTGCCCGCCCACTTCCTCGCCGACGCGGTCGACGTCCTGCACGAACACGTCTGCTACCGGCGCCTGCCCCGCGCCCACCCCGCCCGCACCGACGTCCGCGCCGTACGGGAGCGCTTCGCGGCGGTGGCGGGCGTGCGGGCGTTCCTCGCCGACCCGGCCCGTCCCCGCTGGACCGCCTACCGCAGCGACTACGACCGGGCGCAGCTCACCGACGGCCTGCTGGACCTGGTCGAGTCGCTGCCGGCGGCCACACCGCAGTGCCGCACCGCCTTCCTGGACTGCGCCCGCGACTTCCTGGCCCGCGTCGACCCGCGGCTGTTCCCCGCGCTGTCCGTGGAGCTGCGGATGCGCTGGTATCTGATCCGCACCGGACGGCTCGACGACCTGCTCACGCTGCTCGCCCACGAGGCCCGCAACCCGGGCGGCTTCACCGTCGCCGGGCCGCCGCTGCGCAAGCGCGCGGTGCTGCCGCTCACGCCACCGCTCGCACTCCCACCGGGCGTGACGCGGTTGGAGCGGGCGGACTTCCCCGTACGGGCGCAGGTCCATGAGGCGGAGTGGCGGGGCGGGATGCTGCATCTGCGCGGCCACGCCTACCTCCGCAATCTGGACGCCGCGACCCGGCACAGCTACCTCCGAACGGTGCTGCTGACCCAGGGGCGGCGCCGGATCCTGCTGCCGCTGCGGCCGGTGGCGATGCCGGAGGTCACCGCGGACTCCGGCCAGGAGCAGCACTGTTACGACTGGTCGGGCTTCGAGGTGGCGCTCGATCCGGGGCGGCTGCGCAGGGGCGGGCGCTGGGAGCCGGGCGAGTGGAGTGTCGGGGTGATCGTCGCGTCGGCGGGGGTGGTGCGGGCGGCGCCGCTGCGCGCCCCGGACACCGGCTCCGGCGCCGCGCCGCGCACCCTGGAGGTGGCCGGGGAGGACGGCGCGGCGGAGGTACGCCTCACGCCCCGGTACGCGGACGGGCGGCTCCGGCTGTCCGTGGAGCGCCCCACCCGCCGGCTGGCCGGTCACCGCGCGGTGCCGGGCGGCGCGCTGGATCTCACGGTCACGGCACCGGGTACGCCGCCGTCCGCACTGCGGCTGACCCACCAGGGGACGGGCACGGTGGTGTCGTTCCCGGTGGAGGAGGGGACGGAGGGCCACGGGGACGGGACGGCCGCCGCGGCCCCGCCCCGCCTCACCGTCCGCATCCGGCTGGACGCGCTCGCCGCCGCCCGCCCCACGCGTGACGGTGCCCCGCGCGCGATCGCGCCGGCGCACACCGAGACCTGGCTGCCGGAACTGGTACTGCCCGACGGCGGCACCGACACGATCGCCTGCGCGCCGGACCTCGCCCCCGTCGCCCATCCGCTCTCGCACGGCCGCGAGCTGGTCGTGGCGGCCGGTGCCGGCGGGAATCTGCTGCTGCACGACCGCACCCCGCAGCCGTTCCTGGACCGGTTCTTCTGGCGCGCGGACGGCACCCTGCTGGTGGGCGGCCTGCTGCCGGACGCCGCGCCGCACGCCACCGAGCTGGTCCTCAAACACGGTGCGCACGCCACCGAGGCGGTCTTCCCCGCTACCCATGACGACGGCCGGTTCCACGGCGCGCTGCCGCTGGCCGCCCTCGACTCGCTGGCCGGCCCGGTCCCGCTGCGCGAGGGCCGCTGGACCCTGCATCTGCGCGAACGCGGCGCTCTGGGCACGGCTCTCGACGCCCCGGTCCGCTTCGCGCCCGCCGTCCTCGACGGTCTGCCCGCCTCCCGGACGGTCCACGGCAAGCCGCTCACCCTGGACCGGCACCGGCACGACGAGGCGTTCGTGGCGGCGGGCCCGGCGCTGCCCGCCACCGACCGCGGCCCCTACCGCCGCCGGGTCCTGCGCGAGGAGCACTATCCGCTGCACCGCTCCCGCCCGCTGCGCGACACCGTCCTCTACAGCAGCTTCGGCGGCCGGGCGTACGGGGACTCGCCGCGCGCCGTGCATGAGGAACTGGTGCGCCGGGGCATGGATGTGGAGCATCTGTGGGCGGTCCGCGACGCGCAGACGCCGGTGCCGGGCAGCGCCCGTGCCGTGGTGGTGGGCAGCGCGGAGTGGCATGGCGCGCTGGCGCACAGCCGCTGGGTGGTCACCAACACCCATCTGCCGTCGTGGTTCACCCGCCGCAGCGGCCAGACCGTCGTCCAGACCTGGCACGGCACCCCGCTCAAGCGGATCGGCGCGGACCTGGCCGGCACGCTGTGCGCGGGGCTCCCCCACCTGGCGCCGCGCCCCCGGGCCGACCGGCAGTGGAGCGTGCTGCTGTCGCCCAACGGGCACAGCACACCGGTGCTGGGCTCCGCGCTCGGCTACTCCGGCGAGCTGCTGGAGACCGGGCTGCCGCGCACCGACGCGCTGCTCGCCGCGGACCGCGAGCACACCGCTGCCGCCGTACGCGCCCGGCTCGGCATCCCGGACGGCCGCACGGTGGTGCTGTACGCGCCGACGCCCCGCGACGATCTCGCCTACGACGCCCGCCACCACCGGCTGCATCTGCCGCTCGACCTGGACGCGGCCCGGCAGGCACTGGGCACCGATCACGTCCTGCTGGTGCGCAGTCATCCGCTGGTCGCCGACCGGCTGCCGGCCCACCACGCCCCGTTCGCGCGCGACGTCTCCACCCACCCGGACGCCACCGAGCTGCTGCTGGCGGCGGACGTGCTGGTCACCGACTATTCGTCGCTGGCCGCCGACTTCGCCAACACCGGGCGCCCGATGCTGTTCCTGACCCCGGACCTGCCGCACTACCGCGACTCGCTGCGCGGCTTCACCCTCGACTTCGAGGCCCGGGCGCCGGGGCCGCTGCTCACCTCGACGGGTGAACTGATCGACGCGCTGGGTGACTTGGAGGCGATCGGCCGGGCCGGCGCGGACGCGTACGCGGACTTCCGGGAGACGTTCTGCCACCGGGACGACGGCGGGGCGGCGGGCCGGGTCGCGGACCTGCTGGCGCAGTGAACGGGGGCCCGTCACCGGGTGGCGGGCCCCGCGCGGCAAGCCGGCGGCGCGCATATCGGCATCGTGCGGCGTTCGCGTCGTTACAGCATGTGCGGGCGTCCTCACGGGGCCATGCGCACCCCAAGGCCGGCGTTCGAAGCCGTCACAAGACGGCGATCACGGGAGAAAACCGTGCCGTCGGGTGCAACCCAGCGACGGGATTCGCCCTCTGAATCATCGGATATGGAGACCGGATCCCGTTCGAAGCCCAGAGTTGCTGTCGACACGAAATGTAGATTTAGTGACTGTGAAAGAAGCCCTTGAGCCACGGCCTGGGCCCACCATCACGCCCACCGCGCAGGTCAGCATCGTCGTCATCGCCTTCAACGATGCCGCCCATGTCTCCGATGCCGTGCGCTCCGCTCTGGCGCAGGGAGCCCCCGGACAGACGGTCACCGAGGTGATCGCGGTCAACGACGCCTCCACCGACGGCACCGGCGCCGCCCTGGACGCCCTCGCCCGCGCCGAACCCCGGCTGCGGGTCATCCACCGCGCCGAGAACAGCGGCGGCTGCGGCACCCCGCGCAACGACGGCCTGCGCGCCGCCGGCGGCCGCTTCGTGATGTTCCTGGACAGCGACGACGTACTGCCCCCGGGCTCGGCCGAGGCGCTGCTGACCGCCGCGCTGCGGCACGGCACCCCGGTCACCGCGGGCGCCTGCGTACGCCGCGAACTGCCCGCCCGCCGTGACGTCCCCTGGCAGCCCGCCCTCTACCGCGAGGCGGCCGTGCACGGCTCCCCCGAGACCAGCCCCCAGCTGGTCCGGGACACGCTGTGCGTCAACAAGCTCTACGACCGGGCGTTCCTCGCCGAGCACGGCATCGTCTTCCCCGAAGGCCGCTACACCTACGAGGACTTCGTGTTCACCGCGAAGGTGCTGGCCGCCGCCCCGCGGGTGGCGACGATCCCCGACAGCGTCTACGTCTGGCACGTCCGCCGCTCCGCCGCCCGCCAGTCCATCTCGCTGGACCGCAAGGACGTCGCGAACTGGCAGGCGCGGATCGACGCGCACCGCACCAGCGTGCGGATCTTCAAGGACGCCGGCCTCAAGGCACTGGCACACGCCGCCGACACCAAATTCCTCGACCACGACCTGCGGATGTACGTCCGCGAGCTGCACACCCGCGGCGCGGACTACCGCACCGAGTGGTGGCACCTGACCCGCGACTACCTGACCGGCTTCGACGAGGCCGATCTGCACGCAGCCCGCGCCCCGGCCCGCTGGCTGGCCCGGGTCGTGCTCGCCTCGCCCGACCCGCGCGACCTGGACCGCCTCACCCAGCTCGCGGCCCGCCCCGGCCGGCTGCTGCCCCCGTACGCGGAGGCGGACGGCCACCCGGTGTGGTCCGCCGATCTGCCCGGCGTCGAACTCGACGCACTCGGCACCAAGCCGATGCACCGGCTTCCGGTGGCCATCGACGCGGAGCCGGTCATCGGCACCCGCAGCGTGCTGCGGGTGCGCGTCCACGAGATGTACGGGCGGCTGGCCGCCGCCGAACCGACCGGCATCGACATCGAGCTGCGGCGCCGCACCGACGACCGGCGCGGCCCGGTGCACACCGCCGCGCTCACCGCGATCCCGGCCGGCCCCGGCTCCGGCGCCTGCTGGACCGCCGAGGTGGTGCTGGACCTCGCGGCGCTGACCGACCGCGGCGAGAGCCGCTCGGCCGACCCCGAGCCGTGGGACCTGATGGCCGAGGTGAGCTGCGCGGACGGTTCGAGCTTCCGCGCCTCGCTGCGCGCCGTCGGCCCGGGACTGCGCCGCCGCGTCCTGCCCAGCCGCCGGCACGCCGTCCTGCTGGCCCAGCCCTACGCGACGACCGGCGGTGCGCTCGCCCTGCGCGTGGCATCAGGCCTGCGCAGCGTCTGGCGCATCGCGGCCCGCCGGCTGCGCCGCTGACCGTCGCGCGCCGCGCTGCCCCGTCCCTACGTCCCCGTTTCCCGTCCCCCGAGCCTAGGATTGACGCCATGTCTTACTTGATCACGGGTGGTGCCGGCTACATCGGCGCCCATGTCGTACGCGCCCTGCGACAGGCGGGCGAGACGGTCGTCGTGCTGGACGACCTGACGACGGGCGTGACCGCCCGGATCCCCGAGGGCGTCCCGCTGGTCGTCGGCTCCACGCTCGACCGCGCGCTGCTGGACCGCACGCTCGCCGAGTACGGCGTCACCGACGTCGTGCACCTGGCCGCCAAGAAGCAGGTCGGCGAGTCCGTCGAGATGCCGCTGCACTACTACCGCGAGAACGTCCACGGTCTGCAGACGCTGCTGGAGGCACTGGCCGCGGGCGGCGTGGGCCGCTTGGTGTTCTCCTCCTCGGCCGCCGTCTACGGCATGCCGGACGTCGACCTGGTCACCGAGGACACCCCCTGCTCGCCGATCAACCCGTACGGCGAGACCAAGCTCGTCGGCGAGTGGATGGCCCGCGCGGCCGGGAAGGCGCACGGCATCAGCACCGCCTGCCTGCGCTACTTCAACGTCGCCGGGGCCGCCACCCCCGAGCTGGCCGACACCGGCGTCTACAACATCGTCCCGATGGTCTTCGAGAAGCTCACCACCGGCGCCGCCCCGCGCATCTTCGGCGATGACTACGACACCCCGGACGGCACCTGCATCCGCGACTACATCCATGTCGCCGACCTCGCCGACGCCCATGTGGCGGCGGCCCGCAAGCTCGCCGAGCCGGGCCCGGTGCGCGATCTGACGCTCAACATCGGGCGCGGCGAAGGCGTTTCGGTGCGCGAGATGGTCGATCTGATCGCCGAGATCACCGGCCACGAGGGCGTGACCGCCGAGGTCACCCCGCGACGCCCCGGCGATCCGGCCCGGGTGGTGGCCACCGCCGACCGGATCACCGCCGAACTGGGCTGGAAGGCGCACCACGACGTCCGCGACATGATCACCTCGGCCTGGGCGGGCTGGCAGCACCACCGACCCTAGGGCGGACACGGCCCGGCGCCGGGCGGCCGTCAGCCGCCCAGCAGGCGCCGCAGCCCCGCCGCCCCGGGCCCGGCGTCCGGGATCGTGAGGATCAGCGGGGTGCGGCCGGCCGGGCGCCCGCCCGCGGTGTGCACCGGGAGTTCCCGGTGGAAGCCTCCCGCGGTCAGTCGCAGCCCGACCCGCCAGGTCCCGGGCGGACCGCTGCGGAGCAGCGACCGCACGGTGAACCGGTCGCCCGCGGCACGCTCGACAGTCGTACGCAGCGCCACCGTGAGCGCGGCGTTGTGCAGGACCAGCTGGAGTCCGGCGTCGGCGGGGCACCCGGGGAGGGTGACGCCGGCGGCGAGGGTGGCCCGGCCCGTGCGGGTGCAGTGGGCCTCGCCCCGCAGGTCGGCGCCGAGCGGGTGGCGGGCGCCGGCGCCGTCCAGGTCGAGGTGCAGATGGCCGTGCGGGTCGGAGGGGAAGAGCGCGGCGACGGCCGGTCCCGCGGCGCCGCGTCCGACGAGCCGCGGCCGGAGGCCGGCGGGGTCCCGGTCCTCCGGGCACAGCCAGGCCGCCCGGTGTACGGCGGGGGTGCCGGCGCCGCCCGCGCCGTGAGCGGTGACCGCGACCTTCAGGCCCCACAGTCCGTCGTCGAGCGGGCCGCCGCCGGCCGCGGTCGCCGGGTCGAGGGCGGCGCGCCATGCTCCGTCGACGTGCTGGGCGCGCAGGCGGTGTTCGGTGCCGCTGCGCAGCAGGACGAGTTCGACGGCGCCGGTGTCGAGGCCGGGGAGTGCGGCGGTGCCGCGCAGATGCAGGACCCCGCCGACCCAGTGCAGGCCGGTGAGCTGCTGGCGCAGGACGAGGCGGTCGGTGAGGTCGTAGCAGGCGTCCGGGATGCCGCGGTCGGGGTCACGGAAGTAGGGGTAGGCGGCGTAGGCGCGCCCGTCCGCGTCGATGTGCGGCGGTCCGGCCCCGGCGTCGCCCGGCAGGTCCGTGTCGGCGCGGATGATGCCGGTGAGTTCGGTGTCGAGCCCGGCGCGCAGGCAGTGGGCGCGCAGCCGCAGCCGGGGCGGCAGGGCGGCCAGCACCCGGTCGGTGAGGTAGCGCTCGACGAGGGGGCGGGCGGCGTCGGCCATCTTGCGGCGCCCGTCGGTGTCGCACGCCAGGTAGGGGGCGGCGAAGGCGGCGAGCACCTCGCCGTGGAAGTGCCGGACCATCAGTTTGTCGCGGTCGGGGCCGGGCGGGACCTGGGCGGCGACGTCGGCGAGCACTCCGGCGAGGTAGCCGAGGTGTTCGGGCCAGTCGAGTTCCTGGCGGCTGGCGTTGCTGTCGTCGTCGCGGCCGTGCAGGTAGTAGCAGTCGTAGTCGGCGAGGACGGAGACGGTGCGGGCGCGCAGCAGCGCGGTGATCCCGAACGGCAGGTCCTCGGCCAGCAGCCGGCCCTCGGCGAAGCGCAGGTGGTGCTGCTCGATGAAGGAGCGGCGGAAGAGTTTGTAGGCGGCCAGCGTCCAGTAGACCGGGGAGTCGTAGACGGAGACGCTGCCGCTGGTGGTGCGCAGGTCGACGGGGGCGTCGCGGCCGTCGGCGCCGACGATCCGCCCGTAGACGATGTCGGAGCGGTGGGTCTCGGCCATCTGGATGAGGCGGGCGAGCGCTTCGGTGCCGAGCCGGTCGTCGGAGTCGAGGAAGAAGACGTAGTCGCCGCCGGCGTGTGCCAGCCCGATGTTGCGGGGTTTTCCGGGTCCGCCCGACGCGGGCTGATGAATCACCTTCAGGTGGGGGTGATCGCGGGCCAGTTCGTCGAGCCGGTGGCCGCTGCCGTCGCCGGAGCCGTCGTCGACCGCGATCACTTCGATCCGCCGCTGGTCGAGGGTCTGGCGGAAGACCGAGCCGAGGCTGCGGTCGAGGTAGGGCCGGGTGTTGTGCACCGGCACGATCACGGAGACGGTCGGCGGGGCAGCGTGCTGACCGGCGGCGGCCGGTGACTCGTCCGGAACGGGCACCTTGGCCTCCGATTCTGCCTGCGGACCTGGGAAATACCCCGCGCCGCCGCTGAGTAAAACGGATTATTGCGGCATATACCGTAGAGTGACCGCTTGTCGATCTTGCCGTCCCGGAGCGGTATCGGTCATTCCGTATCGCCACCCCGTAAGAGGCGCTCCGGGCCGGTGAGGTTGCCCGGCCCCTTCGCGCAGTGCCGCTCCGCCCGCCCACCCGCACTCGCGCGGCGCCACCGTGAGCGGCATCGGCGAGAGCTGAATCACGACATACGGCTCATGGGGAACGTGTCACGCAAAAGCGCCATCTACTCGTTCATAGTCCGGATGAGCAGGGAGAACGCGGCACCAGTGAGACCGACCATCAGACGCCTGGCCGCACCCGGCCTCGCCGCGCTGCTGTCCATGGGGGCGTACTGCCTGGCCATGGCGATCCTGGGCAGCTACCCCTTCGGGCCGCGCTCCCGCGCCGTCAACGACCTCGGCAACCAGTTCATCCCGTTCCACGCGCGGCTGTGGGACCTGCTGCACGGCGAATCCAGCGGCGACCTGTTCTTCAACTGGAACAGCGGCTACGGCGTCCCGTTCCTCGCCGACTTCCTCACCTACCTGATGAACCCGTTCTCCTGGCTCGTCGGACTCTTCCCCCGCGACCTCGTCGACTTCCCGGTCTTCCTCGTCACCCTGCTCAGCGTCGGCCTCGCCACCACCCTGATGACCGTGTTCCTCGGCCGGCTGCGCGCAGGCTCCGGCGGGCTGCGGGCGCTGCTCTCGGTCGGCTACGGGATGTGCTCCTGGGTACTGAACGACGGTCACGCCGACCCGATGTGGATGTGGGGCCTGGTCTCGCTCCCCCTGATCGGCATCGCCGCCGACTGGTGCCTGCACCGGCGCCGCTGGGTGGCCGGCACCCTGCTCCTCGCGCTCTCCTGGGCGGGCAACTTCTACACGGCGGCGATGGCCACCCTCGCGATGGCGCTGGTGCTGGCGCTGCGGCTGCTGCTCGCCGACAAGACACCGGCCCGCGACCGGCTGCGGTCCCTGGCCCGCGCCGCCTCGATGGCGCTGGTCGGCATCGCCCTGGCGGCGCCGGCGATGACCGTCACCCTCCAGGCCAGCAAGGACTCCCAGCCGGCCCCCGAGGCCGTCTTCCCCGGCCGGCCCCCGCTGCTCGACCAGTTGGCCCAGCTGCTGCCGGGCGGCCGGGGCGACGCCCCGGTGCCCAACATCTTCATCGGGGTGCTCGGGCTGCTGCTGGTGGCGGCCTTCCCGTTCGTGCGGGCCGTACCGCTCAAGGTGCGCGTCGGCTGGTACGCCCTGGCGGCGGGGATCGCCGTGTCGTTCGTATGGCAGCCGACGATCCTGCTGTGGCACGGCTTCGCGCTGCCCAACGGCAGCCCGTACCGCGCCGCCTTCGTCCTCAGCGGGATCTTCGTGATGATCGCCTGGCTCGCGCTGGCGCACCACCCGCGGGTGCGTGAACTGGCCGCGGGGGCCGGGCTGGTCGCCCTGCTCGCGCTGCTCTGCCGGGACCGGCATTCGGTCGGCACCTCCACCTGGATCCTGGTGGCCGGCGGCGGTGCGGTGGCACTGGCGGCCCTGATGATCCTTTCGGCGCTGCGGGCCCGGCCCGACGCGCCACGCCCACGGGCGGGCGGCGCCCTGCGGGCCGTCGCCGCCATCACGCTCACCTGCACCGTCCTGCTGGGCTCGGCCTATTCGGCGTTCTCCGTGACGGCCCTGCGGGACAAGGTCGCGTGGTTCCGGCCGAAGACGACCCTGAGCGAGCAGGCGCTGGCCGCCCGGGACGGGCTCACCGCCCGCGCCGACTGGCCCCGTTCGCGCACCGACCCGGGCCCGCACGAGTTCGCCAACAACGATCCGCTGCTGATCGGCGGCGAGGGCGGCTCCTACTACAGCAGCTATGTGCCCGCCGCCACCGCCCGCACCCTGCACGGCCTGGGCGGCGGCTGGTACATCAAGGGCCGCCACACGCTCAGCTTCGAGGACCCGGTCGGCCGCGCGCTGATGGGCGTCAGCAGCTCCCTGGCGATGGGCCCGAACGGCCGCGGCAGCTACACCGTGCGCCACCGGGACGCCGCCCCGCTGCTGACGGTGCGCCAGGAACTGCCGACCGGCGGCAGCGACGACACCGTCTTCGCCCGCCAGGAGCGGGTCCTGGGCGCGAAGGTCTACGAGGTCCCGGAGCTGGTCCCGGCCGCCGGGCCCGCGCCCGCCCGCGTCCCCGGCGGCCGGCTGCTGCCCGCTGCGGGCGCAGCCACCTTCACGGCCCGGTGCACCCCCGGCAGTACGGCCGTGCTCCACGCGCCCTGGTTCGACGGCGAGGCCGCCGCAGCGGGCGGCACCGCCACGGGCGTCGGCCGCCGCGACATCACCGCCAACCCGGCGCGCGCGCTGGGCACCGTCCCCGCGGACGGCAGGCTCGTGGTGCGCTTCACCGGACACGGCGCGCAGCGCGTCCCCGAGCACGCCATCGGCTGCCTCTCCCCCCGCAAGCTGGACGCCGCGGTGGCCGCGCTGCGCGCCAGGGGCCCGCTGCGGCTGGCCACCAGCGGGCACGGGCTCACCGCCGCACTCCCCGCGGGCAGCTCCGGCAGTGCGGTGCTCGCGGTCCCGTTGGTGCGCGGCTGGAGTTGTGCGGTGGACGGCGGGCCCTCCCGCGCCCCCGGCTCCTTCGGCGGCCTGCTGGCCGTGCCGCTCGGGTCCGGGGCCTCGCGGCTGTCCTGTGCGTACACCCCGCCGGGCCTGAAACCGGGGCTGGCGGCGAGCGGCGGCGCCCTGCTGGCGCTGGCGGCGGTGGCGGGGGTCACCGCCAACCGGCGGCGCCGGGACCGCCGAACGGGTGCCGCGGCGCCCGAACCGCCGAGTCCCGCCGAACTACCCAAGCCTGACATCCCAACATATTTGTAGACTTACACCTCAGGGGAGGGCGCTCGAACCGTCCCCTGCCCCCGGCGAAAAGGCCCGCCCATGAAGCTCTCCATCGTCGTCCCCTGCTACAACGAAGAAGCCGTCATAAGCCGTTTCGACGAGCGGATCCGCACGGTGCTCGGCGAACTCGCTGTCGAGTACGAGCTGTGTTACGTGGACGACGGCAGCGCGGACGGCACCCTGCTCCGGCTGCGCAGCATCGCGCAGCAGCACCGCACCACCACCCGCTATCTCTCCTTCAGCCGCAATTTCGGCAAGGAGCCCGCGATGCTGGCCGGGCTCAAGGAGGCCACCGGCGACGCGGTGATCATCATGGACGCCGACCTCCAGCATCCGCCCGAGCTGATCGAGAAGATGCTCGACCTCTACCAGCTCGGCCACGACCAGGTCGTCGCCAAGCGCAGCCGGGAGGGCGACCGGCGGCTGCGGACCGCGCTCAGCCGGATGTACTACCGCGCCGTCAACAGCTGGGTGGATGTCGAACTCGCCGACGGCGTGGGCGACTTCCGGCTGCTGTCGCGTACGGCGGTGGACGCGCTGATCTCGCTGCCGGAGTACAACCGCTTCTCCAAGGGGCTGTTCTCCTGGATCGGTTTCGACACCGTCACCTTCGACTACCGCAACGCCGCCCGGGAGGCCGGCGAGACCAAATGGCGTTTCGGCTCGCTGATCAACTACGGCATCGACGGCATGCTCTCCTTCAACTGCCGTCCCCTGCGGGCGGCCATCTACACCGGCCTCGGCCTGGCCTTCTGCGCCTCCCTCTACACCCTGTGGATCATCGGCGCCGCCGCCGTCGGCGGGATCACCGCACCCGGTTACGTCACGCTGGTGGCCATCATCGTGGGCCTGGGCGGTCTGCAGATGGTGATGCTCGGGCTGATCGGCGAGTACATCGGGCGGATCTACTACGAGTCCAAGCGGCGGCCGCACTTCCTCGTCAAGGAGTCCAACGGCACCGCCCCCGGCCGCCGGCCCGCGAGCGCGGCCGCCCGCTCCACCACGGCACGCGTCACCCCCGGCGCCCCGCAGGCCGGCTGATGCGGCTGCTGCCGGCGCGGGGCCAGCGAGCGCAGATAGCCCGCTTCGCCCTCGTCGGCGGGGTCAACACCCTGACGTTCTACGCCAGTTACCTGCCGCTGCACCGCTCGCTGCCGTACTTCGCCGCCTACACCGTCGGCTTCGTGCTGAGCATGGTCTGCTCGTTCTTCCTGAACACCTACTTCACCTACCGCACCCGGCCGACGTGGAAGAAGTTCCTGCTCTTCCCGCTCACCCAGGTCACCAACTACGTGACACAGAGCGTGGGTCTGGTGGTGCTGGTGAGCTGGCTGGGGATGAGCAGCACGGTGGCGCCCCTGCTGGCGGCGCTGCTCGCCATCCCGTTCACCTTCCTGGTCTCCCGGTGGGTGCTGCTGCCCCGCCGCCGGAAGGACCAGGGCCCGGATCAGACCGATCCGTCGCCCACCACCCGGTCCGGCGAGCCGGTCTGAGCCCGCCAGCCGTCGAAGGGCGCGCCGGCCCCGGCCGTCTTCTGCCGGGTCGCGTACAGCAGGCCGTCGTTGCCGAGCGCCACGACGACGGCGCGGCCCCCGGCGCCACGGACCACACCGGGCGCCGCCGAGTGCGCCACCTTCCCGCTCTGCCAGGGCTGCACACCGTCCCCGGCCGTCGCGATCCGCACCGCGCCCGCGGCGTCCCGCGCCGCGATCACCATCCGGCCTCCGGGGCCGGCGGGCGCCGCGGCCACCCGCCCGTAGCCGCCGACATCCGCACAACGCGCCGCCACCCGCCAGCCCCCGGCCCGCCGTTCGGCGAGCAGTATCTGCGCGCCGGGCGCCGCCCGGTAGGCGATACGCACCGTGCCGCCCTCCAACGGGACGAGGCTGACCGGCCCGGAGGCCTCCGGCAGCCCGGTGGCCGCGGCCGGCTGCGGTGCGCCGCCCGGCTCCTGCGACATCCAGTGCCGCACCGTGCCGCCGCCGGGCGCGACGACATGGATCCGCCCGTCGGAGTCCACCCCGGCATCCAGCCCGTCGGTGATCCGCGTCGCCGCCTGCGGGAGCCCTGCCGGGGCCGCAGGCCGCTGCCACAGCGACCACTGCCGGCCGCGCGGTCCGCTGCGGTGGGCGATGCCGCCGTCCCAGGTCCGTACGAAGACGTGCACGGTGCCGTCCGGAGCGGCGACGGCCGCCGGGAATCCGGTCTCCAGCGACTTGACCGGCTCGCCGTCGGGGGATCCCAGGGATTCCCAGCGCGCGAAGGCGGGCACCCCGTCCGGTGAGCTGCCGGTCTGCACGGCGGTCATCACCTCGCGGCGGTGCGCGGCGTTGCGGCCCGGCAGCACGGTGCGGCTCGCGAACAGCTGGAGGGTGCCGTCGGGGTGCCGCACCACCTGGATCTGCCCCTGGAGCAGCTTGCCACCCACGGGGGCGGGCGGATGGAAAGTGCCGCTGCCCGGGGCGGTTTCGGCCCAGCAGTGCGCCACGCCGTCGAGGACGGCGAAGGCGGCGAGCCGGCCGTCCTTGGCGGGGCGGATCCAGGCGTTGGAGCCGGGGGCGCGCAGCCGGGTGGAGCGGGTCCAGTTCCGGGTTCCGCCGGCGAAGGCCGTGCCGCCCACCTTGCGGTCGCCGCAGCCGGCCGTGTCGCCGCAGTCGCGGTTGTCGGCCCAGCCGTAGACGGACAGCAGCTCGCCCTTGCGGCGGGCGGTCGCGAGGTCGAGGTTGTTGGGCAGCCCGCCGACCTCGTAGCCGAGGTAGTTCTCGACGATGGCGGGGCGCTCGGTGGACCGCCCCCAGTAGTCGGCCAGCGCCGCCTGCGCGAAGTAGGCGGAGGCGGTGTGGTCCTGGTGGTCGAAGTAGCGCAGACCGGCCAGCCGGGGGTCGGCGGCGGGGAACTGCGGCTTGGGCGAATGCACCGCGTTGGGGTCCAGGGTGCGGACGACCGTGGGCCGGACGCGGTCCAGTACCGCCGCCAGGGTCGCGGTCACCTGGTCGCGGGTGTAGCGGAACTGCCCGCGCACCGGGGAGTTTTCGGGCCGCAGCGTGGGCAGGGTGCCGGCGACCCCGAGCCAGAGCCCGCGCAGGCTGTTCGCGCGGGGCGCCAGGACCGTTCTGGCCTCGACGAGTTCGAGGAAGATCAGCTGAATCTGCGGGGCGTCCCGCAGCGTCTGGATCTCCACCTGGAAGCCGGGTATCAGGGATATCGCCTCGACGTCCCACGGGCTCGCGGGGTCGCCGGTGGCCATCACGGCATGTGCGGCCCGCAGTCCGTTGGCGCGGGCCCGGGTGAATGCGGCCCGGTTCCGCGGCACGCTCCGCGGTGCGTAGGTGCTCCGGCCGACGTTGTGGCCGTCGGACTCGCCGCCCGTGAGGCAGACGGTGACCGAGCGCGCCCCACTGCGGATGGACTGCTCCAGGTCCGGGTTCATGAAGTACAGCGCATCGTCGGCGTGCGCGATGACGTGCAGGAACGCCTGGTCGGCCGCGTCGGCCACGGCCCGTCCCCGGCGCGCGGGTTCGACGGTACGGGCGAGCTGTTCCCCCGGGGAGCGCCAGGCCCAGATGCCGGCGCCGGCCGACGCCGCGAGCGCACCGCCGCCGGCCGCCTGGAGCAGCCGGCGCCGGGATATATGAGGGGGGCGCGCGTGCACTCGGGGTCTCCTCCACAGCGCCGGCCGGCGCCACATCCATGCGAAGTCTCAGCAAAAACGGCCGAATCGTGGCAGAGGGCGGCAGAGCGCCGCAGGCCGGATCGAGCCACCTGACAAGAGGTGTTCGTCCCGCGTTTGGTTGCGCCGATGATCAGTTCTGCCCGGCAAATCGCTCTTTACGGCGACTCATGATGTGCTGCCGGGGCCGTGGACGACCGGGCGGCGAACAACAGCCCCGGCGTCCAGCACCTCCACTACCTCCGGCCACGGCCCGAAGGCGCGGCGCGCACGCGCTCGGCGGCACTACCGTCACCCCCGCGCGGAAGCGGTCCCGGAGCGCGGCGCCGCAGGCCGGACGCCCGGGTCGGGACCCACCCCCGGCGCCCTCGACACCTGCCGGGCCGAGCCCTCCCCGCCGCTCAGCGCCCCGCCCACGCCCCGCTCGGTGAGCCGCCCGATGAGCCGTTCAGCTCGTTCACTGACCCGCTCAGCGCCCACCGAGCGCGCCGGCGACCGCCTTCGCCAGGTCGTCGAGGTAGCCGCCCGGCAGCTCGCCCCGGACCACCACCAGCCGCCAGTACAGCGGCCCGGTCAGCAGGTCCAGCGCCAGCCGGCCGTCGACGCCTGCCGGGATCTCCCCGCGCGCGACGGCCCGCGCGACCATCTCCGTCGCGATGCCCTCCTGGCTGTCGTGCAGGGCGGTGCGCAGCGCCCCGGCCAGCTCGGGGCTGCGCGCCGCCTCCGCCAGCAGGTCCGGGATGATCTGCGACGCCATCGGATGCCGCAGCGCACGGGCCGCGACCTCCAGCAGCATCCGTACGTCGCCGCGCAGCGAGCCGGCGTCCGGGCTCGGCAGGCCGGCGGCGGCCACCGCGGAGACCACGTCCAGGACGAGGTGCAGTTTGGAGCGCCAGCGCCGGTACACGGCGGTCTTGCCGACGCCGGCGCGCCGTGCGATGCCCTCGATCGACATCCGTGCGAAGCCGTTCGCCGCCAGCTCCTCGAAGACCGCGGCGCGGATCGCGGCGGTCTTGTCCTCCCGTAGGACGGCGGCGCCGGCCGGTGCCCGGCGGGCCGCTGCGGGGTCGCTCTCGCTGCCGTCGTGTGCCATGGCCCGAGCATAGCGTCACGACGCTACGGTTGCGTTTCGACGTGGGACACCTCTACAGTCGGCGTCGCGACGATACGGAACCGTTCCATCGAAGGATCCGTACGACGTCGGACTCGTTCCGCCGCCCCCGTACGCAAGCGAAAGCGGCCTTCATGCCTCAGACCCTCGCTCCCCCGCCACCGGCGCCTGACCGGCGCCCCGCCCCGGGTACGCCCACCGAGCCGCACGCGCTGGCCGCGCTCCACGGCCTGACGGTGAGCGGCGCCCGCGCGTCGCTGCCCGAGTACGTCCGGGAGCTGTGGGACCGGCGGCATTTCATCTCGGCCTTCGCCGGCGCCAAGCTGACGGCGCAGTACAGCCAGGCCAAGCTGGGGCAGATATGGCAGGTGGCGACGCCGCTGCTGAACGCCCTCGTCTACTACCTCATCTTCGGTGTGCTGATCGGGACGAGAAAGGGCGTGGACGACTTCGTCCCGTTCCTGGTGACGGGCGTCTTCATCTTCACCTTCACCCAGAGCTCGGTGATGGCCGGCACGAGGGCGATCTCGGGCAACCTCGGGCTGGTGCGGGCCCTGCACTTCCCGCGCGCCTGCCTGCCGATCTCGTTCTGCCTGATGCAGCTGCAGCAGCTGCTGTTCTCCATGGGCGTGCTGGTGCTCATCCTGCTCGGCTACGGGCAGATCCCCACCTGGTCGTGGCTGCTGGCCATCCCCGCGCTGGCGCTGCAGTTCGTGTTCAACACCGGCCTGGCGATGGTCATGGCCCGGCTGGGCAGCAAGACCCCGGACCTGGCGCAGCTGATGCCGTTCCTGATGCGGACGTGGATGTACGCGTCCGGCGTGATGTTCAGCATGGACGTCATCCTCAAGGGCAAGGACATCCCCGGGTGGGTGGAGGTCGCCCTCAACGCCAACCCTGCGGCGGTCTTCATCGACCTGATGCGCTTCGCGCTGATCGACAGCTTCACCCACGACAAGCTGCCCCCGCACATCTGGCCGCTGGCCGGTGGCTGGGCGCTGCTGATGGGCGTCGTGGGTTTTGTGTACTTCTGGAAGGCTGAGGAGCGGTACGGACGTGGCTGAGCAGCAGAAGGACGCCGTCGAGCCGACGGCAGCGGCGCAGGCCCGCGTCCCCACGGTGATCGCGGACGACCTGCACATCGTCTACCGGGTGTACGGCACCGGCGCGGGCAAGGGCGGCGCCACGGCGGCACTCAACCGCATCATCCGGCGCAAGCCGTCGGCCGGTGTCCGCGAGGTGCACGCGGTCCGCGGTGTCTCCTTCACCGCCTACAAGGGCGAGTCGATCGGCCTGATCGGCTCCAACGGCTCGGGCAAGTCGACGCTGCTCAAGGCGGTCGCCGGGCTGCTCCCCGCGGAGCGCGGCAAGGTCTACACGCACGGCCAGCCCTCGCTGCTGGGCGTGAACGCCGCCCTGATGAACGACCTGACCGGCGAGAAGAACGTCGTGCTCGGCGGCCTGGCGATGGGCATGTCCCGCGACCAGGTGCACGAGCGCTACGACGGCATCGTCGACTTCTCCGGCATCAACGAGAAGGGCGACTTCATCTCGCTGCCGATGCGGACCTACTCCTCCGGCATGGCGGCCCGCCTGCGGTTCTCCATCGCCGCGGCCAAGGACCACGACGTGCTGATGATCGACGAGGCACTGGCCACCGGCGACCGCAGCTTCCAAAAGCGCTCCGAGGCCCGCATCCGCGAACTGCGCAAGGAAGCCGGCACGGTCTTCCTCGTCAGCCACAACAACAAGTCCATCCGCGACACCTGCGACCGGGTCCTGTGGCTGGAGCGCGGCGAACTGCTGATGGACGGCCCGACCGACGAGGTCATCAAGGCCTACGAGAAGGAGAGCGGCAAGTAGCCCCTCCCGAGGCGGAAACGGGGACGGCCCCGGAGCATCAGCTCCGGGGCCGTCGGCCGTGCTCATCGAGCGGCGTGCTCAGCTGTGGGTCCGCAGCAGCGTACGCATCGTCCGCATGGCGACCGAGAGGTTCGCCAGGTCGAAGTCGTCCGAGCTGTGGATCTCCTCCAGGGTGGCGCGGGCGCGGCCGAGGATCGCCGCGTTCGCCTCCTCCCAGGCCTTGAAGCGCTGCTCGGGCGTCGAGGTGCCGTTGCCGACCGAGAGCACGTCGGCGGTCAGCGCCGCGTGGGCCGCGAAGAGGTCCTCGCGGATCGAGGCGCGGGCCATCGACTGCCAGCGGTCGTTGCGCGGCAACTCCAGGATGCGGTCCAGGAGTTGGTTGATCCGCAGCCGCTCACCCAGGTCGTAGTAGACCTCGGCGACATCCAGCGGCTCCTTGCCGTTGCGGTCCGCGATGGCCACGATGTCCAGCGCCGGGAAGACCGACGAGAAGCCGGACACCCGGACGGCCAGCGCCTCGGGCACGCCCGCCTCGGTCAGCTCGTCCAGGATCGTCTGGTACCACTCCAGGTCACTGCCCTGCAGCAGCTTCGGCAGCTCCGCCCAGACCCCGGCGACCCGGTCCGTGAAGAAGTCGATGGTCTGCGACAGCTCCAGCGGCTGCGGGCGGTTGTTGAGCAGCCAGCGGGTGCCGCGCTCGACCAGCCGTCGGGTGTGCAGCCGGATCCGGGTCTGGACATCGGCCGCGACGACATTGTCCAGCGCCTCGACCTCGTCCCAGACCTGGCCGAGGCCGAAGATCGCACGGGCCGCGGTGTGCGCCCGCACGACCTCTTCGAGGGACGCGCCGGTCTCCTCCCGCATCCGGTGCAGGAAGCTCGTACCGCCGGTGTTGACGGTGTCGTTGACCAGCACCGTCGTGACGATCTCGCGGCGCAGCGCGTGCCCGTCGATCTGCTCGGCGAAGCGCTCGTGCAGCGCCGACGGGAAGTAGGCGTGCAGCAGCCGCTGGAGATACGGGTCGTCCGGCAGGCCGGTCTGGATCAGCGCGTCGGCAACCGTGATCTTGGTGTACGCCAGCAGCACGGCGGTCTCGGGCTGGGTGAGCCCGCGGCCGGAGTTCAGCCGCTCCCGGATCTGGCGGTCGGTGGGCAGGAACTCCAGCGCCCGGTCCAGGTCGCCGTCCCGCGCCAGCCGGCGCATGAAGCGCTGCTGGGCGTTGAGCATGCTGGACGACTGGGCGAGCGCCAGGGCCAGCGCGGTGTTCTGCGCGTAGTTGTTGCGCAGCACCAGCTCGCCGACCTCATCGGTCATCTGGGCCAGCAGCTTGTTGCGCTGCTTGACCGTCATATCGCCTTCGGCGACGAGGGAGTTGAGCAGGATCTTGATGTTCACCTCGTGGTCGGAGGTGTCCACACCGGCGCTGTTGTCGATCGCGTCGGTGTTGATCTTCCCGCCGGCGGTGGCGAACTCGATACGGCCCAGCTGGGTCAGACCGAGGTTGCCGCCCTCGCCGACGACCTTGACCCGCAGGTCCTCGCCGTCGACCCGGATCGCGTCGTTGGACTTGTCACCCACATCGGCGTTGGACTCCGCGGTCGACTTCACGTAGGTGCCGATGCCGCCGTTCCACAGCAGGTCGACCGGCGCCTTGAGGATGGCCTGCATGAGGTCGGCGGGCGTCATCTTCTTGATGCCGGACTCGATGCCGAGGGCGGCCCGCACCTGCGCGTTGATCGGGATGGACTTCGCGCTGCGCGGGTGGATGCCGCCGCCCTGCGAGAGCAGCTCGGTGTTGTAGTCGGCCCAGGAGGAACGGGGCAGCTCGTAGAGCCGGCGGCGCTCGGCGTACGAGGTCGCCGCGTCCGGGTTCGGGTCGATGAAGATGTGCCGGTGGTCGAAGGCGGCGACGAGGCGGATGTGCTCGCTCAGCAGCATGCCGTTGCCGAAGACGTCACCGGACATGTCGCCGACCCCGACCGCGGTGAAGTCCTCGGTCTGGCTGTCGTGGCCCAGCTCGCGGAAGTGCCGCTTGACGGACTCCCAGGCGCCGCGCGCCGTGATGCCCATGCCCTTGTGGTCGTAGCCGGCGCTGCCGCCGGAGGCGAAGGCGTCGCCGAGCCAGTAGCCGTAGGACTCGGCGACCTCGTTGGCGATGTCGGAGAACGTCGCGGTGCCCTTGTCGGCGGCGACCACCAGGTAGGTGTCGTCCTCGTCGTGGCGGACGACGTTCTCCGGGTGCACGACCTCGCCGGCGACGAGGTTGTCGGTGATGTCCAGCAGACCGGAGATGAAGGTCTTGTAGCTGGCGATGCCCTCGGCCAGCCACGCGTCCCGGCCCTGCGCCGGGTCCGGCAGCTGCTTCCCGACGAAGCCGCCCTTGGAGCCGACCGGGACGATGACGGTGTTCTTGACCATCTGCGCCTTGACCAGGCCGAGGATCTCCGTACGGAAGTCCTCCCGGCGGTCCGACCAGCGCAGACCACCGCGGGCGACCTTGCCGAACCGCAGGTGGACGCCCTCGACCTTCGGGGAGTACACCCAGATCTCGTAGGCGGGGCGGGGCGCCGGCAGGTCGGGGATGGCCTGCGGGTCCAGCTTCATGGACAGGTAGGAGTGCGGGCGCCCCTGGCTGTCCTTCTGGTAGTGGTTCGTGCGCAGCGTCGCCTTGATGACGGTGAGGAACGAGCGCAGGATGCGGTCCTCGTCGAGGGACGCGACCTGGTCGAGGGCGCCGTCCAGCTCCTCCAGCAGCCCGTCGGTCAGCTCGGTGCCGGCGCGCTGGCGCTCGGGGGACATCCGCGCCTCGAAGAGCGAGACCAGCAGCCGGGTGGTGTGGACGTTGTTGGAGAGGGTGTCCTCCATGTACGTCTGGCTGAAGGTCGCGCCGGCCTGCCGCAGGTACTTGGCGTACGCCCGCAGGACCATCGCCTGGCGCCAGTTGAGCCCGGCCCGCAGGACCAGGGTGTTGAAGTTGTCGCTCTCGGCCGCGCCGGTCCACACCGCGGCGAACGCTTCCTGGAAGCGCTCGCGGGCGTCGTCACCCTTGACGTGCTCCGGCATCCGCAGCCCGAAGTCATAGATCCAGGCGATGGAGGCGTCGGCGCAGCGCAGCTCGTGCGGCCGCTCGTCGACGACCTCGACACCCAGCTTGTTCAGACCGGGCAGCACCCGGGACAGCGAGACCGGCTCGCCCCGGCGGTAGATCTTGAACCGGCGCTCGCCGGGGCCGGCGCCCACCGGCTCGTAGAGGCTGACGGAGAAGTCCTTGTCCGGCTCGCCGGTGAGCTTCTCCAGATGCTGGATGTCGGCGACCGCGCTGCGCGGGCTGTTGTCGGCCTTGTAGCCCTCGGGGAAGGCGTGGCCGTAACGGCGCAGCAGCTCGGCGGCGCGCTCCTCGCCGAGCTCGGCGTTCAGCGCCTCGGCGAAGCCGTCGGCCCAGGAGCGGGCGGCCTCCACCAGGCGGCCCTCCAGGCGGTCCACATCGGCGTCGGTCAGCTCCGGGAGGGACGCTCCGGGCTCGACACGGACGACGAAGTGCAGCCGGGAGAGGATCGACTCGGTGTTCCAGGCGGTGAAGTCGACGCTGGTGCCGCCGAGTTCCTCCTTGAGGATGTCGATCAGGCGCAGCCGGACGCCGGTGGTGTAGCGGTCACGCGGGAGGTAGACCAGCGCGGAGTAGTAGCGGCCGTACTCGTCCTGGCGGAGGTACAGGCGCAGCCGGCGGCGCTCCTGGAGGTAGAGCACGCTGGTGGCGATGGCCCGCAGCTCGTCGACCGGCGTCTGGAAGAGCTCGTCGCGCGGGTACGTCTCCAGGATCTGCATCAGGTCGCGGCCGTCGTGGCTGTTCGGGGTGAACCCGGCGCCTTCGAGGACCTCGGCGACCTTGCGGCGGATGACCGGGACGCGCCGCACCGACTCGGTGTACGCGGCGGAGGAGAACAGCCCCAGGAAGCGGCGCTCACCGATGACATTGCCGTCGGCGTCGAACTTCTTGACCCCGACGTAGTCGAGGTAGGAGGGGCGGTGGACGGTGGCGCGGCTGTTGGCCTTGGTCAGGATGAGCAGCTTGTGCTCACGGGCCTTGGCGCGGGCGTCGGCCGGGAGCCGGTTGAAGGACGGCGACACCGGGTGGCCGTCGCCGGTCTCGCGGTGCGAGGGGTCGGCGCGCAGAATGCCCAGGCCGGTGCCCGGCACCGCGGTCAGCGCGTCCTCTTCGACACCGCCCTCACCGGGCGCGGAGTCCAGCGCGTACTCGCGGTAGCCGAGGAAGGTGAAGTGGTCGTCGGACAGCCAGCGCAGCAGCTCCCGGGCCTCGTCGATCTCCTGGTCGCGCAGGTCGTCGGCGGTCGGCTCGGCGGGCAGGGCCTCGGCGATCTGCAGCGAGGTCGCCCGCATCTTCTCCCAGTCCTCGACGGCCTCGCGGACGTCCGAGAGCACCCGCAGCAGATCGGCGGTGATCTGCTTGAGGTCCTCGCGGTCGGTCTCGCGGTCCATCTCGACATGGATCCAGGACTCGGTGACCGCGTCGTGCGGCAGCTCGGCGGTCCTGCCCTTGCCGGTGTTGCCGTGCGCGTCGCAGTTGGAGTCGAAGACCTCGATCAGCTTGCCCGCGACGTCACGGCGCACGATCACCTGCGGGTGGATCACGACATGGATGCCGCGCCCCTGGCGGGACAGCTCGTTGGTGACCGAGTCGACCAGGAACGGCATGTCGTCCGTGACGACCTCGACGACGGAGTGGCTGCAGGTCCAGCCGTTCTCCTCGACGGTCGGGGTGTGCACCCGGACGTTCGCGGTGCCCTGGGGGCGCATTTCCGCCAGGCGGTAGTGGGAGAGCGCGGCGCCGAAGACATCGACCGGGTCCCGGTCCGCGAGGTCCTCGGGTGCGGTGTGCAGGTAGTAGCGCTGGAGGTATCCCGTGAGGGTCTCCTGGTCGAGACCTCGTACCGGGGTTTTGCCCCCGGCCGGGCTGCTTTCAACGACCCGCGCCGCCCTTGCGAGCAGCTCGGTCTTGGCTTCGTCCAGCTTGGTCTGCATGTCCTCTGGCTCCTGTCGCGCGCCGTTGCGTGACGTCGTGGAAGAACTCCGTGGAAGCTGCACAACGCCGCCGCGACGCGGGGTGTCCTGTCGAGGTCGACGCTATGCCGCGATGAGAGATGGCCGTGCCGCAATCGACTTTTTTTGACAAAGTCGACATCGGCTCGTGGCCGGAAAGACCAGCGATCGCCCGGTCACCTTGGTGTCCCGGGCGCACGGCAGGGGCTTCGATGCCCCCGCGGGTTATCGCGCTGATCACGGTGCAAGGCTATCGCCCTCGCCACGGGTGCCGTCATGGGCCACGGGTGTACAAAACCACCGGCCGAACTTAGACCTTCTGGACAACACCTCAGGGCCGCGGAGAGGGTAGGCGGCCCCCGGCCTCACCCCGCTATGCCGCCCGCCGCCACCTCGACCGCCTCGGCGAGGGTGTCCACCACCGGCACCCCGGCGGCCTCCAGACTCCCGCGACTGTGCGAGCCGCCCGTGTAGAGCACCGCCGACGCGCCCGCCTCCAGCGCGGCCACCGCGTCGTCGACCGAATCACCGATCACGACCGTACGGCCCGGCTCCACACCCTCCAGCGCCGCCAGGTGCCGCACCATGTGCGCGCTCTTGCTGCCGCCGGTCGGCCCGGTCAGCCCGTCCACCCGCACGAACCGCGACTCGATACCGAAGCCGCGCACGAGGGGCACCAGCTGGTCGTGGCCGTACATACTCAGGATCGACTGGCTGCGCCCTGCCGCCTGCCACCCCTCCAGCAGCGCGTCCACGCCCTCGGCGAGACCGCAGCCGACGCGGTGTTCGGTGTAGTGGCGGTGGAAGACCTCGTCCATCATCAGCCACTCGGCGTCCGTCGGCAGCCGGCCCATCAGCCGCTCGTAGAACCGCGGCACGGGCACGCAGTACAGCTCCCGATACCGCTCCAGGGTGATCGGCTGGAGACCGATCTCCGCGAAGGCGGAGTTCGTCGCCCCGATGACGGCGTCGATGTCATGGAACAGCGTGCCGTTCCAGTCCCACACGATGTGCGTCGCGCCCGCCGCGCCCGCCGTCCCCGTCGAGTCCGCCGTGTGACGCGCTTCTGCCGGGTCTGTCGCCATGCGGTCCCCCAGATGCTTCCCCATGCGCTTGCCGGTACCCGTACCCGTGCGCTTGCCCATGAAGAAAAAGTACCCGCACCCACTGACAACGCGGCAGTCCGGCCGACGCCGCCGCCCGCCGCCCGCCGCGCAGCGATCAGGCGATCAGGCGATCAGCTGGGGGATCTCCTGCACCCCGAACCACATCAGGTCGTGGTCCTCGGCACCGTCCACCGTGAACTGCGCGTCGTCGTCGCCCTGGTCGGCGGCGCCGAGCGCCGCTGCGGCCGCCGCGACATCCGCCTCCGCGTCCCCCGCGTCCACATGCACCGCGGCCGCCTTCGCCAGCAGCACCGGACCCGCGACCCGCACCTCGCCCAGCGCCGACTCGTCGAGCCCGCGGTCCGGATCCGCCACCGCGGCGCCGTCCGGCACCTCCAGGGCCACCACGACGCGGCGCCGCGCGATCTGCGGATGCCCGGCGAGCATCCGCAGTGAGGCCTGGGCCGCGCGGTTCAGCGCCGCGTACTCCAGCTCCTCGATGTCGTCCGAGACGTACCACTCGCGCAGCGCGGGGGTGACGGCGTAGGCGTCCAGCGCGCCGGGGCCCAGCTCGCCGCTCTTGTGCGCCTCTGCGAGACCGGAAAGGGTCAGGGGGACATAGACGCGCATGGCAGTCGCTCTCGCTCAATTCGCTCGACTCTGAAGAATGCCCAGCCAGCATACGGGCGTGAGTCCCCCATCGTGGCGCCCCCGCCGCGTCCGTGCCACCCGTCCCGGCCGCACGCTCCACGCCCGTTCCGCGGCCGTATCGCGGGCCCGTGACACGGACGGGTGAACTCCGCACCCCCGCCGCGCAGGCCCCGCAGCGCCTTGCTGCGGCGTCCGCCGCGCCGATAGAAGGTCTCCACCGAAACTACCGCCCGGTAACCGCCGGGCGGGCCGGCACCACCACGGGGGGACTCCGATGACCGACACCACAACCAGCTCCACGACCAGCCCGACGAGCACCCCGACCAACACCCCGACCAGCAGCAAGCCGCTCCGCACGACCGGCACCGGCCCCGGCACCCCGTCCGCCGCACCGGCCGGCACCACCGCGCTCCCGACGGTCCCCCGCCAGACCCGCCAGACCCGTACGAGCCGCCCCGCAGGCCCCGCCGGTTCCGGCCCCGGACGCGGCCCCGGCACAGGCACCGGCACCAGCACCGGACCCACCCGCAGCACCCCCGGCCGTCGGCTCCCGCGCGGCGCCGCCGGCGCCCCGCTCCCGACCGTCGGCGCACAGCGCCGCGCCCACGAACAGCGGCCGCACCACTGGTTCGCCCAGCAGCTGCTGCTCACCCTCAGCGGACAGCGCCCCGTGCACGCCCTGCTGGGGCACGCCCTCCCGGTCGCGTACGACCGGCTGGCCGAACTCGCCCCGCAGGCCCCGCTGCGGCCCGCCATCGGGCCCGGCCGCCGGATGCCCGCCCCCACCGTGCGCGACTGCGGGCTGTGCCGGCCGCGCAGCGGCGTCATCGAGGCCTTCGCCCGGATCGCGACCGGCGAACGGCTGCGGGCCCTGGCCTTCCGGCTGGAGCTCGGGGCCGACTCCCGCTGGCGCTGCGCCGCCCTCGACATCGGCCCTGCCCCCTGGCGGACGGCGTGAGCCGACGCGTGCCCGCCGCACACCTGCCGCGGCAACGACGAGGGGCGCCCCCGCCGATGACCGGCCGGAGCGCCCCTCGCGCGCGTTCTCACCCTCGGCGGCCGCATCTCCGCCGCCGAGGGCCGCACTCACTTCTTGCGGCGACGCCCGCCACTCTTCTGGGCCTTGCGGCGCTCGGCGCGGGTCAGGCCGTCCGACTCGGAACGGGCCGGCTCACCGTCCTCGTCGTTGGCGAAGTCACCCTCGATGACACCGCCCTCGCCGTCGACCGTCGGCGCGGAGAAGTGCAGCCGGTCCGGCCGCTGCGGCGCCTCCAGGCCCTTGGCATGGATCTCCGGGCGGCCCGTGCCGGCCGGCACGGCGTCCTGCGCGTCCTTGTCCAGCGAGGTCTTGTCGGCCTGCACCGGCACCTCCTCGACCTGCTGCTCGACCTGGACCTCCAGGTTGAACAGGTAGCCGACGGACTCCTCCTTGATGCCCTCCATCATGGCGGTGAACATGTCGAAGCCCTCGCGCTGGTACTCGACCAGCGGGTCCTTCTGCGCCATCGCCCGCAGGCCGATGCCCTCCTGGAGGTAGTCCATCTCGTAGAGGTGCTCACGCCACTTGCGGTCCAGGACGGACAGCACGACGCGGCGCTCCAGCTCACGCATGATGTCCGAGCCGAGCTGCTCCTCGCGGGCGGCGTACTGCTCGTGGATGTCGTCCTTGATGGCGTCCGCGATGAAGTCGGAGGTGATGCCCGCGCGGTCGCCGGCCTCCTCCTCCAGCTCCTCGGTGGTCACCTTGACCGGGTAGAGCTGCTTGAACGCGCCCCACAGGCGGTCCAGGTCCCACTCCTCGGCGAAGCCCTCGACGGTCTCCGCCTGGATGTAGGCGTCGATGGTGTCGTCCATGAAGTGCGTGACCTGGTCCTGCAGGTCCTCGCCCTTGAGGACGCGACGCCGTTCGCCGTAGATGACCTCACGCTGGCGGTTGAGGACCTCGTCGTACTTCAGGACGTTCTTACGCGTCTCGAAGTTCTGCTGCTCGACCTGCGACTGGGCGGACGCGATGGCCCGCGTCACCATCTTGTTCTCGATCGGGACGTCATCGGGGACGTTGGCCATCGCCATCACCCGCTCGACCATCTGCGCCTTGAACAGCCGCATCAGGTCGTCGCCCAGGGAGAGGTAGAAACGGGACTCGCCGGGGTCGCCCTGACGGCCGGAACGGCCGCGCAGCTGGTTGTCGATACGGCGCGATTCATGCCGCTCGGTGCCCAGGACGTAGAGCCCGCCGAGGCTCTTGACCTCTTCGAACTCGGCCTTGACGGCGGCCTCGGCGCGCTCCAGAGCGGCGGGCAGCGCCGCCGCCCACTCCTCGACGTGCTCCACCGGGTCCATGCCGCGCTGGCGCAGCTCCGCCTCGGCGAGGTCGTCGGGGTTGCCGCCGAGCTTGATGTCCGTACCACGGCCGGCCATGTTCGTCGCGACGGTCACGGCGCCCTTGCGGCCGGCCTGCGCGATGATCGGCGCCTCACGGTCATGCTGCTTGGCGTTGAGCACCTCGTGGGTGACGCCGCGCTTGTTGAGCTGCTGCGAGAGGTACTCGGACTTCTCGACCGAGGTGGTGCCGACCAGGATCGGCTGGCCCTTCCCGTGCTTCTCGACGATGTCCTCGACGACCGCGTCGAACTTCGCCGGCTCGGTGCGGTAGATCAGGTCGGCCTGGTCCATCCGCACCATGGGGCGGTTCGTCGGGATCGGGACGACGCCCAGCTTGTAGATCTGGTGGAACTCGGCGGCCTCGGTCATGGCCGTACCGGTCATGCCGGAGAGCTTGTCGTAGAGGCGGAAGAAGTTCTGGAGGGTGATCGTGGCGAGCGTCTGGTTCTCGTCCTTGATCTCCACCCCCTCCTTCGCCTCGATGGCCTGGTGCATGCCCTCGTTGTAGCGGCGGCCCGCGAGGATACGGCCGGTGTGCTCGTCGACGATCATGACTTCGCCGTCGATGACGACGTAGTCCTTGTCGTTCTTGAACAGCTCCTTGGCCTTGATGGCGTTGTTGAGGTAGCCGACCAGCGGGGTGTTCACCGACTCGTAGAGGTTGTCGATGCCCAGCCAGTCCTCGACCTTGCTGACGCCGGACTCGTGGATGCCGACCGTGCGCTTCTTCTCGTCGACGTCGTAGTCGCCGGTCTCCTCGATGCCGCGCTGCGGGTTGGCGGCCTCGCCCTTCTTCAGGCGGCGCACCAACTTGGCGAAGTCGCCGTACCACTTGGTGGCGGAGTCCGCCGGGCCGGAGATGATCAGCGGCGTACGGGCCTCGTCGACGAGGATCGAGTCGACCTCGTCGACCACCGCGAAGTTGTGGCCCCGCTGGACGAGTTCGTCCTGCGACCACGCCATGTTGTCGCGCAGGTAGTCGAAGCCGAACTCGTTGTTCGTGCCGTAGGTGATATCGCAGTTGTACTGCTCACGGCGCTGGGCCGGCGTCATGTCGGCGAGGATGCAACCGACCGTCAGACCCAGGAATTTGTGGATCCGGCCCATCATCTCCGAGTCACGCTCGGCCAGATAGTCGTTGACCGTGATCAGGTGGACGCCCTTGCCGGACAGCGCGTTGAGATACGTCGGGAGGGTACCGACGAGGGTCTTGCCCTCACCGGTCTTCATCTCGGCGACATAGCCCAGGTGAAGAGCCGCGCCACCCATCAGCTGGACGTCGTAGGGGCGCTGGCCGAGGACACGCCGGCTGGCCTCACGGACCGTGGCGAACGCCTCGGGGAGCAGATCATCGAGGGTCTCGCCGTCCGCGAACCGCTCTTTGTACTCATCGGTGAGCGCCCGCAGCTCGGCGTCGGAGAGGGCAGCGAAGTCCTCTTCGATGGAGTTGACCTGGCCCGCGATGCGGTGCAGTTTGCGCAGGATCTTTCCTTCGCCTGCACGCATGAGCTTGTTGAAGACGGACACTTGGGCTGGTCTCCTTGCCGGTCGGGCCTGCACGGTCGGGTGCGCGGGCGCGGCATTTTTCCAAGGGGGCAGGCCCCGCCGCAACGGCCATCGTAAGGGAGGACGCAGCTCGGCCGGGAGGTCCGCCGCCGCGAAGGCCGGTATCCCCTCCCCACGTGAACGCATGAGCCCACGAGAAGGTGCCGGGAATCACCGCGAAATCCGTTCGCGGCGCCTTCCGCGGCGCCGCAGACTCCTCCCATGGAGCCTGTCACCCTGACCAGCGAGCGCCTCATTCTGCGCCCCTTCGCCCCTGAGGACACGGCCGCCGTCCACGCCGCCTGCCAGGAACCCGACATCCCGCGCTGGACGAATGTGCCCTCACCGTACGGCCTCCGGGACGCGCGGCATTTCATCGGCACCGTCGTCCCGGAGGGCTGGCGTGACGACACGGCCTACAGCTTCGCCGTCCTCACCCGGGACGGCAGCACGCTGGTCGGGGCCATGGGCCTGGTCCGCCTCGACCGGCTGCACACCGCCGAGCGGCAGGCCGAGCTGGGCTTCTGGACCGCGAAGCAGCAGCGCGGCAAGGGGTACACGGCGGAGGCGGCCCGCGCCGTGGCGCGCTGGGCGTTCCGTGACCTGGGTGTGGAGCGTCTGGAGTGGATCGCGGAGGCCGGCAACGAGGGCTCCCGGGCCGTCGCCCGCAAGGTCGGCTTCCACCTGGAGGGCACCCTGCGCGCCAAGCTGCTGCACGACGGCACCCGCCGGGACGCCTGGATCGGCTCCCTGCTCCCCTATGACCTGCATGAATACGGCGAGAAGGGGGCGAAGTCCGAGGCCGGGGACGGCGAGCCGTCCGGGGCCGGGGCCGATCCGACGCCGTATCTGCCTTACCCCCGCTGAGACCACGCCGAGGCCGCCCCACCGGGGCGGCGGCTCACCCGGGCCCCGTTGTCAGTGCCCACCCCTACGCTGTGCCGCATGACCGCAGTGACGCAGCCGCAGCCCGTGACCACCCTGTCGCAGGACGACGCCCGGCGCCTGGCGCTGCGGGCGCAGGGCCTGCTGGGCGCCCCGGACCGCCGGTCCGGAGTGCGCGGGGTGCTCCGACACCTCGGCGCGGTGCAGCTGGACACGATCTCGGTGCTGGCCCGCTCCCATGAGCTCGTGCCGTACGCGCGGCTCGGCGCGGTCGGCCGCCCGGCCGTCGAGGCCGCCTATTGGCACACGCCCACCGCCGGCTCCCCCGCGGCGGCACCCCACAGCTTCGAATACTGGTCGCACGCCGCCTGCATCCTGCCCATCGAGGAGTGGCCGCTTTTCGCGTTCCGCCGCCGCGCCTACCGCTCCCGCCCCCACTGGCACCACGACATGCCGCAGGCCGCGTACGACGCCGTGATCGACCGCCTCACCGCGGACGGCCCGCTGACCGCGACGGAGCTGGGCGGCGCCAAGAACGGCGGCCTGTGGTGGGACTGGAGCGACGCCAAGATCGCCGTGGAGCGTGCGCTGATGTATGGCGAGGTGGTCTGCACCCGGCGCCGTGGCTGGAAGCGGGTGTACGACCTCGCCGAGCGCGCCGTCCCGGGGTCACTGCTGACGGAAGACCTCGACGACGCGGAATGCCTGCGCCGCCTGGTAGCCCAGGCCGGTGCCGCGATGGGCGTCGCCACCCGGGCCGACCTCGCCGACTACCACCGCCTCAAGGGCGAGCAGGTCGACGGCGTCCTCGCGGACTCGGGCCTGGTCCCGGTCGAGGTGGAGGGCTGGGACAAGCCCGCCTGGGCCGATCCGGACGCGCTGGCCACCCCGCCCCGGGGCCGGCACCGCACCACCCTGCTCTCGCCCTTCGACTCCCTGATCTGGGACCGCCCGCGCACCGAACGGATCTTCGGCTTCACCCACCGCCTGGAGGCCTACGTCCCCCGCCCCAAGCGGATCCACGGCTATTTCGCGATGCCCCTGCTCGCCGGCGGCCGGCTGGTCGGCCGCGTGGACCCGGGACGCGACGGGAGCACCCTCGTCGCCCGCCAGGTCTCAGTGCAGGGTCCCAAGGCCGTCGGTCCCATGGCCCAGGCCCTCCATGAGGCCGCGGGCTGGGTCGGCTGCGATTCCGTACGCCTCGAACGCTGCGACGACGCGCGCCTGGCGGCCGCCCTGCGCAGTGAACTCGCCCACCAGGGCGGCTGAACGCCCCGGCCGGTCCCCCGCCGCCTCAGCGGATTTCGAGGATCTTCTCCCGCATCGCGTAGACCACCGCCTCCATCCGGGAGTGCAGCTGCAGCTTCTCCAGGATGTTGCGGACGTGGTTCTTCACGGTGTTCTCGGAGATGAAGAGTTCCTTGGCGATATCGCGGTTGTTCATGCCGGTGGCGACGAGCTTGAGGACCTCCAGCTCGCGGTCGGTGAGCCGCGGCGCGGGCACCAGGCGGCGCTCGTCGGTGCGCTGGATCATCGACTTGAACTCCGTCAGGAGCTTGGACGCCATCGACGGGCTGATCTGCGACTGGCCGTCGGCGACGGCACGGATCGCGGTCGCCACCTCGTCGGTGGAGATCTCCTTGAGGAGGTAACCGGTGGCGCCGGCCTTGATCGCGTCGTAGAGATCGGCCTCTTCGTCGCTGATCGTCAGCATGATGATCTTCGCACTGGGGGCCACCTCCTTGAGGGAGGTACAGGCCTCGATGCCGCCGCGCTTGGGCATCCGTACATCCATCAGGACGATGTCCGGCAGCAGATCGGCGGCCTTGTCGACCGCCTCCGCGCCGTCCCCGGCCTCGCCGACGACCTGGATGTCCTCTTCCTGGGCCAGCACGATCTCCAGGCCCCGCCGGAAGAGCGCGTGGTCGTCCACCACCAGGACCCGGATCGGCTCCTTGCGCGGCACGCTCTCTGCCGTATCCGCGTCGCCGTCCCCGACAGCACTTCCGTGGCCGTCCGCGTGGTCATGCACGGGCCCGAAGCTGTCCCCCATTGTCCCTCCCCGTCAACTGCCCGGCCGCGAGGCCGAGCTTGGATATAAGGCTGGTTGACTGCAGCCTTCTGCGGCCGGCCCGATCAATGCCATACGACCGTCTCCCCGGCATGTCGCCGTTTCGTGCCCACATAGTCCCTGGCTGGCACAAACACTATACGGCTTCAACTCCTGGCCTCCGCAGGCACGATGGTGCCCCCGGCACAAGCCGGGGGCACCGGGCCGGTAAGGGTCAGCCGCCGAGCGCGCCGCCTGCGCCGCCGGGCTCTTCCTCCCCGAACGAGTCAGGGTTCAAGTGGATGACGCCGTAGTCGTATCCGTGCCGCCGGTAGACGACACTCGGCTGCTTGGTCTCGGCGTCGACGAAGAGGTAGAAGTCGTGTCCGACCAACTCCATCTCGTAGAGCGCCTGGTCGAGCGCCATCGGCGCCGCCGCGTGCGTCTTCTCGCGGACGATCAGGGGACCTTCACCCTGCACATCCAGCGAACCCATCTTGGTGGTCGGCACCTTCGGCTCGGCCGGGCGCTCGGCGGCGAGTTCGCCATTGGTGTTCAGCAGTGCGGCGTCGGGGACGCTGCCGGCGACGTCGCTCGCCGGGATGCGGCCGTTGCCGCGACGTGAGTGGCGCTTGTCGTGCTGCTTCCGCAGGCGCGCCTCCAGCTTGGCGGTTGCCAGGTCGAGCGCGGCATAGGGGTCGGCTGCGGCCGCCTCGGCCCGGACCACCGGGCCACGGGAGCGGAGAGTGATCTCCACCCGGTCGGAACGGTCGGCCTGCCGCGGGTTGGGCTCCTTGGACACCTCGACGTCCAGGCTGATCACCTTGCCGTCGAGCTTCTGGACTTTGTCCAGCTTCAGCTTCTCGGCCACGTGCTTGCGGAACCGCTCGGGCACCTCGGTCTTGCGGCCCTTGACGACGATGTCCACGCAGAACTCCGTTCCCGGATCACCCCGCTCAGCGGGCGGGGCAATTCCTTCTTGCACCAGGCTCCGGTGGTTGCCGGAGCCTCGGACTTGGCGACTTTCACCTCCTCCTCCCCCGAGGACAGGCACTCCACTCCAACGTTTTCAGGGTCGCCTCAAATGCCCCTAAACGCAGCCATCACGACATCCGAGGCAAAGCGTCCGCCAAGTCCTCACAACCGAACATAGCTCTCCTGGACGGGTGTCGGCACCCCCTCGGCGCCTCTGGCTCCGTTTGGGTGACATTTGCCCCTCACAACCTGCAACGATGAATTTTCTTGTTCAGTTCCGGACCCCGTTCCAGTTGATTTCGAAAGCATTCCGCGGCGCTGCCACCACAGCGGCCCCTGCCACCCGGCCCCCGCCGGCCACCACCGCCCGGGCCGCCTCCGCGAGAGTGGCCCCCGTCGTCACCAGGTCGTCCACCAGCACCACTGAGGCCCCCGCCAGCAGCCTCCCGGCCCCTCCCCGCACCTCCTGGGCACCCGCCACATTCGCCAGCCGCTGCGGGGCGCTCAGGCCCGCCTGGTCGGCCACCGCGCGCCGCTGCCGCAGCACCGCGCACACCCGGACGACGCCCCCTGCCCGCCGCAGCTCGGCCGCCGCGGCCAGCGCGATTCTGCGGACCGGATCATGGCCCCGGCCGGCCACCGCTCTTCGGGCCGACGGCACCGGCACCAGCAGCAACGGCCCTCCCGCGGCCCGCAGCCCCCGCACCGCCCCGGCCAGCACCGAGCCCAGCGGCCCGGCCAGCCGCATGGCGCCCCGCTCCTTGTGCGCGAGCAGCACCGCCCGCACCTCGTCGGCGTACGGCGCACCGGCCCACACCCGGGGCAGCCCCGCGGGCACCGGCACCGGCCGCACCCGGCGCGCACCGCGCCCGTCCCGCGACAGCGCCGTCCGGCACGTCACGCACAGCTCCGTACGCGGCCGGCCGCATCCCGCGCAGTCGACCGGCAACACCAGACCCGCCAGCTCCCGCCATACCCCCTGCATGACTCCACTGTCCCGCCGCCCGGCCCGGCCCACCACCCCTGTGGAAAACCACCCACCGGAGCTGTGGACAACGCGGACCGGAAACCGGAAGCAGGACGGAGCGCGGGGGCGGGGCGGCATCGGGGCCGGCCGGCCTGCCTCACCCCGGATAGACGGGCGCCGAGCCTTCCTTCGCGACGGTCTTCCAGTTCGCGTCCGGAGGCAGCCGCACGATCCCCTCCGTCGCATCGGCGATCAACGGCCGGGTCTCGTCCTCCGAGGCCGCGACCGCCTTGACGCCGTTGACTCCCGGCAGGGTCTGCGCGTTGGACGCCGAACCGTCGGTCTCCATGAACTGCATCTGCTGAACGCCGCCGGACTCCCGGCCGACGACCACCAGCCGGCTGCCGCCCGCCCAGGAAGCCGCCACCACGTCCTCCAATTGCGGCGCGATGGGCCGCAGCTCCTTCACCGAGAGCACCGGATGCTCCGCGGAGCCGCTGCGTTCGACCCGCCCCAACTGGAGCGTCGTACGCCCCTTGTCCTCGACCAGCATGGCGATGCGGATGCCGTCCGCGGCCACCCGGATCGCGGTGATCCGCCGCTTGCCGAGCCCCGGCACCGCGACCTCTTGGGGGTCGCCCTTGCCCTCCCGCAGCCGGAGCAGCCGCGAGCCCCGCGCATCGCCGTCCGCGATCCACAGGTCACCCAGGCCGTCCCAGCTCGGCGCGGTCAGCCCGTCGTTGGCGTGCTTGCCGCCATGGGAGCTGGTCAGCAGCGGATCGCCGCGTTCCGCACCGTCCTGCAGGCCCGCCGCATACAGCGACCGTCCGTCGCTCGACACACCTGCCGCGGTGTCCTCGCCGCGCGAGATGGCGACCGACCGCAGCGGCGTCGCGCCCGTGCCGAACGGTCCGTGCACCGGCGTCGGTTCGGTGGCGTGGTCCGACATGGAGACGACCCGGTGGTCGCCGTCGATGAAGTACTCGCCGGCGGAGCGCCCGGCACGCCGGGTCGGGGCGAAGTCGCGGTCGGCCTGCTCCTGGGTCAGCGCGCACAGCGAGTTCTCGCTGCCGTCCTGCAGCTCCACCTGGCTGATCTTCGACGCCCGCGTCATGTCCTGCACGGTGTAGAAGACTTGGGCGGCCATCTGCTTGCACTGGGCCATGTCCGTACTGGCCGCCTGCTTGCTGAGCTTGACCCGTAGCGCGTTGGAGTCGTCCAGCGACAGATCACGGGAGGCGAGCCGGGTGCCACGCGGGAACGCCGAAGTCGTCACCTCGTCCAGCCAGTTGGTGGGGCCGGAGAGCAGCGCCTCCACACTGGCCGTGATCGGCTCTATTCGCTGGCGTAGGTAGACGGGGTCGGCGACGAGGACGTCGCGGCCGGACCTGGGCTGCTCGGACTCCGAGTAGGAAGCGAAGTAGTACTTGTTGACGGAGCGGTAGATGCGCTGGAAGTCCGACTGCCCCAGCACCAGTCCGTTGGGCAGCCGGTCGATGCGCCACTGATCGCCCTCCTTGATCAGGTGGATCGTCTGGCGGTACGGCTTCTCCTGGGGCGTGTAGGCGTGGTTGCTGTCCACCGTCGCCACCTGGCTGCCGGACAGGGTGACGGTGTAGCCGCCGGAGTCCTCACGGCTGGGCTGCGCCTTCGGCTCGGGCTTCGGCCGCTCCTGCAGCACGTTGGTGGCCAGGAAGGGCTGCCACGTCCGCTTCGCCGATTTGGCCAGATACTGGCTGGCCGTACGGAAGTCCGCCTCGTCGCTGGTCGTCGCGTCGAGGAAACTGCGGACGATGTTGGTCGGCTGCGCGCCGTCCTGCGGCGGGACGCCATAGACCCGCACCTGCGACTCCCCCTCGGCGCGCGGCGACTGGTCGACAGCCTTGACGTCGCCGTTGTCCGGCATCGACGCGCACCCGGCCAGCAGCAGCGCCGCACAGCCGAGCAGCGCGAACGCCCGCCCGGCCCAGGGCGTCCCGGGCAGCACGCCGCGCACCTGCGCACGGTACGCCGTACGCACTCCGCGCTCCCCTCCGCGGTCAGTGTCCACGCGTCCTGCCTTCCTGCTCCACGCCCCGTCCGGCTCCCTGCTCCACACCGTCGGCCGGCGCACACTCGTCGGCCGGCTCGTCCTCGTCGGTGCGCACGCTTGCGCCGCGCGCCGTCTCCTCGCTCCGTACGCCCCCGGTCTGCGGCACCACACGGGCGCCGTTGCCGGGCATCGCTGCCGGGTCGGCGGACGGCCGGTCCGCGGCACGCGGCTCCGCGGCCCGTGGCTGGACCGGGATCGTCGAGGCCTTGGCGCCCGTCGCGGCGCGCGGCAGGCCCGCCTCGTCCAGGCCGCGGTGGCGCCGCGAATCGTCCGGCTCCAGGGGTATCGGCGAGCCGCGCAGCGGCTCGCCCTCCGTACGCGGCAGCGTCAGCCGGAACTGCGATCCGCCGCCCGGCTCGCCCCAGGCCTGCAGCCAGCCGCCGTGCAGCCGGGCGTCCTCGACGGCGATGGACAGGCCGAGGCCCGTACCGCCGGTCGTACGCGCCCGCGCCGGGTCCGCGCGCCAGAAGCGGTTGAAGACGCGGCTCGCCTCACCGGGCTTGAGCCCGACGCCGTAGTCGCGCACCGCCACGGCCACCGCCCCGCCGCTCCGGCCGCCCGCGGACGCCAGCTTCACCACGACATCGCGGCCCTCGCCGTGTTCCACGGCGTTGACGACGAGGTTGCGCAGTACACGCTCCACCCTGCGGGCGTCGGCCTCGGCGATCACCGGCTGCTCACCGCCGCGCACCACGATGCGGGTGCCCTTCGCCTCGGCCAGCGGCTCGGCGCCCTCGATGACGCGGTGCACGACATCGCGCAGATCTATCGGCTCGGCCTCCAGCGCGGCGGCGCCCGCATCGAACCGGCTGATCTCCAGCAGCTCGGCGAGCAGCGACTCGAACCGGTCGAGCTGCCCGCGCAGCAGCTCGGCGGAGCGCGCGGTGGCGGGATCGAAGTCCTCCCGCCCCTCGTGGATGACGTCGGCCGCCATCCGTACGGTCGTCAGCGGCGTACGCAGCTCGTGCGAGACGTCGGAGACGAACCGGCGCTGCATCCGGGACAGCTCCTCCAGCTGCTGGATCTTGCTCTGGAGGTTCTGCGCCATCTTGTTGAAGGACTCGCCGAGGCGGGCGATGTCGTCCTCGCCGGTGACCTTCATCCGCTCCTGGAGGATGCCCGCGGCCAGCCGCTCGGAGATCCCCGCCGCCATCCGTACGGGCGTCACGACCTGCCGGACCACCAGCCAGGCGATCGCGCCGAGCAGGATCACGACGAAGACGCCGGCCGTCGCGAGGGTCCCCGTCACCAGCTTCAGCGACTCCGCTTCCTGGCTGAACGGGAAGAGGTAGTAGAGCTGGTACTGATTGCTGTTCACGTCGTTCAGCCGCTTGCCGATGATGAGCGCGGGCACGCCGTCATCGGAGCCGATGCGCTTGATCTCGGTGTACTGGCGAAACGTCCCGGCCTTGGCGTCGAGCTTGCGCCGCAGGTCGGCGGGGACGCTGCGCTCGGGATCGACGTCCCCGGAGGCGCGGGGCCCCCGGGTGCCGCGGCTGGAGTCGCCGAAGGGTTCCTCGGAGTCCGAGCTGAGCGCGACGACGGAGAACACGCCCTGCCCGCCACTGGCGAGCTGCTCGACGAGGCTGGTCAGCCAGGTCGCGGAGTCCTGATTGCCGCGATTCCCGGTGCGGGCGCCCTCATCGGGCCGGGTGCCGTCGGCGTCAGCGCCGTCGGCCAGCTTCTGGGCGACGCCGAAGCCGCCCACGGCCTGGCTCTGGGCTGCCTGCGCCTTGGCGGTGAGCAGGCCGTTACGGACCTGTCCGACGACCACGACGCCGAGCAGCAGCACCACGGCGAGCGACATCAGCAGGGTGGTCGCGACCACCCTGAGCTGGATATTGCGCCGCCACAGCCGCAGTGCGGGCAGCAGCGGGCGCCGCACCCAGCGGCTGAAGAGCCGCAGCAGCGGATGGACCGGTCCGCTCACCGCCCCGTCGGGAAGCAGCTGGCCGCCACGCAGCAGCCAAGCAGACAACTTTCCCGAAAAGGACATTTCGCCCGCCGGACCGACGGTGCGCCCCCGCTTTACCTCCGGGGTCGAACCGTCCCGGCTCATCTCAGCTCGGCCCGGCCTTGTAGCCGACCCCGCGCACGGTCACCACGATCTCCGGCCGCTCCGGGTCCCGCTCGACCTTGGAGCGCAGCCGCTGCACATGGACATTGACCAGCCGGGTGTCGGCGGCATGCCGATAGCCCCAGACCTGCTCCAGCAGCACCTCACGCGTGAACACCTGCCACGGCTTGCGCGCCAGCGCCACCAGCAGATCGAACTCCAGCGGGGTCAGCGCTATCGACTGGCCCTCACGCTTCACCGAGTGGCCCGCGACATCGATGACCAGGTCACCGATAGAGAGCTGCTCGGGCGCCGGCTCCTCCGAGCGCCGCAGACGGGCCCTGATCCGGGCCACCAGCTCCTTGGGCTTGAACGGCTTGACGATGTAGTCGTCCGCGCCCGATTCGAGCCCGACCACCACATCCACCGTGTCGCTCTTGGCGGTCAGCATGACGATCGGCACCCCGGACTCGGCCCGGATCAGCCTGCTCACCTCGATGCCGTCCCGTCCGGGCAGCATCAGATCGAGCAGGACAAGATCAGGCTTGGTCTCGCGGAACGCGGCAAGCGCCTTGTCACCGTCCGACACAAACGACGGTTCAAAGCCTTCGCCACGCAGCACGATGCCAAGCATCTCTGCCAGTGCGGTGTCGTCGTCGACGACCAGGACGCGTCCCTTCATTCAGCCATCATCCCATTACCTGATCGTGACTTACTCCAACGTGACGTGGAACACACTTCGGCAAGCCCCTCCCGGGTCACCGGCGACACCACCCCGGCCTCCGTCACGATCGCCGTCACCAGCTCCGGCGGAGTGACGTCGAAGGCCGGGTTGTAGGCCTGCGCGCCCAACGGAGCCACCGGCGTCCCACCGCCACCCTCGGCTCCGGCACCCTGCCCGAACGGCAAAGAGAACTCCGTCACCTCATGGCCCGGCCGCTGCTCCACTTCGATGTCCGCGCCCGCCTCGGTCTCCAGATCGACCGTGCTGGTCGGCGCCACCACCACGAACGGAACGTGGTGATAACGCGCCAGCACCGCCAGCGGGTAGCTGCCGACCTTGTTGGCGACCGCCCCGTCCGCAGCTATCCGGTCGGCGCCGATCAGCACCGCGTCCACCTCACCCGCGGCGAACAGCGACCCCGCCGCCCCGTCCGCCAGCACCGTGTACGCCATCCCGGCACGCGCCGCCTCGTACGCGGTCAGCCGCGCCCCCTGCAGCAGCGGGCGCGTCTCGTCCACCCACAGGCGCCGCAGCTCACCGGCCCGGTGCGCGGCGAGCGCCACCGCCAGGGCGGTGCCCTCGCCACCGGACACCAACGCACCGGTATTGCAATGCGTGAGAATCCGGTGACCACCCCCGGGCAGCAGCTCTGCCAGCAGCCCCAGCCCGTGCTCCGCCATCCCCTTGCTGGCCTCGACGTCCTCCGCGTGCACGGCACGCGCCTCGGCCAGCGCGGCCGCGGCAGCCCCGTCCGGACCGGCCCCGCCGGCCAGCGCCGCGCGATAGGCGGCCGCCGCACGCCGTACGCCGTACGCCAGATTGACCGCGGTCGGCCGGGCATGCGCCAGCGTCTCCGCCGCATCGTCCACATCGAACCCGCGGGCCGCCGCCAGCGCGACTCCGTACGCACCCGCGATCCCGAGCAACGGCGCCCCCCGTACGGCCAGCGTCCGGATCGCCTGCACCAGCGCCGGCACGTCCGTGCAGACCAGCTCGGCCTCCTCGGCGGGCAGCCGGGTCTGATCAAGGAGGACCACAACCGGCCCCTCAGGCAGCTCCTCCCAACGCAACGACGGGACTGCGGGCGCCACGGCACCCGCCTCAGATACCTCGTACCGATCGTCCATTCGCTCAGTCTGCCGCCGACAGCGCCTCGAACAGAAGGTCCCCTGTCTCTCAGGGCACGGGTACACCGCGTCACGCGCCATGACACGATGACTGCCACCGCGGACCCTGGACCCCGGCCGCCCCGGCGGACGGGCCTCAAGAAGGAGCGACGATGAACAACTCTCCGGGCTGGGCCTCGCCCGGATCCGCCCCCTCTGACGAGCCGGACCGCGGCACTCAGGAACCGCCCGCCCCACGGCCTGCCCCGGAAGACGGCCCGGCCTCCGCCGAGCAGCCGTCCCCGCCGAACTGGTCGAAGGAACAGCCGCCCGCCGGACAGTGGTCGGCTCCCGCCGGCATCCCCGGCCAGAGCGGCCCGGGTGGCCGGCGCGGCCCCGGCAGTGACCGCGCCCGAGCCGGCTCGGGCCCCGGCCAGGGCGGCTGGGGCTCCCCTCCGGGCCCCGGCAATCAGGCGCCTTGGGGCGGCGGCTGGTCCCCCACGCCACCGGCGGCCAAGCCCGGCGTCATCCCGCTGCGCCCGCTCGGCGTCGGCGAGATCCTCGACGGCGCGGTCTCCACGATGCGCGCCCACTGGCGTACCGTGCTGGGCATCTCCCTGATCGTGGCCGTCGTCTCGCAGGCCGCGATCACGGTCGTCACCGGACTGTGGTTCCAGGGAAGCGACCGTGCACCCTCTCTGGAGGCGAACCCCGGGCCCGCGCTGGTCGAGTTCATGCGCGACATCGGCAACTCCCTCCTCGGCAGCGCCATCACCTCGCTGATCGGGCTGCTCGCCACCTTGGTCGCCACCGGGCTCCTCACCATGATCGTCAGCCGCGCCGTCCTGGGCCGCTCGGTGACCACCGCCGATGCCTGGCGGGACGCCCGCGGCCAACTCCCGCGCCTGCTCGGCCTGCTCGTACTGCTCCCGCTGCTCATCACGGCGGTGATCGCGGTCTGCCTGGCACCCGGCATCCTCGCGTCCGTCCTGGGCACCCTGGATCTGGGCCTGATCCTCAGCCTGTTCGGCGGCCTGGCCGCCATCGTCCTGAGCATCTGGCTGATGGTTCGCTTCAGCCTCTCCTCGCCCGCGCTGATGCTGGAGAAGCAGGGCGTCATCGCCTCCATGCGACGCTCCGCCAAGCTCGTGCGGGGCTCCTGGTGGCGGGTTCTGGGCGTCCAGCTCCTGGCCTACCTGCTGATCGCCATCGTCGAGTTCATCGTCCAGATCCCCGCCACGATCATCGCCTTCCTCATCGGCGGCGAGAACATCATGGACTGGGCGAACGGCACCGACGGCTCCACCGGCTGGACGTTCCTGACCGTGCTGGGCATCGGCGCCGTCATCAGCTCCACCCTCACCATCCCGGTCAGCGCCGGCGTCACCGCGCTTCTCTACATGGACCAGCGCATCCGCCGCGAGGCCCTCGACCTCGAACTCGCCCGCGCCGCAGGCCTCCCCGGCTACGGCCCGCAGGCGCCCACCGCGCCCGCCTCCCCTGTCCCGACTCCCGAAGACGGGCCACAGCCGCCCTCTCTGGACAAGCCGACCACCGTCCCGCCGGCCGCCAACGCTCCGGCCACCGGAGACCCGGGCGCCGCCGGCAGCGCCGCGGACCGCCCGGAGTCCGCCACCGGCCAGTCGGCCGGAAAGGACACCGCCGGTACGGAGGACAGCGGCTCGGACACCACCGGTCCGGCCACCTCCGGCACCACGCCGCCCCCGGTGGACGCCGCCGACCCCACGTCCACCGCGCCCGACAGCCCCGACGCCCCGGCGGACGGCCCCGAGCGGCGACCCGGCGATTCCGCACCCGGAAGCTGATGCGGTGACCATGAGGGGGATCACCACCGCATTCGGACAGCTCATAGCCGGCTCCGGCGACGACATACCTGTGTCGACTCCACGCGGCCCCGCCCGCGAGGCGGCTGAGCGGGAGCTGTCCGATCCGCGGTACCACCAGCACGACCCCAACCCGATCCAGCGGGCCCTGAACTGGTTCTGGGAGCGCGTCGGCGAGCTGCTCGACACAGCCTCCGGCACCACACCGGGCGGCTGGATCGGGCTCCTCGCCATCGCCGTCTTCGTTCTCCTGCTCCTCGTCGCCCTCCGGATGCGACTGGGAGCCGTACGCCGCACCCCGACCACCGGCGGCGCGCTCTTCACCGACACCCCCCGCACTGCTGCCGAGCATCGCTCCGCCGCCGAAGCACACGCCACCGCCGCCCGCTGGAGCCAGGCAGTCCAGGACCGCATGCGCGCGATCGTCCTCGCCCTCGAAGAACGCGCACTGCTCACCCCCGGCCCCGGCCGCACCGCCGGCGAAGCCGCCAACGAAGCCGGCCTGGTGCTTCCCGCACACGCCGACCGTCTCCGCACCGCGGCCCGCACCTTCGACGACGTCACATACGGCGGACGCACCGGCACGCAACGGGAGTACGCCCGCCTGAGCACCCTCGACACCGATCTGCAGCAAGCCAAGCCCCAGTTGGACAACACCCCGACCGGGAGCCGCGGATGAGCACGACCACCACGGACACCTCATCCCTGTCCCCCGGCGCCCGTCGCCTGTGGACTCGCTCGCGTGGACTGCTCCTCGCGCTGCTCCTGCTCGTCATCAGCGGGGTGGTGCTCGCCGCCCTGCAGTCCGGAGAACAACACGGCCGGCTCGACCCTCGCTCGGCAGACCGCTCGGGAAGCCGTGCACTCGCCCGCCTCCTCGGCGCCCACGGCGTCACCACTCAAGTGGTGACCACTTCCGAGGCGGCCGCCGCGGGCGCAGGCCCCGACAGCACCCTCCTCGTGACCGACCCCGACATGCTGAGCGACCGACAGCTGGCCAATCTGCGCACCGCGACCGCGCACACCCCGGGCCGCACCGTCCTCCTCGCACCCGGCCCCACCACGCTGGACACCCTCGCTCTCGGCGTCCGGGCAAAGAGCCCGGCCGACACCTCGCCCCGTCCTCCCGCCTGCACCTTCCCCGCGGCCCGCCGCGCCGGCGACGCCCTCCTCGGCGGCCTGCGCTACGAGACCTCCGGCACCACCGCCGATCGCTGCTACCCGAGCGGTGACCTGCCCACCCTGCTGCGCATACCGGCCCCCGCCACCGGGCGCGACACCGTACTCCTCGGCTCCTCCGACCTCTTCCACAACCAGCACCTCGCCGAGCGCGGCAACGCGTCGCTGGCCCTTCAACTCCTCGGTGAACACAAGCATCTGGTCTGGTACCTCCCCTCCCTCAGCGACCCGACGTCCGCCCCGGACGACAAGCGCGGCTTCCTCGACCTCATCCCCTCCGGCTGGAGCTGGGGCCTGCTCCAGCTCGGCTTCGCTGCCGTCTTCGCAGCCTTCTGGCGTGCCCGCCGACTGGGCCCGCTGGTGCCCGAACGACTCCCGGTGCCCGTCCCGGCCACCGAAACCACCGAGGGACACGCACGCCTCTACGAGCAGGCCAACGCCCGCGACCGGGCCTCGGCCGTCCTGCGCTCCGCGACCCGCACCCGGCTCGCGCCCCTCATCGGAGTGCCGACCGCACACGCCCACACTCCCGAAGTCCTTCTCCCGGCCGTGCACGCCCACCTGAGCGCCACACCCGGCACCGGATCCGGCCTGGACGCCCTGCTCTTCGGCCCGCCGCCCACGGACGACAAGGCCCTGGTCCGCCTGGCCGACCAACTCGACGAACTCGAAACCTCGATCGTTTCCCAGGACGCGGTCGTTTCCCCAGAGAGGCACGCCCCCCGTGAGCACCCCGACAGCTGACAGCGCCCGAGCCTCACTCGAGGCTCTGCGTACCGAGATCGCCAAGGCCGTCGTAGGCCAGGACCCCGCCGTCACCGGCGTCGTCGTCGCCCTGCTCTGCCGCGGGCACGTGCTCCTCGAAGGCGTCCCCGGCGTCGCCAAGACTCTGCTCGTCCGCGCCCTGTCAGCCACCCTCGAACTCGACACCAAGCGCGTCCAGTTCACCCCTGACCTGATGCCGAGCGACGTCACCGGCTCCCTGGTCTACGACTCCCGCAACGCCGAATTCTCCTTCCAGCCCGGCCCTGTCTTCACCAACCTCCTGCTTGCCGACGAGATCAACCGCACGCCTCCCAAGACCCAGGCGTCGCTGCTCGAAGCAATGGAGGAGCGCCAGGTCACTGTCGACGGCACCCCCCGACCGCTCCCCGAGCCGTTCCTCGTCGCCGCTACTCAGAACCCCGTGGAATACGAGGGCACCTATCCGCTCCCCGAGGCTCAGCTCGACCGATTCCTGCTGAAGCTGACGGTCCCGCTGCCGGCCCGCCACGACGAGATCGACATCCTCACCCGCCATGCCGACGGTTTCAGCCCACGCGACCTCCGTGCCGCAGGACTCCGCCCCGTAGCCTCCGCCGCCGATCTCGAAGCCGCCCGAGCCGCGGTCGCCAAGACCACCGTCTCCCCCGAGGTCACCGGCTACATCGTCGATATCTGCCGTGCCACCCGCGATTCCCCCTCGCTCTCCCTGGGCGTCTCACCCCGAGGCGCCACTGCCCTGCTCTCCACCTCCCGCGCCTGGGCCTGGCTCACCGGTCGCGACTACGTCACCCCCGACGACGTCAAAGCCCTCGCGCTCCCCACACTCCGGCACCGAATCCAGCTCCGCCCCGAGGCGGAGATGGAGGGAGTCACCGCAGACTCCGTCATCAACGCTGTCCTCGCCCACCTCCCCGTACCCCGCTGAGAAGACCCCGTGGCCCTCACCGGACGCACAGCCCTCGCCTCCGCACTCGGAGCCCTGCTTGTCGGCTTCGCCCTGCCCAGCTGGCTCGGCATCCTCATCGTTCAACTCGCCCTGCTGATAGCAATCTTGTGCGACCTCGCGCTCGCCGCGCCAGTGCGAAAGCTCCATTTCACCCGAACCGGTGACACAAGCGTTCGACTAACAGGCGAAGCCCACACGCACCTCACTGTCACCAATCCGAGCCGCCGCATCCTCCGCGCCAGGATCCGGGACGCCTGGCCCCCCAGCTCCTTCCGCCCCGGCTCGGACTTCCCCATGTCCCGCCACAGCGTGCGCATCCCCGGCGCCGAACGCCGACGTCTCACGACCACGTTGCACCCCACCCGACGCGGCGACCACCACGCCGTACGCGTCACCGTCCGCTCCTACGGCCCACTCGGCCTCGCAGCCCGGCAGGGCAGTCACCACGTCCCCTGGACCCTCCGCGTCCTGCCCCCCTTCACCAGTCGCAAGCACCTCCCCGCCAAGCTCGCCCGGCTCCGCGAACTCGACGGCCGCACCAGCATCTTGACCCGCGGCGAAGGCACCGAATTCGACAGCCTCCGCGACTACACCCCTGGCGACGACACCCGCTCCATCGACTGGCGCGCCACAGCCCGCCGGCAAACCCTCGCCGTCCGCACCTGGCGCCCCGAACGCGACCGCCGCATCCTGCTGGTCCTCGAAACCGGCCGCACCTCCGCCGGCCGCGTCGGCGACATCCCCCGCCTCGACGCCTCGATGGACGCCGCCCTCCTCCTCGCCGCACTCGCCGCCCGCGCCGGCGACCGCGTGGATCTGCTCGCCTACGACCGGCGCATACGGGCCTCCGTGCAGGGCCGCTCCGCGCGCGACCTGCTCCCGGCCTTGACCGATGCCCTCGCCCCGCTAGAACCTGAACTCGTAGAAGCGGACGCCCGCGGCCTGGCCGCCACGATCCACCGGCGCACTCCGCGCCGCTCCCTTATCGTGCTCTTCACCGGCCTCGACACGGCACCGGTGGAGGAGGCCTTGCTCCCGCTCCTTCCCGGTCTCACCCGGCGCAACGAGCTCATCGTCGCCGCTGTCGCCGACCCCCGCATCGAAAAGCTGGCCGCCGGCCGCCACACTCCGCAGGCCGTCTACGCCGCAGCAGCAGCCGAACAGGCCCGCGCCGCACGCAGGCGGACGGCGGACCGTCTCCGCCAACACGGCATCACCGTCATCGACTCCACGCCCTCCCGCCTGGCCCCCGATCTGGCCGACGCCTACCTCACCCTCAAATCAGCCGGCCGCCTCTGACGAGGCCCCTCCCCCACGTACCAGAGAGCCCCGGGCGTCGAGCCAGTCACGACGCCCGGGGCTCTTCTCTGTCCTGCCTGTCGCCTAACCAGACCCGCGCCTTCCCCGCTCACCAGCCCTAAGATGTGCGAGATTCGGTCCCGGGCCCACCACGCCAAAGCCAGCTCAATCACGAACACCTGCGTGCTGCTGCCCCACGGCTCACCCCACACCACCTCACAGCGAACGCGCCGGGACTGTCAGCTCGAGAGAGGCCCCTCCGATTCCACACCCGGAATTACGAAGGGGAATGGGTGGGGAACGCGAAACTGTCGGGGAACGCGAAAAAGCCCCGTCGGGAACCCTAAGGCTCCCAACGGGGCAATCTCACAATAATTGTTCGGCGGCGTCCTACTCTCCCACAGGGTCC